>CALIDI010000023.1 GCA_938023035.1 uncultured Leptolyngbyaceae cyanobacterium | reverse complement strand
CACATCGCACTGGTACTCGGCAATAATCAGCGCCAATCTGGCAATCTCCGCTGCAAAGTGGCGAATCTCGATGCCGCGAAAGTTGGTCAGGGGTATCTCGGAACGGCGGTCTGGCTCCCCCCGACGGCGGTTAATTTCGGCTTCAATGGCCCGCATTTCTTTGTAGGCAATCACCAAAAAGTTGCCCGACCCACAGGCGGGGTCAAATACGCGAATCCGCGCTAGCCGTTTGCGCAGGTTCAGCAGCTTGCGGGAGTTGTCGCCTGCTTCTTCGAGTTGGGCACGCAACTCGTCCAAAAATAACGGATTCAGCACCTTGAGGATGTTGGGCACGCTGGTGTAGTGTAGCCCCAGGGCACCGCGTTCTTCCTCTTCGGCAATAGCCTGGATCATCGAGCCGAAAATATCGGGGTTAATTTGCTTCCAGTCGAGGTTACCCACGTGGAGGAGGTAGGAGCGAGCAATCTTGCTGAAGCAGGGGACGCCCTCACTCCCGGTCTCCCTTCCTGCCCCCCTAGCCCCCCGCGAACGGGGGGAGGTGGAGAGGGGAGAAGCAGTCTCTTGTTCCCCTTCTCCCGCTTTGGGAGAAGGGGCTAAGGGATGAGGGCCAAACCCAGAGTCAACGCCCTCACTCCCGGTCTCTCTTCCTGTCCCCCTAGCCCCCCGCGAACGGGGGGAGGTGGAGAGGGGAGAAGCAGTCTCTTGTTCCCCTTCTCCCTGATTGGGAGAAGGGGCTAGGGGATGAGGGCCAGGATGAGGGCCAAACAGCCCCCCATTCACATAGGGAAACGCCTCCGCCCACTTGCGAATCCCTGCTGCTGCCCGTTCCGACAACGGCGTCGCCATCGCCCGAAAAATCTCCGCCAACACCGCATGGGTATTGTCACCATCGCTCATTTGCGCCAGGGTATGGGTAAACAACCCTTCCCCCTTGTGTGTGGGCGGAAAGATGTTGGTATCTTCGGCAAAAAAGCAGAAGATCAACCGCGCCATAAAATGGTTGAAATCTTCCGGGCGCTGCTCCCAGTCTGGGTTTTGCTTTAGCAACTCCACATACAGCCGGTTCAGCCGCCCCGTCGCCTTAATGTCAAAGGCATTTTCCCGAATCTGCTTAACCGTGGTAATGCCCGCCAAGGGCAAGAAAAACCCAAAATGATCCGCAAAATCAGGATAGGTACAGGCAACGGTTTCGCCATCTACCAGGTTTTCTGCTTCAAAGCTCTGGCCATCCGTCGCCAAGATAAACTTGACCTTATGGCGAGCCGTCGCTGGACTGTTGCGCAATGCGGTCAACGTTTCCCTCACTTGCCCCGCAGCACAGACCTGGATGTGAATATTCTGGCGCTGGAGCACCCCGTCGGGCAGGTCGGATTGATTGGTGGAATCCTTACCCTGACTTTTTAGCCGTTTAATCGTTGTTGCCTTGTTGCCAAAGGCTTCCAGAAATGCAAACGGAAACTCTGCCGGGTCAAACGGAGATTCGGCTAACCGAGAAACAGCTTCTTCAATTTCGACTGCATTCATAAGCCGACCACTAATAGCTCCAGGGCGATCGCTCAGAGGTTCAGTGCTCACCTCTTAACGCAACTTTGAAATCCTACCCTGTTTGATTAGAAAGGATATGCTAGTTTCCTAGCAGACTTTGCCCATGACGCAGGGTCTCCTGGGGCGATCGCAGTGCTCAAACTTTGAGTGAGGCTCTCAAAACTTTGCCCCAATCCAGAATTAAAGCGACCTATTTGATCGATTCCTAGATGATGCAGCTTGATTGAGTCTAGGAAGACTGCAAGAAAAAATCAGCAGCGATCGCCAGATTGCTGAATCCATCAGGAGTTGAGAGGATGGGGGCTTAGCCCTAGCCAGAGGGGTTACCCCTGCACCCCGTGCTCAATCAGATAGCGCTAGTTAGAGAGAACCTAGTAGACGAAGGCATCAGTCTGGCTACCCTCACCCCCGGCCTCTCTCCGAGGCCCCCTGCCCCCCACGAATGGGGGGTTAAGGCGATTCTCCCAACTTTTGGGAAGGGGTTAGGGTAGGAGGGTGACTGAGGCGAGTCCAGAAATTACCGCCTTGCTGTACTAAGCCATTGGAGACAAATCAGTTAAGCAATTCCCAAAAGTTGCTGATTCACTTCCAGAAAAGGGCAGAAAATACTTGATTGCTCCGGTGTTAGATACTGATTAACCATTTCCTGCATCACTTCGTAGGTTACCTTACAACTCCGCTGGGCACCAAAGGCGCGCATAATCGTTTGCATCCAGTACAAGAGTTGCTCCCGCAGGCTATCGGGATCGTTCATCAACATTGCCAGAGCAGAGTAACGCAACACCCGAATCGTATCGCGCCTCCACTTAGCACTGATTTCTCCATCAGCACTGACAAATAAACTTGGGTCAATCCGCTGCATTTTCTGATAGACCGCTTCCACTAAATCCCTTTCGACTTGGTGAAGCCGTTGATACGTTTGCAACCGCAAACCATAGCCACGCAAATAATCGGCAATAAACCGAAGTTCATCATCACTGGCATAACGTCCATCAGTGTTTTGGCTTAGTTTCTGCAACTGACTCAGCATGCTTGAAAGAAAATTACGGCTTAGATTAACTTTTGTTCAGTTTACCCTCAAAGCGAGAATTGACAACTCTTCACAGAATCATGATTCTCAGCCGCCAATGAACCGCACTCCTAGCCCCCATCCCCACTAGCTCTCCTTGAGCGATCACCTTAATCAAGCTAATCCAAAACCATTATGCTGTTCTGTCCATGGCCTGATGCTGGCTAAGAGCCTGACGAAAGCCCAACACCACGAGAATATTAGCCAGGGTTAGAAAAAACTCAGCACCGCCGTGCAACCAATCTACATTGGCTAGCTCTGCCCCGTAGGTAGCTTTGGCGTAAATTCCGGCTGGGATGGTAATCGCCACAAACATGAGAGTCATGTAGAAGCCCATAAGCGCCAAGCGAGGGGTCAGCCCCGATCGCGTGAGAAACCAAAGAAACCCCAGGTAAGGAAACAGGGAAAACGCAAACAAGTTTTCTTTGGATAGGGAAAACACAGATACCGGGGGCAATAAGAGCAAAACAGGCAGCACAAAACTATTGAGCTGCCAACCAGTTGCTTTTCTAGCACTGCGCCAGATCCCCCAGGCCGCCAGCATTAACGTTATGTTGCCAACTAGTGTGGTGGCAGCTTGCACAACAACCAGCCAATCCAGCCTTGGGGCATTGTCAAAGAAATGCCAGGTACAGGCACACATAGCGCTGACAAGGGCGGGCAGCATCGCAAACGAAACGCCATACCAGCTTCGGTTATGGGTCACTTCGGCATACTCAGCAATGAGCCAGATGGCAACAACCCACTCGATCACACTCGAGACGTGAATCATCCAGGTTGGAATAGAGAGCGCATGCATGAGGATTAGGCCTGAAATAGGACAAATGGACAGACGCTTGTCACCGGTGAATGCCCCCTGGGATGACCGAGCGGCTGGGATGACCGAGCGGCACCGCAACTCATCCACTTAGGGCTGTTTCAAAAATCTACCTTCTCAGCGATAGGTAGGCAGAAGGATGGTCAGGAAGTCGCTACAATAGGGCGCAGTGACTCCATAGTAAAGTAACAGCTTTTGCCATGACGACGGCAACCCCCACCAAAACCCAATATGAAGCAGTGATTGGGCTAGAAACCCACTGCCAGCTCAGCACGGCTACTAAAATTTTCTCGACTAGCTCAACGGAATTTGGCGCTCCTCCTAACACCCATATCGATCCAGTCTGTATGGGGATGCCAGGAGTATTGCCGGTGCTGAATCAAAAGGTGCTGGAATATGCTGTTAAAGCAGGGCTAGCGCTCAATTGTCAAATTGCCCCTTACAGCAAGTTTGACCGTAAGCAGTACTTTTATCCAGATTTGCCTAAAAATTACCAGATTTCTCAGTATGACTTGCCGATCGCTGAGCATGGCTGGCTAGAAATTGAGTTATACGACAAGGCAACTGGCACCTCGACCCGCAAACGCATTGGCATTACGCGCCTGCACATGGAGGAAGATGCGGGCAAGCTCGTACACGGAGGCAGCGATCGCCTGGCCGGGTCTAGCTACTCCCTGGTCGATTACAACCGGGCTGGGGTGCCCCTGATCGAGATTGTTTCAGAGCCAGATTTGCGCAGTGGTCAAGAAGCTGCCGAATATGCTCAGGAACTCCGCCGTATTATGCGTTACCTGGGGGTGAGCGATGGCAACATGCAGGAGGGGTCCCTGCGCTGTGATGTCAATATTTCGGTGCGTCCGGTTGGTTCAGAAACCTTTGGCACCAAGGTTGAAATTAAGAATATGAACTCGTTCAATGCGATTCAGCGAGCCATTGAATACGAGATTGATCGACAAATTGAGGCGATCGCCGCGGGGGAACGCATCATCCAAGAAACCCGGCTATGGGATGAAGCCTCTCAGCGCACCATCAGTATGCGGGTCAAGGAAGGTTCGAGCGATTATCGCTACTTTCCCGAACCCGACCTCGGGCCGATCGAAGTCTCTCCTGAGCAACTAGAACGCTGGCGCAGTGAGCTGCCTGAACTGCCTTACCAAAAGCGCGATCGCTACGAGCATGAGCTGGGCTTATCTCCCTACGATGCCCGTGTGCTCACCGACGATCGCAGCAAAGCCGAGTATTTTGAGGCAACCGTAGCCGCTGGTGCACCCGCCAAACAGGCAGCAAACTGGATCACCCAAGATATCAGCGCCTTTCTCAACACCAACGCCAACCTCAGCCTGGCTGATTTGAAATTGCAGCCAGTGCAACTGGCAGAATTGATTGGGCTGATTGAAAAAGGCACCATTAGTAACGCAGGGGCAAAAACCGTTCTCCCGAAACTGTTGACGGAGGGCGGCTCTCCTACCCAGATCGTCGAAGCAGAAGGACTGATTCAGCTCTCTGACCCTGCTGCCATCAATGCCATTATTGATGAATTGCTCGTTGCTCACCCCAAAGAGCTTGAGCAATATCGCGCTGGAAAAACAAAAATGCTGGGGTTCTTTGTTGGTCAGGTGATGAAAAAGACGAGTGGACGCGCGGATCCAAAGTTAACCAATCAACTGCTGGCCCAACGCTTAGCAGAATAGGTCAACGGTTTGCAACGGCTGTTGTGCCACCCTTCGGTAAAAACGGCCAGGGGCCAGATCCGTTTCGGCCCGCTCCCAATAGCGTGCCCACCTCCAACAGGTGACGACTTCATCAAACTGGCGCTGCGCCGTCCGGAAGAAGAGCCGGTAATGCTTGACATTGGGCCTATGTTAGTCGCACAGTTGAGCGCACCGATTGCGGTTGAATGGCACACTATCACTCTGGCAGCCATTGATCTTGCCCTTTTGAAGCAGAAACCTATAGAAATTCCAGCCCCCTTTGCCCAACGGCCACTGCCGGGTGAATCAATGGTCTGATAGTATGCCAAAAAGAATGGCAGGCCAGCTTAAGAAAAACAGACCTGCTAAAGAAAAGTGGTCATTCCCACTATGGGAAAGGCCCTCAATTCCTCCCATTTATTCCAACTTGGGCCAAGCCCTAGAACGCGTAGTCAGGGCAGCCCTATCAAGAAACGATTGGTTGCCAGAATATGCTCTTGCATCAGCGATCGCGCCGCTACGGTGTCTCGATTGCGGATCGCTTCGAGAATCGCCCGATGCTGATCTGTGGAATGTAGGCATGGCGATAAGCCGTAGGGAGCCGCCATCAACCAATCAGAAAACTCAGCATGGACTTCTGCCACTAGGGCCGGTAGCCGATTAGTTTGAGTTGTGCGAGCCAATAGCAGATGAAACTTAATATCCAGCTTGCGGTAAGTGCGATAGTCCTGCGTATTAGTCATCTCATTCACCAGAAGTTGCAACTCCTGAATCTGTTCAGCTTCTGCCCGTTGAGCTGCCAGTTCCGCCACTCCAGTCTCAACCACCAGCCGATGATCAAGAATTTCTTCCAGACTTGCTCCCATACTTTGTAAGCGCTGCCGTAGGTTCGTTATCGATTCAGGAGGCAGTGTATTGGCCACAAAGGTACCCCCCTGTCGCCCGCGTTTAGAGTACAAAACGCCTTGCTCCGTCAATAACCGAATCGCTTCACGAACCGTTGCCCGACTGACTCCCATCAGGTTAGCGATTTCTCGTTCGCTTGGCAGCCGCTCGCCCGGCTCATACAGGCCCATTTTAATCGCAGCACCTAAGCGTTCTAGCGTGACTTCAAAGGCATTGATGGTTGGTTTTGAGCCGCAAAGCAAAGCCTGCGCTGGATTACGCAGAACCCCCTCGGCACGAAACGTCTGCCGATAACAACATTCCCTTTCTGCATCATCGGGACGGATGGAAGAAGTCTCCAAATTACCCATCGCAGATCATCGGTAGTTTAGTTTTACCTTACCGCGACAGGAGAAAAATAAAACCTTCTCTTGAGAAGAAAAATAAAACCTTCTCTTGACGGATGACGTTGGAATCCTTACATTTCTGCGCTAGCGGTTTGCCCGATTTGACTGAACGGGTAACAGTGCAGCCAAAAATGAAGGCAGGGCAAATTTTGAGGATCCGAGACGAATC
The DNA here is from genome assembly GCA_938023035.1 of uncultured Leptolyngbyaceae cyanobacterium. Classification (GTDB taxonomy): domain Bacteria; phylum Cyanobacteriota; class Cyanobacteriia; order Leptolyngbyales; family Leptolyngbyaceae; genus DSRU01. The sequence continues at coordinate 111,141 of CALIDI010000023.1, read as the reverse complement.
AAACCTTTCTTGACTGAATATGAATGCTTGGTCAACGGTGGCTTCATCAATGCTCCGCCTCACCTGGTTGCGACTCTACCCGCTCAACTGGTTGACTGGCCATCATCGCCACATCCAGGATTTGATCGAGTAGGCCAGGAAAGCGGGCATTCAAATCAGCGCGGCGTAAAGAGTTAATATGCTGGGTTCCCTCTTTGTGGCAGTGCAGTAGACCGGCTTCTCGCATAATCCGCAAGTGGTGGGAAAGGGTTGACTTTGGCACGGCTACGCCTAACTCACAGCAGGGTAGGGCACCCTTCTGGGCCAGGCGCTGGGCGATCGCCAATCTGACCGGGTCACCCAGTGCATACAAGACATCCGTGAGAAGAATGTCTTCTGGATTAGGATGATGAAGCCTCCGCATAGTTGCATTATCCCATAAAAAGCAGTATAGTTCGCTTATTCGATTTTTTCGAATAAGCGAACTACCCCACTCATCTCAGCGTAAGGAGAGTGCCATGTCATCCATCGCTTCTGTTAGCAATCACACCTTTCAAACCGAGGTGCTTGCCAGCGATTTACCCGTTCTAGTTGATTTTTGGGCGCCTTGGTGTGGCCCCTGTCGCATGGTTGCCCCTATCGTCGATGAAATTTCTAGCGAGTTGGCTGGGCAGGCTAAGGTCGTCAAGCTCAATGTCGATGAAAATGCTGACATCGCGACGACCTATGGTGTTCGCAGCATTCCAACCCTGGTCATCTTCAAGGGAGGAGAGCCGGTTGACCGGGTTATCGGGGCTGTTCCCAAGACGACTTTGCTCGCAACTCTGGTGAAGTACCTGGATCAGTAAACCAATTGTTAGCATTCCATGCGCTGGCACACCCTCTAGGTGAAAGCAATTGGCTGTACGGTTCAGTGTGTCTGCTGATTGAAAAGCTAACTTCTAAGGGGGCAGGCAGGTTCACAGATTTTGCCGACGTTGCTAAACCTGGATAGGAATCACCCAATTTGCTCTTTCCCTTTGGGAGAGAACAGGGTCTTGACTAGTGTTTCCTACATCTCTTCTCCCATTAGGAGAAGAGGGTGGGAAGAATGAGGGCAATTCATCCCTTCGTTCAGCAACGCCTAGATTTTGCCTACTTGCCCCTTCAATGCCTTGGCCTTTCAGGCTGTTTTGATTTATGGGTATGAATTGAGTGCTGGACATATTGAAGCGTTCGGCTGAGCAGCTCTTATCGTAGCTTTTGTTCTCATCTGTCGGGCGATTCGGCATCACCTCCAGGTTTAGAGCGGTTTCCCTGTCTGCTGTTTTGCGTGTTCTCCTCGCTGCTGTTTTCTGAATCTCATTGCATTTACTCTCATTGCACTTACGGAGTCTTTTATGTCTTTATCGCTGCAACCCTTAGATGTCCCAACTGCAATTTTACAGCGTCGTTCGATTAAGACCTTCAAGCCTGATCCAATTCCTGCTGAGTTATTAAGGCAGCTTGTAGAACTAACCGTAGCGGCTCCTAGCAGCTTTAATCTGCAAGATTGGCGAATTATCTTGATTCAAGACGAAGCCCAAAAAGCCGCTTTGGCTGAAGCCTGCTGGAATCAACAGCAGGTTGTGCAGGCTCCGGTCTCTTTTGTTTTTGCGGCCAATGGCAAGGATGGACTCCAGGATTTGACTGCAATTATGGAGTCTGCCAGAGCAACTGGGGCGTGGAATGACAAAACGATCGCTTACTTTACCCAGGCAATTCCCCAATTTACGGAGGGTTTGGGCGATAAGCAGCGGGAGTATGCCATTAAGGATGCGATGATTGCCTCTGCCCATCTGGTGCTGGCAGCTGAGAGCCTGGGCCTCTCTACCTGCTATATGAATGGCTGGGTTGAAGACAAGGTGAAGGCGGTGATTGGGGCGGCTGATGACCCTGATTTGGCAATCGCAGTGGTCGTGCCCGTTGGCTATGCGGCTGAGCCACGGCCAAATCCGGGACGCTTACCCCTGGGCGAGCGGGTCTTTCAGGAGCGCTTAGGGGTTCCCTATGAGGGGTAACAGATGTGCTGAAAGCACTAGGGTGAGCCGCGTCTGGCGGTTAAAGCTGCGATGAGATGAGCCAAATCCTTCGATGCAGGCTTTACTCAATTGGGGCCTTCCATAACCTGCGGAGGCAAGGTTTCGTCCGGCTAGCCGTGATCGGAGTCGTTAGGGCTACCAAGAACAAGGGCGTTAAGGCATTCTCTAAAGCCCTGTTACCTTCCAGCGGAAATTTCTGGACTCGTCTTAGTCACCCTCATCCCCCAGCCTCTGCTCCCATTGAGGGAGCAGGGGGGAGCGAAGCCCCTCTCTTGCTCTGGGAAAGGGGTATAGTCCTAACGGACATGCAAGCAAGGGGGGGAGGGTAGCCAGACTAATGCCTTCGTTTACTAATTAAACCAAAAGGCAAAGGGTAAAAAGTTGCCGCCAAAGGTCTGGAGCAATCGTCCCCATACCTGCGCATTAGTCAAGCTCCCCTTTTCTAAATAGGGGGTTGCCCCACTTCCCTGAAACCAAAGGACAAGATCCAAACGGCGAGGTTGGGTAAAGACGCGATTGAGGTTGATGCCCTGGCGGCGATCGCCCCGCCAGAAGGGGGCCAACCTTTTGCCAGCCAATAATGCCTCTGACTCATCCACAAAACCAAGCCAACTATCAATCATCGCATCCGTGACCACGGCATTAGGAATCACCCCCTTTTGCTTAGAGCTGGGTAACCATTCCTGGTCATTATCCGTTTCTGCCCGAATCAGTTGCCACGACCGCCGACTCAGACTCAGCGTCGTTTGTAGGTGCTGCAAGGCCCGGGTTAACCGTTCTGGCTCTGTCACATCAAAGTTGAGCAGATGAATAAAGGCAACAATATCCGCAAAGCTAAAGGGATTATAGATATCTGGGCGACTGGACTTTTCTTCACTGAGAAAGGTGTGAGGCGTTGCGACTTTGGCAAAGGCTAGATGCCCCGTTGTTTCCAGTAAATCCTGCCAGTTGTACCCTAGTAGAGTTTCAATCGTTGCGCTGATCAAGTTGCAATATCCCCGCAGCCAGACGGCATCCCCCGTATCAAACGCAATTAAAAAGCGTTGGGCCTGCTGCGCCGTTACTGGAATGGATGTCATGCCGGAAAAGGCCTTCCAAAACCGTTCGTTATCATCTGCTTGACCATCTCCATTCACATCCATCCGAATCAGACCGATGCGAAGTGGTAACTTTACTGCTGGATCTTTGACTTCTGCCAGCGTTGTTTGTGCTTGATTCAAGTCATCTAAAAAGGTTTGCAATATCTGGCGAGCCGCGTCATAGGTCAGCGTCTCCGGAGCAGGATTTGGGGGCACAGGCAAGCGCAAAATGGGGAAGAAATTACGCACCGCCGAATCGCGGACACCATAGCGATACAGCGATTGCATTAGCCGCTCCATTCCCCGGATGACTTGCACCATGCCTAAGCTAAAACGGGCTTTGTCATCGGTGGGTTTGCGGTTTAAGTAGGCGGTGATGGCTGCCTCCCCTTCTGCCAACTTGCCTGCTGTTAAATAAGGCTCTATCAGGGGGGGCAATTGGGCGCTCGCAGGAGCAGGTGAAAGCGCCATGGTGGTTGCCCAAACCAGAAGCAGCACGGCTGCACAAAAGATGCCAAAAACACGGAAGCGACGCACAGTTTCTCCTTGATCAATTGTCGGAGTCTATTGTTCTTTCTACACACGCGATCGCCTAAATTCAGCAAGCACGGCTCCTGCACGTTTCACCGCTGACCCCAACACCGTGGCCCTCTCACCATGGACCTCTTACCTTCCCCATGCAGGCTGGTGAATAACAGCAATTCACGCGGCTCTCACCATGGATCTCTTACCATGGGTGCATGTCACTTCTGCCCTCCCCCTTTTCTGGTATGCCCGGATTGCTCTAATCCCTCTCCCAAGTTGGGAGAGGGACTTTGAAATGGCTCGGCCCCCCTGCTCCCAGGTTGGGAGAAAGGGCTGGGGGATAATGGCCTGAAAAGGTGACATGCTCTCTATCACCATCACAATGGTTCTCATGGCAATGGCCCGTCAACAAGCTTGCCCAGCATTGGCGTTTGATCACTAGGTTTTGTCCTAATCTTTTTGACCCAAGCGATAAAACCCCTGCCCTGGCCAAACTCCAAAGTGGAATGCCATAGAACCCCAGGGCTATGCTCAGTTGACTTCGACAAAGAGCCAACTTGTCCATTGATTCTGCAACCAGGCCATCGGCGGGTGGCGATCAGAAATTTGGGCCACCTGTTGAGAAATCTCTGGGTTATAAATTCGCAGGTAGTTCCAATAGTTACCAAATACCGACTTAACGTAGCCACGAGTTTCCGTGTAGGGAATCGCCTCGATAAATTCATCCACATCCAGATTGGGATGACGCTTCACCCAATTGGCTACTGCACCGGGGCCAGCATTATAACTAGCGACAGCCAACATTGAGTTATTGCTGTACTCTCGATGGGTATAGTCCAGGTACCAGGTGCCTAGCTTGATGTTATCGTCAGGATAATTGAGTCGATAACTCGGTAGGGCAATTTGCTTGGCAATCCAGGCGGCTGTATCGGGCATTACCTGCATTAAGCCAACGGCTCCTGCCGAAGACCGAATCCCAGGCATAAAGCGCGACTCTTGCCGAATTAGGGCTGTTACTAACAGGGGATTGAGTTGCCGCTTTTGAGACCAGTTCGCGATCGCCTCTAAATAGGGAAAGGGGTAGAGAAATTCCCAGTAAGTGCGCTGGCTCTTGAGGGCGCGGTATTCTTCCCGCTCAGCGGGCCGTTCTCGCTGACTGAGAAAAGACAACATAAACATGCCCTCTAGGTAGTCGCCCACCCCAATGCGCAAAACGCCATCGGTAAATTGCTCCGCTACACTCGGTTGAGCGGGGTTGGTAAACTCCACCTGCCACAGTTCCCAGGCATCTCGATCCTGGCCTAGCTGAAACAGCTCTTGCAGTAGGGGAGAGCCAGCGGGTAGCTCTGACCGTGCCGGGGGCCGTACCACCGTCGGATTCAATGCTCGCACGGTGTTAAAGTCACCCACTTGCCAGCCCAGGCGAGTCGCCGATCGCCAGGCATAGTAAGACTCTGGGTATTGTCGCAGCACCTGCTCATAGGCCAAACGGGCTGCCCGCTCTTGGCGCAACCGCTCAGCCCATTTGCCCAACCAGTAACCAGCCATGGGGGCTGTCTCGCTCTCTGGGCTTTGCTTTACAATCGCCTCGGCCCAAGTCATCGCGGCCCTGTAGTCTTTGGCCGCTGCACTCTTTTGAGCCATACTCCAGCGGTACTCTGCTGCCGCCGCCGACTTGCCATACTTGCCCAGCAATTGTTTACGCACGGCATGGGCAGCGGCTTCATTCCCCTGTTTTTCGAGCAGGTTGGCTTTGTCGGCCAGGGCTTCTCCGGCCTGTGCTGGAAAGCGACTGATGATTTGATCGAGATAGGCGATCGCCGCCGGGGGATCGGCTAATCGCGACAATCGCAGCAGGGCCAGTCCCGTTTCTTCACTTTCAGGAAACGCCTGGATCATTTGCTGATAGGCTGCTTGTGCCCCTTCCTTTGCTCCTAGTTGCCAGCCTCGAGCAATGCGGTAGGCATGGCGTGGCGTGGCGTTGGAGCGCGCGTAGGCATTGCCGGCTTTGGCGTAGGCTTGCTTTTCCCAATAGCCAAAGGCGATCGCCGCCCAATCCTCTGGTTTTAGGCGATTACTATGGGCTTCTACTAGCTGATCGAGGTAGTTGGCATAATCGGGCAGGTGCTGCCCATGGCGTGCAATCAGCAGTTGGAGGGCCAGATTCTTTGGCGTTTGCTTCAACTGCTTTTGGGCAACCTCAACCGTGCGGGGATGGGCTGGAAACCGGGCGATCGCCTGGGCATTCTGGCCCAAGGCCAACAAGGCTTCGACGGCGACGGGGTTGTCGCTATGGTTTTGCAGGAGGGCTTGCCAAGTGGCCTCAGCCTGGGCGCGATCGCCCAATTGCTCGTAGGCCCGTGCTCGATTGCGCAAAATATGCGCCGCGAGCAGAGAATAATCAATTTCTAACCCTTCCAGCCAATCTAGCGCGGCCTGGGGCTTCTGCTGTTGGAGTAAATCAATGGATAAAAGGTAACGCGCACGGTTGCGCTCTGGTGTGGCTGGCCCCTGGGCGATCGCCGTTAACTTTTGGAGTCGGGCCTCTGGCGTCAGCGCAGCTAAAGTGCCAAGCTGGCCGGCAACACTTGGCTGCTGCCCCTCCGGATTAGATAACACAGGGGGTGTCCAAGCCTCTAACTCGGTGCGAAAGACTCCTGTTTTAATCCCTGCACCCACCAGCAAAACACCGAGGGCGGTTCCTACAACTACAACTGCTTGTGTCACTCCCTGCTTCAGCTTTGCCATCGGCTGACCCTAACGCCATCATCCGCAGAGTCTAGCACTTCTACTTAAAATTGAGGCGCTTAAATAGCCAGTTGCCTTTATCAGCCGCCACCAACGAGTCACTTCCCCTGGCTGAACGTGCCCGATTCAATAGCGGCTGACCGTTGATACGCTCCTGATTTGCCGCCAGTTTTGCTCACTAGATAGATGGCCTCAATCTGCATCGATTTCTCCAAGGCTTTGGCCATGTCATAAAGCGTTAGGGCGGCAACCGACACTGCGGTTAGCGCTTCCATTTCTACGCCCGTCTCAGCTTTGGTTTTGACCGTCGCTTGAATGCAGTAACCCGGCAGGGTCGGCTCTGGGGTGATTTGCACTTCGACTTTTTGCAGGGGCAGAGGGTGACACAGAGGAATCAGGTTAGCGGTTTGCTTTGCGGCCATAATACCGGCAATACGAGCCGTTCCTAAAACATCACCCTTGGGCAAATTCCCGCTGGCGATCGCCTCCATGGTGGTTAGAGCCATGCGAATATGACCCACTGCAACCGCTTGCCGGACACTGGCTACCTTCGCTGAAACATCCACCATCTGGGCCTGTCCTTGCCGATCCAGGTGACTGAGGGTAGGGTTTTCTGAACTTTCTATAGAAGAATTTTGGATCATGGGAATCGTCTATGCTAGGATGAAATCTCGGCGAGGGCTTGTAGCTCAGTGGACTAGAGCACGTGGCTACGGACCACGGTGTCGGGGGTTCGAATCCCTCCTGGCCCGTTTCGAACGATGAGACAAGAGGCTGCTGTTAACGGCAGCTTTCTTTTTAAAGTAAGGGGAAATCTGACCAATCTGCTGGCATGGTTGTCGAGTTTTTGCTGCCGGAAATTGCCCAACTCACAGAACCAGAATCGGTGGCGATGGCGAAACTGATTCGACGGTCGCCTATTATGACCAACCTCGCCACCCAGCCGATTGCCACCGCCTATGGGCAGCAAGGGCAGGGAGAGTCCCCCATCCTATTGCTCCATGGGTTTGACAGCTCATTGCTAGAGTGGCGACGGTTATTGCCGCAATTGTCTGTGTATCGATCGACCTGGGTCATTGATTTGCTGGGTTTTGGCTTCAGCGATCGCCCCCCTGGGTCGTTTTATACCCCATTCGCAATTAAAGATCACCTCTACTCCACCTGGAAACACCTAATCGGTCAACCAGTCATTCTGGTGGGGGCATCAATGGGGGGAGCGGTTGCGATCGACTTCTGTTTAACCTATCCCAATGTGGTGCAAAAGTTAGTCTTGATAGATAGTGCTGGGTTCGCTGCCGGGCCAAACCTGTCACGGCTCATGTTGCCAGGGTTAGGGTATCTGGCCACCGAATTTTTGCGCCATCCAGAAATTCGCCGTCGGGTGAGTTTGCAAGCTTACGCTAACCCAGAGTTGGTTACCCCCGATGCCGAGTTGTGTGCGGCACTGCACCTCAAAATGCCCCGCTGGCGGGAAGCGCTGATTGCCTTTACGAAAAGCGGCGGCTACAACTTTCTAGAGTCTAAAATTGCCCAGTTGATCCCACCTAGTCTGATTATCTGGGGTGAGAGCGATCGCATCCTGGGGGTCAAAGATGCAGAACGCTTTCAGCAGACAATTGCCAACAGTCAACTCGCATGGATTCCCCAATGCGGCCACGTCCCCCATCTAGAGCAACCGCACCTGACTGCGCACCACATTTTGCAGTTTGCTGCGGCCTAAAGCTTAAGCTTAAAAGAATACTCACGGCATTCACCGCCCCTTTCATACAGACCAGGTTTGTCCAGACTGGTTCTGCTTTTCTCGACTTATCAACCGTCACCGTGATCAACCTGGCAACGACGAAGCAGAAAACCTGCCTCGCATCCACGGTGCAGCGCCTGGTTTTACCCTCCGTTTTTAACTAAAGCCTACCCTGCTCACAGGTTTAGCCTAGAGCAACGCAAGCGCGTTAAGACATTTGGGAGAAAGGGAGAGACGACAGCTTTACCTTCAGCCTAGGGCTTCATCCCTGAACCGACCTAACCCTAATTCCCATTGCTATCCTTCTCTAGAAGATGAAAACTCTCCGGTGCAAATACACTCTGCCCTACGACTACGCTCAGGGTACAGATGCCTGCCCAAGGCGATTTCCAGAGGTAAAAACTGTTCTAGAAATCGCCTGGATAGAAATCCTCCTATTGAATAGAAATCCTCCTATCGGAGATAGCTAGCCTCGGCTTCTAACATCCGAACGAGTGCCTCATCGCCCCGTTCTCTGGCAATCTCTAGCCGACGCTGTAAATTTTTTTGTAGGTTTTCACGATGGGTCTGAAGGGCAGCAATTTTTGCTTCACGACTCGTCCGATTCAGCATGAACCTTACTCCTATTTTTTCCAGATATTTCCTAGTCTGAATCCATCGATCATAGCAATCAATCAATTAAGTGTAGTTTTTGATACAAATTTTCAAAAGGGATATTGCATAAAAGTCATTTTAGATTGCTGAAGTCGCATGAACACTGGTTTGATGGGCGCAGTATCGGTTGCACCAGTTCTCTACCTTGTCGGAATATTCGATAAATTGTCTATTCAAAACGAGATTCACCCGTGGCAGCTTCTGTATTGACGTTACTGACCGATTTTGGGCTTCAGGATACCTATGTGGGAGTGATGAAAGGAATCATCCTTCAGGTTAATCCTCAACTGACGGTCATTGATTTGACTCACCAGATTCCTGCCCAGGATGTCGCATCTGCCCGATTTGCCTTATCAACAGCCGTCCCTTACTTTCCCAGGGGCACTGTTCATCTTGTTGTGGTTGATCCAGGGGTAGGGACTCAGCGGCGGGCGATCGCCCTGGCCCTTGGCGACGACCTGGCAAATCCCACTGCTTTTGTGGTCGGGCCAGATAATGGCTGCCTTAGCGGCGTCCTGGAACAGTACCCACTTTTGACCGCGGTTGAATTAACCCATCCCCACTACTGGCGCACTCCAAACCCAAGTTCCACCTTTCACGGTCGTGATATCTTTGCCCCAGTCGCGGCCCATCTTGCAAGTGGGGTACCCTTGGCAGAGGTGGGAGCACCCGTTGCAGCGGACACGCTGGTCACTTTACCCCTGCCGGGCTGTACAGTTTTACCAGACACCGGCAAAGGGGTTGGCTTTCGCGGGGGTGTGCAGGCCGTTGATTCCTTCGGTAATGTGGTCACGACGATTTCAGGGCAGCCTGTCATCGGTAAGCAATGGCATTGCTGTGTGGGCGATCGCAAGCTTTCGGGGGGTAGCACCTATGGAGATGCCGCAGCAGGCGAAGCCCTGGCCCTTGTAGGGAGTCATGGCTGGGTTGAGATTGCCATAAATCAGGGGAACGCCTATCAGCAAATTGGCATAGACTGGAGACAACCGATTGAAGTGTGGATCACTGGTTAAACCAATGGCTGGAACAATTGTAGAACCCGTGACTTATCAAGGTCAGTTTGGTGAGTTTACCATTACCGCCCATGATCGCCAGGAGGTCATCCTTTACCGCAGTGGCTTGGTGTTGGCAGCCCTCAGTTTCGCGGTCGCAACAGCGCTCGTGCTTTGGCGAGCCGACACCTCCACCCTGCCCTGGGTCACCCTCCTCTATAACCTGTTTTGTCTAGGGTTGGGGGTGAGCTTGTGGACGATCCATATCTACCTGCGCCCATTACACCAGGTCCTGCAATTGTTTTGGGTGATTGGTGCGATCGCCTCTCTCATTTTTGGCCATACCAGCCCTGCCCCCTTTGCTCTGACGGTGTATCACACGCCCCTGACGATTTTGGGAGTGGGGTTTACGTTTGCAGCTCTGACTGGCATTTTCTTTAAAGAAGCATTTTGCTTTAACCGCCTAGAAACAAAGCTCCTCACCCCTTTGGTGCCAGTCTTGCTCTTGGGACACCTATTAGGCTGGTTATCGCTGCCGTTAAAGCAAATTCTATTAGGAGCTTGGGCTATCCTTTTTCTCATCTTTGCCCTGCGGAAAGTGCTCCAACCGATTCCTCCCGATATTGGAGATAAAAGCGTCTTTGCCTACCTGCGCTAGGCCAAGCACTAGTCTGCCCACAATATCCTTTCAAGATTGATGTTTCAAGATTGATGGGTGGATAAACGAAGTGATGGGTGTTTCAGCCACTCATCAGCTCAATGTATCCTGAATTGAATTTTGAATTCTGCATAGCCCTGGCGAATCCGTTAAGAGAAGCCCTAAGATTGCCCCATTGTCGATTTGCCTGTTGTTTAGCCAGAAACTTAGTGCTGAGAGAGGAGTAATGAATGCTCGTGGAGTTGCCCAGCTTTTCGATCATTGTGGAAACAGAAAACCTGGCGAATGCGGATATTCGGGGTTTGGCGCGATCGCTGGCAGGGCTGGCCCAGCAACAACCAGCACCAACCCAAGCCAGAGAAGTCTTTTTAGTCGATAGCGGCGACACGCCCCGGCAACGATTGATCGATTTATGCCAGCTTTACCCCTGGCTACAAATCCTCGAAGCCCCTCCCGGCACCAGCTACTATCAAGCCAAAATGCTGGGAGTTGGACAGGCTACGGGCGACATTATCGTTTACTACGACTCAGATTGTCTTTATCCACCGGACTGGCTGCAATTGATGCTGCAACCCTTTCAACAGGATCCGGCCATTCAAGTCGTGGCGGGCGAAACCACTACCCATGGGCGAGGCATTTACGGCACAGCCATGGCGATTGCCTACATTTTTCCCCAATTCACTGGAGAAACCCAGCTCATACCCACCCAGCAATACTTCCTCAATAATGTCGCCTTTCGACGCAAGTTTTTACTGCAACACCCCATTCCCACCGATCTGCCCCTTTACCGGGGAAACTGCGTCATCCATGCTGATCGCCTGCGGCAGCAAGGCCACACCCTTTGGAAGCAACCCCTCGCCCGCACACTGCATGCACCCCCTAACGGCCTGTCTCACTTCTTTTGGCGATTTCTGCTGATTGGCTATGACTACTATTGGCAGCAGCGCCTTCTCCGCCAGCAACGCCAGTGTCAAACCCTGCCCCCCTCCAGCGACCCCACCCTAGTGGGGCTGAAGGGTAAACTGACGATCTTTAGCGATCGCTGGCGCAAGATGCTAGCCAACAATCCCCGTCATTTACTCTATTTTCCCCTAGCATTGCCAATTATTCTGGTAGCAGCCAGCCTGATATATGGCGGGTTTTTGATTACCTGCTGGAAACCCAAGCTTTTGCTTGAAGCCCATCGCCAAATCCTAGGGGATTAAACACAAAACTCCATCAACCGCCAAACCAACAACATCCCACAAAGACTCAGAAACCTCAAAGCCACCTCTCCATGTTCTCTGTGTCTCTGTAGTGAGCCTTCAAAAGGCTAGAGTTCTTGAAAAGCAGCAGCCTTGTTCAATTCTTCCCAAAGACGACACCTTTAGCTAAGCGAAAGCGAACGCTTCCAGAGCAGGCTTGCTACCCTCCTCTGATAGAGTGTATGTTAATAAAAATTAAGATGCCTGGGTCAAACACTTTGCCCTTTGTGTAATGAATGTGATTTGGATCAGTCGGTTCTTGTCAGGTTTCAGCTACAGATAAATAAGGGTAGATCTTAATGAGTGAACTTCCTGATTTGCTCTGGCAATCGTGTTTTCCGAAGTCTACTCTTCCGTAGGTTAGTAGTTTTTTCAGCTAAAATTCCGAAAAAACCGAGCGGAGGCAAGAAGCTTCTTAGGGAAAACTGGGTTTATTAGCATAGCCGAGTCCAAAGGCATTAACCATGCACTCACCGATTATTCAATCTCAATCCGTTGACGCGACCGACAATTACATCCATATTTTGTCTGTCGCCGCTGAGGCAGATTATGTTTTATCTTCTGACGAACTGCTTTCGAGTGTGACTGAACCGACGCGCTTTCACAGCACTTTCACTGACCAAATGGATTTGTACGCAGATGCCCAGACGGTTGCTGCTTACTTTGATAATCATTCTGTTTGGTTTGAGCGCTGTGCTCAGCCCATGAAAGTTGAGCTAATTGACAGAAATGCCTATGCTTTAACGGTGGGTCGCTACGGGGCGGCTGGATTTGAGCTAGAGCCTCGGATTGGGTTGAATTTGCTGCCCCAGGAAGATCGAGTTTATCGAATTGAGACCGTACCTGTCCCTGGGTATGAGCCAGTTGGTTATCAGGTTGATTTCAAGGCATCAATGGCGTTGATAGAAGCTTCTAGGGACGAATTGGCCCCGCTTGACAAGATCACCTGCGTTAACTGGTGTTTAGATTTGACGGTTGACATTCAGTTTCCTCGTTTTATCTATGCAGCCTTACCCAAATCTCTGATTATGGGCACTGGTGAGCAATTGCTGAAGCAGGTCGTGCGCCAGGTTTCACGGCGACTAACCCGCAAAGTTCAGGAAGATTTCTGCAGAACTCATGACATCACTATGCCTAAGCGGCAACGGCGTTGGTTCTTTCACCGGGAAGACGCAAACCCAGAAACAAGTGACTAAAACAAGTGACTATTGGAGTGCTTGGGTCGGCATAGGAAGCTAGAAGCGAGGCTGATTATACGGGCAGGGGCAATTGAGTCGGCAGTTCTGACAATTGCTTGGCCGGTTTTTAGCCTCCGAGAAATGTGAGCCATTTCGTGGTGTCTTGTGAAATAGCAAGCCCTAATCGTCGAATTTTGCTGCTAGAAAATTAGTCTGCAAATTTCTCATTGCTGCGCGCGGGCTGCTTAAGGCCGATAGTTTTACGGCTGAAACCTGCACGACAAAGGTACGGTAGCAAAGCCCGTCTGAGGGCGTGTTGTCAAAGGAAATTGCACTGTGCCGCTAGGGTAGTGTCATCGGTCTTTCCGTCTATTTAATTCGCACTTCTTAGTAGCGATCGCCACCGGATTCGGGCCGAGGTATAGGCAACGAAAACCCTGGCTAGGGGCAACACTCCCACACTCTTTTAACCCTCAACAGACTCAGCAACCGGGCGATCGCCATGGACTACCTGACACATTGTGTATTTCCTGTAACCCCTTTAACTTATCCCGCCAGAGAGCAACCGTGTGCCGACAATTTGGACTACTGACATATCATGTGTTTCCTGTGCCTCTCCCTTAATCCTGAAGGGTGGTAGGGGTGAACGAAGTTTGCCAGGATTAAGGGATTAGGAGGAGGTGAGTTTGGTGTTAGCCAGAGATCGAGGGAGATGTGACAACAGAGGTCTCTGCGATTTCGGGGCGAGCGTCTTCGAGGGGCAACCCTAGTACTTCGCGGTACATCCGCTCATATTGCAGGGCTGATTTATCCCAGCCAAAGTCTTGGCGCATTCCCCGCTTTTGGAGTTCCTGCCACTGGGGTTTGTATTGAAACCCTTCCCAAGCTCGTACCATACAGGTGTAGAGATCGAGTGGTTCATAGCGGTCAAAACAGTAGCCCGTGCCTTCGTTCGCCATGGGATTGTGATGCACAACGGTATCCACTAACCCGCCAGTACGGCGGACGATGGGGACACAACCATACCGAAGGGCTAGCATTTGGCTAATGCCACAAGGCTCAAACCGGGAAGGCATGAGAAAGGCATCACAACCTGCATAAATGCGGCGCGAGAGGGCGTCGTTATAAAGTAGGTAAACAGACATCCGCCCTGGGTAGCGTGAACCAATTTGCCAGAGTTGGGTTTCGTAATAGCGATCGCCGGTTCCCAACAAGATGAACTGCGCATCACTGTAAGCCATAAACCGATCCAACATTTGCAGCACGAGATCCAGCCCCTTTTGCTCTACCAGCCGAGTCACCATGCCAATTAAAAAGGCATTGGGGTTGACCTCTAAGCCAATTTCCTCCTGCAAGGCGATTTTATTGAGAGCACGCTTTTCCAAGGTTTCAGGGGTAAAGGTTTGAGTTAACTGGCGATCGGTGGCAGGATTGTAGGCTTCTGTATCAATGCCATTGAGAATGCCCGACAGTTTGCCGCTGATAAAGGAAAGCAACCCCTCCATCTGTTCACCGTAGGCAGGGGTCTTAATCTGCTCGGCGTAGGTTGGGGAAACAGTATTGACGCGGTCTGCAAATTGTACGGCGGCTGCCATTGTGTTGTGACCTTGCATATACCAGGGGCACCACGTAATTTGCTCTAAACGCCAACGCCAGGGGCCTTGATAGGCCAGATTATGAATCGTGAAAACGGTTTTGACATCAGGAGTTTCATGTAGCCATACCGGAATCATGCCTGTATGCCAATCGTGGCAATGCACAATATCAGGTTTCCAATAATTCCAGACAAACTCTGTTGCGCCGTTGGCAAACAACGTGAAGCGCCAATCTTCGTCTTCGCCAAAGTAAATACGCCGTGGAAAGAAGGACGGATGTCCAAATAAGTAGAGTGGTACATCGGTGCCGGGAAGGCAACTTTCGTAAACACTAAACTCCTGGAACATACCCGTTCCTTCCCAAATCGGCGTTTTAGGCACTTTGAGCTTGTCAGGCAAAAAGCCATAAAACGGCATGAAGATTCGGACATCATGTCCCATTTTTTTGAGCATTTTTGGCAAAGCGCCAACCACATCACCCATGCCACCCACTTTGGCAAGGGGCGCAACTTCTGCGGCAACAAACAGAATTCGCATCTTGAGCTTTTTACCCCAACTCATACGTCTAATCTGGCACTGTCATCATACCGACTCTAGGGGACAGTCTGGCGTTAGGGAAACAGCAAATTCTGATTTTCTAATGGAATGTAGGCGCGAGTTGCTAGGTCAACCTGTTTTAGCTTGCGGTGAGTTATGGATGGGGGTAACGGGTAGAAACGCCCGTTGCGCGTTGAATGCGATCGCAAAAACTCTCTAAGGCTGCGGTACTCACCTGTTTGAGCAGGTGAACAGGGTAGGGGCGAGAGCCTCCAGTATGATTGCCCCGTGCGTCGAGTTCATGGCGAATCGGTTTGGGACGGGTAGGGGTATTGAGTTGGATTTCATCAGGTTTCAGCTTTGCCATCATCGCGATATATTCAGCCTGCTGCTGTTCGTTCCATTCTGAAAGCAGCATGGTCTGAATCGCCAGATGGCCTGAATATTGTTGGCGAAATTGGTCTAACCCCGACCAAATTTGTTGGAGTCTAATCCCAGTGGCGGGTCGATTGATACGCCGGAATGAATCGGGCCAAACTGCATCTAATTTGACGGCGACTTGATCGGCGATCGCCAAATCCGCCCGAACCTCTGGGTTGTCTAACAAGCTCCCATTAGTCAAAACAGTGACTGGCTTGCCCGTCAGGCTTTTTGCCATGATTAGAATATGACCCAGATTAAGCGCCAGGGTCGGTTCACCACTCCCACTTACAGTCACACTATCCACATCCCAGGGGGCAAAGGGTTGCAGATCTTGCTCAATGGTTTGGGTCGAGACGAATATCTGCCGCATTGGACTTAAGTGCTCAATCTCCCCAAGCTGACAGTAAACACAGCGGAACGAACAGGTGGACTGAGGCCCAATTGGATCAATCCCTAGGGACAGCCCTAGTCGCCAGGATGACACTGGCCCATAGACAGAAGCAAAGGGGGTGATTTGACTTAGCATAGTGTTTCCCTGTTGTAGCGTGATTGGGAAAGCAAGGGCGTAACGTGACCCATTTGAAGGACTCAAACGTGACAGCGGCTCACACATCTTCACCACAAAGTGGCCGTATGGGAACACAAAGCCGTAGATAGAGTAGGGAAAAATGAACGGTTGGCTCACTGATGGGTTTGGGTTCACTGAAGGAGACGCGATCGCTCCCTTTAGTCATGATAACCGGAGAAAGATAGATAAATCTCATCTAGGTCTAGACTCAAGGTGAGGCCAGCAGGGAAGCGACAGGTTTTGAGCTAGCCTAAACTAGGCTCTGGCTAGCGAAGTGAGAATGTTAAATTTTTAGTTTGATCTAGCCAACTGTGCCATGCGTAGCCTCTAAGATAGGCACCACTTTTAAGCCATACTCTTCTTCAAAGCTGGTTTTCTTGAGATTCAGGCTCCATAGTTCTAACAAGCACTCATCGCCGATGCGGCGGGGTTGCAAGAGTAGACGTAATTCTCGCACTTCAGGACGATATTGACAGATCACCCGTTGCATGGCTCCGATCTGCCGCCGATCCATCGCAACAGCTAACCGCAGCAGTGGGCTGAGTTGCTCCACAATGCGGCGATGCTTTTTGCTCGAAAGGTTGCGGTAGTTTTCGTGCTTCTTCTTGGGGTTACTCTTCCGGTGGTAACGAGCCAGATTGGCGATTGTTTCAATTTCAATTTCGTTGTAGCCAAGTAAATCACTATTCCGAATCAGGTAATAGGAATGTTTGTGATGAGAAGAGTGACTGACGTGGTGCCCACAGTTGTGCAAAATTGCCGCTGCCCACAGCAGTTCTTGCTCTTCATCCCCCCAATTATGAAGTGATCCCTTTGTTTGCTCAAACAGACTGAGCGCCAATTGAGCAACCTGTTCGCCATGTTGTAGGTTGATACGATAGCGTTGGGCCACTCGGAGAATGCTGCGCTCGCGAACCGAGCTTTGAAAGCGGAGACGGTCTTCAATCAGGCCGTGGGTTAGCATCCAGTCAACAATCACCCCTTCCCGCAAGGCCCGCTCACAAATTGTGATGGATTCTAACCCTAGCAATGACATCACCTCTTGCAAAATCAAGGCACCCGCCAGAATAATCTCAGCCCGGCGATCGTTAATACCCGGGATTTTTAGCCGTTCTTCGTTAGTCATGCGGCGAAAGCGGCAGACCATTTCTTTTAGGTCTGTGAGGGTAAAGCTATGCCCTTGCAGGGGGCTAGGAACCACTCCTAAAGTTTCACGGGCGTGGATGGTGGCCAGAGTTTCAATCGTGCCAGAGGTGCCTACTAAATAAGGGCGTTCTCCAGGACGGAGGTGAGCTTGGATCTCTTCGATTGAACGCTCTAACATGCCGCGAATGTAGGCTTGTAAGTAACGAAACTCACTGTCGCTCACTGGGTCAGTCGAAATATATTCAGCCGTGAGTCGCACTGCGCCAACCTTGGTACTGCTGAGGGTCCGAGGTTCTTGCCCGTCCCCCAGAATTAGTTCGGTAGAGCCGCCTCCAATATCTACGATGATGTGGCTCTGACCGTTAAACTCCATCCCTGATAGCACGCCTAGATAAATCCGGCGGGCTTCTTCTGGCCCCGAAATCAAGTCAATCCACAGGCCTAACTTGGTTTCAACAGCATGTAAAAAATCGCGTCCGTTGGGAGCCTCGCGTACGGCGCTGGTGGCAACGGCGATGATCTGCTCGGCATTGAGGGATTGGGCAATTTCTTGACAGCGTTGGAGGGCACTCATGGCCCGAGCCATTGCAGCCTCAGTTAGGTTGCCAGTGCGTATGTCGCGATCGCCCAAGCGCACCGTTGTTTTCTCCTTGGCAATGATTGTAAAGGCTGGGAGCCACGGCTGCACCCGTACCACAACCATATGGATAGAGTTTGTACCGACATCAATTGCCGCAACAATGCGTTCGTGTTCAATAGCCATTACAGGGAAGTTAAGCTAATTTTGTTTGATCTTACGAACGGATGCGACCATATTGAACGTTTTGGCAGAATGCTTAACCACAAACCTATCCTCAAGTCGGATTTCGTCATCTTTGTTCGTGCGTGGATGAGTTCGATCCGGACAGGAGATGACCTTTACTAAGAAAACCAGCAACATTTAAGCATTCACACGTCTTTACAAAGCCGATTTTGCATGCGTCTTACCCATAGCTTCATAGAAACTCAGGAATATTGCTGGCATTTTTACAGTCCCCAAAAACAATCACGAATTCTTTTATCGTCAGGACAGCGCCATTTGGCAGAATCTTAGGTGGGTGCTTGAACCATGTCCGGCGGTTTCAACCGCAACGACAGTAGTCCAGCCCGTCTACATAGACTTAAACCACCAGAGCCTTCCGGAATCTGTGGAGGCCGGTTTTGTCCGTATCGCTGCAACTTGAGGAGAGAGAAGAGAGACTTGCCGCGTCGTCTGCTTTAGCCCGTACCCGAAATCCGTTTCCCAAAGAAGAAGAGGAAATACCTCTCCTCGTGTGATTTTGAAGATTGTAGAATTCGAACCTAGTCAAAGCTAGAGCCAAATACATCGGCTGCCATAAAGCTTTGGAAGTAGGGGCTATTTTTTCTTTAAAGAAGCAATGAAGCCGTTAGCGGGTCTACTTCGACCCCCGCGCTAGTATCCTAATATCGATGGAGTGAAGCTGCTTCTATCGGGATACATCGGGATACAAAAGATGCTCTATTTGTTATGAGAATCTTTGCGTTGTTATTGGTTATCGAAGTCGCAGGTACCCAGGACAGCCTCGCTAACTTCCGACTAGAAAGGTTTGAGCAGTCTGTTGAAACCAAAAGCTAGTTGAATTATAGGTAGAACTTTGGATAGATATTAATGATTATCGATGCGCGATCGCTGCCGGCTGATGAGGTTTTAAAGACCCAGGTATGTATTATCGGTGCTGGGGTCGCTGGTATTACGATTGCCAGGGAGTTTGCTCATCAGAACTTTCAAGTTTGCCTGTTAGATAGCGGTGGGTTTGAGTTTGATGAGGCAACCCAATCTCTTGCAGATGGTATTGTCGTGGGTGATCCTTATCCAGATGTGAAAGAGACGCGCCTCCGTCAAGTGGGTGGGACTTCGCACACTTGGGAGGGCCAGAATGGTTATCGCCAGTATGGGTTTCGTTGTTTGCCTCTAGATGAGATTGACTTTGAACAACGAGATTGGCTCCCCTATAGCGGCTGGCCCTTTGGGAAAGAGACCCTAGATCCCTACTATGAGCGTGCTCAGGCTGTTTGCCAAATCGGCCCCTATGCTTACGACCCAGAGACCTGGCAGGATCAAAATGCTAAGCCGTTACCGTTTCCGGGCGATCGCTTGACTACTAGCATGAGTCAATATGCCTTACGAGACCCCTTTACAACGGAGTACCCCCAGGCGATTCGGCAAATTCCCAACATTACAACTTTGATCTACGCCAATGTCATTGAGATCGAGGCGAGTGAAGACCTGCAAGCGGTGACGCACCTCCGCCTTGCCTGCCTCCAGGGGCATCAGTTTTGGCTACAGGCTCAAATCTTTATCTTAGCTACTGGAGGCATGGAGAATGCTCGGCTGCTACTCCTTTCTAACCGACAGCAACCCAATGGCCTAGGCAATCAAAACGATGTGGTTGGGCGTTACTTTATGGATCGCCCGATTCTCAGTACCACCCTTGTTCCTTACAACAAAAAGATCTTCGAGCAAACCAATCTGTACGACATTTATTGGATCAAAGGGGTGCCAGTCATGGCCCGGTTGATGTTAACAGAGGCTGTGATGCGTCGGGAGCACCTATTTAATAACGGGGCACAGCTATTTCCTCGCCCTTTACCACATCAGCGAGAAGCCACTCTGGCCCTGCGATCCATACTGGCATCTTGCAAACAGGGTAGGCTTGGCCACGATTTTGGCAAACAACTGAGCGTAGTGCTGCGAGGGGCCGATTATGTCGCGACTGCTGCGTTTTGGTCGGTGCTTCGCTCCCTGCCGCCATTACGCCGGGGAGATTGGTCTTATCTGCCCTATGAGAAGCGACGTTTCTCTCTGTTCGAGATCTTTTATCAAATGGAGCAAGCTCCTGACCCAAATAATCGAATCGTCTTAAGCGCCGAGCGAGATCGCTTGGGCCAGCCCAAGACCGAAATTCACTGGCGGCTAAATGAGATTGACATTCAAAATGCGCTGCGCATTCAGCAGATTTGGGCAGAGGAGTTTGCTAAAGCGGGGATAGGTGAGTTAAAAGTAGCCAAAAGCTGGTCTGAGCAAGCGTTTGAAAAGACGGCTATGCACCATCATATCGGTGCAACCCGTATGCACAATAACCCCAAGCTGGGGGTGGTTGATGCCAACTGCAAGGTGCATGGTATTTCTAACCTGTTTGTTGCTGGTTGCTCTGTCTTTCCGACCTCTGGCTATGCAAACCCGACTCTTACGATAATTGCCCTGGCCCTGCGGCTAGCCGATCACGTTAAAACGCAGGTTAATTAGGGTCGATGATACAGCAGAACTGCTAAGAGACCTCATTCAAACAAACACTCAAACACTATGGTGAAAATTGGCATCGTGGGTGCGAGCGGCTTTGTTGGCAATCGCGCTGTTGAAATGTTGCAAAGCAATGGTCATCAGGTGCGTCCCATTGTTCGGAATGCCTCCCGTTTGGCTCCCTTTATCACCCAAAACCTCGAAGGCTATGTTGCGAATGCCTTTGATCAATCCGCCTTGGAAAAGGCCTTTCACGGCTGTGATGTCGTGATTCATTCGGTTTTGGGTAGCCCAGGGCTGATTCGAGGAAGTGTGGCTCCTGCCTATCGGGCCGCCCAAAAGGCGGGGGTGCGCCGTCTGATTTATCTGAGTTCAATGATTGTTCATACGTCAGCACCGGCACCGGGAACGACTGAGTCTACCCCCCCGATTGAACATCAACCGGGATTTCCTACCCATGTCGCCAAAATAGAGGCTGAGCGTCGTCTGCTGCGAATGCGGCGAACAGGTCAGGTTGAGGTAGTAATTTTTCGGCCAGGGATTGTCTTTGGACCACGCTCACGCTGGGTTCGAGACTTGGCAAGCCAGTTAACCCAGGGCACCGCCTACCTGATTAATGACGGTCAGGGGGTCTGCAACAGCGTTTATGTCGATAACTTGATCCATGGGATGCAACTGGCCATGACCACACCCGCAGCCGATGGAGAGGCTTTTTTTGTCGGCGATCGCGAACGGATAACCTGGCTGGATTTTTACCAGCCCTTTGCCCTGGCTCTGGGCATCAATCCTGCCGAGATTACCCGATTACCAGCGCCTCAATTTACCCATAGCCGTCAGCAGGAATTCATTCGAGCCATCCGAGAATCCGAATTTGTCCAGAAGGGTTTAGCCCTGATTTCTGACCAAACGAAACAACATTTAAAGCGGCTGCTGACCCGACATCAACTTACCGCAGAATCACCTTCAATCACTTCAGTGAAACCAGAGCCTGTCGTAAGCGAAATGATGGCTATCTTACAACAATCTCAGTACCAGTTGCCCTACGACAAGGCAAAACGTCTTCTGGGATACGAACCAATTGTTTCCTTCGAGGAAGGGTGTCGTCGCTCAATTGAATGGCTGCAAACCGACCCGCAAGTACCCCTCGCCATCGGCCAACTATCCCAGCCTTAGACACAACCTGACATTGCTGAGGCTGGATGTCACCCAATTCGCCCTCACTTTCGCCCTCTTCCCAAGAGAGAGAGGTATAGCCATGACAGGCATTCACGCAAGGGGATGAGGACAATACACCCCTTCGTTAAGCAACGCCCACAACCTTAACAGGAGATTTTCTAGAGATCCTACGGAAATTTATTAGTCAATCATAAAGGCTGCATCAAGATTGTAAAAAGCCCAAAATCTAAAATCGACACCCCTCGCTTGACTATGATAGGTTTTGTCTGTAAAGAATTTTATTGAGTTTGCCTATATCGCGACTGCTATATCTGTGACGAATCAGGTAGGAAGCACTATTAGTAACGATTGCGTACAAAATAGACATCCTGCTCTAGTTGTACTGGCCGGGATGATTTGAACCTATTTGACCGGCTATCTGTTCATTTAGCTGGGTTTACTGTTAGTTAAATGCATTGTATCAATAAGCTCATAGCCTAGAAATATCGAGGTGAAATGTGACGCAGTTTAGCCACTTTTTTCTAACTAAGTTTAACGTTAGAAGCTTCCCAGACTTGAAGCCAGGGTGCGACCCCACTTGGCTTGAAAAAAGATTTAACCTATTTGATCAGTTTTGCTTTCCTTCCGTATCAAATCAATCAAATCAAAACTTTAAGTGGCTTGTTTTTTTTGATATTGATACACCTGAAGACTTTAAACAACGAATTGATACTTATTCAAAACGTTGGAATAACTTTGTCCCCGTTTATCTTAGTTGCCCCTTACCCTACGGTCAGTTCCCCGATGAAGTGAGGGATGTCGTTCGGCATTATATACCTACAGATTGTGAGTACCTGATTACGACCTGGTTGGATAATGACGATGCCATCCATAAAGATTATGTAAAGATGATTCAAGATAACTTTAGTCAACAGGAAAGTGAGACGATTAACTTCATCTTTGGCTATCAGCTATCTGAGGGAAAGCTTTATTTTGATTTTGAATTTTCTAACCACTTTATTAGTTTGATTGAAAAGTACGATGCGGCTTCTTTTAAGACCTGCCTCTGCCGACCTCACAAAGAGCTTTATGAGGTTTGCAAGTCTGCCAAGAAGATTTTCTGCAAGCCGGTTTGGATTGAGGTCGTTCATGGATCTAACTATATGAATGTTTATCGTCGTGGCTTTAGAGTCCCGACGGGCAAGATTCTTGATAACTATTCGATTCAGGCGAAAGCCCCGGAAGATCAGGAGAAAGCTCTCCCCTTTCTAGTTGAGCAGGCCAAGATTACTGTGTTCTTTCCCTACTATTTCCTGCGTAAGGTGTTTCTGCGAATCAAGCACAACCAGTTAGAGGAGTTGGGTATGAGTCGCTTTGCTTTAAGGAACTACTGAGCAAAAGAGCAACTGAGTTTAAGACTTTTTCTTTATGTGGCACTAATGCTAATTAGTTGTTGCAGAGGTCAAAAGCAGCTCCTTTCCACAGGAGTTAACGCCATTTTCAGCAGCTTGTTGGATGCAGAAAATTTTTGGAGGGCGAAGGCGGCTCTTTTGCAGATGGTTCAGTGCCACTGCTTCTATTTATCCACTTTAATTAAGCAGGTAACAGATATCCATGAAGTTTTTAGTGACTGGTGGTGCAGGGTTTATCGGCAAGTGGCTGGTCGAGCGTCTTCCTACAGATGCAGAGATTGTGGTGATTGATTCCTTAGATGAGCAAGTTCATCGCACTACCCAAGACTTTGCTTCAGAGTTGCAGGCCCGTGCCAAATGTATTCGAGCCGATGTGCAGGATATTGAGCAGCATTTGGAGGCGGTCGAAGGCACCGATGTTATCATTCACTTGGCATCCCAGACAGGGACAGGCCAATCGATGTATGAAATCAGCCGGTATGTACAGCAAAATGCAAACGGCACTGCTAAGCTTCTAGAGTTAGTTTCTCGCCTAAAACATAAGCCGCATCGCATGGTTCTGTCTTCTAGCCGGGCAGTCTATGGGGATGGTGCCTATACTGATGGTACAACCCTTTATTACCCGAAGGGCAGACGCTTAGAGGATTTGCAAAAGGGACGATGGGATGTCTACGGAGAAGATGGGCAGCCCCTGCGATCGCTACCGATGCATGAAAGTCATCTGACGCAGCCAACGTCGGTTTATGGTCTGACTAAGCTCTGGCAAGAGCAGTTAATGCAGAATTATTGCGAAAATCAGAAGATTGACCTAGTAACCCTGCGTTTTCAGAATGTCTATGGGCCAAAGCAAGAATTGGGTAACCCCTATACGGGCATTATTGGCATTTTTACAAACGCGATTGTGCAGGGTAATCCCCTCGAAATTTTTGAAGATGGGCTAGTAACCAGAGACTTTGTTTACGTAGGGGATGTTGTCGATGCGGTTGTCCGGTGCGCCTTGCATGAGTCTCCCCTGTCATCGGTCATTAACATTGGGACGGGGCAAGCTGTGACTCTGGTTGAAGTGGTTGAGACAATCGCTGAATTAGTCAATAAAGAGGCATCCTACACTATTTCTGGCCGTTTTCGAGTTGGGGATATTCGCCATGCCGTTGCTGATATGGGGCGCTATGAATCCCTCTTCGGGCCATGGTCTCCAACTCCTCTTAAAGTCGGTCTAGGGCACTACTTGGAATGGTATCTGGGACAAAAGCCGCTGAGTTACGATGAATTGCAAGCCTCCTTCAAGGAGATGGAGCGCACGGGTCTATTGCTTACCAAGCAGAGCTAGGGCTGGGTCAGAGATTCAGGTTCGTTATCAGTGCTTTAGCGCTGATAACGAACCGAAGCCTTATCCTAAGGTCACCGTTTGACTGCACACCCGTCGTCTATAAGTGATCGCATGAAGGTTCTTCATTTAAGCACGTCTGACATAGACAATGGCGGCGCGCGCGCCGCTTACCGGTTGCATCAGGGGCTGCGATCGCTAGGGTGCCCGTCGCAAATGCTGGTCAGAGCCAAGTTTAGCGCTGACCCAACAGTCGTGGCGGAACGATCTCTCCTCACTAAGCTCGGGCCTCCTTTGTCGGGGTTGCCCTTGCGGTTCTACCCCCAACGTCCTGACGGAACTTTTTCGCCCCAGTGGTTACCAGATGTCTTTGCCCAACGGGTAAAGCAGGAGAACCCTGAAGTTGTGCACATCCATTGGGTTTGTAATGGTTATTTGCAGATTGAAACCCTGGCAAGGTTTCAGAAACCCCTGGTTTGGACGCTGCATGATATGTGGCCGTTTACGGGAGGCTGCCACTATAACGATGATTGTGACAACTACCAGCAGGCTTGCGGCGCTTGCCCCCAATTAGGGAGCGATCGCACGGGCGACTTATCTCATCGCATCTGGCAACGCAAGGCAAAATCCTGGAAAAATCTCAACTTGACGATTGTAGCCACAACTTCTTGGATGGCAGATTGTGCTCGCTCCAGTTCCCTGTTCAAACACCGGCGTATTGAGGTCATCCCTCTAGGACTGGATACTGACAAATATAAGCCCCACAGTCAACCGTTTGCCCGCGACGTTTTGAATTTACCGCACGATAAGCAGCTAGTGCTATTTGGTGCGATCGGCGGCACTAGCGACCGACGGAAAGGGTTTCATCTATTACTTCCGGCTTTGCAACGGTTGAAACATTCTGGATGGGGAGAGCAAATTGAGCTAGTGCTATTTGGTTCTGCACGGCCGGAGCAGCCACCGGATTTAGGCTTTAAAACCCATTATGTTGGTCGCCTCAGTGATGATATTACGCTTGCGCTTGTTTACTCGGCAGCCGATGTGATGATTGTTCCTTCTATTCAGGAGGCGTTTGGACAAACGGCTTCTGAGGCTATGGCTTGTGGCACCCCTGTCGTTGCTTTCAATGCAACGGGGCTAAAGGATGTAGTAGACCACCAGCAGACGGGCTACCTGGCGACCCCTTTTGAACCAGAAGACCTAGCAAAAGGAATTGCCTGGGTGCTGAGCGATCAAGAACGTCACCAAATGTTGAAAGATAATGCCCGAAATAAGGCATTGCAAGAATTTAGTGAGGCTGTACAGGCTCAGCGCTATCTATCTCTTTATAAAGAGATTTTATTGCCCGGCTAGCGATGGGCAAAGGCGTTAAGGTTGTCTAGCAATCAAGCTCGAACTGGCTAAAAAGTACAACTGAAAAGTAAAGGTTCCAGCCTGGCTGGTACTGCTCGGCAGAATTCAAAGTGCAAAGCAGCCCCATTTTGAATTTGCTTGAATTTGCAATTTTGGCTAGAGCTATCGCCAGGTGGCTTCGTGCATGGGGGTGAAGGAAAGCGGGTTAAAGACTGGGTACCGGCGGCTACATTAGAATCGCCAGGGGCTTCGTACATTGGGGGTTAATGAGAGGCCCTGCCTCCAGCTAGGGGGTTCTCCTCCTGAATCCTGTCCTTGCCTTCATTCACACTGCCCTATACAGCTTCTACTGCTCTATTCGTCATTTTTTGGTAAGAGGTAGACGGGTTTACTGGATGGATCAAGGCGATGACGGCATCTGGCTAGAGGTTGCCTTGGGCGATTGCCGTTTTGAGGGTACGACAAAACTCTCCGAGGGCTTTCAGTCCCTGAGCCGGTTCGCCGGTTGCTAAACGCTGCACCATCGCACTCCCCACAATCACCGCATCAGCGCCCCAATCCATGACCTGGCGGGCATGCTCTGGCTGAGAGATGCCAAAGCCGACCCCAATCGGCTTATCCGTCACCGTCCGGAGTTCGGCCAATAAATCTTTGACCCGTGCCTGCACCTGCGCCCGCATCCCCGTCACACCCGTTGTACTAACCAGATAGATAAATCCTTGCGACTGCTGGGCGATCGCCAAAATTCGCTCCTTTGGGCTGGTTGGTGCAATCAATAGGGTCAGTTCTAACCCATAGGCAGCCGCCGGTTTTAGCAGCGTATCGGCTTCTTCAAGGGGCAGGTCGGGCACTACTAAGCCCCGCGCTCCTGCGGCCCTAGCCTGTTCTAAAAAGGTATCGATGCCACGATTCAAAATCGGGTTGTAGTAAGTAAAGAGAATGATCGGAGCCTGTAGGAGGGGGCTGACCTGTTGAACCACTTCTAGCACAGCGTGCAGTTTCGTACCGTGCTGAAGCGCCCGCGTTGCCGCCGCCTGAATCACTGGCCCATCCGCCAGGGGGTCAGAGTAGGGCACTCCTAACTCAATCAAATCTGCGCCGTTGGCATCTAGGGTTTGCAAGGCTTTAGCCGTGGTTTCTAAATCTGGGTCGCCTGCTGTAATGAAGGGAATTAATGCGCAGCGAGCATGCGATCGCAGATATTCAAACCGTTGAGAAACCGAAGTCATAGTCTCAGTGAGAGATGAGTGGGCAAGGCTCCATTTTCTCACCTGGAGACCCCTAAACCAAGCCCGCCTCTAAATCTCCTCTTCCCCTCCAAGGAAAAGCCATCTAACTGAAAGCTGAGCCTTGGACAAAACCGAGATTAGCTTTCAGCCTGTGCCCGCGTTTTTTCCTGTTCCAACTCAGCCTGCAGTTGCTCCAACTCCTCAGGAGTCATGGCATCCAAGCGCTTTTGCAGGAGGGCCTCTTCATAGTCGCGGCGCTGCTGATGGTAGGTCATATTGCTGGTGATGGCCCGATAGACATAGGTGATTAACCAACCAATTAACCCACCGGTCAACAAAAACTGAGTCCAGATTCCAGCAGAGAGACGCTCTACCCCCAACAGACTTAAGAGGATATAAACCAAGCCACCAGTAGCAAAGATACCCGCCCCAATACCTAATGCATCAATTCGTCGCATCGTGATTCACATAGAACTAAGAATTGCATTGCGCAAGCTGGCCTAGCTCTCAATCTGTCGCCGCTGGGGCCGAAAATTTAAGAAGGGCGATAACAGCAGCATCCCAGGAAAGAACATAAACACCAGGAAATACATAAAGGCTCGCTCTAGGGAACTGGCCACATACCAGCGCTGATTTAGATAAACGTATAGCCCGGCAGGAATCACCAGGAGAAAGGCCCCGGCTAAAGCCAGGTAAAGCGCTGCGATAAGAAGGTCGATCGCCATAGGTCGAAGCTGAGGATTCGTAAAAAGGTATGAGCCTATAGTATCGCTTTTGGCGGATTCCCTTACAAGTTGCCTCAGAGAACCGTGCAAGCCTGCCGAGGGGGCGTTTTTGCTAGTTGATGATGGCGGCCTGAAGCGATCGCGGCTCCGAATTTTCACCCTTGATTACCAACTTCATTAAACTTTTATCGAATTCTTGCATCTAAACCATGTAGGAATCACTAAAGTTTCCCCCTTTTTTAGGTTGACCTTGAGGAAATCGACAAATTTGAGGCTGGGCTTGATTTAGCACTTAGCCAAGTTGAGTAGCGCTGGTTTGTCGATGGGGAAACCGATAGCCCTAACCCCAAAAACCTTAGGACTGTGGATTCATACCCCGCAGATTTTAGAGGTTACCACCTGATTGGCTGACAAAACGACTCAAACCCCCGATACTTCCTCCGTAGGCGACCACAGTCGCGCCTAGACAACCGCGGTCTGCCTCCGTAGCCTCGACGCGTCTCATATCACGGTTTTCTATAACCCGTGAAGGCCGGCTTGGGGCATCTCACTGCGGTTTTAGCCACCCAGGAGAACAGACTTGTCCGTTTACTAGGGTGTGTCGGGTGCAGGTTCAGCAGATAAAACCCTGATCTCTCAGGACAATGGATGAATCCTCTTGACTCAGATGATCAGAACCGAGCTAACCCACACAGGGAACATCGGCTTAATCCACAGCGGCTGTTTGTTTGAGCATTTCTGGCCCACTCCCAACTTCAACCATCATGAAAAAATCGGTCACTATATCGGTCTCTATTTTGTTTCATCTGATTTTCTGGGGCTGGAATATTACATTCTTGGGTTACGTTGGTCTGCTACTTTTACCCCTGGTGTTTCCCCATCTAATAACGGCTCTGTTAGATGGGTTGTTGCCGTTGGATTTTGCGTTTACCCTGGTTGCCCTGCTGTTGGTGCCCTTGGCCTGTAGCGGGATTGGGCTGCGTCACCTGCGCCGGCAGCCAGGCAAGCTAATGCAACTGCTGTATGGCGTTGAGGCTCCCCTCTTTATTCTGTGTTTGGTGCGGTTGTTTTTGCTCCGTGAAGTGCCCCCGGGGGGAATGCAGGTTCTGATCAGTGTGTCACTCTGTGTGGTGGCATTTCTAATGACTTTGCTACATGGCTATGCCGATCGCCAGCCTCGATTCGCCTGGGCACAGCTCTTCAGCCATAGTCTGATGGTGCTGGTGGGTTTATACGTGGGCGGGGTAACGCTACTCTACGCCCTACCGTTGCTGGTATATGTAGGTCGGGGAGTACTCTCCTTTAGCTGGTTCCCCAGTTTGTCTTATTTTTTGACTCCGGGTGTTTTCTTTGGGCTGCTCTTACTTTTTCTAAGTGCGTCTCTAGTGATGTTTTTGCCGCCAGTGATGACGCTATTCTACCTGCGCTCTGGGCGGCAGATCCTTCGGGCGTTTGCAGCGCAGTATGGCCAAAAGCGGGCGATCGCCGGAGCCTTTGGGGTGATAACAGCCACCTTGGTCTTATTTGTGGGGTTACAACAACAACCCCAACACCAAGCCTTTGCCCTATTGCAAAACCCGCCCCAGTCAGCCAAGGAGCGTCAGGAGCTGATTGCCAAAGCTGACGTGATTCGGCAGGGGCTGCTAAACGCCTATCTTTCTTCCTATCGCTATGTCAGCACGACCCAAACCAATGATCATGTGCAGCGCATGTATGCCGCCCTGGGCGCACCAGCCTGGCTCGCCGAGGGGTTACAAAGCTTCCACAATACCTTGATGGCTCCCTTCTTATATCAGGGGGAACCGATGGATGTTGGGCGAGCGACCCAACTCTATGCTGATTTCTTTGACACCCCTATCCAAAAAGGGGAGCAGGCGGCGATTAACCGGGCATTGCAATCAACCTATAACCGGGATAGTGCTAATGCAGGGTTATTGAATTTGAATCAGCGCCAGGTCTGGCTGCGATCGCAATCGATTCAGGTACAGGAGCAGGGCAGTTGGGCCAAGGTGGAACTGCACGAGGTTTACGCCAACCAAACTCCATACAATCAGGAGATTCTCTACTACTTCACCCTACCTGAAAGTGCAGTGGTCACTGGCCTATGGCTAGGGGATACCGCCAACCTGAATCAGCGCTTTCCCTACGTGGTCGCTCCCCGAGGGGCCGCTCAGAAGGTGTATAACGAGCAGGTCAGACGACAAGCCGATCCAGCACTGCTCGAGCAGGTAGGGCCACGCCATTACCGCCTGCGGGCATTTCCGATTCCTCCTAAAATGCTGCTAACAGATACGGGGAGCCGCAACAGTGCCGCCACTGAAATGCACCTATGGCTCACTTATAAGGTGTTGCGGCAAGAGCAAGGTTGGGCTTTGCCTGTTTTGGGTGAAAAACGCAATATTTACTGGAGCAACGCCACTCAGCGCTACCGCGATGGTCACAACACGAGAGTGGGGGATGTCTGGCTGGAGGCTTACCTCCCCGCCCGCAGTCCGGCGGCCCCAATTCCTCCCGTTACGCATCTGCAAGATGACACGCTCATGACAGCGCAGCCACTGACCGCGCAAGACCAGGCATTACCCCGCAACCAGCGATTTGCCGTAATTCTAGATACCTCCTACAGCATGGGCCGACACCGTCAGGCCGTGCAACAAACCTTTGACTGGTTGAAGGAGCAGGGCTTTGCTAACGATCGCCTGGAGGATAATGATGCAGACTTATATGTTGGAGCGATCGCCGGAATGTTGCCTCAACGGCTAGACAATGTGGGTGAATTTGATCTCCAGCACTTTGGATTCTATGGCACGATTCAGCCGAAGGAACTGCTGCGCCAGTTTGACCAGTTGCGCGGCAATACTCGCTATGACGGCATTTTACTGGTAACAGATGAGGGCAGCTACGAACTGGCCGATGACCAGAAAACGCTACCGGCGATGGTGGCTCCTCTTTGGTTCATCCATTTAGGTGCATTTCCACCGGCCTACGATGATGCCACTCTGCAAGCGATGCAAATCAGTCGGGGCGGGGTGGCCAGCCAGATTTCAGAAGCCCTCCATCGGATTGCGGCAGAAGCCGCTCTGGGGCCAACCGGGGTTAGTGCTGTGGATGGCTACCTTTGGCGGATGACTCCAGCCTCCGATGGCCCCCCCCAGCCACAAACCCAAAAAGCCAAACCCAGTGGGTTTGAGGCGATCGCAGCTCGACAACGCATCCTGGGGCTAGGGCGTCAGCAAGATTTGAACCGTCTAGAAAACCTGGATGCCATTCACGCCATTGCCCAGCGCTATAGCCTGGTAACACCCTATTCCTCCATGCTGGTGCTAATCAATGATGAGCAGCGGCAAGCCCTCAAAGCCGCCGAGGCTCAGAAAGATCGCTTTGAGCGCACAGTGGAGTCTGGTGAAGAAACATTGACCCAACCTTTTGACCCCATGGCATCTGTGCCCGAACCGACA
This sequence comes from uncultured Leptolyngbyaceae cyanobacterium, assembly GCA_938023035.1. Taxonomy (GTDB): domain Bacteria; phylum Cyanobacteriota; class Cyanobacteriia; order Leptolyngbyales; family Leptolyngbyaceae; genus DSRU01. The sequence continues at coordinate 80,057 of CALIDI010000023.1, read as the reverse complement.
ACAGTGGTTGGAGTGATGCTGGCGGCTTCTGGAGTCATCATCGGACGGCGGCGATCGCGGCGTAAAATTCGTTTCTAACTTGAGCAAAAGGCTTGCAGACGGGGCACACTGCAAGCATGAGCATCCAACTTCTCAACCCATTACAGTTAGCCCTCGTCAGCGGCAAAGGGGGAGTCGGCAAAACCACCGTTGCCTGCACGCTGGCTCGCTACTGGGCACAGCAATTTCCCACCGAAAAGATCCGGCTGCTCTCAACAGACCCGGCCCACTCTCTGGGAGACGTCTTGCATGTGCCAGTGACCGATACCCCCAGCGCCTTGAACGAATTGGCTAACCTAGAGGTACAGGCCCTCAATGCAGAAAGCCTGTTACAGACCTTCAAAGCCACCTATGGCACCGTACTAGAGCAACTGGTCGAGCGCGGCAGTTTTGTGCAACAGGCAGATTTATCGCCCCTTTGGGATATGACCTGGCCTGGCCTGGATGAATTGATGGGGATTTTAGAAATCCAACACCTATTGCGGGCAGGGGTCGCGGATCGCATCGTGGTCGATATGGCTCCTAGCGGGCACAGCCTCAACTTAATTCGGTTGATGGATTTTTTAGACGAGTTTTTGAGTGCCCTAGAGCTATTTCAAGAAAAGCATCGGGTAATTTGCCAGACCTTGGCCGGAAAGTATTACGAAGACGAAGCAGATGCATTTCTCCGCACCATGAAAATGGATCTGACCCAGGGGCGGCAAATGCTGCAAGATGGAAGCCATACCGCTTGCCTGGTGGTAGCCATCGCTGAGCCGATGAGTTTGCTCGAAACCCGACGTTTTATTACTGCATTAACTCAACTAAACATTGCAGTCGGGGCGATTGTCATTAATCGTTTAGTCACCTTTAGGGCTGATTCTGCGCCAGCACGACAAGAGGCATTGTCCTGGGAGCAACAGGATCGGCTCTATGAGCAGCAATGTTTACTCAAGGAGTTTCTGAATCTGGCGGCCTCTCGACCGGTTTTAACCATTCCCCTACAACCCACAGAGCCGATAGGAATCACAGCCCTCGATCAACTGGTGCCTCAGATCGGGCTAGCACAGACATGCGCCCTTAGTATGGCTCCTCCCCAGCCTGCGATTCTGGCACCAATCCCCCCTGGGCTGGGTGATTTTATTTGCCATAGACGGCGGTTATTACTCGTTGGCGGCAAAGGCGGTGTCGGCAAAACCACTGTCGCCGCTGCGATCGCCTGGGGGATGGCGACCCGCCACCCTGATCAGAAAATTCGTGTCACTTCCATCGATCCGGCTCACTCCTTAGGAGACGCCTTTGGGCAAGAATTGGGCCACACGCCCCAAGCCATTCGCCCTAACCTGAGCGGGCAAGAAATCGATGCCACCCTGGTGTTAGATCAGTTTCGTGCCGATTATTTGTGGGAATTAGCCGCAATGATGAGCGGAGAATCCCAGCAGGACGATGCCCCGCTTAAAATGGCCTATGCCCCAGAAGGATGGCGGAGAATCATCGACCAGGCACTTCCAGGAATTGACGAAATGCTCTCTCTCCTCACGGTTATGGAACTGTTAGAAACCGGCGAACAGGATCTAATTGTTTTGGACATGGCACCGACCGGCCATTTGCTCCGCTTTTTGGAGATGCCCACCGCTTTGGGAGACTGGCTGGCCTGGATCTTCAAACTGTGGATTAAGTATCAGTCTGTTTTAGGTCGGGTCGAACTGATGGGGCGGTTACGCACCCTACGCCAACGGGTAATACAGGCCCAGAAAAAGCTAACAGATCCGACTCATACAGAGTTTATTGGCGTGGTGCAGGCCCAAGCGGCGATCGCCGCTGAGGCGCAACGACTAACCCACACTCTAAGTCAGAGGGGAATCGCCCAAAACTATCTGGTGCATAATCAGTACCAGCCCGGACAAAGCTTGCAAAACCAGTTCCCCCAACAGACGATTGTCCGACTTCCCCAATTACCCCGCTCTGTTTCGCCCCTAGAACGGATCAAAATTGCCGCCGATCTTTTATTTTGATTTCAGTCCTTCAGTAGAATAGGGGTACTAAACTACCCAACTAGAACAATGAGCGGCCTGTCAAGCGGGTTTGAATTCTTTGGGGTCACCGTTGGCTTGCGATCTCATGAGTCAATACCCACTCAGAAAAACGACCCCGTTGACAGATACTCTATTCGCCATCCCCTAAGAGCATGCTGCTGGGTCGCTATGTTTGCCTCCCTCTTTGCCGAAGCCAGGTTTTCTGATGTGGTACCGCTCCGGGCGATCGCCTTTCAGGTGCTGTATCTGTTGGTGGCGATCGCGATCGAATCCTTCGTTTTGCGGCAATACTTAGCGCTAGAGCATAAAGTTGCTGTGCGTTATGCAGCGACCCTTAACCTTCTAGCAACCTGTGTAGGTTGGCTAATTTTCTTTGCTACTGAGCCATTTTTGCCCCCTGCGGCCAAAACGCAGGTGATTAGCTTTGTGTTTTTTGAGCAATTTGTCCCCAATCTTTGGGTTGAGAGTCTATCGCCCATCGTGATTTTCCTCAGCTTCTTGATATTTCTAGGAACATTCCTCCTCAAATGGCAAGGTCTGAATTATTTAGAAATTTTGCTGGGAAAAGCACCCAGCCAGAATGTGACGGATCCGCTCGAAGAAGGCAAATATCGGGGATGGAAAAACCAAACTCAAGGAATTCAGGTGAATCCACGTTTCAATGCTACCTTTGTGGCGAATGCCCTGAGTTTTACGGCGATTTTAGGACTTTTATTTCTCCGCATGACAAAACTCTATCCGTTGTTCCAATGAAATGCTGAAATTCTTAGCGGCGCTGGGGATTATTGATTTTTTTCAGTTTTTGAAAAAGACGATAAATGATCTTCTGCCAAAAACCTGGGATTCCTGGCAGGCACTGGTCTGGTTTAGTGTTTACTCATGGTTTATCGCAGGGCTAGCCCAGTCCTCTGAGGTTCAAATCATCATTTCTTTTGGGGCCTGGGTATTTCTCATTCCAGGGCTGCACTGGGCCATGCATAAGGAAAAGGTGCTGAAAGAAATTGTGACGGTTGGCGGCATTTTTCTAGCGCCCTGGGTAACAGGGGTGCTGGTGTGCACGTTCCTATTTGGGAGTTTGACCGGTCGCTTGACAGAAGCCAGTTTCATCCTCTGGGCACCGGTGTCAGCCATAATCGCGGCCCTGCCTAAATTTGTTAAGTCAGGCCCTAGCTATGGGTTTCCCGATCCGCCTGTTCGCCAGGATTTGATTATCATGTTCCTGGTCAACGTTCTTATCAGTTGTTGGTTTCAGCTTTACTTCACCACCCAATCCTGGTTAAGCCAGTATCCAAGTCTGCTGGCTGAAGACTTTAGCCGTAGCGCCTTTGTTGTTCGCCTATTCCCTGAAGGCCGTCAACCTCCTCGCGGAGAGAGGATTTTAGAGGAAGCGGCCAAAATTTTTGAGCGCCGATTAGTGGGGTTGCCCTGGTCTCAGACGGAGCAGTGGTTAATTCAAATCGATCAGGAAATGGGCCAAATTGAGGCCGATGCGATCGCCCGTCTCACTCAAATTCCCGAAAATAATCTCTGGCGACTCCGGGCTCAAGCTCTGTCAGGGCAAGAATATCTAGTGCAACTCCTGTCTGTCTGGCAGGGGCCGACGATAGACGGCACCGGTTATTACTTTGCCAAAAGCTGCCGGATTCAGCGCCAACCGGGTTCCCCTCTGGTCGATTTACGCCCCCTACTGGAGCAACGCAATCGTCGTCGCCCCCTTGAGCCGGCGCTGCTACCCCAGCTCACCGAGGGAGGCGTTACCCAAGTGCAATGTGGCCCAACCGAGGGACCAATTTCTGGGCAAGCACCGCCCTTAAGGTAGCTATGATCAGCCCCAAGTGGCTGTGCGAAGGGCGTCCCATTTTTCTGGTACCAGGACTGATGCAACCCGCCTAGGGGCTGAGGGCATTCACTCGTGGTAACAGCAGGCAACTGGTGAAATCCTTCCCTGACTGCACCTTGACTGTAATAATACGCTGGTCAATCAGGCGAGTTACCCCAGCAGGTTGCCCCGTACCATCATTCACAGCATAGGCCGGGAAACAGGCCCCACTCAGACTCAAACGCAACCGATGGCCTCGACGAATATAGGCGCAAATCGGTTGGAGGTCTACCCTCAGAGGATTGGTGGCTTCTCCAGGGAAAACCCGCCGATAGCCTTGGGAAAGGTTGAACACTGCGCCACCAGGCCTAACCTCCGACAATACCGCGCAGAGGTCAAAACTGGGGGCGTCTGCGGTGCAAGTCAATTCCAGGGTGATGATTCCTGCCAGATGCCAGTCTTCTGGCAACGCCTCGGTCGTGTAGGTCAAAATATCACTGCGTTGATCGAGAGCCGCCCGGTCAAAACACCCGGCAGGAAAACTAGCGTGACCTCCTAGGGATGGGACAGGCCGCCAGGGATCATGCACTAATGTATCTATCGCCAGATCTGGCGATGGGTGATGGGCCAGGCCGCCAGCGCTGGGATCGATCGCCGCCAAACCGTTGCTCACTAGATAAAGGCGCTGGGTTTGGGCGACTTCCCAAAAGTCAAACTCACACCAGCGATCGCCCCCCAACTCAAATAAATGGATGGGAGCCTCCGTCTCTAAGCCTGTATCGATACCCTTCAAAAAGTGATCAAACCAGCGAACTTGCCAGCGATCGCAGGGAGAAACAGCGGTTGCACCAAAATCAACAGCCCCAACCCGCTGCCCCCAGGGTAAATGGCTCCAAGGGCCAACTAGCAGATATTGACGTTGCTGGCTGCGGGCAGCCATTGCCTGATAAAGGTTGAGGGTACCCCGTAAAAAGGTATCGTACCAACCTCCAATATGAAGCATAGGGATATCGACAGCCACCAGCAGGTTACTGGGCGAAAGCACCTCCCAATAGTGATCTCGAACCGGATGCACCAACCATTCGTGGTAGAAAGAATCCGGTGCGGCCCAGTTCAAAATTTGGGGGCGTGCAGGCCACTCTTCTTCCAAGGGCAGATGGTGAGCCGCCTGATAAAGGGCTTGATAGGCTTTGCTATCTCCCTTTCTACGAGCGGTTTCTGCCGCGAGCTGCAAAGCCCAAGCCAGGTTTGCCTGTAAACAAAAGGCACCCCCTTCGTAGGCCCAATCACTATAAAGGTCATACCCGACCATTGCAGGGCACAACACCTTCAGCGGTTCTGGCCGCTGCACAGCAGCATAGAGTTGGGTCATGCCCTGGTAAGAAAACCCATACATCCCCACCTTGCCGCTACTCTGGGGTAGTTGGGCTGCCCAATTCACTGCATCGTAGCCATCTTCTACTTCATGGGCAAAAAGCTGAAACTCGCCCTCAGAAGAACCTCGCCCCCGCACATCTTGAATCACGACGATGTAGCCCTGGGCCGCATACCAGTTGGGATGGGCATAAACGACCGTAGAGGCGATCGCCCGCCCATAGGGTTGCCGCATCAGTAAAACCGGAAACTGACCCGCCGCATCAGGATAATAAACATCCGCATCCAGCCGAACCCCATCCCGGGTTTGCATCGACAAAGTTTTAGGCGGACAAACCGATAACATCACTCAAGCCGCCAGAGACATCAACATCAAAAATATTGTTGCACCTGGAAAGAGGCTTCGATCTAGCTCTCTTAGTATCTTGATGGAAGAAAGGGCTGGGGGATAAGGGGGACTTAGGCGAGTCCAGAGATTGCTACCGTCGTGCACTAGGAAGCCGCATCCTCGATTTTGGTCTTCAGCATCTCTATTTTTTCATTGATTTTTTCGCCGATTTCCTCAGCAGGGGGTATTTCAGCCGCTTTTTGTTTAGCCATTTCCTGAGCAGCCTTAATCTTTCCAGTCACTCTCTCACCAATCTCTTCAGGAGTAGGTGTCCCTACCGGCTTCGCCTTCATCGGGTTCATTGATTGCCCAAACTTTTTCTTATCAACGATTTTCTGACCAATTTCTTCTGGCGTAGGTTTAACACCTGTGCCCTTGCTCATAAACATCTTCAGTTTTTCAGCGATTTTGTCAGTTAAGGCTTGAGATTCCACATTGCCCGTATCTTTGGCCAGCGGCATCTTACCGCCAATCTTTTCAGCGATTTCGTCAGCCGTAGGCGTAAAAACTTCTGCCTTCTTCAGAAAGAACTGCTTCTTTTGCTCCGGTGTGAGACTAGCAAGCACTCCTTTACCATATAGAGAGTTTTTCAAATAGGCTGCTAGCTCAGTTTTTTGGTCAGGCGTCAGAGTCATGGCTTTAAAGGCTTTGCGCAAGCTTTTACCCTCAGCCAAAGCCAGCGTAAATTGCTCCCGCTGTTCCGGCGTCAACAGACTTTCAATCTCAGGCAAAACTTTTGTTTCTAGCAGTTGGGTAAGCTCTTCAGCAGGCAATTTTTCTGTATTGTTTGCACCCGCGAGAAAGGGCAGATTAAACATTGGCTTTGCTTCGGCTCCGCCAGAAATCAACAAATTGAAGACCAAAGCCGTACAGACAATCATTGAAAACAGCACTCGCTTCATTATCAATTTTCTCCAGTTTGTACAAGTTAGAACAACTCTATGAACACAGGTTGACAAGGGTTGGGGTAAAAGCAGAAAAACGTTAGATGTACGAGCCAGGGGAACCAGATTGAAGTCCCTTTACCTCTCTTCTCTCTACTCATTGCGGGTAAGGGCCAAAGCTGACAGCGTGGTAAGGGTTTTCAGCATTTTCACAAAAACTGTCTGAAAGATTGTAAAGATTTTTATGGCAATCCTGTCTTATTGGAAGCTTCAGAATGGCCGCTAAATCCTCTCGGTTCAAAGTTTTTCAGCCTTCACCGAGAAAAGAGAAGCCAATGACTCTATGACAACCACCGGTTATGAACCTGTACCCTGGTAAAAAAGGCTAGATGTGACATTCGATTCAATAAATTTATTAAAGAAAGTGATTAAAGTTTATCTTCTCCATCACTTGGCTCTCCTGGTATTAGCGTGATCAGCAGCCCGGATGACTTAATGAACTTAATTCATTGGAATTTTTTGGAGAATAAACGTCTAAGAATGAGCATTCGCTTTCTGTCAGATTTAATTGGACAAGCGACTTGATGCCTTCCGGAAATGCTCAACATAAGCGGCCATTGCCAGTATGGAAATAATGACAACAGGGAAAATAAGACTCCACCAAGTTTCGGAAACCAGCACAAAATAAGCGGCGGCAAAACCGCCCAAACCAAACCCAGCAATGGTGGGAAAAACCCGACTAATTCGCTCTGCTGCCTCCTGCTTGGCAGTTGGGCTGGATCCACCAAACTGACCCCACAAAAACTGCACGATATCAATTGAGAGTTGGGTTGTGTTACCGGTCATCACCGTGGTTGGGATATAGCTCTTGAAAACCCCTTTGGCTTCTTTCATCATGGCGTTTTGAATAGCCATGGCGACAACCCCAGCCATCGCAATCGGGAAAATATACTCCTCCTGCACATCTAGGATTAGCTCGGGGGAGAGTTGGGTGCCGACCACGAGCAGCACAGAAAGGGCGATCGCCTCCGCCGTCAGTAACACCGCAAAAACAGGCCACTGTCGATACCGGGCGTAGCGGGCCAGTAGCGAAACCAGCATCACGGTCAGCATAAAAATAGGTAACATGAGTAGCCGCGTAATGGTAGTCTCCGTGTCAGAACTGACAAAGGAAGAACCTGCCAGGGCGATGTTTCCGGTAACGTGAGCAGTAAAGATACCAAAGAGAATAATAAAAGCAGATGTATCTACAAACCCGGCAACCCAGCTAAGGAGAAAACCCGCTGGGCCGTCACTCAGCAAAAAAGCACTTAAGCTAAACGATTTACTTGTTGGAGAGGTTGCAACCATAAGAAGATCCCATCCATTCACAAACCAGACCACCCTAGTAGACCATGGCAGAAACGACCCGCCGATTCAGGCACCTAGCAACGCAGATAATATACGAGCCTTTTTACCTTGAGTTTTGCCATTTTGAATTCCGCGTAGTGGCACTAGGGAAGGGATGCTTTACTCCGTTAGTAATAGGGGGCAGCGGTTGCCTAAAGCTGTATCAAAAGTAACGAAGGTTTGATTAAAGTCAGGAATCGGCTGAATTGAGCTAAGGTTTTAGCCTAGGCTGAGCAGTTTCTTTCGAGGATCGAGGATGCGATCGCGGGGCAATGCCGTCCATCCGGGTTCGGCTTTCTTCTAACCTTTATCTAAACCTGACTTGCATAACATAGAGAAAAAGGCGAAATTCTCTATCATCAAAGTTAGAGATATAGCCAAAGCCACCAGAGTGAGGACGAAGTATAAGGGTAGAATCCCTCACTGGAAACAACTCCCCCATCCCCCTAACCTCCAAGGGACTGATCCACTTGGCGATCGCGATCAATCTGCTCCCACAGAAACAAGACACGAATTTTAAAGAGACACGTTACTCAAGGAGAGGTCGAATGAACCAAATCAAAACGCTCGGCTTACTCAGCCTACTGAGTGCTCTGCTCGTAAGCATTGGTTACCTAGTGATTGGTGGTACAGGTGGCATTTTGATTGGCATTGCCATGGCCGCCGTAATGAATCTGGGTTCCTGGTACTTTTCAGACAAGATCGCCTTGAATGCCTATCGTGCTCAGCCCATCAGCCGTGAGCAAGCACCTGGATTACACGCAATGCTAGAGCGTTTAAGCCAAAAGGCAGGCATTCCAACTCCGGCGCTGTATGTTGTACCGGGTCAGGCCGCCAATGCGTTTGCGACAGGGCGTGACCCCCAACATGCTGCGGTTGCCGTTACCGAAGGAATCGTTAACCTGCTGAGCGAAGAAGAGCTAGAGGGGGTCATTGCCCACGAATTGAGCCATGTGATGAATCGTGACACGCTGACCCAGGCAGTGGCCGCGACGATCGCCGGGGCGATTTCCCAACTCGCTTACATGGCCCAGTGGGCCAGCTATGGGGTTGCCTTTGGTGACTCCGACGACCGTCGAGGGGGTAATCCGATTGGGTTATTGCTAGCAATGTTTCTGGCTCCCCTGGCGGCTAGCTTAATCCAGATGTCACTTTCTCGAACGCGCGAATACGAGGCGGATGCTGGCGCTGCCCGGCTCACAGGTAAACCCCGTGCCCTGGCCAGTGCGTTGCAGAAGCTCGAGATGGGCGCACAACGTATGGCTCTGCAAGCAAACCCTGCCTTCAGTCCGCTGCTGATCATCAACTCTTTCTCAGGCGAAGGGTTAAAAAACCTGTTCGCTACCCATCCTGCGACCAAAGAGCGCATTGAGCGGCTGCTGAAAATGGAGCAACAATTTTCCAAACCTAAGGCGGCTTAGTTATCCTGATAAGTAAACGGGTTCAGGTACCAGGCAAGCAAGGTCATGAAACGATGTCTGCCTGGTGCCTCGCCATTCACTGAACTCTGAGGTAAGTCATGACAGACCCAAATCAAGATTCCTCGAATCACGAATCCTCTATGGTCGTTTCGCCTCCAGCGGAAGAGATCACCCCCACCCCTACCCAAACCGATGCGATTCGCCAGGAAACAGCCGCATTAATTGATGCGATTCGCAAACGGGCACTGGCTGAGATTCAGACTGCTGGTGATTTAACCCGTGAAACCTATCTCAATGCGGTGCGTCAAGCCCGAGAAGCGGTTGAGCAAACAAAGTTGATCGAGCCAGATCGGATTGAGCAGTCAATTCACCAGATTCAACAAGAGGCTGAGCACAACTGGCAGTCTGTAGTTAAGGAAGTGGAAGACTTTGGGCAACGCTTGAGTGAAGCCGCAAAGGCAGCCTGGGAAAAACTGATTCCACCACAGGATCACTAAGGCTATTGTTGTCATGGGATAGTGACGGCAAGTTAGATAGCCGATTGCCGGGTCAGGTAGCTACTTTTTGCAGCACTAGCCAGTCTGCTGGAGCAAGTACCTTAATCCTAGGCGCAAACAAGTGAATAAATGCCTCTACAGCCGTTTGGGGTGCCGATTTTGGGTCAGGGGTGCTGGTTTCTAGGGGCACTTCCACGAGAAGCAGTCCCTCGATCTGTAGAAGTCCCCATAGCAGGCAAAGCAGTTCCATCTGTTTACTGGCGTGGGTGGGATGAGTCAGGCAAATCAGGTGGTAGGAGTTGGGCACCAGCGATCGCAGCAGGGCTTGGAGCACCCCACTCAGGCTTCTGACCTTATGCGGAAACCTCGTTTTTGCTAGATTAGCCTGCCACAATGGTACGGGGGGCGACGGGTCAAGGCAGAGAAGTTTGGCAGTATCTGCCGTTAAAAGGTGGTCTACTAACCAGCAGGTCAACTGCCCATCATGTCCTCCAATTTGGAGAATCCGGAGAGGTTGCATTGGGGGTGTTGTCAGGTGACTTGTGAGTTGCTCCAAAGCTTTGAGATAAGCATCCATTTGGGGCAGGGGTTGGCCCCATACATAGCCAGCTTGGGCCATGTCTGCCTGGTAGCGTAGTCGGGGCAGTTCGGTAAGGGCAGTGGTAAAGGAGGGGTCTAGTTCCACCGCCCGCTGTAGATAAGGTAATGCTTCTGCAAATTTGTTCTGCTCTTTGAGGCTAATGGCGGCATTGAAGCAAACCCGCGCCAGGTCGGTTGGCGCGATTTGAGGATTGTTGGCGATCGCCCGTTGAAAGCAATCTGCTGCGGCCCCATACTGCTTTTGCTGTTGATAAGTGGATCCTAGATTGTTGTAGGCAACGGCTAAGAGATTCACCAGCTCAGCCCGCCAGTGAGGTTCGTGGATCAAACCCTGCTCAGCCACGGCGATCGCAGCCTCATAATCCTGCCGGGTGAGATATTCATTGGCCAGAGCAATAGGATTCAGTAGCACTAAAAACTCAGGACTGGCTGCTTGGTGCTTAAACTTATTCAACAGATAGGTCAACTGCTCTCGCTCAATCTGGAGGCGCAGTTGTCGTAACACCTGCTGCTCCGGTGGGGAATCATCCTGATACTCCTCGGGAGGAGTTTGAAATTTTTTGAGTTGTCGATCTAAAGCATTGCCCGGATAGCGAATATACTCAACGGTTTCCAGGCGAATTTGGTAAAGCTTAAAAAACCGGACAGCCCAAAAATTATAGGCAATATCTTCACAGCAGCGCAGTTGCTTATAGACAGGCGATTCTGGAAACCCTTCAATGAACTCGTGACATTCCCGCCGAATGGCAAAATTCTGCATGATGGTATTTTCCACCGCTTGCTTCCAACCGGGGTGGAGGGATTCTTGAATGCAGGCACCCGTTCGGATCATGGCTACAGGGGTTGGCGGTAAGGTGATGGGTTCAATGCCATGAGCACACTCTAAGGGAAAGGTAGATTCAGCCCCACGGGTGGGGTGATGGTTCAAGACACGAAAGCAGAGATAAATATGGGGCGGAAACATCAGGTCATCGCCATCAAAAAAGAAGAGCACATCTCCCCTGGCGACCTTGGCACCTGTATTGCGAGCAGAGCCAATCCCCAAACTTTTGAAATGGCTAATGATTTGGTAATGGGGTTTGTGCTGAGCAAAATGCGTGACCCGTTCTAAGGTGCGATCGCTCGACCCCTCATTCACCACCACAACTTCTGCGGCGACCGCCTCACCCCGATAGTGATGTTGAAAGTAGGTGATACTAGCTTCGATACTTTCCAACGTGCGAATAATTTCATTCTCTTTATTCAGCACTGGCACAATCACAGAAAAGGAGCGAATCACACAAAACAACCCTCCTGCGGCAAAACTCCGTTATACTAAACCAAGTTCAGCTTGAGACCGATCGCTTTCTTAAAAATCACAATCCCTAATTGTTGCCTTCACAGGCTTCACTTTCCATACCGGGCGGCTATTTGCACAGCCCTGGGATAGATCGTTTCGGTTTCAGCCCGAGGTCTCGGTCATTGCCCAAGACTCACAGGCCCTCTCTATCAATGCGTCCAATCTGCGCTTGTAGTTAATCTCGCTGGTATCACTGATCGATAATACATGACGCTCTTGCACCTGGGTTTGACAATGGCTGGACACACTGCCTACTAATGCGCTCACACGGATCTGCTCATTGCCAAAAAACGGTAGTCCCCCCTTTGCTCTGGCCAGTCCTGGCTAATGTGGCGAATGTTGACGGACTGACGTTCACAGATTGCCTCGTAGAATGCCGCTCCTTTTTTGCAGCCGTTATCCTCGAAGGCGGCTCCCTTAATGTGTTGAGCATGAATGAGAAACGGTAGCCCAAATCGGGAGAGGGACCTTGAGATGGCTCGGTGCTCCTTTTTCTAACCTGAGAGTAGGGGCCGGGGGATGAGGGTCTGCAAAGATGGCGTGCTCTCAGGCCCTTTGACTCGCGACCGCCCTGTTTCCCATAGAGACGGCCATACAAGGCTCCTGCTGGTTTCGGTCCGCGGGCAGATGTGGCTCATAGCATCCTAGTGTTCACCGCTAGACATGGTTCAAACACTCTCTGAAGTTACCCTTGCGCCAATGCACAAGATTCAGCCACAGGATGGAATGATGAGTTAGCCTCATCACTTCTATCACTTGCATTAAAGCAGCAGAAATCTCTATTGAAAAGCAAAAACTTTTCGATGAATCAAAGCGGGATTTTGGTTAAATCCAGGAAATATTGGTCTCAAATTTGTAGTAATTTGAGAAGGAATACGACAGATTTTTTCCATCATTCAAGTGTTGAATGATGGAAGAATTAATGTAGCGCTCTGATTGAACTTAGGGAATCAGTACAGTTGCATAGATGTGCTTTACGCAAGTGTCTTGCTTGTCTGCAATTAAGTTGCTTCTATGTATGGTTCGCGAATCAATAAGTGTTGCTATTTATCGTAGGTTGTCGGGCTAATTGGTTGATGGTTTTTCCCTGAACCTTCTGGCAGCGAATGGAGTGAAGCAATGCTTCCCCTATATCGTTTGCGATTAGCCTGCTCTCCCTCTTATGCTTACAAGACTTAATTGAGGTTTGTAAGCTCACCCTGTTACAGTTCTTACTCTGGCAAAGATAGGAATAAATTCAGCGTGGTGATTCTCCCATGCTGGTTTGCAGCATTTTTGCAGTTGGGAAAATCTGTTTCAATGTCGCTTAGACATGAAGTTAACTGTGAGATAGCACGGCGTTGAATCAAAGCGAGGTTCGATGATTGAGGGGATAGAACCCACTCATTTCAGTTAAACCAGATTTCGCTCGAAACGGGTTATCTTCTCACAGATAAGACGGTCATTCTGGACTTAGATCAAGTTTTATCAAGGGTTGATAATTGATGACAATTACTAATCTGATTCGGTTGAACAATCTTCGTGGCGATATTTTTGGTGGAGTTACCGCTGCCATTGTTTCATTGCCGCTGGCGCTGGCCTTTGGTGTAGCCTCTGGAGCAGGGCCAATCGCCGGTCTTTATGGAGCCGTTTGTGTCGGTTTTTTTGCGGCCCTGTTTGGGGGAACTCCAACGCTCATTTCTGAACCCACTGGTCCGATGACCGTTGTGATGACAACCATTGTGGCCAGTTTGACCGCACAGGATCCTGAAAATGGTCTGGCAATGGCATTTACGGTGGTGATGCTGGCGGGTTTATTTCAGATAATTTTTGGCATTTTCAGACTGGGTAAGTACATTACCCTGATGCCCTACAGTGTGATTTCTGGCTTTATGTCGGGCATTGGCGTAATTCTGATTATTCTACAAATTGCTCCATTCTTAGGGCAGGCGGCCCCTAGGGGTGGTGTTTTAGGAACGGTTGGAGCCTTACCCCAATTGATTGGAAATGCCAATCCGCCGGAGGTTATTTTAGGGGGGCTAACTCTGGCCATCATTTTCCTCATGCCTAAGAAGTGGCGGCGTATTGTGCCCCCCCAATTAATCGCTCTTATCCTCGGCACTGCAGTGTCTCTGACTGTATTTGGAGATTTGCCGATTCGCCGGATTGGGGATTTAGGAGATATTCCGGTGGGGTTGCCGGTGTTTCGCCTGCCGACTTTTACCCCAGGGCAGTTGACTACTATGTTTGTCGATGCCGTGATGTTAGGGATGTTGGGCTGTATTGATACGCTGCTGACAGCGGTGATTGCTGACAGTTTGACGCGCACCGAGCACCAGTCAGATAAGGAACTCATTGGTCAGGGGATTGGCAACATCCTTGCAGGAATTTGCGGGGGATTACCGGGTGCGGGTGCCACGATGGGCACGGTGGTGAATATCCAAACAGGGGCCAGAACAGCGGTTTCGGGCTTGGTACGGGCTTTGATTTTGTTAGTGATCGTGTTGGGTGCCGCTGGGTTGACCAAACCTATTCCTATGGCTGTGCTGGCGGGGATTGCCTTAAAGGTGGGTATCGATATTTTAGATTGGAGCTTTTTGAAGCGATCGCATAAGGTTTCCCTGAAAGGGTCTCTGATTATGTACGGGGTTTTGCTGCTGACGGTCTTTGTTGATTTAATTGTGGCCGTGGGCGTCGGCGTGTTTATTGCCAATGTGCTTACTATTGAGCGGTTAAGCAGCCTGCAATCTCAGGCGGTGAAGTTGATTACCGACACCGACGATGATGTGCGGTTAAGCGAAACAGAGAAGCAGCTTTTGGAGCAGGGCAAGGGCCGGGTGCTGTTGTTTTACCTGAGTGGCCCAATGATTTTTGGCCTCTCTAAGGCGATCGCCCGTGAACACAATGCCATGAAGGAAGCCGATGCTCTGGTGATGGATTTGAGGGATGTTCCCCTATTGGGGGTGACGGCATCTCTAGCGATTGAAAATGCCATTCGCGATGCCTATGACAAAGGCTTGCAGATTTATATGGTTGGAGCCAGCGCCAAAATTCAGAAGCGGCTGGAGCGCCTAGGTCTATTTGAGTTGATTACACCAGAACATCTATTGAGCGATCGCACAGAAGCCCTATATCGAGCACTTGAGCAAATTCAGCGTAAAGATGGCAAGGGCCTAGAAGCCGCTAAAGTAGATTCATGATTCAGCTAGTGCCGCCACGGGGAATTCAACAGGCAACCGCCCCTGAAACAAGGGGGCAGCCCTCCCTCAGAGAGAAGCCTTTTTATGACCTGTGTGATTTAAGTGCTTGAACAGTTGTCTGATTTCCGCCATAGTGCCCTGATGCTCTGTCAGCAGATTTTTGCTAGGTTGCATCAATTCCTTACCTAGTCATTTCTATGTTAGAAGCCTACATACTAATCACCATTGGATGCGGATTCTTCGGCATTATTCTGAAGAAAAATCTGATGATGAAAATCATCGCCATGGATGTGATGAGTACGGGAGTCATTGCTTACTATGTGCTGATTGCATCACGGGAAGGGTTGTTTACGCCCATTGTTTCCGGAGTGCCAAAGGGCAACTATGCCGATCCGGTTCCCCAGGCTGTCATTCTGACCGCTATTGTGATTGGGTTTTCGATTCAGGCATTGATGCTGGTGGGCGTCATGAAGCTAGCACGGGATAACCCCACTCTAGAAAGCAACGACATTGAGAATAATAACTAGCCATGAGTAATCTGACAATCACCTGGATTGCGCTGTCTCTATTTACCGGGTTCATCATTTACCTGATTCCCCGCTTGGCTCGCTACCTGGCGGTGGCAGTGGCGCTGATGTCAACCGCCTATGGGGCGTGGGTGCTGGCGGCTCCAGTGGCTCCCCTTACCCTGCAACTGCTGGATAGCTTTGGTGTGACCTTAGTGGTCGATTCACTTAGTGGGTATTTCATTCTGACCAATGCTATGGTGACATTCGCCGTGCTTCTCTCTTGCTGGCAAAGCGGTAGAGCGGCTTTTTTCTATATGCAAATGGTTATTTTGCATAGTAGTGTCAATGCGGTTTTTATCTGTGCTGATTTCATCAGTCTCTATGTCGCCCTGGAAGTTATTAGTATTGCCACCTTTCTTTTAATTGCCTATCCCCGGACTGATCGCTCGATTTGGGTGGCCCTGCGCTATTTGTTTGTCAGTAATACGGCCATGCTGTTTTATCTGGTAGGAGCCGGGCTGGTTTATCAGACCCACCATTCCTTTAGTTTTACAGGCCTGTGGTCGGCTCCACCGGATGCGATCGCCCTGATTTTTTTAGGCTTAATGACGAAGGGAGGCGTGTTTGTCTCGGGTCTGTGGTTACCATTTACCCACTCCCAGGCAGCGACGTCTGTATCGGCGCTGCTTTCAGGGGTTGTGGTGAAAACAGGTGTTTTTGCCCTGGTGCGGTGTGCTTTGATGGCTGGGGAGGTTCCCCCGCTCTTTCGCTGGTTTGGGATAGGAGCAGCCTTTTTGGGGGTGACCTACGCCATTTTTGAGTCGGATACAAAACGAATTTTGGCCTCTAGCACTGTTTCTCAACTAGGTTGGATTTTGGTCGCCCCTGAGGTCAGCGGCGTTTATGCCCTGGCCCATGGTCTGGCCAAGGCAACGCTATTTCTGACAGTGGGTGCTTTGCCTAGCCGTGACCTTCAGCAGCTTCGGCAGCAGCCAATGCCAATAACTCTGTGGCTACCCCTGGCGATCGCGGGTTTATCTATCTCTGGCTTACCTTTGCTGGTGGGCTTTGGGGCAAAGGCGCTGACGCTGAAGAGCTTGTTACCCTGGCAAAGCGGGATGATGACTCTGGCTGCCGTGGGCACCGCGATCGTCTACGCTAAATTCATTTTCTTGCCGCAGCAACGAATGCAGGCAGTTGACTTCAAGGAGACATTGGGGGCCGGGTTTTGGTGGGCAGTTACCCTGTTAAGCGTTACCCTGCTGGTAGCGAGTGCCTGGAACTACGACACTTATACCCTGGCGAATCTGGTTAAGGCTATGGCGATCGTAGTAGTGGGCTGGCTCATCTATCTTCTGGTGGTACGGCGGTCAAATATTCACCTGCCCCATGGGCTGGAACGACTGGAGCATCTGATCGGGGTAATGAGTCTGGTGTTGTTGATGCTTTTTTGGACGGTGCGGATATGACTGGATATCTCAATCTCATCTTGCGGCTGGCTATCTGGTTTTTACTTACGGCTGATTTGAGTCTGGCGAATCTAATCATTGGCGTGAGCGTAGCGCTGCTCCTACCCCGCAGCAGAACCACCCCTGGTGCTTTAAAAGACTGGCTGCGGGCCTTGGGTGAAATTGTAGTAGCGATTCCCCAGGCCTACATTGAGGCTGTTGAAATAATCCTGCGGCCCCATACGCAGGAGGCCGTTACGATGGAACGGGTTAAACCTGGACGCACTCCTGGGCTAATTTTTTTGGATATATTTTTGATTACTTTTACTCCCAAAACAATTGTTTTGAAATATCACGAAAATGGCTGGTATGAAGTTCATCGAGTAATACGGAGGCAACGGTCATGAATATAGTGTTAGGCATGATGCTCCTAGCACTGCTGATACCAATTTATGAAGCCTGGCAAGATGATGATATCTGGCAAAAGCTGTTGGCCTTTGCCAGCATCGCTACTAAGACATCAATTATGATTCTTGTTGTCGCCGTTTTGCGGGATGACTGGATGATTGGTGTGGTTGGTGTCATTATCCTGAGTGTCGGCAATGCAGCACTAATGTTATTAGCCCAATTGATTAAGCGCATGAATGATGCAGCAACAAATTATGAGTGATATCTTCAGCTATGGCTGTATCAGTATTGGAATCTTGTTTTGGTTTTGGGGAACACTGCCTCTGATTGGCCATCGTTCTGTTTTGTTTAAACTCCATGGTCTCTCCGTAGCCGATACGCTGGGATCGATGAGTATTATTTTGGGGTTGTTATTAAAAATCCCAAGTGAGTATCCTCTGCTGATTTTAGCCATCATTTCCCTGGCCATCTGGAATACGGTGTTGGGGTATGTTTTGGCCTACTGTTCGAGTCGTGGAAAAGTCTCCCATGAATGACCTTTATCTCTACGGAATTACGGCTCTTCTGCCGCTGACAGCCTGTATCCTGGTTTTTCAGGTAAACCCTTACCACGCCTTGGTGATTCGCGGTATTTTTGGGGCGATCGCCGCCCTAGTGTATGCTGTTTTAGGAGCTGCTGATGTCTCCCTGACCGAGGCTCTGGTGGGAACAATGCTGGCCATTACCCTCTATGCAGTGGCCGTGCGCTCTTCCCTGGTAATGCGGTTAGGCGTATTAAAGGACGATGTGGCATTCTCTTCCTCTTCCTCCTCAGAGACCATGGCCGAGTCGCAAGCAGTTCACCCCGACTCACCGACTACGTTCAGACGCCTACTTGCGGAACTCAACAATCAGTTGAGCCAGCACTATCTACGGCTTGAGCTAGTTCCCTACCCTGATCAGGATGCCCTCCGACAGGCCTTGATGACGAAAGAAATTCATGCTACCTGCGTGGGTTGCGATCGCTCAGAGGCAAAGATATCAGAGAGAAAGGAGTTAGCCGAGGTCACTCAAGATAGCCAAGTTGACGAAGCGTACTACCATACCGAAACCCGTATTCAGCCGCTCTATGAGATGATGCAAGTCGAGGGCCTATCATCCGTTAGTCGCGTGACCTATGTGTCAGTGTCGGAGCAGGAGGAGGTACATTGATGCAGTGGATGAAGTGGGTCTATATGGTCGCAGGGATTGTTTTGGTGATTAAGTTTTTGCTAATCCCAACACAATCTCTAGAGTTGTCAGATATTTCTATTGTAGAAGCGATCGTCAAAGATACTGGTGTGCCGAATGCGGTAGCGGGCATTATCTTTAGAAACCGCCTTTACGATACGATTTTTGAGGTAGTGGTCTTTACCATTGCGATTCTAGGTGCCTATTTTCTACTGGCTAACGAGAAGCCCTTTGGCAAAATCTATCAAGTGACCGATTCACCTTCGATTGTGCTAGCTCGTTTAGGGGCCATGATCACGGCCTTGGTCAGCATCGAGTTGGCCATTCGCGGGCATCTCAGCCCTGGCGGTGGGTTTGCCGCTGGAGTTGCAGGTGGCACTGCGATCGGCCTAGTAGCGATCACGGCCCCCTCCGAGTGGATGCAAGCCATTTATCAACGCTGGCGGGCAGCCTTGTGGGAAAAGGTTTCGGTGTTGGTCTTTATTATTCTGGCACTGCTCACGCTGGTTGGGATAGAACCTCCTCTCGGCACTCCTGGCTCCTTTGTTAGTGGTGGGGTGATTCCAATTCTCAACATTTTGGTGGCGGTTAAGGTTGCCCTGGGTTCCTGGGCTGCGATTCTGGTTTTTATTCGTTATCGAGGCCTATTGTAGGAATGACAATTGCAGTCGTGGTTCTTAGCCAGGGTGGGGTGCCCCTAGCCCGTAAAGTGATGGCAAGTTTGCCCGATGCGATTCTCTATGGCTTGAAGGGGCGCACCACTGGGGTCGATATCTCCTACATCCACTTTGGAGAGACCCTGCGGCAATTATTTCAAGCAGGAATCCCGATTTTGGGCGTGTGCGCCGCTGGTATTTTAATTCGCACCCTAGCGCCACTACTGAATAGTAAATGGCAGGAGCCACCCGTTTTGGCGATCGCGGAAGATGGCAGTGCAGTGGTGCCCCTACTGGGAGGATTACAGGGAGCCAATGACCTGGCCCGCCAAGTTGCTGCTGGGCTGCAGATTGTGGCGGCCATTACCACCAGTGGCGATTTACGCTTTCAAACAGCCCTGCTGGCTCCCCCTCCTGGCTATCGGCTGGCTAACCCTGACGATGCCAAATCCTTTATTGCAGACCTGCTGGCGGGGGCGACTGTACGACTGGTTGGCCAGGCACCCTGGCTAGAAAATAGCCGACTTCCCTTTGCGACAGAGGGGGAACTAACCATCCGGGTCATTTCTAAGACAGATGTTTCATTCGATGCTGAGCAACAGGAATGCTTGGATTGCCAGCCGGGCAGGGATTGCCTCGTCTATTATTGTGATAACCAATTGAACCCATCAGAACCGCAGCCAAACTCTAAAAAACTGGCGATCGTCGGCATAGGCCCTGGTTCCTCAGCTTGGCTTTCACCAGAGGTCAAAACGATTCTGCAAACCGCATCAGACTGGGTTGGCTACAAAACCTACCTAGATCTGGCAGAACCCTGGCGACTGCCCCACACCCAACGGCATGAGTCAGACAACCGCGTTGAGTTAGATCGGGCACGCCAGGCGCTGGATTTAGCGGCAACTGGCCGCTCTGTTGTGTTGATGTCTTCCGGCGATCCAGGTATTTATGGCATGGCGGCGGCTCTGTTTGAGGTTCTCGATCAAGAAGCACAGCCAGCTTGGCAAGATGTTGAGATTCAAGTTTGTCCCGGCATTTCGGCGATGCAGGCAGCAGCGGCCCAGATTGGCGCACCCCTAGGGCACGATTTTTGTGTGATTTCGCTCTCAAATATTCTCAAACCCTGGGAAGTCATCGCGCAGCGGCTTACAGCCGCCGCCCAAGCCGATTTTGCGATCGCGATCTACAATCCCCTCTCTCAACAACGCACCTGGCAGTTAGAGCAAGCCAGAACTTTGTTATTGCAGTGGCGATCGCCCCAAACCCCCGTCGTTCTCGCCCGAAACCTGGGGCGACCCGGGCAAACTGTCACGGTTAAACCTTTGGTGCAGCTAGTCACAGAAGACGCGGATATGCGCACAGTGATTTTGATTGGGTCGAGCCAGACTCGGATAGTGCAGCAAAGCAACGGAAAGCAGTGGGTTTATACCCCGCGCCACTATTGAGATAGCCATGGACAGGGGATAAAAACCAAGGTCAAAAAGACCCTATTACACCGATTTCAATAGTCCGAACACTTTTGTGCCAAACCTCCCTCATCCCCCTACTCGAATGCCCGTCAGGGCTATGCTCCTTTTCCCTGGTTGCGAGAAGGGGAGCCAAGTTAAAGTCCCTCTCCCTGTTTGGGAGAGGGATTTAGGGTGAGGGCTAAATCTGACCCCGTGGCAAGAGTTTTCAGCATTTTCACAAAAACTGTCCGAAGTATTCTGATTCATGAATGCCAAGGGTGCTTTGACCCGCATCGCGACAGCGATACCGCCTAAAATAGAGAATACGATAGATATATGACTAACCCTTTGGTGTGGCGGGGCTTCTGCTATCCAAAATCGCTGATCGTCCCACAAGCTCACCACGCCTCCAAAGTCCAGAATGGTACAGGTTTAGAAATTGTACATCATTACCGGCTTACAGAACCTCACCCAACACCTTTAATAACAGTTGTTGATCTCTCAAACTCACCTGCAAACGGCCCTTCTCAATATCTCTGACCCAGCTTTGACTTTTTCCCAGGTGGTTGGCTAATGCCCGCTGGCTGAGCTGCAATCGCCGTCTGGCCGTGCTGATCTGCTCACCCGAAAGGCGCGATCGCCCCTGACTCGGCTTATCAATAGACGTGTGAGAAACCTCCTTGCGTGTGCTTTTGCTCAGCTTTCCCTGAGCGACTGGAGTTGATGGGTTTTTCCAATCTTCTGGTAACTCAAAACATAAAAAGCGCGCTTGCATTAGCCGAGGCCACTTATCCCGTGGGGCTGCATCGGTTAGACGATGTCCCTGGCTACCATCCTTTGTCCAAAACTCCAAAGCCGCCTCTGCATCATCGGGGAGATCGGCCAATTTCGCCCAGAGGGGTTGAATCTCGGGCGGATAAGTCACTGGATCAAAAACGGGTTTCAATCCGTAGTGATTCAGCACCTCTAAATCGCTTTCAAATGAACGTAACAAGCGCTTGCGCTCTTCGCGTTGGGCAGTAGCCTTACTCAACCGCTGCTCTCCATAGGCAATGCGCATCAACGTCGATACCATAATCCGCTGTTGAACTCCCATACGGGTTTTGAATAGCAGCCATAGCATCATCCGAACACCCCCTTCATGTTGTTGCCAGCGACTCATCACCTGCATCAACAAAGACTTTGGCAATATTCCATATTGATAAAACGTTGTGCCTTCCCTAGAACCCTGTCGATTTAAGAAAAACTGTGCCCAAGCCCCCGCTTTGATCACAAAGGTCAAACCTGTCAAATGCCTACACCCCCTATCATCTTCCTGAAAGTGATGCTGCGTTTCAACCAAGTGCCATACAGGACTCTGGGGAAGTTGGATATGCTTGAACCTTCCTTTAGTTGACCAGTCAACAGTGACGAGAAGTTGGCAAGGTTGTTCGGCCAAAGTTTTAATTAAGGTTAGTTTTGCTAGTTTACTCAAGTCTTTGCGCTTGCCCAATCCGAGATAATCAGAAATTTCTCGATCGCTGATTGTAAATGTCTGTTCCCAAGCGCACTCTAAAGAAGCCGCATGGGCAGCATAAATCAGATGTAAACATGCTGCCCGTATATCCCAGCTTGTGATAACAGTTTCAGCGGCTTCCCCGCTCAGAGCTATGGGTAACCCTAAGGCAGGAGTATCGGTGACGACAAGTGTAACTTCGCCTCTTCCGCCACCGACTTGCCGCTGATAGTAAAGATGACCAGACGGATCCAGTTGCCACGGTAAAGACTGTCGCTGGGTTAACACATTACAGGCTTCCCAAATCACAATTGCAGAGGCAAAAGAGTGAGTTTCCCTATTAGAAAATAACTGGAGGCTGGTGTTGGCCTTGGTATCAATCCGACAGCGTCCCTTTTTTGCCTGCAAAGGCACTGGTGCATCACTTAAGCAGAGTGATGCACATAAAGGTTGATCATAAAAGCCCTCGCAGTTATTGCATAACATTGGATCAATCCAAAGCTTTTTACCATCTTGCTTGATAGCGCCTGTTGGGCATTGAGGTAAGCACTCATCACATTGGTTGCAAAGCTTGCTAATTGTATAGGCCATAGTTTCTTAATCAATTTAAAGTTGTCAATGAGCTTATCTTTTCGTTCAGAAACTATTATTAGAGCATTTTTAATAAGACCAAAGTCACATCAAAAAACGTATACTTATCTCTATGGACTAATCCACAAATAAGCCTTTTCAACAAGAGAATTATTGAATGTGTGTAATTATTATTAATATGCGAATCATATTATTTTTGTTCATTTGAAACCATCAAAGGATGTCTTAATAGTTTAGGAATAATCAGCTAATTTTAATAAAATTTACTGTTTTAGAAAGATTTTCTCCTCGTTACTTACTTTTTTGAAACCTATTTAACAGATTTATTTTAGTCAGAATGAAAAATTTAAATATTCCTCAAATAATTATTGGATTAAACCTGCTATTCTGATTTTGCCTTGACCACCAGCATGACTAATCATTTTTAAATCGTTCTACAATACAGCTCTTACACATCTTTTTCAAAATGCTCGGCAGAGTCATAAACCTAGAAAGATTTGAGTTGACAAATATGATACCTCGATCTGTTCTGGTTTAATCTTTTAACTGATTGATCGAAGTTCTGTTTCTATGATTTGTCTTTTGTGAGAATTTCGATCGCGGATCTGCGACGACAGACACGCCGGAGAAATTGAGAGCACGCCACCTGTGCAGGTCCTCATCCCCTGGCTTCTTCTCCCAACTTGGGAAAAGGGGAGCCGAGCCATCTCAAAGTCCCCCTCCCAAATTGAGAGAGGGATTAGAGCAATCCGGGCATACCAGAAAAGGGTGAGGGCTAAAGTGACAGGCACCCAAGAAATTTCTGTTGAGAATGCTAGCTCCCTACCCCATAAGGACTCATTTTTAAGCCAGAGAATACTAATACCCTGACTCCACCTTTTACTTGAATTCGGTATAGGTAAGAGTTTGAAGCAATGAGTGCAACCTTAATGGAGCTAATCAATTTGTTTAGGAACAAAATCCGCTGGTTGACTCAGAACATCTGATATAAGCAAAGAAGTGATGTAAGCAATTAGTGAGACAGGGTTAAACGCCAAAAAGATGGCTTTGGGGCTAGAAGAGACGTAGTGCTGTGACTAAGGGGGGATAACCCCTAGCCCCTTTTCTAAAATCAATAGGCTGTCTCTCCTGACTGATGCTTTCAAGGGTAGGAAAAACAGCTAGTACAGTAGGACAGATACGTTATGTCTGAGGCTGCTGAAAAGTTTAGTTGAAGTCTATTGGTCTTGAAGTGTTAACCCCCTATGGTGGCGTCACAGGTGCTGTGGAGTGGCGATCGCTTGGTTGACGATTGAGTTTTATCGGGATACCGGAGGTCGTAATGATGCAATCTACCAGGCGAGAGACAAAAGATGTTGCTCGATGGATTTCATTGAAATCTATCAAGACACGGGAGCAGCCACGTCATTATTTTGATCCAGAAAAACTAGACCAGTTAGCCAATTCGATCGCGCAGCATGGCATTTTAGAGCCATTGCTAGTGCGTCCACTGAAGGCGAATCAGTATGAACTCGTAGCAGGTGAAAGGCGCTATCGAGCGGCTCTGAAGCTAGGTTTATCTGAGGTTCCTGCTGTTATTCGGCAACTCAATGATGAAGAGGCGATTCAATTAGCGCTGATTGAAAATCTGCAACGAGAGGATCTGAACCCAATTGAGGAAACAGAGGGTGTATTACAACTCCTCGCCGCTAAGCTAAAGCTGCCTGTAGAAGCAATTCCAGCCTTGCTTTACCAAATGAAAAATACTTTTGATAAGCAAGGCACACTTAGGAATAACGTCATTCCTAATTTCAGAGCGGAGCAAGCGCAAAAGATTCAGTCTGTTTTTCAAGATTTAGGGCTAATGAGCTGGCTCTCATTTACTTGTAATCGACTCCCCTTGCTGAACTTGCCTAAAGAGATTTTAGATGCGATTCGCGGCGGCAAAATTGCTTACACTAAGGCCTTGGCGATTGCGCGTCTCAAAGATAAAAGCCAGCGCCAGGCTTTGCTCAATCAGGCGATCGAGGAGAACTTTTCACTCAATCAGATTCGCTCTTACGTTCAAACAGTCAGATTGCAGTCAGAGTCTCAATCCCCTAAAGCAACAGTCACAAATCTCTATCGACGGCTAGTGAAGGCAAAGTTATGGGAAGACCCGCAACGATGGCCCCAAGCTCGGGCTTTGCTGAGCGAGCTAGAAGCCCTATTGGAGGAGGGCGTTCCTCCAATAAAGGATTCTGAGTAAAGTCAGGTTTAAAAATCATAGATATAAGCAGCATCAGATAACCCCCAAAAAAGACAAAACTGCGGGGCAGGAAAAGGGGATAGGGGTGAGGGCAGGCAGACTGATGCCTCCGTCTACTAGTAAATTGTAAAAAGAAAAGATGGGATCTCGCCTCCAGCTAACCGCCAGGTAAAGGGTTCCACCCCCTCTATCTTCGAAACTATCTTCAATTTAACTGCGCCCAGTTATCTATAAAGCAACTCTTAACACCTTCAATAACAGTTGTTGATCTTTCAAACTCACCTGCAAACGCCCCTTTTCAATATCTCTGACCCAGCTTTGACTTTTTCCCAGGTGGTTGGCTAATGCCCGCTGGCTGAGCTGCAATCGCCGTCTGGCCGTGCTGATTTGCTCACCCGAAAGGCGCGATCGACTATAAGCAGATTTATCAACCGAAGTATGGATAACTTCTTGGCGCTGAGATTTGCGCACCTTTTTCTTAGCAGCCTGAGCAGATTGGCTTTCCCAATCAGAGGGTAGCTCAAAACATAAAAGGCGCGCTTGCATTAAGCGACTCCACTTGTTCCGAGGCCCGGCATCTGTCAAACGCCGATCACTACTACCATCCTTTGTCCAAAACTCCAAAGCTGCCTCTGCATCATCCGGGAGATCGGCCAATTTCGCCCAGAGGGGTTGAATTTCGGGTGGGTAAGTCACTGGATCAAAAACGGGCTTCATTCCGTAGTGGTTCAGCACTTCTAAATCACTTTCAAATGCCCGAAGCAATCGCTTTCGCTCTTCTCGGTGAGTTGTTGCTTGCAATACCCTGGTCTCACCGTAGGCAATGCGCATTAGCGTTGGTATCGTCAGGCGCTGCTCACTCCCCATTTTGACTTTAAACAATAGCCATAGCAGCATACGACAGGCCCCTTCATGCTGCTGCCAAAGGCTGGTTACCGTCCACAGGAGTGACTTGGGCAAACTGCTGTATTGGTAAAAGGCGGTGCCTTCTTGAACTCCCTGCTGATTGAGAAAGTATCTGGCCCAATCCCCTGCCTTGACTCTAATGGTCAACCCAACTAGGTGCCGACAGCCCTGGTCATCTTCCTGGAAGTGATGTTGAATTTCTAGCAAATGCCACAATTGGCTGCGCTCTAACAAAAAGCCTGGCACACGACCTTGCTGAAACCAATGGATATCCAACTGTAGCTTACAAGGTTGTTGCACCAGGTCTTTAATCAGGGTGAGCTTTGCCAGTTTGCTCAGGTCTTTGCGTTTGCCCAGTCCTAGGTAGTCTTCAATTTGGCGATCGCTGATGATAAATTCCTGCTGCCAGGGTTGATCCAGGGCGATCGCGTGGGCGGCGTAAATCAGATGCAGGCAAGCCGCTCGCACATCCCAACTCGCTAGCTCTGCTTGAGCGATCGCACCATCCAGAATCCCAGAATCTTCGGAAGCAAAGGTTTTTCCCAGACGAAAGGTGAGCCTTCCTCGTCCACTGCCAACCTGGCGCTCATAGTAAAGCTGACCCGTGGCATCTAGCTTCCAAGGCAGAGACTGCCGCTGGGCCAAAATGTTACAGGCTTCCCAGACGACAATTGCAGAAGCAAAGCGGCTGCTTCGAGTATTAGCAAACAGGCTAGGACTTGGAAGAGTGCGACTAGTGGTGCGGCAACGCCCCTTTTTAGCTTGTAAGGGCACGGGTGGATGCTCAATCGGACAGTTCGTCACACATTGCGGTTCAGGGGCATAACCAACACAGTCGTTACACAGGGTAGGGTCAATCCAGAGAACAGCGCCCTCCCGTTTAATCGCATCCTGAGGACATTGAGGTATACAGTCCTCGCATTGGTTGCAGTAGCTTGTAATACCATGTGCCATAAGCTAGACCTGGCCTAATACCGAAGATGAGCAACGCGCCTGCTGGAAACGTTAGCCCAGAACAGGAAAATCAAACACCGTTAAACCTCCTGAGTTTTCAGGGGGCAAAAATACCAAAACATTCCCAATGGTTCCTCCTAATTAGAGAGGTGTCTTCTTTTACTTGTGAGCACCAGCTTAAATAAAAACAAACATCTAATTTGTTCAGATCAAACGATTAAATAATTTCTTAAGATTAGCTCTTTGATGCCGTTATAATAAGCCATTCAGCCTTCTAACTTGTAATGCTTTTTACCAGTATAAATGTTATTAAATCATTACTTTTATGATTGTTCCTGACAGTTGAATTTGACTAAATAAAAGAGTGATTAAAAGTCTGTTGAGCTAGAGCCGGTTCAGAGCCTGACAT
Organism: uncultured Leptolyngbyaceae cyanobacterium; assembly: GCA_938023035.1. Taxonomy (GTDB): domain Bacteria; phylum Cyanobacteriota; class Cyanobacteriia; order Leptolyngbyales; family Leptolyngbyaceae; genus DSRU01. The sequence continues at coordinate 52,856 of CALIDI010000023.1, read as the reverse complement.
TTCTTTGCGAGGCAAATTTTTAGCCTGAACTTGAGTCAAGTTTTGTGTTCTCATTTGCGGCGGTGACCTATCAAAAGTAAGTTCTATCTAGCTGACTGGCCAATCTTTTCTTCTGGATGGTTAAAAATAGTTAAAACCGCAGTGAGATGACTCAAAGGTGCCTGCATGGGCTACGGAAAACCCAGATATCGAGTTTGTACAGGTAAACTTCGGTGAGAGCATGTCACCTTTACATGCCCTCATCCCCTAACCCTTCTCCGCGAGGTTGGGAGAAGGGGAGCAGAGCCATCTCAAAGTCCCCCTCCCAAATTGAGAGAGGGATTAGAGTAATCCGGGCATACTAGACAAGGGTGAGGGCAAAAGTGACATGCACCCGACTTTGGTTTCAGCCGTTTTGTCAGCGCATCCAGTTCTATAGGAAGCAGGAAAATACTAGTGCCCACACCCATAAAAACTCATGACGTGGATGAAAAATACCCGAACCTTCTCCCTGGTTCTTACTTCAATTCTCGCTAGTAAAGGGGGTTGAACGGTTGAGTACAAAATTAATGGCCATGACTCGATGTAGCCCTTGAGTAGCACCCCTGAGCTTTACCCCGTCTGCTATAAGCAATCATAGGCAACCAGTTTTTTCATGGGGATTCCACAGTTATTCTGGTTGGATTACAGATTTTTCTTAAGGGAAATTGTGCCTGAGATCTTGCTTTTCCGTTGATTTGAGCTTGCCCCATTTTCATGTCAGGGATTGAAACCAATGCAAGTTTGTTTGCCGCGCTCCTCTTACGATGAACCCCTCGTCTCTTGGTATCACTTGCCCGTTGAGGTGAAGCGGCTGTTGATTGCAGCAGCCAACACCTGGGAAGATACGACCCTGTCCCAGAGCTATATCCAGCGGGCATTGGCGATCGCCAACCAGTCTCTAGATGTTCTTGTTGCGGCTTACCGCTACTTTTTCTACAAACGTAATGATGCCGCTGCCCTGCAAATTGCCAATCAACTGATGGATCAAATTCAGCAGTTAGAAAAACTGCCCAATGATTGGAATGTGCTGGCACCGATTTTGCAGCAGCGCAAGGAAGAGCCAAATATACGCCTGTACCTAAATGCCTACGCCGCTTCTGGTCTGGTTTTAGCTCGGTTAGGCGCAATAGATGAGGCTAAAATCATCAGCCGTCGTGTGAGCGATATTGATGATCGTAGAGAGTTTGGCGCGGCTACCGTTTTGCAGATTTTGACCCATCCTATTGAAGAAGAGGAGGAATAGTGCCGATGGTTGAAGTCGCAATGAAATATCGAGATTTGTTGGTGACTGAAGAAGGGCAATGGCAAGTGTGTAAACCCGCTCGGGAATGGGATTTACTGCGAACCCCTTACCGTTTCCATCGCTTTTTGACTGAAGTGGAAGATGTACTGGAGAATGCAACTAATGAAACCCATTGCCTGCCCCAATTGCGTTTACTAGTGCGGCGGTTAGTGACCAATTCTTATTGGATTCAAACTCAACGTCCGACTCCGGCGCAAGCTGGTCAAACAGCAGTGACCATGCTTTATGACGAAATTGGCTATCCGCTGACGGTGCAGGTAGCTACTTACCCACCCGGGACTCAATCGACTGTGCATAATCACGGAACTTGGGGCGTTGTGGCAGTGCTCAAAGGAGAAGAAAAAAATACGCTGTGGAAGCGGATGCTGAATCCCCAATTTCCTGATTGGGTTGAGCCAACAGCAGAGGTTATTGTGCTACCGGGAGACATTATCAGTTTTACTCCAGGAGCGATTCATTCTGTAAGAGCCATCGGCAATGAACCCACGGTAACTTTTAGCCTCTACGGTGAAACCCACCACTCTCAACGGTTTGAGTTTGATCCAACGCAACATCGGGCCAGAAATTTTTAGTCTTCACATAACTTGGTGTGGTTCGCTGTTGCATAGTCTAAACTATCTCGCAAGAATTCTATTGGGTAGAATCCTGCTTTGATGAAATATGGCCATCGCTACTTGATTAAGGACAATGCTCCCAGTCTCCTTAATCTTTGATGTGCTAAGCAACTTGGCGATCGTGATACAAGCGCCAAGTTTACTCAAACTATGAGACTTTAACCCATTATGTCAAATTCTTTACAAGACCGATACTTTCAGCTCATCGACCAACTGCTCCAGTGTCCTAGCGGTCAAGAGCCAGCCATATTAGACAGTCAGCCGGATTTAATAGATGCCGGTCTGGTGAAAGCCTTGATGCAAGTCGCAACCATGATGGCTCATCAAGATAATCAAGATGCGGCGAAATTTTTGATTTTTATGGCGCGGCAATTGAGCAAAGAACTGGGACTTTACCCCCAAGTGTCACCGGAATAGTCAATCTGGATGGAGGCTGAAATGATTGCAGAGTTCAATTCAACCGAAGTAGGACAACAAGCGATCGCGTTCCTGATGAATGATCTAGAAGTCACCCCCGATGACCAGGAGTGGTTCTCCGTGTTAAGCGTGCGCTCTGTTGGAGAAACCTGGTATATCGTTGAGATTGGCGTTGAAGGGTTGCCAGATAAATGGGTTCTACAGGTCTACGATACAGGTGAATGTGACCCCAGCTATACTTTTAATTCCCCCGTTCAGGCTAGCGAAGCCGATACTGGTTTAGAAGATATGCCAGAGGCGATCGCCCAAATTTTAACCATCGAGCGTCACCAAAATGGATTGGGTTTTCTAGAAGTTGGGCGAGCGCATTACAATCATTGAGCCAACGGTTCATGCATTCACAATACTGCTTCTATGTGCCAACTGCTGGGAATGAACAGCAACGTACCCACCGATATCTGTTTCTCCTTTGAGGGGTTCTCAGCACGGGGGGGAAAAACGGATGAGCATCGGGATGGCTGGGGCATTGCCTTCTTTGAGGGTGCAGGCTGTCGCATATTTCTGGATGAGAAATCGTCAGTGACTTCACCAGTGGCCGATTTGGTGCGCCGTTACCCAATCAAATCGACCCATGTGATTGCTCACATTCGTAAAGCAACGTTTGGCGCAGTCGCTTTGGAAAATTGTCACCCCTTTCAACGCGAACTGTGGGGGCGCTACTGGATTTTTGCCCACAATGGCGATTTACCCGATTTTTACCCTGAGAATGTAGGATTCTACACTCCGGTGGGGCAAACCGATAGTGAACGGGCATTTTGCTGCATCCTGAATACCCTTAGGCAAACCTTTCCAGAGGGGAAGCCACCTTTGAAGCAACTCTACCCAGTACTGCAAGCTGTGACTCACACGATTGCAGCCAGAGGCAGCTTTAACTATCTCTTGTCTGACGGAGAACACTTTTTTGCCCATTGCTCGACAAAACTTTGTTATATCGTGCGCCAGGCACCCTTTGCCGCGGCTCACCTCATTGATGCAGATCTGACAGTGGATTTTCAGGAACTCACAACCCCCCGCGATCGCGTAGCGCTGATTACCACAGCTCCCCTCACGGATAACGAGACCTGGACGCCTATTCAGCCGGGAGAGTTATTGGTCTTTCAAGATGGCTGGCCCGTACTGACAGGAGCGGCTTAGGGTCGCCTACCCACCAACAAAGGTACGCCACAGGGTTTGAAAAATTTCCCCCATTTTCTGAAAAACCTGATCAGGCCCGATGCCAAAAACTACCAGGAGAAACAAGAGCACAATCGCAGTCGATAGGGCGACGCGGACTGTGGCCTTGACAATTTTGATGAGCCAGCCAAACACAATCAGTGAGATGGCGATCGCGGCGAATAAAACAACCAGTTCCATAGACCTCTACCGGGTTCGGTCGAATTCAGTTGAGCCAGTCATTATCACTTAAACAACTAAACAACCTCAATGGCCTGGAGGCTTTGTTGAAAATAAAAAGTAACTTATGCTACTCTTCTGCCGACAAGCCAGCAAACCCAGTCAGTCGCTGATTTGGTAGTGCAAAAACTAATTGTTTGCTGGAGAGAAAGGAAAACCCTGCTGACAGACTTTACCAGCCATTCTACTCAAATCCCCACAACCCTGGCATTGCAGACACGTTATAGTCACAATCAGACTGGTTAAGGTGGGGTTCATCTCTCATCTTCTTTCCTTGCCTGGGCGGGCCTGAGTAAACTGGCGGTAGTGATCAGCGTCACCCAAACATGAAGGCAACTTGCTTTAAAGAGTTTACAAACTTTTGTAAACTGAAGGGCAGTGAACGTGCTAGCCTCCCATTTATTGAGGAATCTCTATGAAGCCCCTAGTCGCAATCGAGCGATCTTGTTTATTAGGTCATGTGCTGGCCTTAGTGTTTGGTTTAGCGGGTTTATTACTGGTATTGCCAAACCCTGCTATCGTAGCGGCTTTGCCTCCAGCGGGGCAGGCTCTTTTTGGGTGGAGTATGGCGGGCGGTGGTGTGGGCTACATCTTGCTAGGGGCTTTAGCAGTGGCTCTCTACGCCTATCGTGTATTGGGGCTGCGCTTGTGGCTCAGCTTTATGCTACCCGCGGTGCTGTTGTCGCTGGGGAGTGAATTGCTTGGAACCAGTACAGGTTTTCCTTTTGGCCACTATGCCTATCTCAATGGTTTGGGCTACAAGGTCGCTGGGCTGGTACCGTTTACGATTCCGCTTTCCTGGTTTTATGTTGGGTTTTCCACTTATGTGTTGGCCCGGGCCGCTTTAGACAGCAAAGGAGTCAAGGGGTGGTTTAAGGAGGGCGGGGCGATCGCCCTAGGGGCACTGTTACTCACCGCCTGGGATTTTGTCCTGGATCCAGCGATGAGTCAGACCCCCTACCCTTTCTGGGAATTTCAAGATCCCGGGGAGTTTTTTGGTATGCCCTACCGCAACTTAACGGGTTGGCTGGGCACTGGTGCTGTGTTTATGGGAGTAGGGGCTTTGCTCTGGCGGGGGGTGAGTCTTCAACTGACGCGCTCCCAACTGTGGCTACCGCTGGTGATTTACCTTGTCAACTTTAGCTTTGGAGCTGTGATTACTCTGGTGCAGCTAGATTCTCGGTATTGGATCCCGACCTTGATCAGTGTGGCTTTAGGGGTGGTTCCTGCGATCGCACTCTGGTGTGCAGTGCCTCCTACTGCCCCTGCTTCAGAGGTAACCCCAGTGGTTAATGCGACCACTTCTCAGCCGGTGGGAATTCCTGCATCGGCTTCAACGAAGTAAATGGTGCTCAGATCCTAATTAATTCGTTTCTCGTGCGAGATTTACCTGAAAAGCGTGGATTCCGCTAGGATGGGCTGGATTGTGGTGCTTTCTGTGCCCATTCTGCGTTTCTGTTATCTGGTAGGTTTGCCTTTTTCTTCATTGTCATTTGACTGTGCTAGTTATCCTTGTCTTAACCGGTTCTATCGCTGAGGCCTCAGCCCAAAATCTCCTCATCAGTGTTAGTGGGTTTCTGCTGTTACTGTTACAACTGCCGGCCTTTGCGATCGCCCTTTCTCGAATGCTTCGAGGGGCTTTACGTTATCCCCCCCTACAGCCACAGCAGCCTCAGGTAAAAGACCTGGGAAAAGTAAGTGTGGTAGTTCCCACCCTTAACGAAGCAGAACGGATTTCCCCTTGTTTGGAGGGGTTAAGTCGCCAGAGCTATGAAGTTCGGGAAGTCATCGTGGTAGACAGCTACTCAGAGGATGGCACCCCCGACCAAGTTAAAGCGATAGCCGCCCGGGATCCTCGGTTTCGTTTAATCAATGACCCGCCTCTGCCGGTTGACTGGGTAGGGCGGCCCTGGGCTTTGCACAATGGATTTCTTGCCAGCTCCTCTGAGAGTGAGTGGATTTTAGGGATTGATGCAGATACCCAGCCTCAGCCTGGGTTGGTTGCCAGTTTAATCCATACTGCTGAGGCAGAGGGCTATGACCTGATCACACTTTCACCTCGCTTTATCTTGCTCTATCCCGGAGAGTTGCTGTTGCAACCAGCGCTGTTAATGACGCTGCTCTACCGTTTTGGGGCAGCTGGAGAGCGGGGCAATCGGCCTGAACGGGTGATGGCTAACGGCCAGTGCTTTTTCTGTCGGCGATCGCAACTGGCGATGGTCGGGGGCTATACTCCTGCACGGTGGTCATTTTGTGATGATGTCACCCTGGCACGCTATCTGGCGGCAACTGGGGCAACTGTTGGCTTTTTAGACGGGGCAAATCTGCTCAAGGTGCGGATGTATGAGGGAGCCGCTGAAACCTGGCGGGAATGGGGGCGATCGCTGGATTTAAAAGATGCGGCGACCCCCGCCCAAACCTGGGGAGACCTGGGGTTGCTGTTCGCTGTGCAATTTTGTCCTTTATGGGTGTTTTTTTGGTTGCTGCCAGGCGTGATGACGCACTCCCTGATGCCAACTACCTCCCTGCTATTCGGGCTAAATCTGGGTTGGCTGCTGATCCGCTGCCTACTCAATGGGGCGATTCTTTCCTCTTATGACCTGTCCCAAGCCCGCTACTCCTGGCTGTTCTGGCTATCACCTCTGACCGATCCGCTGGCGGCTGTGAGAATCTTGCTGTCAACCTTGCAAACCCCCAAGCAATGGCGTGGCAGGAGTTATCTCTAGTTTATCCTCTCCTTAAAGGAGACTGGTTTAGTCTGATTGACGAACCAATCTTTTTCCTTCATCCCTAATCCCCTTCCCTCACATGCAATCCCCTCACTTACAGGGGAACAAAGGACTGCAGACCAAGGCCTTTGTTCAAGCATGGTCTTAGTAGAGTTTTGTTGACCACTAGAGTTTGCGTGAACCTCTCTAGACAACAGAGTTCGTGGTTGCGATCGCTGTTGTTGCGTTTCCCATAGGAGCAACTAAGTGATTAGTCCTAATGACTAACTAACTGTAAGCAAGGAAGAGTGGAAGTTGCATCCTCAGGCAAGGGGTTTCACCCCATCCACCCCCCGCAATCCGCTTCAACTTGATTCGTCCAGCTACTGAGTCAGATATTTAGTCAGAAAGCCGATCTAGCATCGCGATTGAACACTTTGAGCCTATTCAATCCATATTTTCACTAATAAAGCTTGAGGATTCTTGAAGGCTTTATTTTTTAACGCAAATCCTCAGTAGAAAGGCGATTCCCAAAAGTCATAAAATTACCAGCCAAATGGCGTTTCTTTGGCTGACTTGCAATCACAAGTCATTAGCAGAAGCGGCTCTCAGCAAGGACTTGCTCAAAGCTTAAAAATCCTTCGGTGAGTTAAAACCTGTATTTCTACCGTACTGGCAAAATGGTAATCCAGTAATATTAGTTACGTATCACTGGACTTTTCCCATATCTGCGCTGTGTTAGGGCACCTATTCTCCCAAACCGCTCAGAAGTCGTTGTCTCTTTCTCATCGTCACAACTACTATGGTCACTTTTAACTTTAGCTACGCACCGGGTACGACCCTTGAACAAATGGTCGGCTTTGAGACCGCTGGCCGCATTTGGTCGTCCTACTTAAAGGATGATGTCACCATCAATCTGCATGTTGGTGTCAGCAGCGATTTGCCAGCGGGCACCATTGGCGGTGCCTTACCAGGGATTCATGCTTACCAGCGCTATGAAAACTGGCGAACCCAATTGGCGAATGATCGCACCTCCGCTGATGACCAGAGCGCATTCTTGCATCTACAACCTGACAAATTCACAGCGCTGATCCGTGGCTACAAGGTTGATAACAACGAGACCTTGAACATGACCCGTGCTAATGCCAAAGCTCTGGGCATGTTACCTGCTCAGGATACAGCTCTAGATGGCTATGTCGTGTTGGGCAGCTTGTCGTGGCGTTCTCCTTTTTCCTGGAGCTATGACTATACTTTAGGCCCTGACTCTAGCCAAGCATTAGATTTTTTAAGTACGGCTGTTCATGAAATTAGTCATGTCCTGGGGTTCGTGAGTGGGGTTGATAAGCCTGGTTGGCTGACCGAGGTTGCATCAGCGAGCGACTTTTATGCCTCATTGACCGGTCACCTCGGCCATGCGACTCCCCTTGATATGTTCCGGTTCTCGGCTGCAAGTCGGAGTCAGGCTGGCTCCGGTGACAGTTGGATTGATCTGTCTGTCGGTGGCAATCCTTATTTTTCAGTGGATGGTGGCTGGAGTAGTGTGGGCCAGTTTTCTACTGGCAAAGATATGCGGAGGCTAGGCGGTGATGGCTACCAAGCAAGCCACTGGAAGCAAGGAACGATGGGTGTGATGAACCCAACTCTGGGTCTGGGCAGCCGGATGCTGGTTTCGGATATCGACCTGCGCGCAATGGATGTGATCGGGTGGGATCTGGCTCCCAATGCAATGAATCTTAATCTTGATTTATCGGCTTTGGTTGAGCAATCACGGCAGGCATTAGCGGATCGATTAGGGAAGCCAGTGGGTTGGCTGACAGACCATGCCAATGCGGCCAGTCAACAACTGACGCAGGATCTTTCCAGAGAACTGGAAACCATGGTGGAAAATAGTCAGGTCTATGAGTGGGGAGTGCGGATTTGGTTCGGAGGCTATCGCCAAATGGTTGAGATGATGAGCCGCCAGGAAATTTACACAAGCTTCCACACCTTTGACTCTGAGGGACTTTCGACTCCTTTGGGGCAAGAAATATCCCTTGGTAAGGCAACTGCTTGGCTGGGAGTCAAGGCCTTGGGTTGGCTACAGCAAAGTTTGATGAGTGGCGTTGGGTTGGATGCATCCACGAGTCAATTGATTCGTCAGTTAGTTCAGGCGATCGCACTCCAACCCGCTAGCAATGATGCCGCAGTGACAGATGCATCTTCGCTCATCTCCACCTTCAAAAACTTTGCCGTTTCAGGTACTCCACGCCTCACTGCTGAAACAGTCCAGTCGGCATTCTCAAATTGGCAAGGAACCTATTACGGCGAGTCGGTGGAGCCTCGTTTCAGCAAAATGTTCCAGCCGGTTGTGAAAGCCCAGGTGTTTGAGCCATTGCTAAGGAGCTTTCAAGGTCTTTGAGCAAGCGAGCCTAGGGTGATTTCTTTTTGAGTGCATCCTCGTTTCGGACCCTACCCTGCGGGAAGCAAACTACACCCTAAATCCCTCTCCCGATTGGGGAGCCAGATTTTGAGATGGCTCGGCTCCCCTTCTCCCCACTGAGGAGAAGGCCTGGGGCGTGAGGGCTTGCAAAGGTGACATGCTCTCGAAATTAAAGATGCAGACACGGAGCGGCTTCTCTTTGAGCAGGATACTAAACTAGGCTGCACCCAGGGCGATCGTCAGCTAAATCTCTAAAGCATCCGATTAAATAAAATCTAAGCAACTCACTTTATAGCCGTTAAGAAACAGTCGTTTTATCGAACCAATTAATTCAAACGGCTTATTCCCTATCCTAATCATCTTGAGTTTTACTTAGAATAAGTATTTTTTGATAGGAAAGCTATATGACTAGCTTCTACTGTTAGTTTGTAGACGATTGCAGGCTGATCAATTAAGACAAGTTTAATGCTGTGAAATCTCTACTAGCTCTATCAACTTTTTTGGATACTTATTTTCTTGATTTACCAATCGGTAAATACTTCCTCAATGGAGTCGTAGCATCAATGTATCGAGTAACTTGTGTTTTCACAACGATCAGTTTAGTAATACTTGCAAGCAGTATGGCTGCCTCGGCTAAAGAGGGGCTTCCTAGTCGCCGAGCTGGAGGCGGAACCCGAGCTTCTATTCAATCTTATGAGTTCTGTCCAGAGTTCAGAAGAATTGACTCAGATACAAGCTTTTTCTTGCATTGTGAGCACTGGCAACATTATCTTCCTTAATACAGGAAAGAACATAATAGAGGCTCTAAATCGCTCTCGTTAGTAAAAAACACTCTAAATTTTGTTACAATATAAAATAAAAAATTGTTGGTATCGGTCTCTCTACTATCAAGTCAAATCCAGCCCTAAGCCTATTGTTTCTCATCGGTAAATTGATGGCTCTAGACTGGTTCACAGTTTAGGTTCTTAGTGACTCAATTGTTAAGGGATTTATTGCTGCGTCTTGTGGGTGATTCAAGTGCAAAAAGAGAAAGATAAGGATCAATTTCCTGAATCGTTAGACAGGCCGCAACAAGTATGGAGAATGGACTTCTCCAAGCGGTTTCTGTTTTTACTGCTTGCTGGAATGATGGCATCCCACGTCTCGCGCACGTCTGCCCAAATTATTCCAGATGCAACCCTTCCAAACCCTTCTAGCGTTCCTTCGGGGTGTACGGCCTGTACCATCGAAGGAGGCACAGTTCGAGGTAGTAACTGGTTCCATAGCTTTAGCCAGTTTTCAATACCGACGGGTGGAGAAGCCTTTTTTAATAATGTGGATCCGGCTATTCAAAATATCATCGCCAGAGTGACCGGCGGCTCTGTTTCAAGTATTGATGGGGTGCTTCGAGCGAATGGCGCGGCAAGCTTGTTTTTGATCAATCCCAATGGCATTGTTTTTGGATCTAACGCTCAACTCAATCTAGGAGGATCGTTCATTGCTAGCACTGCCGATCGCCTCCTCTTTGCAGATGGTACTGAGTTTAGTGCTGTTAACCCCACAGTGTCTCCGCTACTGACGGTGAGTGTCCCTCTGGGACTGCAATACGGTTCTAATCCTGGGTCGATTGAGGTGCAGGGGCCGGGTAATAACCTGTTTGTTGCAACGAATCCCTTTGAAATTGTGCGCGCATTTCGACCTCCTGGGCTACAAGTGCAGCCAGGGCAAACCCTGGCGCTTGTGGGAGGCAACCTATTTCTGCCAGGCGGCAATCTCACAGCAGAAGGTGGCAGGATTGAATTAGGAAGTGTCACTGGTGGCACAGTGTCCTTGGTGCCGACCAACCCAGGTTGGGCTTTGAGCTATCCAGGTACGGCAGGCCTTGGTGAGATTCGTCTGGCGCAGGCCGCTTCTGCCGATGTAAGTGGTGATAGCGGGGGCACCGTTCAAGTCCAGGCGCGCCGTGTGAGTCTCACTGAGGGTTCCTCGTTGTTAGCATTAACGACCGGCTCAGGCGGGGCGGGGCAACTGACTATCCATGCGACGGAGTCGGTTGAGGTCTCCGGTTTTTCCACGGATCCGGTTTTTGGCCCGCTGTTTCCCAGTAGTTTGTTGGCGGAGGTGGATTTAGGGGCAACCGGACAAGGGGGGGATATTGCCATTACCACTGGGCAATTGCTCGTAGCGGATGGGGCAAAGGTATCCGTTAGTACTTCTGGCCCCGGTTCAGGCGGAACCCTTCAGATCCAGGCAGAAACGATAGAACTGGCGAGAAGTTCGCTCTTTTTTGGCCCCAGTCAACTGGCAGCAGATGCGGGCAATCCGGATAGTGGGCAGGGTGGAAGTATTAGGGTCAGTGCTAACCAGATAAGGCTGGGTGGTGGCGGTTGGATAACTGCGATCGCTGAAGGGACTGGTAATGCAGGGACAATTCGTCTGAGTGCTGAGGCGATTGATCTGACAGGCGGCAGCGTGGATGACTTGCCAGCGCTGATTACAACCCAGGTGGCTCCGGATAGTAGCGGCAACGGTGGGGAGATTTGGCTCCAGGCCAATCGTCTCAAAGTGTCGGATGGGGCGCAAGTTTCTACCTCAACCTTTGGTGCTGGTAATGCGGGGCGGCTTCAGATTTTTGCTCAAGACATAGAAGTAATCGGAGGCGCGGTTCAAGGCCCGTCTGCATTACTTTCTACGGTTGAACCGGGTGCAACAGGTCAAGGCGGCAATCTGGAAATTACTACTGGCCGCTTGCGGGTGGCCGATGGTGCCCAGGTGGCTTCCGATACTCTGGGAGAGGGAAAGGCCGGTGATTTGCTTGTCAATGCCCGAATCGTTGAGTTAGCGGGTTTTAGTCCGCAGGGTAGTAGTGGCTTGTTTGCTGGAGCACTGATTGGCTCTGGGGCAGGAGGGGATGTACGTGTCACAGCCGATCGCCTGAACATTCGAGAGGGGGCAACAATTAGCGTCAGTAATTTCCCAAGTCGTGACCTGAATATTCCGGCAGGTACTGGCTCTGTTGGTAACATCCAAATTAATTCTAGGTTTGTTCAGCTTGATGGTGAGAGTAGCCTGACTGCCGCCAGTGCTAGTGGTGATAAGGGGAATATTTTTGTGAATGCTCAGGTGATTGAGTTGCGCCGCGGCAGTTCAATTTCTACCAATGCGCTGGGCACAGCAACGGGTGGTAATATTTCTATCGACACAGATTTTTTGGTGGCTGTGAAGGATGAAAACAGCGACATCACAGCAAATGCTGTGAGTAATTTTGGTGGGCGCGTTGTGGTTGAAGCCATCAATATTTTTGGTCTTGAGTTTCGGCCTCAATTAACGCCTTTTAGCGACATTACGGCCTCTTCTGAACTGGGGCCACTGTTTAGTGGGGTTGTTGAAATTCGCACCCCAGATAGCGACCCAAGTCGGGGCATAACGCCCCTTCCCAGCGGATTAACGGATGCCAGCGATCGCATCGCGGCTGCTTGCGAACGGGCACCGGGTAACACCTTTTTAGTCGTTGGACGGGGTGGGCTACCTGCCGACGCCAGCCAACCGTTGCGCGGCAGTTCTGTCTGGTCAGACTTGCGGTTAAGCGCAATTTCTCGTCAATCGGGTCAGAACGCTGGCCAGTCGAAGCTATCTCCTACAGTCCAATCATCAGACATCCGAAAGCCCCCTGAACGAATTATCGAAGCGCAGAGATGGGTGAAAGATCAGAAAGGGCAGATGTTTCTTGTGGCCCAAGTGCCGTCGCCTTCTGGAATGGGTAACTGGCATACCGTGGTTGATTGTGCTGCTGAACGCGCGGCTTTTCCAAATACCCCTAACAACAATTTGGAGCAGCGACGGGCGACATCAGGGGGAGGCACAGGGCAATGAAGCAATCAACGCATAAAAAGAGGTGGAGAACGTCTCAATCTAATTATTGGTTGGCTTTACTTAGCCTTTGTTTGGTGCTTGTGGTTCATCCGGTTGTTGCTGCCAACCACCCAGTGACAGCCCATGATTCATCAACTCTGCTCCGCCAGCCAACTCAGGATGCAGCCCAACTGCTGGAAACAGGCCGCCAACGTTACGAGGCGGGGCAATTGGCTGACTCTGCCAGGGCATTTCAGCAAGCGGCACAAGCCTATGAGACGCAGGCAGATCGTTTGAATCAGGCGTTGAGCTTGAGTTATTTATCCCTGGCAGCTCAAGCTCTGGGAGACTGGCAGCGGGCAGAAGAGAGCATTGCCACCAGTCTTCAGTTAATTAATGCTCTACCACCAGGCGATCGTGATCGCACAAAAGTATTGGCCCAGGTGCTAAATACCCAAGGAAAGCTGCAACTGGCTCAAGGAAAAGCTGAAGCCGCACTGACAACCTGGCAATCGGCGGAGCAAGCCTATGCTCAAATCAATGATGGGGTTGGTGTAATTGGTAGCCGCATTAATCAGGCCCAGGCCCTACAAAGTCTGGGAATGTACCATCGGGCACAGAATCTCTTAAAGCGGGTTAACCAGCAACTCAATGACCAGCCACCTTCTGCGCTCAAAGTTGTCGGTTTGCGCAACTTGGGTGAAGTATTGCAGGTGACTGGCGACCTGACCAATGCTCAGACGGCCTTAGAAGAAAGTTTGAGGCTGGCTCAACAATTGAATTTGCCTGAAGAGACCAGCGCAGCCCTATTTAGCTTGGGTAATGCTCAACGGGCTGTCCAGGATCGTCAGGCTGCCTTGCAATCTTACCAGCAAGCAGCGGCAACAGCTTCTAGCAAAATGACACGTCTGGAAGCTCAGGTCAATCAGCTCAGTTTGCTGATTGATTTGGAAGATTGGTCAGCCGTTGAGGCGCTACTACGGCAACTGGAGCCTCAACTTGTCAATCTTTCCCCCAGTCGCACCGGTATTGATATCCAAGTGAATTGGGCTGCCAGTGCTCTGCGTAGCCATCGGCAACAGACCCATGGAAACTTGCCGCCCTTGCGAGAAATTGCGACTCGTCTGGCGACTGCCGTCAAACAGGCCCGGTTGCTTCAAGATCCTCGAGCAGAATCTTTTGCGCTGGGATATCTGGGGCATCTATATGAGCAAGCGCAGCAATGGTCAGAGGCCAAAAAGCTGACTCAGCAGGCCTTGCAGTTAGCTCAAACTATTGATGCTACGGATATTGCCTATCGCTGGAGCTGGCAACTAGGCCGGATTTATAGGCAAATGGGCGATCGCGCCGCCGCCATTGCGGCCTACTCTGAATCGGTGCAACTTCTGAAAGCACTACGCCGAGATCTAGTTGCCATGAGTTCAGCGGTACAGTTTTCCTTTCGAGAAACGATTGACCCTGCCTATCGAGACCTGGTCGAGTTATTGGTGGAATCTCCAACTCCCGCACAGGTCGATGTGCAAACCGCCAGAAGCGTAATTGAAGCACTACAGCAGGCAGAGTTAGAGAATTTTCTTCGCTCTGCCTGTCTAGAGCAAGCGATCGCAAATATTGAAACTGCTGACCCATCGGCAGCCGTTATTTACCCAATTATTTTGAAGGAGCAGTTAGTTGTTATTACCTCCCTACCGGGCCAAACCCTTAGTTTTCACACCACACCGCTCGCCAAAGCGAAACTTGAGGAGGTTTTGGAACAGGCTCTGGCATCACTCAATCCCATCTACGATGATCAAGAGCGTCTGCACCTGTTTGGAGCGATCTACGACTGGCTGATCCGACCAATAGAAACCTCACTGGCCAAGAATAAGGTCAAAACTCTAGTCTTCGTCTTGGAAGGAAAGTTGCGTAACTTACCAATGGCGGCTCTTTATGATGGGCAACGCTACCTAATTGAAAGCTATGGCGTGGCTGTTACACCAGGGTTACAGTTGCTAGGGCCACAAGCCTCTCTTGAAAAAAACAAACTGCGGGCGTTGGTTGGTGCTTTGACTAAGGCTCGCCAGGGTTTTGCGGCTTTACCAGGCGTAGCGGCTGAAGCGCAAGGAATTGCCACCCACCTTGCGGCCACAAAGCTACTGAACGAGGGCTTTACGCAAAAGCAACTGCAAACACAGTTGCAAGGCTCAAGCGCACCGATTGTCCATCTGGCAACCCATGGCCAATTTAGCTCTAATCTTGATAAAACCTTTATCCTGACCTGGGATGATCGACTCACCGTTGATGGGATTAGAGAAAGCCTGAAATTGCGCTCAGAAACCAGCCAGCAACCCATTGAGTTACTAGTTCTTAGTGCCTGTGAAACAGCACAAGGGGATGATCGAGCTGCTTTAGGTCTGGCTGGCCTGGCTGTTCGCTCAGGGGCCAGAAGCACTTTAGCCAGTCTCTGGTCAGTAAATGATGCATCAACCGCAGAACTCATGGTGAAGTTTTATCAAGCTCTGGCGCGAGCAAACACCAGTAAGGCCGAGGCTTTGCGCCAAAGCCAGCTTGCTCTGCTCCGTTCTAGCGAATACCAACATCCGTTTTACTGGGCTGCATTTATTTTGATCGGTAACTGGTTGTAAACGAAGTGTCATTCGAGAATCACTTATTGAAGCAACACCTGATTCACTTGAGCATTGATTAAGAATGAAATGAAATTAAGTCGGGAGTTCATCCATGAAAATGTCAAAGACAACTAAGTGCAATTGCATCTTTTCTACAGTGTTGATAACATCTATGTTTTTGTTGGGAGCAGACCAACTAACCAATAGAGTGGCTTGGGCTGTGCCCTTTAACCCACCCAGTGGGGGTGCACCCCAGGGGCGGGGGGGCGCGTCTCGGGGTGATGCCATCTGCGCTCCTGACCATGAAACCTTCATTCAGCGGTTTACAACCCTAGCACCAACTGACTCTAACTATGGTTTGACTGTGTCACAACGCCCGACCCTATTTGCTTACATCCCGCCTACTTCGGCTCAAAAGGCATTTTTCACGATTAGAGAAGAAAATGGGCGGATGCATCACCAGATGATATTGCCCATCGCCAGCAAGGGCGGTATCCTGCGAATTGACTTGCCCCAATCGGTGCCTCCCCTCAAACTAGGCCAGCGCTACCAATGGGGTATTGCCCTTCTCTGTAGGGGCAGGCTTAGACCAGATAGCCCCTTTGTCAGCAGTTGGGTGCAGCGCGTTGAGCTGCCGGCCAGCTTGACTGGAAAAATCAGCCCGTTAGCCTCAATGGAGCAGGTGGCTTTGTATGGAGCGAATGGTATCTGGTACGACATGCTGGCTACTTTGGCCGAGCTGAAACAGCAGCAACCCAATAATAGTAGCCTACGGTCTCGTTGGAGTGAGCTGCTGAGTTCAGCGGGTTTGGGGGCGATCGTGCAAGCAACGCTGGATCTTTAGAGCTTCACCACAGAGACATGGAGCAACCGGAAAGGTGACTTCGGGGTACCTAAGCTTCTAGAGAGGGGCTTTTTCGTTCTGACATTTATCCGGGTTAAGGCACAGTTGCAGGCATGAAATGCTATTGTGCTGCTCTTTTGCTCCTGCTCCCTGGCTGCCATCCCCCGCTCCGACAGGCCCATGGCTGAATTCTCACCTGTATATTTGATGGCAAAGCGAGGATTGGCTGACCTGTTGGCAACTATTCTTTCTCAGTGTGGAACTCTAGCCTAAGAGCTAGAAGCGAAAGAGGGTATGAGAATCCACTTAAAACCCAGACAATTACTCAATCGTCGTTTTTGGCAAAACGGGTTGCGCAGGTGGCCTTTACTGGTGATTGCGCCGGGGGTGACCGCTTTGGTGGCTGGTATAAGCAGCATCGGTTGGCTACAACCTGTGGAGTGGATGACGCTTGACTTGTTTTTTCGATCGCGTCCGCTAGAACCTCCGGATCGCCGAATTACTGTAGTCACGATTACAGATCAAGATATTACTAACATTGGCCGGTGGCCGATTCCCGATGATCTACTTGCTAAGGCCCTTTCCCACTTGCATGCCCATCAGCCGCGTGTGATTGGGTTAGACTTGTACCGAGATCTCCCAGTTGAGCCGGGACATCAGGAGTTGGTGCGTTCGTTCACATCTATTCCAAACCTGATTGGCGTCCACAGGGCGTTTGGCTTGCAAAAGGTACCGCCACCGCCCGTTTTGGATCAACTCAATCGAGTTGCTGATGCCAGTGTTCCTGAAGATGATGATAAGCGAGTCAGACGTGCTCTATTGACTGGGAAAGATGGCGATCGCGTTTACCAGGGATTGGGTCTGGCTCTCGCTCTAAAGTACCTAGAGAAGGAGCAAATTCTCCCATTGCCGGGCAATAGACCCAATACCTATCAATTAGGGTTGGCACAGATCGAGCCGTTCCGAGGGGGGGATGGGGGCTATGAGAATGCAGATGACCTTGGTTATCAACTGTTGCTGAACTATCGAGGCTCAGATGGAGCCTTTCAGACAATTACCTTTACAGAGGTGCTCCAGAATCGGTTTCAGGCCGATTGGGTAAGAGATCGGGTGGTTTTAATCGGCACAACAGCTGAGAGTGTGAAGGATCTCTTTCTGACTCCCTACGGAGATGAATCAGCTGG
The DNA here is from genome assembly GCA_938023035.1 of uncultured Leptolyngbyaceae cyanobacterium. Taxonomy (GTDB): domain Bacteria; phylum Cyanobacteriota; class Cyanobacteriia; order Leptolyngbyales; family Leptolyngbyaceae; genus DSRU01. Next base: position 35,457 of record CALIDI010000023.1, on the reverse strand, counting down.
GCATACGAATTGGACTCCTGGTGTCATTATTCATGCGAATATCACAAGCCAGATCTTGAGCGCTGCCCAGGATGATCGCCCGCTTTTACGTGGTATTTCAGGTTTTTCAAAACATTTGTGGGTGCTGATCTGGGCTTTTGTAGGAGTAGGAACCAGTTGGCAACTGCTTCAGGCCAATTGGGTGCATAAACGACTGACCTATGGCAGTGCCATTATCGGCATATGGTTCGTGAGTGGGGGGATAGTTGTTGTCAGCTATTTATTTTTTGTAAATGGCTGGTGGTTTCCAGTGGCTGCCCCTGTTTTTGCCGTCAATTGTGCAGCAATTATTTGTTTTGCCTATCACAGCTATAAGTTGCAGCATTTTGCTTATTTTGATGGGCTGACACAGGTGGCCAATCGTCGCTATTTCGATTTACATCTGGCGAGGCAGGTCTATCGCAAAGGCAACCTATCGCTAGTTCTATGCGACGTTGACTATTTCAAGCCCTATAACGATACCTATGGTCACCCAGCGGGCGATCGCTGTCTGCAACAGGTGGCAATGGCCATCCGCCGCGCCGTGCGCTGGAAGGATTTTGTCGCCCGCTATGGCGGGGAAGAGTTTGCGGTGATTGTGCCTGCATCGGATGCAAAAACCGCTGTTCACATCGCAGAGCGGATTGCTGATCAGGTGAGACAATTGCAATTGCCGCATCAGGCATCAAAGGCGGCAGATCACGTTACGATTAGCTGTGGTGTGGCAACGGTAGAAATCAATGCTCAGCGCTTCAATAGCGGGGGTTGGTCAGGTAGCGATCTGATTGCAGCAGCGGATCAGGCGCTTTATCGGGCCAAAGCAGAGGGCCGCGATCGGGTGATTCTAAATCGGCTGGAATAGGCAGGTGGTCTAGGTTCGGCCTTAGTCTTCACAGCAGGCAAGCGGTGAAAGCAGACAAGTGACAGGCGTGAAATACTTCTGCTCAGAGGACTTGACCGGCAAGCTTTTCCTAATGTGCGCTTTGAGTGCCGTATCTGGTGCTTGTATCTCTGATTGATTGGATGGGCAATGGTGATCTGCGATGAATCCACCTACAGATCGCGCAATGATATGAGATCGCGCAATGATATGAACCCATGGGCGGGCCTCAGCCGATTTTCTGCCCCAAAGGATGGGAATAAACCCAAAGAGATGCCATTTGCAGGCATTAGTGGGTGAAGCGACACAATAGCGATCGCCAAGCAAAACGAGGCAAATCCAGCATCCGTTTCCAGCGCCAGGGTTCCTGATAAAGGCGGTAAACCCATTCCAAATGGTTGTTTCGCAACCAGCCAGGGGCACGGGTTTTACTACCAGCCCAGATGTCAAAGCTACCGCCAACCCCAATCCAAACCGCATGGGGACAGAGGTGGCGATGTTCTGCAATCCAAAATTCCTGGCGAGGCACCCCTAAACCTACCAAAACTAGTTGGGGCTGAAGGGTTTTCAACTTGTGCAAAAAGTCAGGAGTCGTTTCAGGGGTCAGGTAGCCATCTTGACAATGGGTGATCGCCAAACCTGGGTATTTTGCTTGGAGGTTGACGGCGGCCTGGGCGGCGATACCCGGCCTGCCACCAAAAAAGAAAATGGCTCCCGGCGATCTCTGACTCAACTCACGCAGGAGCGCTTCAGCTAACTCAATCCCTGGGCAGCGGGTCACCCTCCGTCCGTACAGGCGCAGATACAGTACCACCCCTGCCCCATCGGGGATGACCAGATCGGCCTGTCGGATCACTGCGGCCAGTCTTGGCTCCCGCTCGGCTTGCATTGTCATTTCAGCATTGAGTGTGACCACATGGCAGCCCTGCTTTTGACTGATGCGCTCCACCAGCCAGCTCAAATAATCAGAGGTCAGGTGAATGGGTACCCCCAACACTGAAAATGGTTCTAGTCTGTTTGGTTGCCCGTGCTCTGTCGCCATCTCATACCATTCTGAAGTTTGAATGTGCGATTTTAGATTGTATCGCCATAGACACCTGATTGAGGAAGGAGTACAGGGGTTGACCGCTTGGCTGGGGCAGCACCCCCACCACCTCTAATCCGCAGTGGACTCAGTAACTTGGTAATAGTGATAGAAGTTCTGGGATGCAAGGCGTTCAATCAGGTTTCTGCATCCTCTTGTGTTGAAATTGGCACCTATTCTTGCAGTGTTGCCTAACGAAGGGATGAATCGCCCTCATCCCCCTTGCTTGAATGCCCGCTTGAATGCCCGTCAGGGCTGTATCATCATCCCAATGAGAGAAGAGAGCGAGCGATCCAGTTCCCTCTCCCTTTGGAAGAGGGCCAAGGTGAGGGCGAACTAGGTGATTCCTATCCAGATTCAGCAACGTCATTTTTGCTTCGACCCAGCGAAGTGATTGTACTGCCTAGCGGACAATCAGATCATCTAACTCAGCATAGTCTGGCAAAGTGGTGTCAATTGCTATGCCAGCCCGTAGCACGCAGCGATCGCTCTGGGGTCGGGCAAACAGCTCACTGTAGCTGCGGGCTTTGAAAATAACCAGGTCGGCAGACAGGCCCACCCCTATGCGCCCGATGGTGGTTAAGCCCATCAGATCCGCGGGGGTAGAGGTAATTGCCCGGCACCAATCGCCATAGGGGCGATCCAGGTGGGCAATTTTGGTAGATAGGGAGAAAACCTCAAGCGCATCGTGATCACCATAGGCATAAAACGGATCTCGACAGTTATCGCTAGCGATCGCCACAGGCACTCCTGCCGTCTTTAATTCGTGGAGCAGTGTGACGCCGCGCCAGCGGGGAGTACGCCGAGCCTGTCGATCTTGCAGATAAAGATTGCACAGGGGTAGGCTAACAATCCCGATTTTTGCCTGTTTGACCTGTTGGATGGTTTGGTAGACAATTTCTTCAGTTTGCAGCGCTAGACTGCAACAATGTCCGCAAACAATCTGCCCGGAAAAGCGTTGAGCGATAGCGGCTTTAGCTACTAGCAGCAGTGTGATCGAATCGGGATCATTTGTTTCATCAGTATGTAGGTCAAGATCCAGGTGGCGATCCTTCGCTATAGCCACGACCCGCTCCACTTGGGTGTGAATATCTGGATTCATGTAAGCAAAACCACCCAAAATGCCACCGTGCTCTGCGACTAAATCGGCGAGGACTTCTCCGGCAGGGGTTTCATAATACTCCAGGGGCACCAGACAGGCGGCCTGTAGGATGAGTCGATCGGCCCAAGCCTGCTGCAATTGGCGAAAAACGCTAAAATTCAATGCTCCTAATTCCCCAGCGGCATCCAGATGGGTGCGGATCGCCTGAGTGCCATGGGCATAGCTACAGCGCAGGCCAAATTCCATACGGCGGTAAAGGTCAGCCTCGTGCCAGCGGGGGGCGTCACCCGCGATCGCGGCGATCGCCTGGTTAAAGGAGCCATCGAGATTGGGCGATCGCTCCCAGATATGCCCCTTATCGAGATGGGTATGCCCATCGACGAAGCAGGGAAAGACCAGTCCTCCTTTTAGATCAACAGAAGGATGACTGTAGTTTGCGATTGTTCCCGCTGCGGCAATACTGGCGATACTACCTGCCGTAATTTCTAAATCAATCGGCAACAGATCATCAGTTCTCGCATCGGGTGGAGCCGACCACTGACGATTGCGCCCCTGGCGACTGCGCACGAGCAACGCCTCTGGGATGCGAGCATTCCGTAACCAATAATGGGGGGTATCCGGCAACATGGCGGGCAATCGTGAAGGGAGGAAAGATCTGCGAGTGCGATTTTACCCGATTCCTGGCCTCTGGTAGAGCGATAGGGTGCTCGTAGCTGAATGGCGCGCGGGAGCGGGCATTGTTGCCACACTGGGCATTCTCAAGTGATTAGCCCGATGGTTTCAATCTCGTCGGTGCGCTAGATATAGCCATCGTCATCTGATTTAGGTTGGGGTGCAGGGGGGGAAGCGGCTGGGGGCAGCGTCTCCCACACACCCCTAACTCCTTTAGGGACGGCGATCGCCGTCCCTATCCAGTCTACTGGTTTATTAGGGGCGGCCCCAAGTGTCTAGGCGAGACCTTAGTCGTCCGCTTAGAGGAAGAAATATCAGCGGTTTGAGTCGTTTTGTCAGCCAATCAGAGGAAAGGGGATTAGGGAAATCTCACCCACTGGAGACATCGACCCAGTTCGTTTTCAACTGGTTTCTATTGCCGAGGTAGGGTGATGATAAAGGTCGTGCCACTGCCTAAAACACTAGAAAAGCGAATGGTGCCACCGTGCAGTTCTACACAATGTTTGACGATCGCCAAACCCAAACCAGTACCAGCAATACTGCCCACATTTTTGGCACGATGAAAGGGTTCAAAGAGTCGGGCATGATCTTCAGGAGGAATACCAATCCCCTGATCGGTGACTCGAATTACCACCGCCTCTGGCTGATACACCAACTCTAGAGTAACTGTGGAAGCTGAAGGTGAATATTTAATCGCATTAGAAAGCAGATTATTCAGTGCATGCCAGATGAGCTTTTGGTCTAAAGAGACGACATAGCGCTCCCCTGAAACGACAAAAACCAGTTGATATTGTTCGCCCAAACTCCAGCGCATGGCATCCACCAGGTTTTCGCAGAACGTGTCTAGAGCCATCGCTTCTGGATTGAAGTCTAGACGGCGGCGGTTGACTTTGCTTAGCGTCAAGACGTCTTCTAGCAGATCATTCATATTGCCAATCGCATTTTCAATGTAGGCCAGGTTGCGGTTGCGATCGCTCTCTGACATGCTGCCACCCCGTTCTCGTAACAAACTGGCAGAAACCTTAACAATCGAGAGTGGCGTGCGTAGTTCATGCACTGCCATCATTAGATACTGTGACCGGGCTTCGTCATCGAGTGGTTGTGCATCCTCTCGTTTCGTCAAAGACTGCCATAGCTGCTGCTTTGTCAGGGCACGACGCACTTCTCTCTCTGCTTGATGCCGTGAAATCGCAATTTCAATCGTGGCCTGTAGCTCTCGCTCTTTGAAGGGCTTTAGGATGTAGCCAAAGGGAATGGTCGCCTTCGCCCGTTGTAGCGTACTCTCATCGGCGTTAGCCGTCAGATAAACTACAGGAACATCCAGATTCGTCCGCAGCCACTCGGCAGCCTCAATGCCATCCAGCTCTCCCTCCAGGACAATATCCATCAATACCAGACTGGGTAGGGTTGCTTCTGCCAGGGCGATCGCTGCTTCCCCAGACTCCACTACCCCAACAACCTCGTAGCCCATGCGAGTGAGCCGACCGGCAATATCCTCTGCCACAATTGGCTCATCTTCTACAACGAGTATGCGAATTAAAGACATGCAGCGAATCTCAGTAGACACATCTAAATTAATTAGAAGCCATTAAGAATGATTCAGAAACTATTCAAAAAAACTGAGGACAATAAAAATGAAGAATCCAGGAAAATTCATTTTGTTAACCCTACATTACTACCATCTTGCAATTTTGTTTAAGGTTCAGTAACGGGCTGATCAAGCCCATTTTGCCCAAAATAAAATTCTCTAGAAAGCCCAAAATGAGCCTAACTAATTTGAAAAAGATGCCTAAAATCTAGCTCGATAGGTACCACAGCGCTTTGCTACCAAATTCCCCTACCGACCTCTATCTAAACTGGGTCTAGCCGTGACACATAGATAAGCTATATTAAAATAGTCAAGAATCATGGTTTTGTTGAGTTTTACCTCTAAGTTTTCTGCAAAAAAGGAGCAAGTTGTTATCTTCTCCTGGCGGAAATACAGCATAAGAAATTGCTGATTTCTCCAAGTAAGCAGCCCTCATTATCAGCAAAATATTTATCACTAGTAAAATAAAGAGGAAATTAACTCAAGGCAAAGGAATGCTATTTCTAGTAGTGTCAAGACCGAGTCTTATCCTCCCTGCTGGTGCTGCACCCGACTGGGCTACCCTAAACTAACCCATTTTTATCTCTCCTCCTCATTCTCAAGTGTTGGATTCATTACAAGTGTCAGATTCATTACAAGTGTCAGGGCATTATTCAACTACCTAAACAGGTAGGTAGACTAGCGTATAAACTCTGATCGCGATCAGGGCTTTCTTTACAAGAATTCACATCTTCTGATGCAGGCTTTGTTTTAAAACTTAACGAATACGAACTATTCTTTAGATTCGTGTATTCTTTAACAAGGCACAAATCATCAATTAAGGATAGTTCATGCGCTACACAACGGAAGAGGGTGGTCGTCTTAACAACTTTGCGGTTGAACCCAAAATGTATCAAGCACAGCCCCCGACGAAGGCGCAGCAGCGTACTTATTGGATTTTGGGAGTGGCTGGCGCTTTGCTGGTGGTGGGTTTGCTGGTGGTGGCTGTTTCAGTTTCCTCTGTAAGCTAGGGCTGCTAGGCGGAGTTCAATGGGTGCTGAGCACTATGAAAGCCTCTGGCATTTTTACGTTGTCAATGGGTGTAGCACCGTCGGTTGATGGTGATTGTGGTGTATCAGGTAGTACGGTTGCGATCGCGAAGGGGGGCACCGGCTAGGCCGACTCTTACTACCATCTTGCCATTCATCCGAGTCAGTAGCTTTATTGCATCAGTTGTATCAATAGTGATCAGGCGGGTTTCTTCACAGAGGCCCGCTTTTTAGTTCGTGAGCTTTCATCCTGAAAGGACGAGGTCTCTATAGAAGAGGGTAATATCCAAACCTTGTCGGTCATTGTCATTGCGACAACTCTCTGAATAAGGTTGGTAGAAACACGCTTCCTGATTGAGGTAGCCACCGATTGAAGGAAGCCGTCAAAATTTTTGGTCTGATTTTCTTCCCAACCCTTTCCCTTTGCTTCGACCGCCTTCAATGCAACTTGTGAACGCTTTAACCTTGACTCAAGCCGATTCTTCTACCCAAGCGATGGTTGGTTTAGAACAAAACCAGGCAACCTATCACCGGCTTCGATTAGCGCTTAGCCTCTATCTACGGCGGCAGATTTTTTTGGCTGTTTGTGATGATCTGAGCCTGCGCAACCAGTTAATCACTCAGTTACATGCGGATTTAGAGGACACCCGGAGAGATACAACCAAGACAACCAGGGCAACTGCGTCATCAGCGGAGACCATCCTGGCAGAGTTGCTGCAAGATTCGGCAGTAGAGGGGGATTATCCCACGCTTGTCAGTCTCAGTCTAGATTTAGCTAACCCTGACCCTTTTGCCCAAATGGCAAACTGGTTAGCTCAGTACCCACCCCGCTCAGAGCTACACCAGTCGCGCAGAATTCCAGGGTTTCAGATTTTGGGCATTGAGCATTTGACCCACCAAGCTGCTCCTACTCAACAGCGATTTTTATTGAGCTTGCAACAGGTCGAGCGATCGCTGAGTGGAATTGAGTCCAGTCTAGTGTTGTGGTTACCGCGTCCCTGGCTGCATGCTATTCAGCAATCAGCACCTGCTTTTTGGAACTGTCATACGGCTCTGTTTGAATTTGAAGGGGATCCGACCCCTAGCTCTACCCAGGTGGTCGTACCCATTGCAGGGGAGCCAGCTCCCGTTGCAACCTCTCCCCTAGATACTGCTGCTGAAACGCCGCCAATTAGCATCACCCAGCCATCGGAGGCGATCGCAGATGCGCAAGTAGCAGAAGCTGCGAATGGTGTTGAAGAAGTTAGAGATCCCTTGGTCACCTCTACTACGCCCGTCAATGATCCCATTTGTTTGGATGCTAATGGAGCGGAAGACCTGTGGGATATCTTGACCTACGACTTGGCAACGCTAGATGAGTATGACGCGGAACCGGCCTTAGAAGTAGTAGATGAAGAGCCAGACGGCTCGATCACAAGTGCTCTGACAAATCCGGTAGCTGATGCCATGTCAGCCGCTGCAACCGGGCCAGATGCGCTACCAACAGCAGCCTTAGAGCCAAGCCTTGATACGGTAATTGCTGTAACATCAGACACACCAGATAATGGGTCTGTTCTAACGCCGTCAGCAGAGATGACACCTGCTCTAGAACCAGAAGAGCCAGCAGCAGAGCTACTGACTCTGATCTCGCAGGTTTATGCCGCTGAGACGCTCTTTACCCTGGCGCGCTCTACCGCATCTGTAGAAGGCACCCCTGCCGCCAATCAGATTCTGACCGCTATTCAGCGAATCGAACAACTTCAGCAGATGCAGGCGCGGGGTAATCAACTCGCGATCGCTTATCAGACTTTGGGCAATCTTTACCGCGATCGCATTGAGCAAGGCGATATTGTTGATCAAACCCTAATTATTGCTATCTATGCCTATGAGCAGACCTTAAAACACTTAGAAGATGATACGTTACCGCTCTGGGCCGATGTGCTCAATGACATGGGTAACCTGTATTGGATGCTGTCGCGGCAATTTACCGATGCCGCCATCAGCCTGGTTTACCTGGAGCAGGGGATTAACGCCTACCAACTGGCACTGCAAAAGACCGATCCAGCAGTGCGGCCTCAGACTTATGCAATGCTACAGAACAATCTGGGGTCGGCTTACGGTGATCTGGCGCGCTATCGCAATACGGTAGAAGTGCTGCAAAAATCGGTGCAAGCCTATGAAGCAGCACTGCGCTATCGCCGCCCAGGGGAAGACCCACCCCGCTATGCTGCCACTCAAAATAATCTGGGTACGGCCTACTGGAATCTAGCCCAATATCAACAACCTGTGCGCTGCTTAACCCAAGCGATCGCAGCCTATCATGCTGCTCTGAGCTACTACAGCCCAGAGCAAGAGCCAATGCACTACGCCATGCTGCAAAATAATCTGGGCACAGCCTACTGGAATTTGGCTCAACACGCCAGAAATTCCCCCCAAGTGGCGGCGGCAGGGGGTCATGACATTTCTGCCGCAGAACTGCTGAAGCAAGCAATCAATGCTTATACGGCGGCCCTTGCATTCCGTACCCTGGAAGTGGCTCCTAATGCCCATGCGGCCACTCAAAATAATCTGGGTACCGCCTACTGGCACCTGGCGCTCTTGGCTGAAACCGAATCGCGCGATCGCCAGCAGTATCTGTTGCAAGCCATTAACGCCTACAAATCAGCCCTGGCAGCCGTTCACTACCTACAGGCAGCCAGCACCAACCATGCTCCCGCCCTGACCTTTGACCCCACCGCAACCCAGAGTAATCTGGGCTTAGCCTATTACCAACTAGCGATCGACCAACACATTCAACAATCACCAGAACAACGTGCAGACTGCTTAGAGCTGGCCCTACAACATCAAATCCAGGTGCTCCGTAGCTGGGAACATCATCCTGATTACTATCAAACTGCGCTCAGCTACGTTGTGCAAACCATCCGCGCTTTTCACAATATCTTCGGCTTGCAGGGCCAAAGTCGGGCCTTAAGTAAAGTGCCCGCTAATTTCATGCCCGAATTATTGAAACGACTGTAATAACCTCCACCCCAGGCTTACATTTTTTGATAGATTGTTACATAAGTACACGCTACATCAGCCTGGGGTAAGAAAACTGTGACTGGATTTCTTCGAGGAATTTTTGGAAAAAATAAAGATAAGTCTGTCGAGCCAGCGAAACCAAAGTCGCAACCCGCTCCCAGACCCCAAAATACAGGAGCTTTCTTTTTAGACTCTGACAGTGCTAAAACCTACGGTAATCTCGACTACATGCGTCAGGCGAAAAAAATTCGCCGCACTTTTCCTAAAACGGCTGACAGTCCAGAAGAAAAGGAACTCACGATTGAAGTTTCTTCAATGAACATGCGCAAGGAAGGTTTTGGCACAGGGCCAATTCAACAGGCTACCAGCTTTGAGTCTGCTGGTTTTACCCCGACAATGCCGACAGATAAACCCGCTCCCAAAGTCGATCAAGGGGCTGAACGCCGTCGCAGTGACAGCAGCATGGATCTGTTCCGCAACATGGCAAGGGATATTCGCAAGAAATAACGCGCTTAAGTTGGTATGGGGCTTTGCAGGTGGGTTAAGTGCCCACCTTTTTATTCAGGCTTTTGGCGTTGTCTAACGAAGGGATGAGAGCAGACAGACGGATGCCTTCGGAGAGCATGTCACCTTTTCAGGCCCTCATCCCCTAGTTTCTTCTCCCAATCTGGGAGAAGGGGGGCCGAGCTGTTTCAAAGTCCTCTCCCAATTTGGGAGAGAAATTTAGGGTGAGAGCAAACAGACAGATGCCTTTGTCTACTAGTCATCGTTGCATCGAGATGCCGAGCGAGCGTGAAAGTACATCACGCATTCCCTGAACAACTTGCCGCATTTGCTGGAGTTCTTCAATCGCTTGCCGAACGATAGGGTTTGCTGCACCTTGTCCACCATAGGCACTGCCAGGCGATCGATCATTAGTGACAAAGTAAATTTGATTAGGGAACGCTTTATACACCAGGCCGCCTGAGCGCCCAAAGTTAGCTAGTTGAAAGTCTAGATAAGGTTGATAGTAAGTAACGCCACCTTCTCTTTGCCCTGCTCGATTACGGGTGCCTTCAACTCTACCTCTTGCCTCAGTTGCCTGGCCAGCCGCATGTTCTTCGGTCTGCCCTAACCCAATTGTGGTTGTAATTTGAACTGTTAGAACATCAACATCACCTAACAAACCAGCAATGATTGTATAGCCTCGACGGCGTCCTCCCCCTTGTTGATCGGCTGCGGCACCAAAGTTAGCCAGAGCAGTGCGGAGAGTATCGCGAGCCTGGTGGTACTCCGTCATTTTTTCCTCTAGGCTGCGGAGAGCGCTGAAAAGAGCTGTCTGAGCCTCGCGCACTTGCGATAGGTTAACTGTAATCGCAGCCTCACGAGATTGAGCATTGGCCTGTGCGATTTGAGCTTCGATTTGGTTCGTTTCTTCGCGGTACCATTCCTCGCTAATCGCTGTCGCGATCGAGCCTGTACTTACACCACCTAAAGCTTGCTGCCCCAGCCCCGTTAAGGTAGAACCAAACGCATCCGTTGCAGCCGCCGTTGCAGCAGTGCCTAGTCCTGCGGCTCCACCAAGTGCTGCTAGCACTTGTAAGCCCGTAGATAGGCGGCTTTGCATGGTTGAAACTTTTGCCTTAATGGCGCGCTGCTGTGCGGCGAGGGCTGGATCGGTCTCACGCGGAATAATGCCAGAATTGAGGTTGCTTAGTGCAGAGTTTAATCGATGTACTGCAATATTGGCTTCTCGCTGTGTGCGACTGACGTCATTACCTTTGCCCATTAAAGTGTCATGCGCAGTCTGTACCTGTTGGCGAATCACTGCGGCATCACCTCGTATTCCTGCGGCTGAGGCTTCTGCACTGCGAGCACCTGTAGCCGCACCGACAATTTGCTCAGCTCGAAAAGCCGCCGTCTGGCCACGGTCTACTACGCCCATCGCTTCTAGATGGATCATTTGTCCAGAAACACGGCCATAGTCTCGTCGGACTTGTTGTAACTGTTGTTGAAAGGTTGACAGGGTGCGACCTTGCTCACCCACAGTGACAAGATAGTCTGACAATGCGGCGATCGCACCCTCATTTGCTGAGATTTGTGCTCCAGAAATAGTGCCTGTACGCCCGCCAGATTGCATATTTGGACGGAAACCCTCAATTTCGCTTAATTTGCTGCGAGCCTCCCTAGCGTCTTGAATATTGTTAACCTGCATTGCGGGTGGTGGTTGCTGCTGCATCTGGGCCTGTTGATCTTGCTCACCGTAGTTAGCAAAATCACGTAAGTCTGCTGCTAAATCACGCTGAACCAGCTTTCTCTGGGCTGCCCCTGTCTGCTGCACCACATGGGTAAGCTCATGGGCCAGCAAATGCTTACCAGAGTCAGAACTGGGGTCAAACTTGCCAGCCCCAAAGTAGATATCACCGCCATGGGTAAAGGCCTGGGCACTGAGTTCTCGATTCATTTGTACCGAGGCACTATCGGTGTGAATGCGCACCTGGCTAAAGTCAGTGCCAAAGCACGACTCCATAAAGCTGCGGGTCTCGTCGGGTAGGGGACTGCCGCTGCCTTTGCTCTGGTTCAGGCGGGTTTCCAGGGTGGGGGCAGTGCTGGGGTTGGTTTGCCGCTGGATGGCTTTGGTCTGAAGGGGTTCCTCTTCTTCCATTTCGCGCTGCACCAAGGGCGTAATGGTGGCGGCCAGGGGAGTGCGCTGAACTTCGACTGACTCTGTCGCTAATTGCTGCACTGGTGCAGGGGGTGCCATACTCATCACCTGATCAGCGACCTGATCTGCCTCTTGCTCATACTGATCATCAGGGGCACCGACTGTCAGTTTAGTCTGCATTGGTGGGAAGATAGAGATACGGGCTAGATGGTTGCCAGGGTGAATTCCTGCTGATTTTGCTTGCAGAGAAACAGGGGTTTCTTCGGGGTGGGTGGTTTCTTCCATCGGGCGTGAGGCAAGCCATGGCGATGGAGAGGCGTTATCGACTTTGTTGGGTTGGGCGTGGTGTTGCGATCGCATGGTTCGATTTTCCCCGGATAGGCTGAATACTTCTTTTTTCAGGCCATTCATTTTTTGTCCGGATGGGATGGTAGCCAGCATACGTGAAGTGGACCAACACGCGCCAAAGGTCGAACATCAAACAACATCAAACTCAGCCTGGTAAGTCGGTAGTCCTAATGAACTGTAAGCAGGGAAGAGTGAAGCAGGGAAGAGTGGGGCTGCGCCCCCAGGCAGAGGAGGCCACTCCCTCCTCCCCCTGAAATCTGCTGCAATTGAATTGCGCCCAACTTCTTAGAAATCAGGATTCTATCACCTGAAACCTGGCTCTAGAGGCACAGAGAACACAGAGCTAGATCTCGGTGCCCTCCGGATCTCTGTGGTAAAGCGCTCAGGGATTCAGTTCCTTATATGCATCGGCTTAAGACAAAACCTTAAGCGACTTCCCGGTGATCCGGATGTTGAGTCTGCTTGCCTCCGTCTTGCCCTTGATGAATCGGTATTCCTAGGCTTTCTGATCAACGCTATCTCTATAAATTTTTCTAACGGCTTAACTAAATCATAGAATTTCACAGTGTAGAACCTGAAGACGCAGACCCCGCTTAAGGAACTTATCATGCCCCCATCGACTCGACCCATCCTCCCGGCGATCGCCTACTTTATTGTCGGGCTGGCCAGTGTCACTCTTTCTCGCCCTGCTGTGACCCAGGTTCCTCCCTCTGGTAGTTTCACCGCTACACAGGACTGTCCGGCAACCCAGGCCATTCGTGGTGCCAATCCTGGCAATGTCAAGCTGACGGTGGGTACACTCTATGATGCGGTCGGGTTCAATAGCACCCGACGAGACTACATTCTCTTGCGGATACCGGGTGTCAACCCTGAGCGGCGCTGGGTTGCTGCTACTTGTGGCACCTTTTCTGAAGGGATTAAAACCCCCACTCCTGATACCCCTGGTAGCCCTGTGGATGGTGGCATCCGGCGGGGGAATATAACCCTGTACCCCTTCTTCAATGATGTGGATGATCCGATACCGGTCAATTTCCCTGCTGGAGCCAGGAAGGACATGTCGCCCTCTGCTCCTCGACTAGAACCCTTTGATTACAAAATCATGGCGCTCTGCGGTGCCAACTTTAACGATCCCGTTTCTCCTGATGAGTTTCGCCGGCTAATGACCTATTATCCCGATGTGGTCAGAAGATTACGCCAGGTAACGGGGGATGAAATTCGACCGGGACGACGGCAAGAAGTGCAGTTTCTGGACGACTTGACGGATATATGGTTTAAGCACAAGGGCTTTAAGCATATCTTCTGCGGCGAAAAGGATGGCAATAGTATTGGCGGCCTACACTTCCATGGACGCTATGTGGAGTTTCAGGAGAAAGGAATTGCCGGACGCATTGCGCGTCTTTCCAATGGTCGCAACACTAAGGAAGAGGTGGTTGACGGGGTGATTTACAGCTTTGGAGTTGCCGTGATGCAGGGCGATCGCCTAGTGGCTGAGCATCCCATCAAGGGCTATGCCTATGTGCTCAATGCCCAGGAGATGCTGCTCCACATTACCCGCGCCTTTAAGCTGTTTCAAACAGACTCAAAGGAATCAGTGGCCTGTCTTTACACCGTAAATGATCCCGATGCTGACCCGTTTCTCGCTGTATTTGTAAAAAAAGAGGGGGCGATTCGTACCTTCTATCCGGATGCTACGCCTGATACAGCAGGAACTAAGCCCTGCAACCGAACTGGAGGAACACGCTAGCACCGAGATAGGATCGTTGCTAAATCTGGGTAGGAAGCACCCAATTCGCTCTCACCCTAGCCCTCTTTCTTCTCACCCTAGCTCTGTTGCTCTAAGATAGGGAACCGGATCTAGCGTTCTTTTTACAGTTCTGACGGGCCTTCGAGCAAGAAGATGAGGGCCATTCATCCCTTCGTTGATCCAAAGCAGCACCGAGATAGCGCTTGGTGTTAATGGATGTGAAAACAGCTAAGGATATTGTAGATTCAGCATACACTGTGGGCTTCGACTGCGGTCAACCCGCGGCTGCTGCGAGCGGGCATGATCGAGACGGAATCTTCAGCTAATCCTTATTTCTCAGCTCATCCCTATTTCAAGGTCGCCAAGCTTTGCAGAAACAGAGTCAGGACACTGAAGGAGGCAATGCCAAACATCAGCGATCGCCCAATTAAAATATTGGCAATGTAGAAAATTGGATAAATCCCACGGGCAATCACATAAAGTACAGCAGCCCACCCAGCCGCACTCGACTCAACCCTCGTCACGTAGGCCATCAGGGCGGCGGCGGCAAAAACCATAAAGGATTCAAACCCATTTTGGTGTGCCCAAAAGGCTCGCTGGGCGTAGGCAGGCAACTTTTCCGTTACGGCGCGGGGCGTCTTTAAGGCATCAAAGCCCAGCTTGGCACGCTCCGCTGCGACAACTCCCAGGGGAGCGTAGATCAAAAAAGCCGCGATTGGGATGGAATAGAGCAGTAACGTTGGGGTTGGAAAGGGTAGGGCAGGCATTGGCTAATGCTGATTCAAAAATTGACACTTTTATTGTCTTCTATTTGTCAAGATTTATAAAGAATCTACGATACTTCAGGGCGAGGATATGGACTTCAGCTTTCAAGGAGAGTGCTGTTGTGGGCGGCCACAGGCAGCGATCGGCTTACTTTGGCTGGGCAAAGAATATGGTCTCCCTGGCGATAGCCCACGAACCGAATATAGACCATATCACCCGGTTGTATATCGCTGCTATCGGGTTGGTGTAGTTGAGGGTCGTAGGGTACGGCTTCCCAGGCGGTACCGATTGTTTGCCAGCCCCAATCTTGCAACAGGTTATCTAGGGGGGTAAACAGAGCCAAAAAATTTCTGGCTGGTAAATCAGGCTGATGTTGGGTGATTTTTTGAATGCTGGGATAACTGGTGAGGAGGGTTTGCAGCTTATCAAAGGTGGCGTGTTGCAGGGCTTGGGTGATTTGGGTTGGCTGGGTTTCTAAATCCTGGTGCAAGCGTTGACATTCCTGCTGAAGCAGGGAAAAATCAGCTTCTAGTGTGGCCGATCGCCCGGTTAAATCGATGCTGTGTTGCAGTTGTTTCAACTGAAGCTGTAGCTGCTGATGCTCCTGCTGGAGCTGCTCGTAGGCTTGTTGCAAAGCCTCGTACCGTCGCCGCTCGGTCTGTAGCTCGGCACTGAGGGAGTGGGTCGAGGTAACGGGTAAATCGACGACTAACCTATCCGCGGTTGATGCATTGATAGTAGAGGGCGATCGCCGGGGGGGCGAGCATTGCAGCACGAATTCCTGGTGGGCACCCTGTAAATCAGCAGCGGCTGCTAGGTGCAACAGGGTAGCTGCGATCGCCACAAATAAAACGAAGCCAAACAACATCGGTTTTCGTCCTTGCCTAGGATCGGTTGGTGATTGTTGAGCAGGCAGCGAATCAGCAGGCAAACGCCCCCTTCTCACCTAAGGCTAGTTTCCGGTTGGGTCTGTAAGGAAACAAGACAAACTTGGTTAATTTCGAGATTTGAGCGCGTCTCGAACCTCCGAAAACCGAACCTTGCCAGCCCCCGGTTAAGGTTTTCTAACCCATGCCCCACTCAGAATGGAGGATTGTGGAGGGTGTGTCTAAGTCCTGGATTGCAGCCCCTTCATCATAGTACTCTCGTAGCCACTGGCGCTGTGCTACAGCACCCAAAGCCGGCTCAATCCCTTGGGTTATGGTGGTACAGTCGGTACCGACCCCATTCAACACCGTCTCCAGAATTTGACCATCCTTCTCAATTCGATACTCAACCCGTTGATAGTGGGTCATCACGGATACTCCATGCGTCTGTTGTTGTCGCTCAATTGCCTGATCCGATAAGGGGGCCGGGTATACACTCAACCCCGCGCGTCCCAGTTGGGTACCTTGGCATTCTTACAAATTGGCTTGATCAAGGGCTTTAGCTACGGTTTGCACATCCTTATCACCCCGGCCAGAGCAGTTCAGCACAATCCGAGGGCAACCAGAAAGCTGAGGGCACAGAACTTCTAGGTAGGCGATCGCATGAGCCGTTTCCAAGGCTGGAATAATCCCCTCCAGTTGCGAAAGTCGTTGCAGACCGGCTAACGCTTCCGCATCAGTGACTGCATAATATTCAGCCCGGCCAATTTCCTTCAAGTAGCTGTGCTCTGGCCCAACGCCTGGATAATCGAGACCGGCACTAATGGAGTGGGGTTCAATCACCTGCCCTTCTTCATCCTGCAATAGGTAACTCATCGCCCCATGGAGAACTCCAACTCGTCCCCGCGTCAAAGTTGCGGCATGCTTATCGGTCTCCGTGCCAAACCCTGCCGCTTCCACACCAATTAATCGCACCGTTGGCTCTTCCACAAACTCATGGAATAACCCCATGGCATTCGAGCCACCACCGACACAAGCCATCAGAATATCGGGTAAACCGCCCCATTTCTCTAGGCATTGGGCACGGGTTTCGCTGCCGATTACCGCATGGAAATCGCGCACCAGCATCGGGTAAGGGTGCGGGCCTGCCACCGAACCCAGAATGTAGTGGGTATCTTCTACGTTGGTTACCCAGTCGCGAATGGCTTCAGAAGTCGCATCTTTGAGGGTTCCGGTTCCTGCCGCAACTGGAGCCACCTCCGCCCCCATCAGCCGCATCCGAAAAACATTGAGTGCCTGCCGCTCCATGTCATGCACTCCCATATAAATCACGCACTTCAGGCCAAAGCGAGCACATACCGTTGCCGTTGCCACACCATGCTGCCCCGCCCCTGTTTCTGCAATAATTCGCTGCTTACCCATCCGCTTTGCTAGCAGCACTTGCCCCAGAGCGTTGTTGATTTTGTGAGCACCGGTGGGGTTGAGGTCTTCTCGCTTCAGGTAGATCTGTGGGCCTGAGCCATTAGGGCGGGCATAGTGAGCTGTCAGTCGTTCTGCAAAATAAAGTGGGCTGGGCCGCCCGACATAATCGTGCAGCAGTTGGTTCAGTTCTTGTTGAAATTCTGGATCTTGCTTAAAGCGATAAAAAGCCGCTTCTAGCTCGGTCAAAGCCGGCATGAGTGTTTCGGGAACATACTTGCCGCCGAATTGGCCAAAACGTCCCTGCTGATCAGGGCGGACATTGGCAGAAACAGCCTGAGCACTCGGGCGAATCGGTGTCGTGGTCACGGGTAGTTTAGCGATGGTTTCAGTAAGTGAGTGGGTGGCGTTGGCCTGGGAACCCTGGGTTGACCCAGGCTTGTTCAGAGCTTATGGTGGCAGCAAGGCGTTACATTAGAGCAAACTCACTTGCATCAGCCTTGCCATTGTTTAGGAAAATCCATGGCTCTAGGAAAAAGTTGTGGACTCTAAAGGTGCCAGACTCTAAGCCAGGGTGATTGCTTTTCCGATATTAGCGGTGAGAAGAGTGGCTTGCGCTACTTTTCTGTCTCCAAAAACCATCTATGAAATTAGGCTTTTTGAGCATCAGAATGGCTGATCACACGGAGCACTAAGAGTACGGAAGAACGGATGGATTTAGGTCAATTATAAGGCAGAAGTTCGCAGGGCAAATGGGCGTAGGGAGACGGCTCGTTGCCGCTCCAAATTACCGTAAAATTCGAGGGGTGATTCATCCAGGCAGTCGGACAATGCGGGTTGTTGTGCAACGGGTGCGTTCTTCTCAAGTGTTGGTGGATGGCGAGATTGTTGGTCGCATTGGATATGGACTCAACTTGCTGGTAGGAATCGCCGATACGGATACCGATGCTGAAGTTACCTGGATGGCGCAGAAATGTCTGGAGCTGCGACTCTTTCCAGATGGGGATGGTGGCAAATTGGAGCGGTCGGTACAGGCGATCGCGGGAGAACTGTTAGTCATCAGCCAATTCACCCTCTATGGCGACTGCCGTAAAGGCCGCCGACCCGACTTTGCGCGGGCTGCTCCCCCCACCCAGGCCAAGGTATTGTACGACTCTTTTGTGGAGAAGTTACGCACCACTGCCCTGCGGGTTGAGACGGGGCAGTTTGGGGCCAGGATGCAGGTGTTGATTGAGAATGATGGACCGGTAACTTTGATTTTAGAGAGAGAAGCACCCTCCAACCCGCCAGAGATCTGAGGGAGTGGGTAGGATGAGGGTTCGGAGCAGGGTTCAGCTCACACCATAGCAGCAGGGGCAAGGGGCACCCAGGATGAGCGCAAGAATTACAGAAGCACCGATGTACCCTACCGAAAAAAACCTTTCCGGTGAAGTTTCAGCAGGGGGTTAGAACAACAAAGAGATCGAGAAAATGAGGACGGCTAGTGAGGCTATTGTCGTTTATTCCTTTGTTTCAGTCGTTGGGCTGCTTGTGGGCGGGCTGACTTTGGGTTCCGTTTGAGTGGTCGTTGGGCTGCTTGTGGGCGGCGGGCTGACTTTGGGTTCCGTTTGAGTGGTCGTTGGGCTGCTTGTGGGCGGGCTAACTTTGGGTTCCGTTTGAGTCTTTGCCGGGGCGGTGGGGGTGGCCGCCGGAGCTTGGGCGAGTCGCTCAATGTTGCTCTTGTATTCGGCTGGGGCCAGGTTTTTTGCGGTTTCAAAGGCTGCCTTGGCCTCCATAGCCTTACCCTGCTCACGGAGGGCGATCGCCTTTCTCAACACTGGGCGAAAATCCTTGCCATCAATCTTAGAGGCTTCTTCGTAAACGGCGATCGCCTGGTCGTATTGCTTTTGGGTCAAGTAAACATAGCCCAGAGTTAAATGGGTCGCCACCAAATCAACACTTCCCGGCTTTACCTGATTGAGTTGAGGAGCAGACTTGAGGGTATCCTGCAACAGCGTCACAGCTTGATCTGCCCGATCCTGCTGTACTAGCAGGTAAGCATAGCCATCCAGGGCTTTGACATTTCCAGGATCCGTCTTCAACACCTCTCGATAAATCTGGGCGGCCCCTTCTGCATCACCCGTTTGTTGCTTCGTCTGGGCCAGTAAGACCGCGTAGTCGGTTGTCTCTGGGTTCAGCTTGACCAAGCGCTCAAGGGGAGCGATCGCCCCCTTCGCGTCCCCCATTTGCGCCTTCACTTTCACCAATTCTCGCAGGGCTGTTTGATTATCTGGTTCCTTTTGCAACAGGGCCTCATAGCCTCTAGCCTGCGCTTCTAACTCAGAAGTATTGGCCTGAGGACTGGCCGACTGGATTGGGGAAGGGCTGACAACGGCCTGGCTCTCTCCTCCGGACTGCACTGTACTCAAAAGTGGGTAGACGGAAATCCCCACAAAGGAAATCAAACCCACAATAATCAGCAAATTGACCATCCAACGGTTGCGGCGCTTATCAGTCACAACGATGCCTCAGAACGTTACTGCCATCTTAACGAGAAGATCCGGCTTTAGAGGATAACGCAAAATGTTAACCACCACATTGAAATCTTGAAATTCTTGAGAAAACTGTAGCGCTTCATGACTGTCACGATTTTGGCGGAAGCAGCAAAAAGCAACCCCTCAAGCGTTACAGTTTTGTACTCAGAATCGGTGTGCCGCGATGGGCCTGCGGTGCGGCAGCATCTTCCACAGAGATGGCGACCCGCCGAATCAGCTCTTGCGACCGATAAATTGGTGGCACGGTAAACCGATGAACCACCTTGCCGGCAGGGTCAACGCTGAAGGTTTCGGTCAAAACAGCGCTTTTATCATCCACAGTGACGGGGGCATTTTCAGGTAAGACCGTCCACAGGGCATAGACTTTACCCGGCGGCAGGGGCGGTAAATTTTGGGCCAAAAGCTCTGCCTCTAAGGTGTTGGGGTTAACCGTGAGGGAGACGGAAGCAGTCTGGGTTGGTTGCCCCCCCGTTAGGGAATAGGTGACGATAGAGGCGGGTGACGTTGTAGCTTCCAGGGTTTGTACCTGACGCCAGAGGCGGTAATTGTTGATGCCTAACCCTACAATCAGGGCAGCAGCAGCAACGCCCCCAGCCCATCTGCTCCAAGAAATTCGTTGCAGGCGACGGCGTTGGGGCGCTGGGGCGGCTTGAATCGGGGGTACCTGTTCAGCCGCGTAGGCGGTTAAGATCGCCTCTCGCAAGTGAGCGGGTGGAGGTGTTTCTTCAATGCCATGAGAGACTTCTAAGACTTTTTGCATCTCGGCGATTTCCTGGGCGATCGCCGGATCCCGCTGCAGAAGTTGCTCAAACTCAGCGGCTTCCTCCGGCTCTAATTCTCCGAGGACATAGCCTGCAATAAGTAGTTGTACCTGTTCTGAAGGCATCGACCGCGCCATGATTCACACTATCCGATAGAGTTGGTCAGAGTTTGTCGTAGTTTAAGCAGCCCGCGCCTGGCTCTGGCTTTTACTGTGCCCAAAGGAATCTGGAGGAACTCAGCAATCTGAGACTGGCTTAATCCATCGTAGTAAGCCAGTTGCAGCACTTGCTGCTGCTCGATAGACAGTTGCGCCAAGGCTGTCTGCACTTCCTGAGATTGCTCAGACTGGTGAGCATATTCTAGTGGGGGGTTGGTTGCGATTTCCTCGGCTTTTGCCGGCTGGGAGCGTTCAACAGCTTGGGCCGCGATCGTATAAGATCGCAGCCGATCAATGGCTCGTGATCGGGTCAAAATTGCCAAAAAGGTTCTCAAAGACCCGCGCCTTGGATCGTAGGAAGCCTTTGTGAGCTTCAGAAAAATATCCTGGGTCAGATCCTCTGCTTCCTGGGGACGATTCAGTACCTTCAGGGCAGCACCATAGACCAAGCTGGCATGGCGATCGTACAGCTCTCCTAGGGCCGCTGTTTGACCAGCTTTAGCCGCCTGAAATAACTCAGCATCAGTTGCCTGATTCATTGAAGCGCGCGCTCGATTGCCGGATTGATCAGCAGACATGGTTTTATTGTCTCAAACACCCTGCTCAAAGACCTAATCGACGTTCGCCATTGGCAGTCGGCAATAGCCGAAGTCGATCAGCGACCTTAGTGGGCCACTCTTTGCAGCAGGTGACTGCAAGCAATAACATTAACACCTCGGGATGACAGGTGGGGGCATCAGTGTTGCTATCTTGAATGAAACAAAGACCAGTCAGTCCGATCTTTGCATTTGAGGTAACGGTTCATTTTGCTTGGACTCAGCGGATGAACCAAAGCACTGCTCTAATCCAGAGCTGATCCAGAAAAACCTCGGTTCCGTACCCAGGTGTATAAACGGTACGGTAGCCCCCCGCTATTGGATGCAATTCTCAGCCGTTTGCACGAGGCAATTATATTGATACCAGTAGGCTCAACGTACGACCCCGCTATTGGATGCAATTCTCAGCCGTTTGCACGGGTTCAACCGACACTGGGGCATTCTCGTGAGCCTTAACCCCTAACAGTCTAGCTTTGTAGCAATTGATCGAAATTTGGCCTCTTCATCGGCATTTGCGATCGCTTGTTTACATTCTTTTGACACTCAGGGCTACAAATTAATCAAGCTGTAAAGCTGATGCAAGCGTACCCAGCATTCAGATCAGCGGGGAGTCGCTTCGAGTTCTGTCTTGAGAACCATGTATTCAACGAACCGAAAACCTGAGTGCCTTGCCATAGAGATACGGAGGACGCCGAGATCTGGCTCTGTGCCTCTGTGGTCAGGTTTCAGATGATAGAGTCCCCCATTTCTAAGGAGACTACCAGGGACTCCCAACCATGGTAAAGGCCGCCCAGTAGTAGGGATGGGCGAGGGCGCGATCGCCCTCAATGGCTAAATCGGAGGGTAAAGGAATCGCACCCCGAGTGCCCTGCAATTGCTGACCCGTAATCTTGACGTCACCGCGAACCATGGCAACTTGCGCTTGACGCAAGGCTTCTGCCTTAATGGGCGCGGTCTGTAACTGGCGGTAAAATTCACTCATTAGGCCCAGGGTGCCATCATCGCTGACATACCAGAGACTAGCGACCGCCGTTTTGACTCCGGCTTGTACCGCAAATCCGGCAAACCCTAACTCTGCATCATCGCTGCCGATCGCCGTGCGGCAGGCACTCAGCACTAGCAGTTCCACTGGCGGGTTATTCCAGCCTAGTTGGCGAATTTGATCCAGCCGGAGTTGGGTATCCCATAATTGAATGTAGGAGTTGCTCAAGCGTCCTGATTGAAACTCACCATGGGTCGCCATATGAATGATCTGATAGGGTTCTGTCTCACGGGCCGCTTTCAGGTTTTCTAGGGTAAAGGCACTGTTGAGCAGAGATCGCCCCTGCCATAGCTCCTGAGAAACGAGTGCCAACTCTGTCGGCACAGCGGGTAGGGGGGGCAAATCGCGAAAATTGGAGGCTCCAACCGCTAGGACTTTGGCATTTTTTAATGGAACGTAGCGGGTGTCGGTGAGATTGAGGCTGGGCATGAGACCAGTGCTGTATTTTTCTGCTAGAAACTGGTTGCCATCATGGAGGGCGGCCAAGGGAATCAGGCGCAAGCCGGTTTCGGCAATATACACTAAGTTTGTAATGCTTTGTTTTTGCAGCTCTGGCTCAATCGGGGCCACTAACCAGCGATAGAGTTGCTGGGCTGGGGCTAAGTAGCTACGCGTTCTGACTTTGCGAGGGTCGCTCACTTCATTGATAAAGCGGCGCGTTGTGGCCAACACCCGCGATCGCGTGGCTCCGGCGACCAACCGCCGAATTGGCTGCCCTTTGCCTGTAACAACCAGCAACTCCAGGACATCCTGATCACTCGTCGCGCGGCGCGGGAGTTTGCGGTCGCTTTGCTCCGTTAATTGTTGCTTCGTTTTGGCTAAGGGATGATCGCGATCGGTACCCGCTGCCACACTCGGTGGTACAAAAGCCGCATAAACCAGGGCCGGTTCTGCCCCCGTTAGCCCATGAATCTGGGCCAGCAAATCCGGTGTATCTAACTTGGTTGTTGGCAGTTCATCTGGCAAATCCAGATAATCATCAAACTCAAGATCCAATCCATCTTCTAATTGGGCAATATCGATTCCTCCCTCACCAAAGGGGGTGCTGTCATCGAAATCAAAGTCAAAATCAAAGGGATTCAATTCCCCGTCAATATCATCGACTAAATCCTGTTGATCCTCTGGGCTGGGAGGCATCGGCGTTGGGCTAGGGGTTGGCGTCGGCTCTGGCGTCGGCTCCGGGGTGGGAGTGGGCGTAATAATGCTAATCTGTCCGACTGTTTCACTCCCAGGAAATGATCGAGTAGGTCGAATATCCGAGGTGCTGGCCACCGAGGTGATCGCCCCAACGGTGCCATTGGTCGTGGCATCCCCAACAACAAAGGGAATGCCCTGCTCACCGCCCAGATGGCGAATGGTTATGGGGCCTCCCCCAACGGCACCCGTCGCCAGAATCGTACTGCTCGTATCTGGCACCAGACCTAGGCCCCGCACCAAGCCAGTCGCATTAATTTCAACCGCACCACCCCGGCCCATGGCGCTACTGGTGTCAATACTATTGAAAACCGTATTGCCATTGCGACTCGTCAGGGTAACTTGCCCCCCATCGGCCATCAATTCTCCACGGGCGTTGATATCGCCTAAGACCAGGCTGGCTCCTGAAATATTGATAAATGGTGTGCCATACCCAAAACCCGCCGTAATTGTCAGTTGAGTCCCCGGACTCATGGTTACCTGGCCAATGCCATTATTATCGGCATCGGCGCGCAAGGTGACATCACTGATGCTGCTAAAAAATGAAACACTGGTGAGGATGTTAATGTCATTCGTTGCTTCTAGAATGACGCTTCCAGAAGTAAATCCTAAATCTTCGGCCACAATGGTAATAGATTGCCCAAGAAAGTCAGTGGCCAGGATGTCGGGTAATGCTGCCAATACGGCAGGGTCGGTATAGCCACTACCGACGATGGTGATGTTTTCAGGATCGAGCAGGAGGGTGCCCGATCTCCCGGCAGGGGCAAAAACATTGGTGCGGCCCCGATAAACCAAATCGTGCCTACCCGATACTTCGACAAAGCCACCATTCCCTAGTAAACTGCCGCCCTGAGCAGAAATCGTGCCATCAAAACGGGTGGTGTGATTGGCCCAAAGAATAACCCGGCCTCCATCTCCCTGCGTCAGAGCACTGGCCGCGATCGCGGAGGTCGCATCGACCGAGGTGACCATCGCATTTGGCACAGTACCCAAGCCCCGGTAGTCGCCCCCCACCAGCACAGTACCCCCGCCCTGATTGCCAGAGGCCTGTACCGAAGCTCCGAGCAGGGCCACCCGCTCTCCTAACAGTTGTACAGTGCCGCCGACTTCGCCAACCACATCTACCTGCCCCCCTACCAAGGTCGTCCCTACTGCTGGAGTCACTGTTGCAGTTGTCCCCTGGAGCCGCACACTGCCATCGGGGTTCAGGGTGACTCCTGTGGCTTCTGGTAGCCCCCCACCGGTTAGCAGTTGAGCCAGGCTGGGAGCTGTGCCAGCGCGGCTCGTCGTCGCGGGTAAAATCTCAAAACTCAGCAGACTGCCAGGCTGGCTTAGCCGAATCGTGTTGCCACTGGGCACTGCAAAGAGCGTAATCTGCCCGCCAGGGGCTGAGAGGGTGCCCGTATTTACAAGCGTGCCCGCCAGCAGGTTGAGACTCTGGCCAGAAGATACTCCTAAATTGCCCAGATTGGCGATCGCCCCAGACGCACCACTGGCAAACTCAAAGCCCGTAACTGCTCCTGTTAAGGTACTATAGTCCACAATGCCGTCTCGCCACCCGGTATTCCCAAAGCTCAGACCGGTAGCCGTCGTTGCCGTAAACGCCGCTGGGACATGGAGGCTGGCGCTGGCACCAAACACGATGCCAGCCGGGTTCAGGAAATAGAGGTTTGGGGTACCCCCCGTTACCTGAATTAAGCCATTGATATAGGATGGCTCCCCCCCGCTAACCCGTCCCAGAATATTGTGTAGTTGGGGATTGGCTAGAAACGTTGCCCGCTCTCCCTGGGTTAACCCAAACCGCTGAAAGTCATGGAAGAGGTTGCGTCCATCACTAGAAAAGGCCCCCCCGGTGATGGTGTACTGGCCACCGGTTTGTAAAACCTGGGTATTGGTGCCGTTGGCCGCAGGGGTGATCGACTGAGCCTGGGCTAGGGCGATTGGGCCGGCCATCAAAGAAGCGGCAAATAGGACAGAAACCATCCCCCTAACCAGTCGCACCGCGGAGCGATTTTGGTAATCCAGGTGGATGTGCCCGTTGGGTTGGATGCGGGCTTGCCAGCGATCGCTGAGGCCGCGCCGCTCTAGGGCACGCTGCACCACAGTCTGAATAGAAGATAACTTCTGCTTTGAGCGATCCCGAGAAGCATTGTGGGCGTGCTGGCGATAAAAATAGAGAGGCTGTTGCAGATGGTGAATCTGGGTGATTTCTGACAGGCGCAGGCAAAGGTCATAGTCTTCTACGAAATCGATGCAGCCTTCAAGACCTTTGGCCTGGTTAAAAGTGTGGCGGCGCATTAGACGAAAGTGATGGGTCATAAAGCTGACCAGCAGCCCTTCCTTGGAGTAAGGCACCTGGCAGCGCTTGCCGTAGCCCAATACCTGCCCCTGGGCATCCATGTCCCAATAGTCGGTGTAGACCATCCCCACCGTGGGTTGTGCCTCCAGTACAGCTAGGGTTTGGGCTAGGGCTGCGGGATGCAAGACATCATCACTATCAACCCAGCCTAGATAGTCGCTATGGGTTTGAGCGATCGCCCCTTGCAAAGCTGCGACCCTTCCCTGATGGAGAGCCGCAATCGCCCGTACTCGTTCATCCTGCTGCTCAAATTGGCGGGCAATGGCTAAACTGCGATCCGTAGAGCCATCATCCCAAATCACTAACTCAAACGCACGATAGGTTTGGGCCAAGACACTGGCGATCGCCTCCGCCAGATAAGCTTCGCAGTTGTAAACAGTGATAACAAGGGTAATCGCCGTCACAGTGGGTCTTCCTGAAATGGGGTTGAACAGCTCACAATCAAAAGCCACCGCATCGATGCGAGAACGCCTTCATAAGCAAAGGCATAGAAGCAATGCTGATTGGTTGATCCCATGCCCCGTCGGTGGGAACGGTGAGATCGGGAGATCGGCGGATTAGAAACCTAGTGAGAAATCGGGCAGCCTGTCCTCGCAAGCGCAGTATTCCCAAAGTAGTTGAAGCGCGAATAATCGTCACGGAGATGTAGCATTTCTTGAGTGATTCTTTGCCAGGGCCTTAAAGCATGGTCGTTCTGCTCGCTTTCCTCTGCTTACGTCTGATTTTTTGGTGGGTGGCTTTTCCTAACCCAGATGAAGCCTATTACTGGCTATGGGGCCAGCGACTGGGGTGGTCTTATTACGATCATCCCCCCTTCCATGCCTGGGTGCAAGGTCTCTTTTCTGCCCTGGGCCATTCGCCCTTTGTTTTGCGCTTGCCTAATCTGCTCAGCAATGGTCTGTTGTTGTTTATCTATTTCAAGATTTGTCAGTATCGCTGTGGTGCTAAGGCTCGCTCGGTGCTGGGGCGAATGCTCTGGCTGCTGCTAACGGCTCCCCTTTACTTTCTCTTTTTGGCACTGGCCTGGCCTGACCATTGGCTGATCACCTTCTGTCTGCTGGCAATGTATTGGTTTATCACCTTTGCTGACGATTATCAGGTCACGGGCCACGGACAAAGCAGACGATTGTATGGCGCAGGTGGTGCGATCGCCTTGGCGCTGCTCTGCAAATACAACACTGTTTTTGTGCTGGCGGCCTTTCTCGCGACGATTGTGAGTCAACCCCGGCTGCGCCCCCTGCTCCGCGATGGGCGACTCTACCTGGCCGGGGCGATCGCGGCCAGTGGGCTGCTCCCTATCCTGGTTTGGAATCAGCAAAATGATTGGCAATCCTTTGCCTATTACGTCAACCGCAGTGTTGATTCGGGGGCGTTTTCCCTACGTTGGGATTCTGGCTTAGGCTTTGTATTGTTTTCGCTGGTGATGGTGTCACCCTGGCATTGTTGGCGCTTCTGGCAAATCTTGCGTGCTCCTCAAGCTTTGTTTCGTCAGACCTCTACCTACGCCACTCTGGCCTTTTGGAGCTTTTTAATTCCTACAGTGGTTCTGACAATTGTCTCGCTGCTCTCAGCCGCTCTCTACTATTGGAACATTACCGCCTATCTGTTGCTGTTTCCTCTGGTGGCTGACCTGGAGACAGTCGCAACCAGAAAAAATGAGTCCGGCCACAAAAATTTCGCTGTGCTGCTCCCCTTGCTCTACGGTCTAGTGTTTGCAGCCCTTTTCGTGATTCATTACAGTGTCTTTCCTCTGTCTGCTCTGATTGACCAAGACAGTGACCCCGACTCGCGCATGCTCTACGGCTGGCAGGATGTGGCCGCGGTTGTGCAAGCAGAGGCGACTGCATTGGGCGGGCTAGATTCCATTGGTTTGTTCACCACTGATTATCGCTCGGCCTCCGCGATCGCCTATCAACTCAACTATCCTCAAGTGCTGGCGATTTCTCAGCGGATTGATCAATTTGACTTTTGGGCACCAGCGGATAACAAACTGTTACAGGGAAAGCTCGCCTTGCTCATCTCCGATGACTGGCACCCGCTAACAGAAGTGGCATTGCGGCACTTTCAACCTCAGCATGGGCCGATTACAATTCCTGTGACTCGGTTTGGCCGGTGGATTAAGAACTATTACCTGACAACTGGAGGTTACCAGCCCTAGGAGGGCGTTTAAAGAGTGTGCAGGGTGAATCAATTGTTGGCGATTGACGAGGGATCGCGCCAAAGGGTAATTGAGTTGTTGAGCGGCTGTAGTTGAGTCCCAGGATAGTAGAACTGCAAAATTCGCTCGCGGTTCCAGCCCAGATCACCGAGATGGTAAGTGCCCGTCTGGCTTAAACCTACGCCATGCCCCAAGCCACCCCCCACAAAGGCATAACCCATGATGGTTTTGCCATCGGGTTTTAGCATTGGCTCCAGGTAAAAGAGGGTGCTGTTGGGTGCATCGAACGCATTCAGAATGTTGTCTTTGATCAACTGAATAGGCCCCTGATCGGTGCTGACTGTTAGCTCCAAAACCCGACCAGCGGGCGATCGCCGGGTTACAGTTAACCGCTGAATCGTCTTAAAGTTGGTCAAGGGATGCTTTTTAGTCGTGAGATATTGGCGCAATTCCCGATTTAGCTCGGTTAAGGTAGACTCCTGCCGCCAGCGAAAATAATTGCTCTGACGCTCTTCGTTAAACCCGGTGCGCTTGCTAATAAAGCGACGAAAGGTTTGCTCATCTGCCAGGCTATTGCGAGGCAAATCCCAAACATTGCGCACCGAATCAATCACAGCTTGCAGGTAGGGACGGTTTGGCCCATGCCAGACATCATTAAAGGGGGCCGTAACCCCACCTGTGCTGGAAGAGTACACGGCATCCACCAATTCATTTTGATAGGTCAGCACCAGCCCACGGGTATTGGCGATCGCCCGATCCGTTGAGGTGGCCACCCCACTCAAACCAAAGTAAACCTGGCATTGCGTTGTTGCACAAAGCTGGTAGTTATCAACCTCAAAGCGACGCAGATTCCGCAGTGCATAGGTACGCGCCAAAATGGCCTGCACCTCCAGAACAGACGGAGCCGCTGTTGTGCCAATTTCGTAGGGCACTACCCCTCTGAGATAGGTTTCAATCGGCACCCGATTCACCAAGGTATAGTTGCCGTAGGCATTGGGCTGCAACCGCAAACTGCCGGCATAGAGATGGCGTGTGGTTTCGTTTGCGATGGTCGCATTCACTTGAATCACACCCTGGTTCGCGAAAACCTCTAACTGGTCGCGCGTATACCGATAATTATTGACCACAAAGGTGGCACGGGGTTGCTCGGTAAGAGTCTGGACATCAATAAAAGCGGTGTTAGCCCCCTGCGCTTGGATGCTGTCGAGCAGCAAACGGCGTACCACCGGGTCTTTGTAGACGTCTCGTCGAGCCCAAACCTGCCAGCGTTCGGGTTGCGCCACCTCAACGGGAATGCCCTGTGCCTTCCAATCGTTGGCATTATCTTCAGCGCTTTCAAAACTGCGGTGGGTACTGAGCACAACCCGTTCTTGCCGTTTCGGTTTCGCTAGGGGTTGCAGGGCAATTTCTAACTTAACCTGATCGGTTGTGAGTGTTTGGGGTTTGCCGTCTCCTCCGAGAAACCGCAGGGTCAGACGATCGCCCGCTTGCGCCTGGAGGGTAATCGTATCGTTAGGGGTACGACCAAACCGTTGCACAATGCCGATTTGCAATTCTGGGTTGGCTGGGTTTTGACTAGTTGCTGGCTGGGGCCTTATCACCATGCCCAAAGAAAGTCCTGCGCCTAACATCCCTACGAGGGCCAAAAATCCTCGTCTGCTTCCATGCTTATTCATGCCGAGATCGCCCAATCACCCGCTAATGCTAACGAATCTGTCAAAAGAATCAACTCACCGTCAGAGATACTCTACCCCTAAGATAGTTCCCTTTACGCAGCCCGTCAGAAATTATCAGAACAGAAACTCAATGAGTTTACTTGCAAAGCGTACTCATAATGAGTATGATTTAGAAAGTTGAATGTAAGGAACAGCAGTCATGGTTCGGGTTGAAGCGATCCCTATTCAGCAGATTCGTCGTCCCCTTTATCGGCAGAATGATCCAGCAAAAGTTGCGCATCTGATGGAGTCGATTCAGGCCATTGGCTTGCAAGAGCCGATAGAGGTCTTAGAGGTGGATGGAGAATACTACGGCTTCTCTGGTTGCCATCGCTATGAAGCCTGCACCCGCTTAGGGCATGAAACGATCCTTTGCAGGGTGCGGCGTGCGCCCCGCTCTGTGCTGGCAAAACATCTGGCATAGGGCGATCGCCAACCTTCAGTCAACCTAGGAATGTCAATGCTGATTGCGTGCGCTGGCTGATTCAACCGGGCATGGCTGCCCTGCAAGTAACTCTTTGCAACATCTAGTTAACTTAACGTTGATTTCACTACGAGGAACCTTCTATGGCTACCAAAACTGCAATGCCGATTAATATCGGCATTCAAGAATCTGACCGAGCGGCGATCGCCGAAGGCCTATCGCGTCTATTGGCCGATACCTACACCCTTTACCTCAAAACCCACAACTTCCACTGGAATGTGACCGGCCCCATGTTCCAGACCCTCCATATGATGTTTGAAGAGCAGTACACCGAGTTATCAACCGCCGTCGATGAAATTGCCGAGCGCATTCGTGCCTTGGGTTTTCCCGCCCCTGGCAGCTACTCTGAATATGCAAAGCTGACTTCAATCAAAGAAGCAGAAGGCGTACCGACTGCCGAAGAGATGATCCGTCAACTGGTAGAAGGTCAAGAGGCCGTTGTCCGGACAGCGCGAGAAGTGTTTCCGGCGGCTGAGCGGGCCAGCGATGAACCCACAGCCGATCTGTTAACCCAGCGCATGCATCTCCATGAAAAAACCGCATGGATGCTGCGTAGCTTGCTCGAACAGTAAAGCCTCCTGAGGTTGGAGTGGCTTTGGCAACGATGCACACACCGCTTCCATAGAGTGTGGGGACAAAGCGAACCGGTGCTGGCTCCAGCAATCCCTAATCGCCTTGAGCTTGCCGGAGCAGAATTCTGTTCCTATCGTCAAAGCACATTCACAACCCTAGAAAAAGAAAAAGCCTGGCCAAAGCCAGGCTTTTTTCCTTTTGAGCTATCTATTAGATTATCCACTGAGGAATATGGCTTAAATTCAGTGGCAAGGTTAGAAGGTCAGCCGGCTTCCCACCTTAAATCAATCAACTCCCTTACGGGTATCGATTTCTTCTTTCCATAGCCAAATGGATTCAACCCATTATCTTTGTCTCAGCCACATCAGGTGCCTGAAGTCCAGGAGTTAATGTACTCAATTTGCTCAGCCGTGAGAGCGTCAATTTCAATTCCCATTGCTTGTAGCTTGAGTCGAGCAATTTCTTGATCGACTTCAACGGGCACCGAGTGAATGCCGGGTTGCAGTTGCCCTTTGCCCTTAACGAGATACTCTACGGCTAGGGCCTGGTTCGCAAAGCTCATATCCATTACCGCACTGGGGTGGCCTTCGGCGGCTGCTAGGTTAACCAATCGCCCTTCACCCAAAACCACAACTGATTTGCCACTCTTAAGCCGGTACTCCTGAGTAAAGTTGCGGACTTCCTTCACTTCGACCGCTTCCGCCGCCAAAGATTTGAGATCAATCTCAATATCAAAGTGGCCAGAGTTGCAAACGATCGCCCCATCTTTCATGGCTGCAAAGTGTTCGGCTCGAATCACATGCTTGTTGCCAGTTACCGTGATGAAAATATCACCAAGAGCTGCGGCTTTTGCCATCGGCATGACGCGGAAGCCGTCCATTGCGGCCTCAATCCCCCGCACTGGATCAATCTCTGTCACGATCACGTTTGCACCCATGCCACTGGCTCGCATCGCTGTCCCCTTACCACACCAGCCATAGCCAGCAACGACAACGGTCTTACCAGCCAGTAGAATGTTAGTCGCTCGAATGATGCCATCCAGGGTCGATTGACCAGTGCCATAGCGGTTATCAAAGAAGTGTTTGGTATCGGCATCATTGACGTTGACTGCCGGAAATGTCAGAACCCCATCATTGAACATCGCCTTGAGGCGGACAATTCCGGTGGTGGTTTCTTCCGTCGTACCAATCAGCTCAGGCAGTTGATCTTTGCGTTCTTTCACTAGAGTTGCCACGACATCGCAGCCATCATCAATGATGATATTAGGGCGATGATCAAGGGCAATGTGGACATGGCGTTCGTAGGTGGCTGCATCCTCACCTTTAATGGCGAATACGGGAATGCCGTAGTCTACCACCAGGCTCGCAGCCACATCATCTTGGGTAGAGAGGGGATTGCTGGCAATTAGTAGGGCGTCGGCTCCGGCATTTTTCAAGGCGATCGCCAGATGGGCTGTTTCTGTCGTCACATGGCAACAGGCTACCAGACGAATACCTGCCAGGGGCTGCTCTTGCGCAAAACGTTCTTGAATTTGGCGCAGGACAGGCATCTCCCGGCCAGCCCACTCGATTCGCTGCTTACCCAGGGGAGCAAGGGCGAGATCTTTAACTTCGTGTTTCATTTCTTGGCGAACGGGAGTCGCAACCATGAATTTGTATCCTCAGTTTGAATTCATTCAACCTAGCGTGTAACCGATAGTAACCTATCGTCAAGGAAGTGCCTATGCTCTCAGCCATGATAAATAGGCCCACTGGCTGGAAAGAGGGCTTGATCAAGAAGGGAGAAAGATTTGGGAATTCTACTTTTTCGCAGTTAACTTTTTTGCCACTAACTGCACTGTTCGATAGCCTCTCAAAGCTCTATGGGCAATGAATTAGAAATTTTTCTGTGACTCTATCAATACGGTAATCAGTGGTTACTAGACGGTAATCAGTGGTTACTAGCATTATGACTGAGAATCGCAACCAGTAAAATGGGACAGTGAACCCTTAGGGCGACTTTACGCCCAGCCCACTTGAGATCTACTGTTTATCGACCAAACAATGGAATCAACTCAACCCCTGACCAGCTTAGAAACCTCTGCATCTGTGGATGGGCCAACGGTTAAGTATGGTGAGCGCGAAATTGCAGAGGGAGCGCTGATTACGTTCCCAAATCCTCGTCCAGGCCGCCGTTACGATATCCATATCACCCTGCCAGAGTTTACCTGCAAATGTCCGTTTTCTGGTTATCCAGACTTTGCCACGATTTACATCACCTATGTACCGGATCAAAAAGTGGTGGAGTTGAAGGCGATTAAGCTTTATATCAATAGCTATCGCGATCGCTACATCTCCCATGAAGAATCGATTAATCAAATTTTGGATGATTTTGTCGCCGCTGCTGACCCCCTGGAGGTCTCTATTAAGGGAGACTTTAATCCTCGGGGAAATGTTCACACGGTCGTCGAAGTAACCCATAAGAAGGCGGTTTAAGGGTTTAAACTGCTTACCAAGTGATGTTTCCTTCCAGGCGCTTTAGGGTCTGGGGGCTAATTCCCGGAATTCGCTGCAAGTCCTGGAGCGATCGCAGGGGTCGCTTCTGGCGAGCCGCTATGATCCGTTGGGCTAGTTTTGGCCCAATACCTGGCAAGCTTTCCAATTCTTTTTGGGTTGCTGTATTTAAATTCAGCGGTTTCCCCTCAAACAGAGACTTCCCAGACTTGGCCGCACCCCGCTTCTGCGCTTGAGTTTGGGTCAGAGGGCGGGCGGCTGATGACGCAGTGCGTTTGGCAAACTCTGGCGATCTCGTAGCGGCAGCGCGTGTCAGTATTTGGGGGCACTCCCGCCGTTGCTGATCGGCCTTTTTGCGGATGGCAGGCGGCACACCCACCACGGCATCCCGATAAAGACGCTCAAACTCTTGCTGAAAGTGAGCCGCAACTACTGGGTGGTAAATCACCAGCACGGTTTCATCATTGCCATGGTTTGCAGCCTCTGTCCAATTGTGGGAGCCGGTGATCACAATCCGCCGGTCAATCACACCAAACTTATGGTGCAGTAAATCGCCAGGGGGGAGGCGTGGCACCCCCACGGAATAGATGGGTTGCTGCCAAGGGCGATTTCCTGCTTCCAGGCGGCAATCCTGATCCGCAAGGGTAATGCCTAACATGTCTAAACCTTCACTGTAGGGGCGAAAGGCAAAACCAGGGTCAATTAAAGCGCGTAGTTCAACTCCTGACTGCTGCACAGGCTCCAGTAAGTTGACCAGCTTTTGGTCAGAGAAGACAAAAAGGGCCAGATCAATTTGCTCCTGGGCACGTTGCAGAGTTCTGCCAATCAGGCCGTTACTACTTTGCTCCCAAGGAATGGCGCGGCGACTCGGAGAAAACTGCACCTGCACTAGAGCATCCTCGACCTTCAGCAGTTGAGCCGGACGGTGGGGTTTTTGAATGCCAAACCGACTACTGGATCGCTTGTTTAGTCCATTCCCCCAGAGAAAATTAAATTCTTGGGTAAAGAGGTTTGCTAGTTCGGGGCTATCGATTTTGAGCAGGTTATTCGCATTTCCCCGGCTCTTCGGGGTTTTGATATCGCCGTGGATATCACTCATCGTCCAATTGGCTGAGGTGCTGATGACGGTTCGGCCATCGACCACCATGAATTTGTGATGCATCAGATTGCTGCCTGCGGAGCCATCTGCCGTATCATCGCGTCGCGGAATTTGGGCGCGATCCAATATCACCAGAGCATCTCGCTGCTCAATCTCGGTTGGGCTAAGGGAACCATCTCCATCTAAATCAATCAGGCGATGAGCTTCAGCGTAGCGATCTTGCTCTCGTTGAGGTAGCTGGGCAATTTGCTCTGGGGTGTATTGGCTGTAAGGCCGAGCGTAGATATTTTCTAGCATGACCCGCACTTTTACCCCGGCTTGATGACGTTCGGCCAAGGCCACTGCAATGCGGGGCAAGCGAATTTCCTGAACGGCAACATCGATGGTGGATTGGGCCGTGGCGATCGCCTCTATAATCACTTGCTCTAGATCGTCACCAGCCCGCTGTTGTGATCGATAGGGGTCGCTGTAGCTGGCCATTTCCCGCTGATTCATGTAAACGCGGAGGCGCTCCATCTGGGGCAGAGGAGCCGGAGACAGAAGTGGCTGCGGCTGAGCCGTTTGGCAAGCTGACAAACTTAGTGCCATTAGCAACAGGGAAAATGACAAGGGTTTCACGGCAGGTTTCCAGCGGTGATGATGGGCTTAGATTGCCCCAGGAGCCGCTTAACTAATCGCGCCTGTGCGATGTGGAGGCCGAGTAACCACCACAGTGTTTATATTTTTCCGTTACATTTTAATTTCTCTAAGCAACTCACTCAGAAAAGCTGAAATCCTTACAGGAAAATGCTTTTTAACTAAAAGAACGGTGGCGATCGCCAGTCATGTCCAGGAAAAATGAACGAGTAGCTTTACAAAAAGATATGTTCGGCATACACTACTTAATATGCGGAGTTTACCGCAGTTGTACAAGTTACATCGAGCACTCATAAAACCATGACAACCACATTACAACGCGCCGAGCGCGCCAACCTGTGGGAACAGTTTTGCGAGTGGGTGACCAGCACCGAAAACCGCCTGTACGTAGGCTGGTTCGGCGTGTTGATGATCCCCACCCTGCTGACTGCGACCATCTGCTTCATCATCGCCTTCATCGCTGCCCCTCCCGTAGACATCGACGGGATTCGTGAACCC
>CALIDI010000022.1 GCA_938023035.1 uncultured Leptolyngbyaceae cyanobacterium | reverse complement strand
TTCGTTCAAAACGCTAGAGCAACTCCAAGCGAAGGTCGATCAACTCCTGGCTCCATTGACTCCAGAAGTTATTGCTTCGATCACAGGATATTCCTTCATCCTGAATGCCCTATCTGCCCTGAACCCCATTTAAATTGGTATGAGGGACTGTCTGGAGTCATGTATCCACTATTCCTACGGGCAACTTGGCAAAATCCTCATCCGTTAGTGCAAAGCCCGTAGAGAAATCTTTGCCTTTGAGGCTTGCAGTGGATCTCAGCCAGCAGCGGGATGAAGTTTTGAACAAGGCTCCGGATGGGGGCATTCGGCACTGAAACAACTTGCAGTAGCCTTACCTTGCTATCCATGCTGAAAACAGATGATTCATCTGCATCCATCCTCTGTGTCGGAAACACCTGGTTTCCCAAATCTCCAGGAGGTGCAGAACGCTACGTTTATGAGTTGACTCATCAATGGGTTAAGCAGGGCGATCGCGTTGAGCTGTGTGCAATGGATTTACCTCCGCAGGATGTTAGCCCCTCTCTGCTACTTACCAATTTGGCCGCAACGCAACAGTCATTACCCCAGCGATTATGGAATTGTCGCAGGTACTTTCGCCAGCGGCGGTTAGTAACGCCTGATGCCATCAATCTGCATTTTGCTCTTTATAGTTTTCCGCTGTTGAGCCAGTTTCCGGCCAATGTCCCCATTACCTTGCACTTCCATGGGCCGTGGGCACTAGAGAGTCGTCAAGAAGGGGGTTCTCCCTACGCTGTACGCTTGAAATATTGGCTAGAGCGATCAGTGTTTCGCCGCTGCGATCGCTTTATTGTACTGAGCAAGGCTTTTGGCGAAATCCTCCATCAAGCCTACAAGGTGCCCTGGGAGCAAATCTGGATCATTCCAGGGGGGGTCAATACAAACCACTTTCAGCCAAACCTCTCGCGGCAGGCCGCACGCGAGCAACTGGGCTGGCATCACGATCGCCCGATTTTGTTTACGCCACGACGACTAGTACATCGTATGGGAATCAATCAGTTACTCACAGCACTGGTCAGAGTCCGGCAACGGGTTCCAGAGGTGTGGCTCGCAATCGCGGGCAAAGGACCTCTCAGAAACGATTTAGAGCACCAGGTTGAGGCTTTAGGCCTGCAAAATGCCGTCCATTTTTTAGGTTATTTACCCGATGAGCAGTTACCGGTTGCCTATCAGGCGGCGGATCTAACCGTCGTACCGAGTCAAAGCCTAGAAGGATTTGGCCTCATTCTGCTGGAATCTCTTGCCGCTGGAACCCCTGCCCTCTGCACCCCAATTGGGGGAATGCCCGAAGTAGTGACAGCCCTCAACCCGAATTTAGTGACAGAAACCCCAGATGCTGAGGCGATCGCAACCCAACTCATCGCCCTGCTCGCAGGAACAGTTCCCCTACCCTCGCGCTCAGCCTGTCGAGCCTATGCCTGTCAACGATTTGATTGGGCCATCATTGCAGCCCAGGTACGCTCCGTTTTACTCAGTTCCTGATTGTGTTCGCCTAGGTTAGTGGCACAATTCAGCAAGGCAATTGAAAAATCTCGCTATGTAATGGGAGAGACAAACTAAACGTAATAGAAAAGACAGATTAAGGATAGCCTCAGGGATTGTGTTTTGTTCCAATCTGGGAGTATCATTTTAGCCGAAAAACCTTCAACGTCTTAGTTGGCCCTGGTATAAAAATCTAACTCAGTAAAGAATCTAAGAGAGAAGAAGTGCAGAGATTTGATCCGTCTCCTTCTTAACTGGTCTGAGTTTGCCAAAACCTAGATACATCAAGTTTCACGATCGCTGATCGATGTTCCCATCAACTTTGTCCAGGGCATATCCTGGAAAATCAGCAAATCGCTTTAATATTGCTGTCTTCATCCGTCTTTTTGATCATCGATGATAGCAATCTGTGCATCTGCCTTGATTGAGATATAACCGTGGCTAGCTGACATAAGGCAACGGTTATCAATCTGCTTTCCCAGGTTTGGGATACAGGCGGTTTAACCCGCCTCAGGTGGATTGATCAAAGTATCGCTTTTAATCGAGACAGAACCTAGGAGATGTTTTAGCAAATGATGCAATTCAAACAAGCAAAATGGGTTGCCTTGGCTGCAAGCACTACGGCCCTGGCAATGACGACTTTAACGGCTCCGGCTGAAGCCGCGGGGGTTAAGTACAATCTCCAAGGAGTTTCCCTCTCTTATATTGAGAATGGGATCTCCCAAACCGGGAGTCTAACGGGTTCATTTTTCTTTGATGGCGCAACCAATACCTACTCTGATATTGCGATTAACAGTTCCTTTTCAGGCGGGTATCTGGCTAACTCAGCTCCTGGCTCAACGGCCAGCCAGCTCAGCCTGACAAAAACCATCTTTGGCCCGCTTACCTTTGACCTGCTACTCAACTTTACCAGCCCGTTAACGGGTCTATTAGGAGATGTTGCTCCAATCAACACCAATACCAGCTTTGAGCGGGTGAATGGTCGTTTCTTTGGTGGTTCTGGCAGCGCGATCGCATCCATCAACAGTGGTGCCGCCGTGGCTGTGCCATCCCCTGCCCTCTTACCCGGCCTCATAGGGATTGGAGCCGCTGCTCTGCGCAAGCGCAAGGCCACTGCCAGCGCTGAGAAGGCTTAGCCCCTATCAGCCTGAAGATTCATCAAGTAAGCCTGCTGAAAGTGGTTGCAGACAGCCTCCTTGGACTCTGCACCACTTTTCTTAATGCACGGTGATTAGTTGTATGGTTATCACCCGGTCGCTAAGTCCATCGAAGAGTTAAGGGTGTGTATAGGCAGCCCCCAGCCAGTCAGAATGCTTACCTAGCATTGGCGATTGAGCACTTGGTTTTGTTCTCAGCTTTCTGACCCAAGCCATCCTCTCAAGGAGCCGTTTTCCTCAATTCAGCCTGCATCAAGCTGTGTATGTCAACGTCCAGTTGGCCGGGTCTCTTAACAGGTCAAGTAAGCCTCGCAAGATCATGACAATAGCAACACGGGTTTTGAGATGCACACGCAAAAAATAATATCCAGGGGGAGCAGGGTATTTCTCAGCATCTTCTTTTACCATGCAGGCTTCCTTACGATACCTGCCCGCACCTTTAACGGTTAACAAGATAGGAGATTTCATTTTATTTTTACTAGATAGCATAAAGACACTATAGACATGATGTCTTCCTCGCCACGGCTTAACAGAGATAGCGATTGGGTTAGCCTGAAACATTTCGCCATTCTCTACACTGAGAAATGATGCATCGCTACATTGGGGATTTAGCCAATACCTCAACATTCTAGTCATTTCCAGTATTCCATTCGCTAAAATCATTTGATTTCATTCAAGAATTTATTCAAAGCACCTTGCTAAGTTATTCTCCAATTAACTCCATTTAGCTCTCTTCAAATCAATGAATATCATTATAGCTCCTTAGTAGGGAAGGTTCTTTTAAGTCATGATGCAGTCCATAGTTATTAATAGCAAATTGGATCTGAAGCATTAACCTGTCTCACTTTAAGAGACGGGTTGCTTTGTGATAGCAAAAAGTGTCTTCGGCGAACCCAAAGCCTCTATCACCAAGAATCTCAATGATATTATTAGCTTCATAGTCAGCAATAATATCCTCATCACTACGCCGTTTGATTGGCAACCATACATGAGAGAGTTTCTTATTTAAATGACTCTTTAAAACACAAACGTGTGAGCCACTATTGCTGTCAACATCGGTTAGATAAAAGAAGAACCTAAGACAGGTATAGTCATCTAAGTCATCGTGAAAGAACGTTATCGTCTTACTAGAGTCATAATCGCTTTCATTATCAACAACGAAGTTCTACCAGAGGCGACTATCAGGAAAAATAGGATGCCCTTCCCAGATACAGCACTGCTATTTCCAGCAATTTTGGATCGTGAGCTAAAGTTCTAATGGCTGGACATAGTAAGCTCATATTAAAATATTAGGCTGTGAAGAGTGTTTTTTTCTTATTTACTTCTTTTCTTTCAGAGTATAGGAAGCCAAGTTGAGGATCTAAATTTTCATAGCAGCGAGTTGAGTAGGCAAAGTCTAAAATTTCTTGCAGAATGCTGTCTGGCAGGTTGATACCGAGATGTAGGCCAGTGCTCATCAGAGAAGCTGAAACTTCGGTATGGTTGAGATTTTGAAAGTGAGATGAAATAGAAGACGATTGGTATTTCTGAATATCCACCTGCTTGGCTAGCTTTTTGGCAAGCAATCGGACGACGTTAAATCTGCCGATGATAGACATCAAAAGCCAGTTTTTGCTTTTGCTTCCTTTCCGCAGGTAAGATAAGATCCTTAGGGTTATCTCGATGTAAAATCCTTTGAAAAAAGTTGCTTTCTCGTATCGGGAGACATAACTTAGATTTCGTCTTCTAAAAACTAATGGGAATCAGAGAACATGTCGACTTAGTTTTAGTCTTCTATATTGGGGATTGGGGTCTTCCCAATTGCTTTGTGGTTCGTAAAACTTAGTGATCCGTAAACCTCATTCTCAAGAAGGTCTAACCCTCTAGAGATGTTTTGGAAATGAGAAAATTAGCACAAGCTTCTTTTCTCGCTGCTACTACGAGAGAGCCGCCGATTGTCACTGTTTCTGTCCTGGTTGACTGGCAAATCTTTTGCCCCTCATCTCCCACCAGGGGAGAAGGGGAGGCGGAGCAGAAAATCCGGTCTAAAGTCCCTCTCTGGCTCTGGAAGAGCGGTATAGCCCTAACGGGCATTCAAGAAAAGGGTGAGGGTAGGTCAAGTTTCGTTAATCAACTAGGTTTTTGTCACAGAATTGCGAAAAATGGATACCGATTTCAATGAAGGATAAGGCCAATACCCAATCGGATGATTTATGCCACGGTGTTGCTACCATCCCAAATCGCGAATTCACATGGTATTGATATTGATTAACTGGCTTTTCTAGCTTTGTGGTAGAAGAGTAGGAACTTCTCGCTTCCGCGAGCAAAGTGCCTTTACTGAGCACCCAAACCCTAGGAGAACGACCCAGCTAAGCCTGACTATTTCTGTCTAATCAATCTTTTCTCGCATCGTAGTTTAGTAGATTTTTTCCAGTTTTTCTCTTGGTCTTCAGATGCTTTATCTTAACTTCATCATTTTGGGGAATAGATATTGACAAAAATGCTGTCTGATGGGCTGATGGACTGACAAAACCTAGGTACCAGGCGGTTGAAACCGCTGCTACTTCAACAAGGTCGGCCTCCGCTGACTCTCGACTCTTACCGAAAACCCGTCTGCACAGGTTTTGCCTCTATCGGCGCGACCGCCAGCCGCCAGCGAAAAAAGTTTTGTCAGTCAACGAGGCCTGATGGGTCAAGAAATGGCAGTACCCTTATCTAAAGAGCGGAGAAAAATAGTCTCAACCAGAAATTTTTTGCTGAAAAGCGTCTGGAAATACCTGATAATTCTCGATTCTTTAAGAAATAGGACTACCCAAGAAATAGGGTTGCTTCTTCTTCAGTTACCTTATAGATTCTCAGGTAGGGTTATTGTAGGTTGCTTAGTTTGGGGGGTAAGGGAGTTGGGGGCGCTGCCCCAGCCAGGGGTTCTACTCCTGCACCTCGTCCTCAATCCGGTGGCGATGGCTGTAGAAGTTAGCCGAGAATTCTGGCAAGTTGGTTGAGGGTTGCGCGGTGAAGGTAGGATTTTGTGTTAGCAGTCTTTGCATTGCAGGGGGAATTCGCGGCTTTGGGGGCTGCCGCTATTTGGGCGATCGCGGCGGTGATTTACACCCAAATGGGTCGCCAGTTGTCACCCCTGCTGCTGAATTTGCTCAAAGGCTTAATTGCGATTGCCCTCCTATTACTCACGTTGAGTCTACGCGGGCAGTTATTTCCAGCGGTACCCTGGCAGGCTGTGCAGTTCCTAGCCTTGAGTGGGGTCGTGGGCATCGGCCTAGGAGACACCGCCTATTTTCAGGCATTACAGGATATTGGCCCTCGACGCACGCTAGTGATTGAGGCGCTATCTCCACCCTTAACGGCGCTGTTGGCCTGGGGCGTTTTGCAGGAAAGACTATCGGCGGTAGCACTGGCAGGTATCGCTCTGACGATTCTTGGGGTGCTGTGGGTTGTACTGGAACGCACTCAGAGCGTTGATCAACCCCGACTGCATTGGTTGCGTGGGGTTGGCTGTGGGCTGCTTGCGGCTCTAGGGCAGGCGACGGGTGCTGTGCTGTCGCGATCGGCTTTGGCAGGTTCTGATATTGATCCGCTTTGGAGCACGCTGGTGCGGTTGATGGCCGGCTGCACGGTGCTGCTATTTTGGCTGATGGGGCAGCGGTTGCTGTTGAGGCAGCTCAAGCTTCTGGGAAAGCCAAGGGTTCTCAGCATTTTAGTTGGTACGGCTTTTTTCAGCACTTATTTGGGGATTTGGCTACAACAAGTGGCGCTCAAATTTGCCTCCGCAGGCGTTGCTCAGTCACTGAGTGCAACGAGTCCCTTGTTCGTGTTGCCCCTGGCGGCGATGACGGGCGATCGCTTGCGTTGGCGTTCGATTGTAGGTGTGGTGATCGCCCTCGCAGGAATTTGGCTCTTGTTTAGCCGCCCCTGAGCAGGCTTGCTCAATCCAGCTTGCGCCCGGTTAGCTCCACAAAAATATCTTCCAGGTTTGAGGGCCGCACCATCATGCCAGTTTTGTCAGGCTGCTGATCCAGAAACCTATTAGCAGCCTCCAGGGTCGGAAAGAACTGATAATCCCAACGATCGCCCGTTTGCTTCATCACTAGCCCCTCCCCATGCCGTTGGCGAAAATTTTGCAGGGTGCCGAGTTCAATTAATTGTCCGCCATCCATAATGCCGATGCGATCGCACAAATACTCCACCTCATCCATGTAATGAGTGGTGAGCAACATCGTCATTCCCTGCTTGTTGAGATCGCGGATAATTTCCCAGATTCGGCGACGGGTCTGTGGGTCTAAACCAACAGTCGGTTCATCCAAAAATAAGATTTCTGGCTCATGTAAGAGCGCACGGGCGATTTGTAAGCGACGTTTCATTCCACCTGATAGAGTTTTGGCAAGGCTATCACGGCGATCGCTGAGTTCTACATAATCTAGCCAGCGGGTAATTTCCTTTTGGCGATAGGGGCTGGGAATATGGTGCAGCCGCCCATGAAACTCCATATTTTCCCAAACGGTCAGGTCGCTATCCACACTGATCTGTTGCAAAACAACGCCGATACGCCGCTTGACTTGCGATCGTTGCTGCACCACATCGCAACCAGCTACCCTAATCTTGCCGCTAGTGGGTTTTGTTAGTGTGGTAATCATCCGGATGGTGGTAGATTTACCCGCACCATTTGGGCCAAGCAGACCAAACATCTCCCCTGTCTGGATTTCAAAGGAAAGATTGTTGACAATTGGGACTTTATTGTAGATCTTCTGAACGGCTTGTAGCGAGACAGCGACGGTCATAGGAATTAAGAGAGAATGAGAAGTTAAAGAGTAAGCCGTGCTACAGGGCAAATGTCTTACTCCCTAGATTTTACGACCAGAATGCTAAGGCCTTATCAACGCTAGGTTGAAGCGCGCTCGACCAATTCGGATGCTGCCAGCCAACAGCGCCTAGATCAGTCTTCTGGCAAAATCCACTGGGGCGGCTCTGAGGCTCGCTCCATCATCTTACGACGCACAGCCGCTTCAGCTATTTCTAGCATTTTGTCCAGCGAGGTGTTTTCAATAAACTGGCTGGTCTTCGTTTTGTACTCTAGATTGGGACACTGATCACCCAAAATACAGCCATTCACACAGGCTTCGGCACAATTGACTGCTTGCATCTCTCTTCTCCCAGTTAAATCGGTTTGACAAAGCTCTAGAAACCCGTTTCTAAAACTCAAGCAGAGCAACGTAACTTCATGCGACCGAGACACTTTAGGAAGTGAACCCCGAAAGCATGTCACTTTTGCAGGCCCTCATCCCGCAGCCCCTTGTCCTAGGTTGGGAGAAGGGGAGCCGAACCATCTCAAAGTGCCTTTCCCAAATCAGGAGAGGGATTAGAGCAATCCGGGCACGCCAGAAAAGGGTGAGGGCAAAAGCGACAGGCACCCGTGAACTCCAGCTATCTGGATGGATTCGCTCGCCATTTGCAGGAGAAATCCCCCTCTAAACTTATAAAATGCTTCGGTCGCTGTTTGCAAATCTGATGTTGCTGAATCTGGATAGGAATCGC
This sequence comes from uncultured Leptolyngbyaceae cyanobacterium, assembly GCA_938023035.1. Classification (GTDB taxonomy): domain Bacteria; phylum Cyanobacteriota; class Cyanobacteriia; order Leptolyngbyales; family Leptolyngbyaceae; genus DSRU01. The sequence goes on along the minus strand of CALIDI010000022.1, from coordinate 106,137 downwards.
CCAACTCATTCTCACCCTGATTCTCTCTCTTTGGGGGAATGAGGGCAATTCATGCCTTCGTTAAGGCAACACCGCAAGTCTCACTCTCTACTTTCATAGACAGGTTTGATATGCATACTTTTCTCAAGTTACTGTTTATCCGCCATGCCCAATCTACGGGCAATGTTGAGAAACGCATGCAAGGGCAGGGAGACTTTGCCCTGACTGACTTGGGGCGATCGCAGGCTGAGAAACTGGCGCGTCGGTTACTCACTGAGGGTTGGCTACCTTCCGCTGTCTATACCAGTCCGCTCACGCGCACCGTGCAGACGACCAAAATTTTGCTGAACTGCTTCCAAAAGGCGGCGCTACCGGCAGAAATCAGCGATTTGGCTAATTTAGGGCTGCCTACTGTTGATTTTACGACTCCGACCATCGAGTATGCCGATGAGTTAATGGAGCACCAAAACGGAGTTTTTCAAGGGTTAACTTGGGAAGAGGCGCAAGCAACCTATCCAGATCTGTGCCACAAGCTAGAATCGTCTCCTGACTGGCTTCAGATTCCCCAAGCGGAGACGTTAGAAGCTGCCCGCGATCGCTCTCAACGGTTTATTCAGCGGCTCTTACAGCGCCATCGCAATGGCGATCGCCTGTGGATTGTCACGCATAGCTGGATTTTGCAGCATCTGATTGCAGAGTTGCTGGGTTGCGATCGCTCCTGGCGCATTTATTCTCATAACACCGCCCTATTTGAATTTTGGATTGATCAGGAGCGCTGGCAACGGCAAGACCAAAACCGCTACAATACCGACCTTTGGCAAATTCGCCGGATAAACGACCATCAGCATCTACAAGCAGATGGGTAAGCAGAACGTAAAGTTGTCGAGCGATCGCCGGATTACTCGCGCTTTGCTAGCCAGGTCAACAAATCTGCTAGTTGCTCAAATTCCAGCAACGCTTCGGCTAACTCCTCAACCCCATCCAATGCCAAACGACGAACCTGTTCCTCTACATGGGGAGGAATTGACCCAATCTTGTGGCACAACAGCCGCAACACCAGCAGCACTTCCCCCCTGTTGCACCCCCCGCTGCAAAATATCCTGATAAATGACGGATTCCTGCATAACGTCCTCTCGAAACAATTGTTGAATCAACCCTTTATCGAATCGTAACCCGGCCAAAATCTTGACACAGCTAGCGATGTTGCTACGTTGCTGGCGATCCCTCAGGTTTGTGACGGCCTCAGCCATAGTTTGCAAAAGTGCAAAGGGGGCGTCGCTGCGGGCAAGTGTGGCCAAGGGAAGAAGAGCGGGCTTTGCCAAAAACGGGGCTGGGCCTTGCTCCCACAATCGAATCACTCGCTAGCGATGCGCGGTGCTTTCATCATAGTAAGAGTCTGTAAAAACTAGCTCAGAGCTGCTTTGCTTGAGAAACATCACCACTTGAGTCAAGGGCAGACCGTACTCGCGTTTCAAGCGCACAGTATAATCGAGCATTCGAAAGGCAAGGGGTGGCTGAGAAGTCGGTAACGTCTGAAATTCAATGTGCAAGAGCCAATCGCGTGCCTTTAGAAAAATCAGGCTATCGGCTCGAATGGGATCCTAGCTGAGTTTTGTTTTGAGCAGTTGGGTACTACCGGTTTCGCTGCCCAATAACCACTAGCTAAAGGCGGTGGGGTATTGTTCTGCTAGAAATTTGCAGACGTTATCGTAGCTCATCACTAATAGTAGCTCATTACGAATAAACGCGAAGAAGGCGAGGAGGGTCTAAGGGCAACATTGACGATTGCTGCATCAGAAGAGCCTGAAATTGAGCGTTGCGATTGATTACTAGCACATTTTAGTAATAACGTTCTATTCTTTTCTTTGTATCCAGGTTAAGCTGAAATGTGAGTCCTCCCGGTCTGGCATGGTTCCTCTACGCCTTACTCTTTACAACTTTCTGAGCTATCGAGAAGCGACCCTAGACTTTCGTGGCCTGCATACTGCCTGTGTCTGTGGTGCCAATGGGGCTGGCAAATCTTCTTTACTGGAGGCGATCGCCTGGGCTGTTTGGGGAGGGAGTCGGGTCACTCGCGATGATGACATCATCCATACTGGCATGACAGAAGCCAGAGTTGACTTTTTGTTTATGAGCCAGCAGTGCATTTATCGGGTGGTGCGGAGTCGGGTGCGTGGTCAGGGTACTGGCTTAGAGTTTCAGGTTGCTTTAGAGTCGGCCAGTCGGCTGGGGCCAGCACAACTTTGGCAGCCAGCCTCAGGAAATGCCGAAACCGATGTCGCTTCCCCGCCTGTTGCGTTGTCGGTGTTAGAGTTACCAGCCAATTCCCAAGTCTTTTCTGCCCTGACATTCCGCTCGCTGACGGCAAAGGGGGTGAGGGCGACTCAGCAGTTGATTGTGCAGCATATTAAGTTGGATTATGAGACTTTTGTCAACTCTGCTTATTTGCGTCAGGGCAGAGCGGATGAGTTCATGCTCAAGCGAGCCAGCGATCGCAAGCAGATTCTGGCCGATTTGCTCAAGCTCAACCAATACGATAGCCTGGCAGAACGAGCGAAAGACCAGGCTCGCCAACTGAAGGGACAAATTGATTTACTCCAGCAAAACCTGATAACGATTGAGGCGGAGTTAAACGCCCATCAAACCCTAACAACGACATGGGAGGCTTTAGAAACCAGTTTGCAGGCCACGCAACAAGCCCAGACGGCAGCAGGCGAGCGGCTCCAACACTTACGCGGGTTGACCCAACAGAGGCAAACCTGTCGGCAAGCACTGTCCTGGCATGAGCAGCAAGTGCGCATGATTGAGCAAGAGTGCCAGCGCTTACAGCAAGAGCAACTAGCGATGGATCAACAGCAGCAGGAATTGCTCGCCTTACTTGAGCAAGAGGCTGAAATCGCCGCAGGGTATGCCTATTTTCAATCCCTGCAAGCCCAGGAGGAAGCATTGACAGCCAGCCTTGCTGTCTATCAACACCTCCAGCAGCAGCAGCAGCAGATTCGGCGTCAGGCCGATCAACAAGCCATCCAGTTCCAACATCAAATAGCTCAGGCAGAAGTACAGTATCAGGCCCTGACGCAGCAGGCGCTGGAGATTGAGCAGACATTGAGCAAAGCTCCAGAAGTGGAGGTAGCCCTAAACCAACTCCAACAAAGCCGTACTCGCCTGGCTCAGTTGGAGCAAAAACAAGCTCAAGCGGCGCCGTTGTTGAAACGTCAGCGCCAACTGCAAGCCCAAATAGACCAGGTTCAGGCTCGTTTAATCGCCCGCCTAGAGGAAGCTCAAACTGCCATCCGCCAAATTCAAACCCAGCAGCCACCTACCCGCTTACAACAAGAAGTACAACATCTGAGCGATCGCATCTCCACCTTAGAGCAACTTCGTCACTATCAGGAACAAATTCGTGAAAAGGGGCTAGAGCGCCGCAACTTTATGGAGCGGCTGCAAGCTGAGCAACGTGTTTATCAAGCGCGGTTGGTCAAAATCGAGCAGAGCCTTCAGCCGTTGCAAGCTGAAATTCAGCGGGGTTGCGCGGATCAATCCCATCAATCAAAGGCCAAAGGCCAAAAGCCAAAGGCTAAAGTGAAAGATAGCGAGACTGGCACTTATGCTCAATCTCCGCGAATCTCAACAATGCCCCTCCTGGAAGGTTGGCCGCAGATAGTATCGGCATCAGTCTCTCGCTCAGAATCAACCTCTGGGGTACCTCTGTTGCCTGTTTGTCCGCTGTGCGATCGCCCCTTGGATGCTACCCACTATCAGCAGGTATTGGCGAAGCAGCAGGCCGAGCAGAAAGACCTTCGCGATCGCCTCTGGACGATTCATGAGCAACTGGCCGTATCAGAGCGAGAATTGCAGTTACTGCGCGAGGAATATCAGGCGGTAGATTACGAGGTGGCCCAATACACGGCTGCACTGGAGCGCCGGGGAGAGTTGCAAGCCCAATTACAAATCGCCGTGGAGCACCAAAGCCACCTGCAAACGCTGATGGCTACCGCTACAGAAATCGAGCGATCGCTACAAACCCAAACTTACGCCTTCGATCAGCGGCAAGAGTTACACCTGTTAGAACAGCAACTGCAACAGTTGGACTATGACGAACGGAACCATGCCTTAGCAAGAGGTGAGGTGGATCGCTGGCGGTGGGCCGAGATCCGCCAGGTTGAAATTAAACAAGCCCAACGCAAACAAACTCAATTGGCGCAGCAAAGACCTGCCCTTAAAGCTACCATTGCTGACTTACAGCAGCAGCAGCAGGCAAGTCAACAGGCAACCCAGCAACAGTTAGCCCATCTACAGCAACAACTTGCGGCAACTGGCTATGACCCTGAGCAGCACCAAGCGCTCCGGCAACAGTTGAAGCAGGCTCAAGTCTGGCAAGTGCGCTGGCAAGAACTCAGCCAAGCCAAACAGCAATACCCGCTCGTGCAGCAGAAACGCCAAGCCCTATCCCAACAACGGCAGGAGTGGCAGCAACGCCAGCACAATCTACAAGCGGAGATTCATGCGCAACAGAGGCAACTAGCCGAATTACCTGAGTGCTCTACTGAAATCGAGCAGATCAAGGCCGAGATGGAGCAACGGCGATCGCAACTGGATAGCCAACTGGCCCAACTAGGTCGCTTGGAGCAACAGCGTTACCAAATGGATACATTGAGAACCCAAAAAGCCACCCTCCAGCAGCAGTTGCAGCAAACCCAGCGGCAATACCAGGTCTATCGAGAGTTGGCCCAGGCCTTCGGCAAAAATGGAATTCAAGCCCACATGATTGAAAATCTTTTACCGCAACTAGAAGCAGAAGCCAACCGCATCCTCAGCCGCTTGAGTGGCAGTCAACTCCACATTCAGTTCATTACTCAAAAAGCGAACCGCGATCAGGGGCTAAGGGCCAAAGGCACTCCACCAAAACTGAGTGAAACCTTGGATATTTTGATTGCGGACACTCACGGCACTCGCCCCTACGAAACCTATTCGGGTGGAGAAGCCTTTCGGGTTAACTTTGCCATTCGGCTAGCACTGGCTAAGTTATTGGCTCAGCGGGCCGGTACCGCTTTACAGTTGTTAATCATTGATGAAGGCTTTGGTACCCAAGATGCCGAGGGGTGCGATCGCTTAGTCGCTGCAATTAACGCGATCGCACCTGAATTTGCCTGTATTCTTGCCATTACCCATGTTCCCCAATTTAAGGCAGCCTTTCAATCTCGGATTGAAGTCATCAAAACAGAGCAGGGGTCGCAACTCCACCTAGTCAGCTAAAAATCGCTAACAGGGATTGCGTGGATCAGCGGACAAAACACCTAAACCCCTGATACTTCACCCATTCAGCGGGTGACAAAAACTGTGCCCAGACAACCGCAATCCACCTCCGCAGACTCGACCCACCCAGGGGTTCTGTAACCTGCGACAGTAGGGTTTGGGCATCTTACTGTGGTTTGGCCACCCTCGCCATGCAGGGGAAGACATTTTGGCAGTCACAAACCTGTGTCCCACTGTCCTTTTGATTTTGGTTTCTGTCCCCTGTTCACTGTTATAGCCACCCCAGAGAAGCCATTTGTCGATCAACCAGGTATAAGATAATGAGCCACCTAAAATGCAAAATCAACACCGGCAGCCTCAATTACGACAAGAACAACTGTTCAACCGCTAATGCTGGTCAGGCTTTCTGATTCGCCGTCGCCACGTTTCTGATGGCAACCGCGATAGGATATGGCTCAGGGGCGAAACCCATCTGAGGGAGCATTTCCTCTATCTTCCGTGTCCCAGGCGCAGCCCCCACTCTTTGCTCCTGACTCTATCACTAGGACTACCTGCTGAGTACAACATTGAGTAACATGGCTGACCTTCCTGCCCTTTCTACAGAGACTATCTGGAGTATTCTCAACGATGATCTGGATGATGCGGTCGTTAACGCTTTGGTTTGGCATTATCTGGGTTATCGGTGGGATGCGATTCAGCACCAGTGGGACAGCACCCAAGTTCCGCTCGAATGGCGTGAGGAGTATCCCAACCCACCAGACTTCATTGCAGATCGCCCGCCGGTTGTGAAACTAACCCGATCCATTCCTCCAGAGAATAAACAGCTACTGAAATCGGCCCTTGGCTTCCAGGGGTATCAGATTGGAGAATTAGTCCCGCGCAAAACCCGGCGGGCAACCCTGGCAAACTGGCTGTTGAGCTATATGCAACAACAAGGAATGCTAAACTAATCCACTCTTTAAGCCAAGAGAAAAGCATTGAGGAATCTTTTCCCATGATCCTCCATCAACCCTTTATTATGGCCTGGAATGGCCTTGGGCAAACCGGCAAGACACAGTGTGCTTCTTTTTCCCCAATGGCGAATGAGTGTGCTCTCCCTAGGAGGCAGATGAAGAACCCGTTCAGCTCACAGAAATTGGATGCCAGCGGGCTGAGCCAGAACGCCCCCGAACTAGGCAGGCAAGGCTCAGCCAAGAGAGCATGTTACCTTTGCAGGCCCTCATCCCCCAGCCCTTTCTCCTAGGTTGGGAAGAACCTACTCTCGGATTGTCCAGGAGCGTGTCCTGGTCTGCTCATCTCCCAGCCCTTTCTCCTAGGTTGGGAAGAAGGGGAGCCGAGCCATCTCAAGGCCCCTTTCCCAAATCAGGAGAGGGATTAGAGCAATCCGGGCATACCAGAAAAGGGTGAAGGCAAAAGTGACAGGCAACCTTCAGCCGATGGCCAAACACCCGCAAGTTGAGTAGTTACCGCTATGCCTGCGAAGATTAGGCGCTAACCTACAAGAATGATGAGGCCATCTCCCTACGATTGGTTAGAGTCATCACTAGACGCGATTCACCGGGCGGATTGGCATCGTTCGGTGAAGCCCCTGTTGGGCAAACCTGGACCAGTTATTGAGCGAGAGGGGCAAATTCTACTCAACTTTGGTGGCAATGACTATTTGGGCTTAGCAGGGGATGCACGGCTGGCCCAGGCGGCGATCGCGGCGATTCAAACCTACGGCACGGGTAGCACTGGTTCTCGCCTGATCACTGGCCACCGCATGGTACACGACCAGCTAGAACACGCAATCGCCCAACTCAAACAAACAGAAGCGGCGATCGTCTTCAGCTCTGGTTATCTGGCAAACCTGGGAACGGTCAGCGCCCTAGTCGGTAAACGCGATGTAATTCTGGCCGATCAATACAATCACTCCAGCCTCAAGCAAGGGGCAATTCTGAGTGGCGCAACAATGATGGAATATCGCCATTGTGACCTAGCTAATTTGCAGCAGCAACTGCGTGACCAACGGGCCAAGTTTCGCCGCTGTTTGATTGTGACCGACAGCGTCTTTAGTATGGACGGAGATCTTTGTCCTCTCCCTCCCCTACTCGATCTGGCCGAAACCTATGAGGCTATGGTGCTGGTCGATGAAGCCCATGCCACTGGAGTGTTTGGTCAAACTGGAGCCGGTTGTGTGGACTATTGGGGCTGCACAGGCCGTCCTTTAGTGCAGGTAGGCACCCTGAGTAAAGCCCTGGGCAGCCTGGGTGGCTATGTAGCTGGTTCTGCCACGTTAATTGACTTTCTCCGCAATCGTGCGCCTAGCTGGATTTACACCACCGGTCTCGCTCCAGCAGACACCGCCGCTGCCCTGGCAGCCGTGCAGGTAATCCAGCAAGAACCCCAACGGCGCGATCGCCTCTGGCAGAGGGTTGACGCTCTTCGCCAGAACCTCCAGTCCTCCTATCCCGCTTTGCCTAAAGGCTTTCAGTGGCTGCCGTCCCAATCGCCCATTCTGTGCTTGCAAGTCGATCGCCCAGCAACGGCCCTGCACCTCAGCCAGACCCTACAATCCCTAGGTTTATTCGTCCCGGCTGTGCGCCCACCGACAGTTCGCACGAGTCGCCTCCGAATCACCCTAATGGCAACCCACACTTCAGCACAGGTTGAACAACTGGCCAATGCCTTAAAAACGGTGATAGGGGGTTAAGGGCAGCGGGTATCGCGTGTACAGAAAAGGAACATATCAGTTTTATATTTATAAGGCTCTTAGGCGAGCTGCGCCAACACTTTAGCGACTTCATAGGAACTGTTAGCAACATCACGAGAACCCTCGCGACAGCGAGCCAGAAGGCCTGTCCAGTATTGGCGGTTGAGCATTTAGTTTTGGCCTAAGCCGTCTCACCAAAGCTTAGGCCGACTGTTGAATTGCTGATGCGACACCCCCTCACTCCGGCCCGCTCGGCAACTTTCTCTCCTTTGGCCGAGGGTCAGATTTGACCTGTACCAGCCTTTTTAAGATATGATCACTATGTAAAGTTTCATTTCTAAACCTTTTGCATTGGCGACATCAGTAAGCATGTCTGCCTTGAGTGCAAAGTTGTCAATTTGGCTTCAGCGCTTCTTTATTTGACCTCAGACTGCAAACTATAGCGTTACTTTAGAGAGGAACACAATGGCATTTGAACAAGCCCCCCTACCCTATGACATGAGTGCTCTCGAGCCTTATGGCATGAAGGGCGAGACTTTTGAATACCACTATGGCAAGCACCATAAGGCCTATGTGGATAATCTCAATAAATTGGTTGCCGATACCGATTTAGCCGATAAGTCTCTAGAAGAGGTGATCAAGTCTACCTATGGTGATGCAACGAAGGCTGGCATCTTTAACAATGCCGCCCAAGTTTGGAACCACACTTTCTTCTGGAATAGCCTGAAGCCGGGTGGTGGTGGTTCACCTTCGGGAGAGTTGGCCGCTAAAATTGATGCGGCCTTTGGTAGCTACGACAAGTTTGTTGAAGCTTTCTCCAATGCGGCTGCGACTCAGTTTGGCAGCGGCTGGGCTTGGTTGGTTGAAGAAAATGGTGCCCTCAAGGTCACTAAAACCCCCAATGCTGAAAATCCCCTGGTTCATGCTGGGCAAAAGCCTTTGCTGACCTTAGATGTTTGGGAACATGCTTACTACATCGATTTCCGTAATGCTCGCCCAGCTTACATCAAGAACTATCTTGAAAACCTGCTTAACTGGGACTTTGTAGCCGAAAATCTGGCTGCATAAGTTAATCATTTTGCTTCTTGGAGCCGTTGAGTCAAAGGGCAGTGACCTGATTGGGTTGCTGCCTTTTGTGTATGGAGAGTCCAGGTGATTTTGACGCGATCGCAACTTTGCAGTCAGCTCAATTGGTCGCGGCCTCACCCACTCTCTCCTGTTTATCCCGATTAAAACTTTAAACAAACCAAAGACGCAGACTTCAAACAAAGTAGGCGGCAGATACCTAGCCGAACACTTGACGCCGTAGTGCTACTGCTATCCAGAAGCCAAAACGGTATTGTTACATGCTCCTTGCGTAAACTAGAAAACCCTCTGTGAAGTCAACAGCAGACATCTCCTACTGCTTTGGGGTATTTGAACAATGAACAGCAAAAGCACATCCTATCTGCTCTGGCTGACCATCCTTCTGGGTCTTGGAGGGTTACATCGCCTTTACAACGGCAAAGTTTTTACCGGGTTTCTCTGGCTCCTAACCGGTGGCGGTTTTGGCATTGGACAACTGATTGACTTGCTTCTGATTCCTGAAATGGTCGATAGCTATAACCTGAAATACCTGGCCTGTCATGGTGGGCCAAATGCAACACTACAACCGGCCATTTCACGGACAGTCGCCACTACTCCTCCTACAGAGCAATTGATGGTGAGCCTGCTCCATGCTGCCCAAAAACGCGGCGGTCAGATTTCGGTCACTCAGGGCGTTGTCGATACGGGCGCTAGTTTTGTCGAAGTTGAGAAGACTTTAATGGAGATTGCCAAAAAAGGCTATGCCAGCATTCAAAATGATGCAAAGTCAGGTGCGGTTGTCTACGTTTTTCCTGAGTTATAGAAACTGGCGGCCAACCTCGTTCAACCCCTGAAATACTTGTCTAAAACCGTTGGGGGTGCGGCAAATCCCACCTCAAACCCGAAGCGGATTCACAGCACAATTTGCTACCTTGAAAGTAGGTGAAAGCATTGCCACAGCCGGTGTTGTTCTAAGTCTGAAAGAGCACGCTGGCACTGGCAGTAGAGATAGAGCTACATTAACGGTTAAGCAAACGGGTTAGGAGAAACGGTTTCATGCCTGCGACTGACTTCAGAGATTATTACTCGATTCTGGGGGTCAAGAAGAGTGCAGATGCGGACGAAATTAAGCGAGCATTTCGGAAACTGGCACGCAAGTACCACCCAGATATGAATCCTGGGGATAAGGCAGCAGAGGCCCGATTTAAGGAAGTCAACGAAGCCTACGAGGTCTTATCTGACCCAGATAAACGTAAAAAATACGACCAGTTTGGCCAGTATTGGAATCGGATGGGAAATACTCCCCCTGGCGGGCAAGGCTCCCCCTTTGGTGGCAGCCCCTTTGGCGGGGGAGTCGATTTTGACGGCTTTGAGTTTGGCCAGTATGCTACCTTCGATGAATTTATTAATGCTCTTTTGGGGCGAATGGGTGGCGGTGGTGATCCGTTTGCTGGTCGTACGGGTGGTCGCACAGGAAGTAGCCCTGGTGCAGGGTTTAAAACATCTCCAAGCGCAGGGATGGATAGTGAGGCGACCATTTCCCTTACCCTGTCAGAGGCTTTTCACGGTGTCCAAAAGCGCTTGACGACTGGCAAGGAAGAGTTTGACGTGCGAATTCCGGCTGGGGTTAAACCCGGTAGCCGCATTCGGGTACGTGGGAAAGGTCAATTTAGCCCCTACTACACCTCGCAGCGAGGAGACCTATACCTGAACGTAGAAATTAAACCCCATCCCTTCTTCCAGTTTGATGGAGATAATTTGACCTGCGAAGTCGCGATCACCCCCGATGAAGCCGTGCTCGGTGCCCAAATTGAGGTGCCGACTCCCGACGGCTCCGTGACTTTGAATATTCCCGCAGGCATTCGCTCTGGACAATCGCTGCGCCTACGGGGTAAAGGCTGGGTTAACGCCAAGGGCGGACGCACCGATCAGGTCGTCAAGGTTGTAATTGTTGCACCTAAAGACCTCAGCCCTACCGAGCGAGAGCTATACGAAAAATTGAAGGCCGTTCGCAGCAAAGACCCCCGTAGCCATCTGAAGGGAATGCATTTATAATTCCTTGCCTGCGCAAAAAACAACACTCTGGTTTGTTCCCAAAACGTAATAGGATAGACCGGGGAAATGTGAGGATGTCTTTAGAGAGGGAATCATGACAAATCCGGTGCAAACTCAGGCCAGCAAGATTTGGCAAACGTTAACAGCTCCTGAAACTGCTGCCACCTATGCAAAAGCAGTAACATTAACATGGACACTACTCAAGGATATTGGGTATATTATCTGGCTTGTTTTGTGTCTGGGTCTCGTCGCTGGTGAATGGATTTGGAAAACCGGTTATAAAACGGGTTGGGAAGTGCGCGATTGGGTCAACAATTTGGATAGACCCAAAGTCGACACTGCTGGCATTAGTTCAGAGTCTAGTGCAACACTGGTCGAGTCTTTGAAGGAAGGACTGAGTAATGCTTTAATTGCCGCTAAAACTCAGCTAGGTATGGAAGTTTCAGTAGATGAAACCCGTCAATCGCCAGCAAAGGTTGCTGCACCACCCCCACCCCCTGCGCCACCCGTGAGTTTACCTGTTGCTCCTGGGGCGGTTGAGACAAGGATGACTTCTAAAGGAGACACCAAGCCCGAAAAGAGTTCTTCTTCTGAAACTGATTAAGGTGATTAGAACCGTAGACTAGTACGCAAGGCAGATATTTCTGGACTAGCCTAGGCCATTTCCATCTCCCTTTCTTGAGTGCTTGCCAGGGCTATGCTCTTTCTCGCAACCTAGGAGAAGGGTCGCCGCTCCATCTCGAAGTCCATCTTCTAATTTGGGAGAGGGATTAAAGCCCTGCGGGCATACCAGAAAAGGGTGAGGGCAAAGAAGATGTGGCAGGCGATACCTATAGAGCATTACAGATATTTTATTTTCGTACAGTTTCCCGAATCAGAAGAGTGAAAATCTGGCTCCGGAGAAAGTACCATCCTCTCGCCAAACTTCGACTTAATCTCTCAGTGTTTAATCTCTCAGTGTAGAACCAACTGTTTGCTCTGAGAAAGTTGGCTGCCCGAAGATATTAAAAAATATTGCAGCAAGCTGAGTTTTAAACAATAGTATTTTCCTATCTGATCGCCTAGTGGCAGCCAGAGACAGAAGCCAATCTAGATATTTTCAAGTTTCTCAAGCCAGTGACATTCAATGTGAATACCAGGGGCTTACTCTAGGATGGTAAAGAAGATTGGATGGTTTCTTTACAGCTTCAGCAGACAGGAGAATTTTATGCTTGGATACCTGGTAACCATTCTGGCAACGGCCCTCAGTTTATTGGTGACTGATTTAGTCATTCCCGGTGTGGATATTGCCTCTTTTCCCACTGCCCTTGTCGCCGCTGCTGTGATTGGTTTTGTCAATGCTTTCATCAAGCCAGTTTTGTCGTTTTTCTCTTTTCCGATTACATTGCTCACCCTGGGATTGTTTGCTTTGGTGATCAATGGGCTATGTTTTTGGCTGGCGTCGGTTTTAGTTCCTGGTTTTGCTGTCAAGGGCCTGCTGGCATTTATTCTTGGCCCGATTGTGCTGTCTCTAGCCAGTACGGCTTTGAACAACTACTTTGCAGCTCGTGGCATTGGCACTCATCCGGTGGTTAAGGGTGCGGCCCCTGCGGAGTCTCTGGACGCTGGCAAGAAATCGTAACTTAACCTTTTTACTAAACTTTCTTAAAGGGTATTGGCAACATGTTGGGCAGTTAAAACTGCGACCAACTGGGCCAATAAGTCTACCACCGCAGACTTCACTGCACCGAATGCTTCTATACCCTGTGAGGTATTGCTTTGTCTTGATAGCTGCGACTTAATTTGGCCGGGTTACTGGGAGATCGGCTTTTCAGGCATTCTCTAAGGGGTGGGGATAAGATCAGACCCGTCTTTCAACTTTCCAGGAGGCAGAAATCGCTCTATCGCTTGGGGCTTTATCGCTTAACCGCTTGGGGGAGTGCGTTTGAGAAAGTGGTGCTCCTGCGGTTAGGCTGGTGATGCCAAGGGCGATCGCAGGGGGGATCAAAGGCAACCACAGCCCGTAAATCAACGTTAGCCAACAAGAAGCATAGAGCAATAGGGTCAGACCACTGCCGATCAGAAGAACGTGCCAATAGGGAGGCCTTCTCTGTAAGTATAAAGGCGCGATGGGGGTGAGAACAGCCCCCAGCAATGCCCAGGCGGTGATCCATAGGGCTTCCAGCGGGGGGGAGAGGGGACGCAATAGAGGGCGCTGGTCTAGCACATGGCTTAGCAATTGGCTTACCATGTGGGCCTGTACAACAATGCCAGGAAGCGTTTCTGTAGGAGAGGTGATGGGAGTGTGCCAGTGATCGCTGGCGGTTTTGGCCGTCACCCCAATCAAAACGATGCGATCGCGAAAAATCCGCTCTAGGGCAACAGGGGGCACCTTGCCGGTGAGCAAATCTCGCAGAGCAACCGTTTCGGCAATTGTCGTCGTAGCCCGATAGTTCAGCAATAGCTGGCCCCCCTGGGCATCAATCCCCTGATAGGCACCACTGCGAGGTTGCAGGCGGAGTAATTCCAAAGAACCGAGTTGCAGATTACCCGTGGCGCTAAAGTTGGGTTTGATGCCTTCTTGCAGTAAATAACGTAAGGCGATCTGGCTGCTAAAAGCATAGGTAGCCTGGCAGTGAGAAGTTGCCTCCGGGTTCATAAACAACAGGTGGCGGCGCAGGTACTGATCCGTATCGGTTAAAAAGTCACTAAACCCTAGCCGCTCATCAGGAACCTCCGCCGGGGGGCGAACTCCATGGGGGTCATTCTGGCTGTCGCTCACTTTGCAAATGCCCACCAAATTTTGACTCTGTTGCAACCGCCGGATCAAGGCAGTTTCCTTGGGGTGAGTGGCATAGTCCCGGTAGAGGGCAAGCCCAATCACACGGGGTTGGTAGGGTTCCAAAATCTCTAGTAATTGTGAGAGGGGCGCATCTGCTAGAGAAACGCCTTTCAGGTCTTGCCGTTGACGCTGGTACTCAATATCGGCATCTTCAATCTGAATCAGTACTAGGCGGGGGTCCGGGTTCTCAGTGGGACGGTGGCGCAGCAAATGATCAAAGGCGCGTAATTCAACGCCCTGGAACAGACCAGCAAGTCGCAGTAGGTTCACCCCCAGGGCAATCGCCAAGCCAGCACTGACGGTGCGTCGCCAAGTGGTTACAGGACGCATGGGCTGGGTGGAAGGGGGGGATGACGGACTCCCGACTAACGCTTGCCAGGTCGGGGGCGATAGGGCCGGGTGTTGATATAAGACCGGCAACCAAGTAGCGCAGGGAAAGCGATTTTCTAAAGCTTGTAGGCGCTCCCGGGCGGATCGCACTGCCTGATACAGAGGTTGGTGATGGGCATAGCTCGCCAGAAAAAACTGTAGAAATGCTTGGGCCACACAGTCGGGTACAGGTTCCCGCATGACGATGAGTTGGGGAATCTGAAGATCTGCTAAATCCTGGGCGAGGCCCAGCCCATCGCAGGAGTTGAAAATGGCCAGTTGTAAACCTTGGGCGATCGCCCGACGCAGGGCATACCGCAGTTCAGCCAAGGAGAGCTGGTCATGGGGATTGAGGGCAATGGTACCAACATCGGTTGTCTGGCTATGCCCTGCAAAAAACAAAATATCCCAGGGCTGCGTCCATAGCTGATGGCTCAACTCGGCTCGCTCTGGCTCCACTAAAACATGCACCTCTGCCTGGGGAAGTTGCTCCAAAAGTTGCTGATCAGTTTGGGTATTGATGCCACGCCGATCGCCTAAAATTGCCAGAATTCGCACCTTTCCCGTAGCGGCTCTGGGGGCGATCAGCGGTTGCTCGTAGTTGGGCGCACTCAGGGCAATTTCTGCCTGGGGGTAACGCTCTAGTAGATCCAACTGATGCCAGGGAAAACGTTGCAGCAGGATATCCTCAGTTTGCAGCAACACGCGAATGGATTCATCGGGCGACAGCCGTTCTAACCACTTTTCCCGCAGAGGACGAAAGGGTTCAGACTGGAGCCAGCGCTGAAATTGCTGATGTAAAGTCGCTGCCGCATCCAGGCAGTCAGCCATGGCCGTAACTTTTTTCACAGGTTGAGCGGCTGGGGCCAAGCGAGATTGTATCCCTAATTGGCGGTAACTGGCCTGCCAGTGGGCATAGCATTGGCGTAACTCGGGAGCAGGGGGTAAATGCCCCGTTAACTCAATGCAAGGGCGAGCATTTTCTTCACCCATTTGTAGAAGTACAGAAAAGCCCTGTTCCAAACTACCTGTTCCAATCTTCAACACAACCAGTTTGTCCATCGGTGTTGTCTACCCCTGGTAACCCAATGTTGTATTCATCCGGTTAACTACCCGACTAATGTTAGTAACTCCGGATCTAAAGTTTTGTGAAAAATCAGTTGGGTCATGCATTTCCTGCAAACTGCCACCAGGGAATTTCTGAATGGTTTTATCCAGCTTTTGGGGACAATGGCTTGATTTTTCTTCCTGTAATCATAACTAATCAAGAATGGCTCAAGAATGACGAAATTTGTTGCTTATCTGAAGCATGCCAGTATCGAATAGACTAAGGCATCCGTCTGGCTACCCTCATCCCAAACCCTCTCCTTCCCCCCTGCCTATTCATGGAGGGGTCGAGGAGAGGGGCTTCGATTTAGCTCCCGTTCTCCCTTGATGGGAGCAGGGGTATAACCCTAGCCGGCATTCAAGCAAGGGGAATGGGGATGGCTGAGGCTAGTCCAGAAATTTCTGCCTACTGTACTCGCTCATCACTTGTGTGAGTTTAATCATCGTGCGACGACTCAGTAGCTAAGTCAAATGAATGGTCAAAAGGGGGGTTTGGGGCGGCGCTACCAGGCAAGGGGTTTCTGCTTTTCCATCTGCGCTGACATCTTCTGTCTAATTGCAGCCACCAACTTGGTAATATCCACCAGATAGACTCCATCTTGGGTATTAACATTATTTCTGAACCACTAAATTTGTTGCGATCGCTATTAGTGGCTCAGGAATGAGAACTTTCTCATCTGAGGCTGCGCTCCAAAAACACCGAGGGCACAAAAAATGATGCTGTGTTTCCCTACGCCTCTATGGCATCGGAGTGGCATCAGATAGGTGCAGCCTTTTCCGATCTGGGGCTCCACTCCTAGAAATCTTCCTAGCCTGGGTTCGTGCTGCAATAAACCTCCAGGGTGTGGGGTTGGTTGTATCTACGACCTTTGATTGATTGACCGTACTTTGAGGGTTGCTCAGAAATAGGTAGGATGGATGCCTGCCCTGAAAAACAACAGATTTAACTTCGTGCAGCAATACGGTTTCGCGATTCATACCTCCAGTCCTGATTTGGGTTTTGCGATCGCTCTTAACATGAGCGATTGCCGTCACTCGGTTTGGGAGTTGGGGCGAGATTTAGCCACCCACCTCCATTTTTATCTGGCAGAATTTTTATTGCCCCAAACTTGGTCGGATCTGGCATTTCTAGCGGTAGCCCGAGGCCCAGGTAGTTTTACTGGCACCCGCCTGGGGGTTGTCACCGCTCGTACCCTGGCACAGCAGTTAAATATTCCTCTCTTTGGGGTCTCGACCTTGGCCGCAATTGCCTGGGCCGAGCGCGCTAACATCCCTGCTGGTCAAGCGATCGCGGTGCAAATGCGGGCACAGCGGGGAAAAGTCTTTGGGGCGATTTATCAACCCGGAGAAACCAGCCTAAAGACTATTTTGCCAGATACGGTTATGTCTCCAGCCCGCTGGCAGCAAACCTTGGAGCAGGAGCAAATCCCATTGCATTTACTAGAGGCGGAAGCATCCCTAGGATACACCACCCCCAGCTTACTCGACCTGGCCTATCAGCGATGGCGGCAGGGGCAGCGGCCTCTCTGGAGGGAGACCCTGCCCTTCTATGGCCAACATCCGGTTGGGGAATGAAAAATTACAAAGGAAAACAATATGAGGGTCTTTATGTTGCAAGGTTCTTGAATCGGCGTCGTTTTTGCCGTAGCGTACTTGTGCAGCTAGGCAGAAATTTCTGAACTCGTCTAGGTCACCTTCATCCCTTGGCATCTGCCCCTATCGAGGGAAAAAGGAAGCCGGCTCGAAGTTCCTCTCCTGCTTGGGGATGGGGGTAGGGTCTCGTTGATTGACAAAACTTTTTCGCTGGCGGCTGGAAGCCGCGCCTACAGATGCAAAACCCGCCTGCGCCGGTTTTCGGTAAGGGTAGAGAGGCAGCGCCCGACTTTGTTGATGTCGCAGCCGTTTCAACCGCCCGGTGCCCAGGTTTTGTCAGTCAATCAGGGGGTGGGGGTGAGGACAGTTAGACGGATGCTTTTGTCTACTTGGTTCATCCAGTGAAGGGCGTTTGCCAAAACGTCCAGTTTTGCTTGTTAAAGGGCGATCGCCATCGATCGATCAAAGCGGTTTCTAACTGCTGGCGATCGCGGGTCTGCTCTGGTGCCCAATGGTAGAAACCAATATTCACCCTGGCCAAGATGTCATGGCTGCGGTGGGCCTCCATATAATTCTGCACATAGCGTTTACAGTCGTGTTCGCCCTTCCAACGTTGATTGGATTGGATAGTTTCCCCCACATAGAGCAATAGGGGCATGGCATCATCGATGACAAAATAGTAGGCGGCGACCCCGGCTTCTGTCACGGGTTTGCGCCAGAACTCAATGTTTTGTCGCGGCAAGGAAAAGGGATCAATCTGTTCAGCAAGTTGTTCAACAGCCAGTTGGGTCGCAAACAGGCTGGGCTGCTGGGCTACGGTCTGGAACTTCACCTGTTGTTGAAATTCAAAAACACGTTGCTTCCAGGCTTGTAAAACGGGCCGGCTGATTGTCAGGGGTAGGGGTTGCGATCGCACCCGGTAGGTGCCGCCCGTTTCTGCGGCAGTAAACAGTGACATTTGCTGACCTTTTGCGGTCATACTCTCTCTCGGTCAATGGGGCTAGCTGTAACAGGATAGGTGATTTTGCTCGAAATGACCGGAGATTTTCAGGGTTTAATGGAAAGCGGGGGAGGAGTGATAGGTTCACGCTCACGTGCGATCGCCAAAACCAATGCAGATTATCCAATGCCTTCATAGCGCTCTGCTGGTGGCTGACCTGGAAGCCGCCGCTCACTTCTATGGAACGATCCTGGGGTTGCCTCAGGTAGAGCGTGCCCTCAAATTTCCAGGTATCTGGTACGAAGTGGGGGGCCACCAGATTCACCTAATGCAGGCTGATGGCTATACCGTTACTCTTACCCATCCAGAAAAGTGGGGGCGCAACCCCCACATCGCCTTTGCTGTTGCAGACCTAGAAGCCGCCAAAGCAAGGTTGCAGAAGCACCATTGCCCCGTGCAGTTGAGTGCTTCGGGGCGGGCGGCGGTGTTTACCCAAGATCCCGATGGCAACGTGATTGAGTTAAGCCAAGTCTAGTCAATAGCTGGGCGCAATAAATTTAGATTGCACAGGATTTCGGGGGTGAAGAGGGTAGCCCCCGACCTGGAGGCGCAGTCCCCCCTTCCCTGCCTACAGGTCATTATAGCGATCTACTGAGCGGCAGGCAGACAGCAAAAGGCAAAAGGCGGAAAACCCATGGATTTGGCTGCTTACTTGGTTCTCAATCCGTTGTTAGACACTGGCTTGGAGTCTCCCTTTACTGGATGGCCGGTTGATCGCCTTTACCAGGATGTGACCACTCAGCCAGATCGCCGCCCCCAGTGGCAAAAACTTCTGCGAGATGCGCAGACCCATGCCTTTGATCGCGTGCTGATTCGTCAGTTAGAAGATTTGGGTGATTCTGTAGCGGCGGTGGGCGATCGCCTGGCAGAGTTAGAGGCCCTGGGTATTTCCCTGCTGATTGCGCAACCGGGGGCTGCCCCACTCACGCTTGCCCCACCGGGGGCTAAACGCTTGCAACAGGTGCAGCAATTGCAGGCAGAGCAGCGCCGTCAGCGAATTCGTCAGGGCCATGCCCGCAATCGGCTCAAAACCGCTCCCCCTCCGGGCAAAGCCCCCTATGGATACCGACGCAGCAAAAATCGCTACTTGGTGGATCGAACCACGGCACCCGTGGTTAAAGATTTTTTTGAACAATTTCTGCTCTACGGATCTCTCAGCGGTGCGGTGCGTTATGTGCGGAAACGCTACGGCAAAAAAATTTCGGTTTCTACCGGGCACCGCTGGCTCACCAGTCCAGTGTATCGCGGCAGTTTGATGTATCACGACGGGCAGGTGATTCCGAATACGCATGAGGCGATTTTGCTGCCCGATGAAGCGGCCCAGGTCGATCGACTCCTGCGCCGCAACCGTCGCCTGCCCCCCCGCACGGCCAGTGCGCCCCATTCTCTGACGGGGTTGGTGGTCTGTGCTGCCTGCCAATCGCCTCTGACACCGATTCGAGCAACGGCACCCCGCCGTGCAAAAGAGTACCTCTACCTGCGGCCAGCCCGATGTCCCCAGGTGGATCGATGCGGCAGCCTCCTCTATGAGGCCGTCTTGCAGGCTACGATCACGCGCATCTGTGAAGACCTGCCCAAAGCGGTTGCAGGCGCTGCTCTACCGGATTTAGACTCAATCAAACAACGCCTCACGGGGGCGATCGCCCGCCAGCAAGAGATTTTGACCCAGCTTCCAGATCTGGTGACCCGCCAGATTTTAGATCAGGAAACAGCCGAACTGCGGGCCTACAAAATTCGGGCAGAAATGGCCGAACTGCAAAACCAACTAGCCCAGTTACCCCCGGTAAACCTGACGGCGATCGCCCAAACGGTTTCCATTCCCCAATTTTGGTTAGACCTGTCAGAAGCCGAACGCCGCTTTTACTTTCGTGAATTTATTCAGCAAATTCAACTACATCGGCATGAGGATCAGTGGCAATTGCAGATTCGATTCAACTTTTTGCAGAATCAATAGTCCTCCGGGTATTCTCCGAGGTTGTCAGAGGGGTTGTGCCGCATCAGCCTGAGTGCATCCTAGTTTTGTAACTTACCCTGTGGAAAACAAGCTACGCCCTCAATCCTGCTCCCAAAGCAGAATAAGGGGAGCCAAGCCAGCTCAAACCCGCTCCCAAATTGGGAAAGGGATTAGAGCAATCCAGATATACCAGAAAAGGGTGAGGGCAAAAGTGACAGACACCTGAAAGTACCCTTAGAAAAGATGGATGCTGAGTTGCCAGCGCAAATTCCGCAATCATTACTGCTGCCTTCGCACTAGTATGGAACTCTGTAGATCACCAGCAGCTCTACAGAGTTTTGACAGCAAGCAATGGCGAGGTTCGGAGGATGATCGAAGTTGAACATTTGAGTAAGTCCTATGGCTCAACCCTAGCAATTGAGGATGTCACTTTTGCGGTTGAACCAGGAGAAATTTTGGGTCTGTTGGGGCCAAATGGTGCTGGCAAAACGACCACGATGCGGATTTTAACGGGCTACCTGCCAGCCTCCTCTGGGTCGGCTAAGGTTGCAGGTTTTGAGGTTCATGAAGACTCAATGGCGGTACGCCAGCGGATCGGATATCTACCAGAAAATCCACCCCTTTACCCGGAAATGTCGGTTGAGGGTTTTCTTGCGTTTGTTGCCCGCATCAAGGGTGTCAGTGCGGGCGATCGCCCCCAGCGAGTGGAGCAAGCTTTGGCCCAGTGTGGCCTCAGTGATCGGCGCAAAACCTTAATTCGCAAATTATCTAAAGGGTATCGGCAACGGGTTGGAATTGCCCAGGCCATTGTCCATGATCCACCGGTGATTGTGTTGGATGAACCCACCATTGGGTTAGACCCACGCCAGATCATTGAAGTTCGCCATTTGATTAAAAGTTTAGCGGGCAATCATACGGTAATTTTGTCAACCCATATTTTGCCGGAAGTCAGTATGACCTGTAGTCGCGTTGCCATTATTAACCAGGGGCGGGTGGTAGCGACCAATGCGCCGGATGCCCTAATGAATCAACTGACAGGGGGGACTGGCTATGAGCTAGAAGTAGAGGGGGAGATGAACAATCTCTTACCTCTATTGCAGAAGTTGCCAGGGGTATTAAGTGTTGAATCTAGCACGATGCCACGAATCGCTGCGCGATCGCGCCTGCGGGTTTTAGCCCAACCAGGCATTGAAATTGGGCATACCCTCGCAACGACGATTGTTGGTGCCGGTTTAGGGCTGTATGAAATGCGCCGCCTCAGTGCCACCCTGGAGGATGTATTTTTGCAACTTACCCGGGAAGAGCAAACCTCTGACTTTCAGATGGAAACCTCTGAAAACAGCGGCTCTACCGCAGAATCAACGATAGGAGAGCAGAGTTAAATGCGCATTGTTTTAAGTAATATTCTGGCAATTTATCGGCGGGAGTTGCAGAGCTATTTTGCCTCGCCACTGGCCTCTATTGTTGCAGGTGTATTTTGGTTGCTCGCTGGCTTCTTTTTTGTCAATCTGCTTAATGCTTTTAATCTAGAAGTTTTGCGGGCAGACTCCCTGGGGAATACCACTCCCCTGGATGTGCCTTACCAGTTTCTCCAATCTTTTCTAGGTGTGTTGAGTTCGGTTGCTCTCTTTTTGCTGCCGATTTTATCTATGGGGCTTTATGCTGAAGAGCGCAAATGTGGCACGCTCGAACTCTTGGCAACCTCGCCAGTGACGAATTGGGCGGTGGCTCTGGGTAAATTGCTCGCTGTCGTCACCTTTTTTCTTACGATGGTCTTGCCTCTACTGCTCTATGAGGCGATCGCCTTCAGTGCCACCACTCCACCGATGAATTTTGGAGTTGTGTTCCTGGGGCATATGGGGCTAGTTTTGCTGGCGGCAGCGGTGCTATCTCTGGGGATGTTTATTTCATCTCTGACTGACAGCACGATTTTAGCCGCCGTGTTCACCTTTGGCTTGGTGATTTTTCTGTGGGTGATTGACCTGCTGGGTCAGCGCCTAGGCGGGCCGCTGGGAAGTGCTTTGGGTCACCTTTCGTTGCTAAAGCACTTTGGCAACCTGAGCCAGGGGATTGTTGATAGTAGTAGCCTCGTCCTCTTTGGCAGCTATATTGTGCTGGGGTTGTTTTTAACGGCGCAATCGGTCGATGCTTTTCGATTTCAGCGCAGCTAGGAAGCATGGATTGAATAACCGGTCATGGATCAATGAAGAAATTCACTGCCTTTTCTCCCTTTTTGAACTATCTGTTTTGGCTGGGGCCGTTACTGCTGGTCGCTGGTGTGACAGCCGGTGTGATTTCTGGCGTTTGGCTACCTGTACCGCTGGTATTGGGGATTTTAGGATTTCTGCTCATCCTGGGCTGGCTGATGACTCGCATCCTTGCCAGCCGCAATCAGGTAACCCCCTGGTGGCAACGTCGTTCTTCCCAGGTGGGGGCTAATGCCTTGGTGGCGACTCTGTCTGCCCTGGCTATTTTTGGCCTGGTGAATGTTTTGGCGGCGCAGCAAACCCTCCGGTTGGATTTAACCGAAAATCAGGTGTTTACTCTGGCACCAGAGACTCAGCAGGTGGTAAAGACTCTGCAACAACCTGTGAAGGTGTGGCTGTTTACGTCTCAGGAACTTGCCAATCGTCAGGATCGAGAGCTGCTAGAGCGCTATGCCCGGTTGGGCGATCACTTGATTTATGAGTTTGTTGACCCAACCCGGCAACCCGCCTTGGCAGCCCAGCTAGAGGTGAAGCGGCTGGGGGATGTGATTGTGCAGGTGCAACCGAATGGGCGCAGGCAATATGTGGAAACGGTTTCGCCCAATGACCCAGAACAATTGGTTAATCGCGGGCAACGGCTGACCGAAGCAAAACTGACGGCGGCGATCGCTCAGGTGACCAGTCCCCGACAGGCACAAATCTACTTCTTACAGGGTCATGGTGAGCGCCCGCTGGAACCAGGGATGCAGGAATCGATTGCGCAGGCGATCGACAGCCTCAAACAGCGGGATATTGTGATTAAGCCCTTGCTGCTGGCAGAAACCCTGGCTATCCCTGCGAATGCGGATGGGGTAGTGCTGGCAGGGCCACAAAAGCCCCTGCTGCCAGGGGAAGTGAAAGCGCTGGAGCGTTACCTACAAGAGGGGGGCAACCTGCTGGTGTTAGCGGATCCTCAAACAGAACTGGGGATTAATGCCTTGCTGAAGGATTGGGGAGTGACCCTGGATGACCGGGTTGTTATCGATGTTTCTCGTCAGATTGAGGGGCTGGGACCCATCTACTCTCTTGTAACCCAGTATGGCGATCACCCCATTACCCGCGATTTTGGCAACCGCTACTCCTTCTATCCCCTGGCTCGACCAGTGGATGTGGAAGCAAAGTCAGGTATTGTTTCAACGCCGTTACTCTATACCAGTGCCGATAGCTGGGCGGAGAGTGATTTGAAGACGCAACCCCTGAAATTTGACGAGGGTCGCGATCGCCCTGGCCCATTGCTCCTGGGGGTGGCTCTCAGTCGCCCGGTGCCCGTTACAGCGACCCCGCCCCCTAGCCCTTCCCCAGCGGCCAGTCCTAGCCCTTCGCCAGCGGCTAGCCCAACGCCAACGACCAGTCCTAGCCCTTCGCCAGCGACTAGCCAAGCCCCTGGCGATAAAAAAGAATCACGTTTAGTGGTGATTGGCAACTCCCGCTTTGCCACCGATGGCCTTTCTAGCCAACCCCAGTTTGTTAATGGCGACCTATTTCTCAATTCCGTGCGGTGGGTTGCCCAATCTGAGCAACAGACCCTTTCCATTACACCTAAGGAGCCTCAAAATCGTCGCTTTACTCTGACGCCTCAGCAGGCTAGTTTCGCTAGCTGGACAGCCGTTGCGCTTCTGCCGCTGGTCGGTTTTACCAGTGCGATTCTGATCTGGTGGAAGCGGCGTTAATGTCGGTCGAATTTTTCTGAATTTCTCTACTTTGGAACAATGAAACTGCAACGTACACCCTTACTGCTGCTGCTGACCGCCCTAGTTTTAGGGGGAATTGTAGCCATTCGAGAAGGTCAAAAGGTCAGTCAACCACCAGCGCCTGAAACTACTACCCAGCCTCTCTTTAGCTTTAAGGAGGAAGCCGTGATAGCTCTGACGATTACTCAGGCTAATCAAACCCTGCGGTTTGAAAAGGTACCTGCAGCTCAGGCTGCCAAACCGACTAGTGCACCGTCTCCCACGCCTCCACCTGCGGGCGCGCCTACCACCGCCAGTTCACCTGCGGCTGTTTTACCGAGTCCGACGCCGATCGCCAAGACGCTGGTCTGGCAAATGACCCAGCCACAGAAAAAATTGGCTGAAGAGGCAGCGATCGCTTTTCTCCTCAATCAAATGGCCAGCGGGCAGAGTCAACAAAGCTTGACCATACCGGCTACTCAAAAAGCCGAGTTTGGCCTCGATCAACCCCTTGCCACTATTCAAGTAGAGTTAACCAACCAAAAGCAGCATCGGCTGGTATTGGGGAAACCCAACTTCAATCGCAGTGGCCTTTATGCCCAAATTGACCCCCCTACTCAGCCCACAACAGAGATCACTATCCACGTGGTTCCTATCGATTTAGAAAATGCGGTGACGCGACCTCTGAAAGAATGGCAGATCAAGCCTGAGCCAACCCCCTCACCGACAGCAACTTCCCCTGCACCCAGCCCTAAGCCTTCTCCCTAGCCATTTGCCAACACTTGCCTGGCTTGCGTCTCTTTCTTAGGTGAATTTTAAGATCTGATACTCTTTTGGATAGCAGAAGCCCGGTGGTGCCCAGCCTTTAACCGGGTCTTTGCTGGATGCTTTGTTGAAACCGGTGTGACTCTTTTCAGATAGTTCTCCTCAAACACTGGATTAAACCCTAGATTGACACCAACACGTACCTGGTCTTTTCCTCTTCCATCCTTTGATTGCTGACCCTATGGCCTCACCGACAGCAACTCTTTTGATTTCTTGCCCCGACCAACGCGGACTGGTGGCTAAAATTGCCAACTTTATTTATGCCAATGGGGGGAATATTGTTCACGCTGATCAGCACACTGATGCCAGTGCCGGGCTGTTTCTTACCCGCATTGAATGGGAGTTGGAGGGGTTTAACTTACCCAGGGAAATTATTGGCCCGGCGTTTCATGCGATCGCCCAACCCCTGGAGGCCAACTGGGAACTTCACTTTTCAGATGCGGTGCCGCGTCTGGCCATCTGGGTGAGTCGGCAGGATCATTGCCTGTTTGATTTAATCTGGCGGCAACGCTCTGGGGAGTTTCAGGCAGAGATTCCTTTAATTATCAGCAATCATCCTGACCTGGGGGCGATCGCCGAGCAGTTTGGCATTGACTATCACCACATTCCTATCACCAAAGAAACCAAAGCGGCCCAAGAAATTAAAGAACTGGCGTTACTCCGTCAGTACCAAATTGATTTAGTGATTCTGGCAAAATACATGCAAGTCTTGAGTGCAGATTTTATTCGCCAGTTTCCCCTCATTATTAACATTCACCATTCTTTTTTACCCGCTTTTCCAGGAGCCAACCCCTACCATCGCGCCTATGCCCGTGGGGTCAAAATTATTGGGGCAACAGCTCACTATGTCACCGCCGATTTGGATGAAGGCCCAATTATTGAACAGGATGTTGTGCGGGTTAGTCACCGCGATAGTGTTGAAGACCTAGTGCGCAAAGGCAAGGATTTAGAGCGCGTGGTTTTAGCACGGGCCGTGCGCCTGCATCTGCAAAATCGCGTACTTGTCTACAGCAACCGTACCGTCGTTTTTGCCTAGGACAATTGCCTAGTACAACCAGGCAGAAATTTCTGGACTGGCCCTAGCCAGCTTCATCCCCCAGTCTCTTCTCCCACTCTGGGAAATGGGTATAGCCCTGGTAGGCATTCAAGCAAGGGGGGTAAGAGGGCGCCGGACTGATACCTTAGCCTACTAGTTACACAGCATCGTCATCGTCATGCAGAAGAGGTGTGGAGGAGGTCGGCCTGGTAAGTCTCAGTTCCTACACCAAAACCTGTCATAAAAGATCCATACCAAATCCGCAGGGGGTCTGAGCTATAGGGAGCCTAATATCGATTTTTGAGTGGATGGCAATCGACCACAATTTTTCTGACAGAGCACCCTTATTCCGCTAAACAGAGCTTTGAAAGGGTTTTAATCTCTCAAAGCTCTGTATCTTTTTTGGGGTTGAGATGTTTTTTGGTTGAGATGACTGGTGAGCTTACTAAGGCAATGTTCGCTTAGTGAACGGTTAGGAGGCGATCGCCGCCATTGGGCGTTTTTGTTCTACGGGGCTACCCGCAAGCTGCAAGAGCAACACTAGCAATGGTTCGCTCTGCAACTCACGCTTCAAAGTCCGAGATAGTTCCTTCTCTAGCTCAGTTTGCAGACCGGCCCAATCTTTATCCACGGCTTTGCCATCAAAGGAGCGGGCAAACTCACTCCAGCGATCGCTGACCACTTTTACCACCGTATCTCTCACCCGACTCTGCAAATCCTTTTTCTTCACGGTTGTTACAACCCCACGCAGGTGTAACTCTGGCATTGCCACTAACTGCCCATTGGGGTCTACAGTCAAGGCGATCGTCACGACTCCATCTTCGGCGAGTTGTTGCCGTTCCTTCAGCACTGTCTCGCTTACAATTCCGCCCTGGGAAGAATCCACCAAATTAATGCCAGCAGGCACACGACCAGCTTTACGAATTGAGGTTTCGCTCAGTTCTACAACATCACCGTTGTCGATCACCACCATATTTTCTGGCGGCACACCCATACTCTGAGCCGTCTGGCTGTGCTTCACCAGCATCCGGTGTTCGCCATGAACGGGTAAGAAAAACTTGGGCTTGGTTAAGGCCAGCATTAACTTTTGATCTTCCTGACAACCATGGCCCGATACATGGATGCCTTGCTCTCGCCCGTAGATTACCCGTGCCCCCTGCATCATCAGCTTGTCAATGGTGTTTACCACGGCAATGGTGTTTCCAGGAATTGGGTTAGCTGAGAACACAACCGTATCCCCCTCGCGAATCTTAATTTTCGCGTGTTCGCCATTGGCAATTCGGGTTAGGGCAGACATTGGCTCACCCTGAGAACCCGTTGTCAAAATTAAGACGTTTTCATCGGGTAATTTATTAATCACATGCAAGGGCTGAAATAAGTCATCCTCACATTTGATATAGCCTAACTTACGAGCATGGGCAATCACGTTCAACATGGATCGTCCTAACACTCCAACCATACGACCATGTTTTTTAGCCAACTCCAAAATCATATTTACCCGATGCACCGATGAGGCAAAGGTCGTGACTAATAGCCGTCCTTGAGCTTGGCCAAACACTCGATCAAGATTCGGGTAAACCGCCCGCTCTGAGGGGGTAAAACCAGGAACTTCGGAATTGGTCGAATCACTAATCAGGCAATGAACCCCTTGTTCACCATATTCGGCTAGACGCTGGAGATCAAAGCGCTCGCCATCAACGGGCGTATAGTCAAACTTAAAGTCACCTGTGTGAATCACTACCCCAACAGGTGTCCGAATAGCCACACTGAAGCTGTCCGCAATAGAGTGAGTGTTGCGGATAAATTCTACTAGAAAAGATTTTCCAATCCGCACAACCTCTCGAGGTTGCACCATATTCAATTTGGTACGGTTGCTGACCCCAGCCTCTGAAAGTTTATCGCGCAGTAGAGACATGGCCAGGCGGGGGCCATAGATTACTGGAATCTCAAACTGCTTGAGGTGATAGGCAATGCCGCCAATATGGTCTTCATGGCCGTGGGTCACAATCATGCCCTTGATGCGATCGCGGTTTTCCCGCAAATAGGTGGTGTCGGGCAACACAATATTCACTCCGTGCATACCATCCCCAGGAAAAGCTAAACCCGCATCCAGCAGCATGATTTCATCATCAATTTCAAAGACGCAGGTATTTTTCCCAATTTCATGTAAACCACCGAGGGGAATAATTTTGAGAATGGGTGATGTTGTTTTTTGACTCATGTGTCTCCTTTGAGAACAGTAAAACTGAGGGCTAGCAGCAGCACACTTACTGACAGAGGGTACTTCTCGCTGCAACAGGCCAGAAGCCTGAAAAAGGATAAATTGTCAAAAGCTTGGCTAAAGAAGCGATAAATCTGCCATTACCGCCTTGAGGGTGTCCACCAGGGAAGCGGGCGCGTCAGTAAGCGGAAGACGCAGACAGCCAACTGACCAGCCCTGGAGCTGAAGCGCTGTTTTGATGGGGATAGGATTGGTCGTTGCAAATAAAGCCTTGAATAGGGGAAATAGTTGGAGATGCAGCTGGCTGGCCTCACTAACTCGGCCTTCCACAAAAGCCCGGATCATTTGCTGAAGTGGCTGCCCCACCAGATGGCTAGCGACACTGACAACCCCTATGCCTCCAACCGACAGGATGGGCAACGTCAAGGAGTCGTCACCTGAATAGATCGCGAAGTCAGTTGATGTTAGCCGACGAATTTGACTGACCTGATCCAGGTTGCCGCTGGCTTCTTTAACGGCCACAACATTGGGTAACTCTGCCAATCTCGCAACCGTTTCAGGTTGAAGATTCTGACCCGTTCGCCCAGGCACATTGTAGAGCATCAGTGGCAAGTCGGGTGCCGCTTCAGAAATCGCCCGAAAATGCTGGTACAACCCTTCCTGAGGAGGCTTGTTGTAATAAGGCACCACTTGCAACGAACCATCTAATCCTAATTTAGCGGCTTTTCGAGTGGCTGCGATCGCCTCAGCGGTCGAGTTAGATCCCGTACCCGCAATAATCTTTGCTTTACCTCGTACCGCTTGCTGAACAACCTGAAACAACTCGTATTCTTCATCCCAGGTCAGCGCGGGTGACTCGCCCGTCGTCCCACAGACCACAAGCGTATCAGTGCCATTTTCAGCCAAATGGGCAGCTAGTTTTTCGGCAACTGCATAATTAACCTCTCCCTTTGTATCAAACGGAGTGATCATTGCCGTCAAAACTCGTCCAAAATCGACCACGCCCTACCCTCACTTCTCACAATGATTGTTGTCGCTACTGACGACTATTGCTATTCAATTCCCATCGATCAACCCGGATCGATCCTGAAAACCTGTTCAAACCAAAGACTCGACTTCAACTCTGCCCGAGGAAACGGCAACCCCCTTTAGCCATTCCCTTTGAATCAGTAGCTCTGCAATCTGTACCGCATTCAAAGCAGCTCCCTTGCGAATCTGATCACCACATAACCAAAGCTCTAATCCACAAGGGTGAGAAATATCCTGGCGAATTCGCCCCACCAGCACCTCATCCTGACCACTGGCATCGATAGGCATTGGGAAATAGTTTGCCTGCCAATCTTCTACCAGCTTAACACCTGGCGCTTGACTTAAAATGGCTCGTGCCCGACTTGGCTCAAAAGGCTGATCAAACTCTAGATTAATTGCCTCCGAATGTGCCCGCAATACGGGTACCCGCACACAGGTTGCCGTCACCCGTAGATCTGGTGCGCCAAAGATCTTGCGAGACTCATTTACCATTTTCATCTCTTCTTCACAGTAGCCCGATGCGTCTAGCTTGGAGTTATGGGGAAACAGATTAAACGCGAGTGGATAAGGAAAAACCTCGGCAATAGGAGGCTCTCCCTTCAAAAGGGCTGCCGCCTGCTGCTTAACTTCTTCCATTGCGCGGGCCCCGGCCCCACTCGCCGATTGATAGGTAGCCGCGACAATCCGCTGAATCGGCTGTACCTGATGCAATGGATAAGTGGCTACAGCCATCAAAATCGTTGTGCAATTTGGATTGGCAATGATGCCTCGGTGGGTAGCGGCAGCTTGGGGGTTAACCTCAGGGACGACTAAGGGCACCTCTGGATGCATCCGAAAGGCGCTAGAGTTGTCAATCATCACTGCGCCAGCCGCCACGATCGCCTCGGCCCATGCCTTTGAAGTCGAGCCACCCGCCGATGCCAAAACGAGATCGACATCGTTAAAAGACTCAGCCGTCACCGCCTCTACAGGTAATGCATTCCCCATGAAATTCAGGGTTTGTCCGGCAGAGCGAGGCGATGCCAGCAGCTTTAAATCTGCCAGAGGAAAATGACGTTCTGCAAGCAGGGCCAGCAACTCCGTGCCAACAGCACCCGTTGCACCCAGAACAGCCACCCGGTAGGTTTTCGTCAATCTAATATCCTCCTCTGTTGAAAAATTTATTGATAAAGAGTGGGGCGAACCAGCATGAACCGTAATAACAGGGGAGCCTAAGCTGAAAATTTCTGAACGAGCCGGCTTGCTCAGATCAAGGCTTTCTAGCGTAGCTGAGTCAAGCAGCTTCAAAGTACCCTTGAAGGCTATCCTAACTGCTCAAAAACAATAGCGGAGTTCTACGCTTCATTCTAAATACAGTCTGAATACAATTTTTTCGTCCTGAATGCAATTTTAGAATCGCCCTCACGAAGTGGGATAAACTTCATCACAACAAAACCCTGGTCAAGATAGATCGTGGATAGGGCACCTTAGTTAACCCCTAAGTTTACCGTTTCTGAATCCAATTGAGTCAAATTCAACCAAGATCACGTTTTAGTTAAACCATGCACCTAAATGCTTGAAATGTGCTTGACTTAGCCTCAACTGAATCAGCCGTCAATAGCCCTGACAGGCGTCCGCCCTCGACCTAAGATGAGGGAATACCACCCATGGAAAATCTAAAGATTTTAGCTGATTTTGCTCTACCCGACAGACTCCTATCAATGGGTGTCTATCACTTTTGCCCTCACCCTGAACCCCTCTCCCAAATCGGGAGAGGGACTTTGAGATAGCTCGGCACCCCTACTCCTAACCTGGGAGTAGGAGCTGGGGGATGAGGGCCTGAAAAGGTGACATGCTCTCCCTATCAATTGAATCGATAACGTGAATCGATAACGATTTTTAAGCTGGCGGAATTAGCTAGGGCAAGCGCATGCTCCAAGGCGGATCATGCCGAGGTGGATCATTAAGTTCACGGAAAACATCCCCATGGCCTATTCTTGATCAGCTACCATAGCATATTGCAATGCTTGCACCTACTTGCGATCGCAAATAACCCTACTGTGCAATCGAGCTGTCATCGTTTATCCATATAAGCAAATACCAGGCAATGAAAGTCACGCAGGAAAAGCTCCCCGCTAGTCAAATCGGTTTAGAAATTGAAATCCCCGCCGAAGTTTCTCAAAAAGCCTATGAGCAAACGGTTCAGAAGTTTATGCGGCAGGCGAACATTCCGGGGTTTCGCAAGGGTAAGGTGCCCCGACAGGTAATTGTGCAGCAATTTGGCGTGGCCGGGTTAAAAGCTGCAACCCTGGAAGACTTGATTGACGACAGCTTACAAGCCGCCCTCAAGCAGGAGGGCATTAAAGCGATTGGAAATCTACAACTGGTCTCTTCCTTTGAGGAATTAATTCAAAAATTTGAGCCAGGCAGCCCCCTCACCTTTTCTGCCGCAGTGGATGTTCACCCAGAGGTTAACCTGAAGCAATACAAAGGTCTGGCGGTTAAAGCAGAGGAAGTGCTCTACGACCCTAGTCGTGTCGATCAGGTTTTAGAAACCTATCGGGAGCAAGTTGCGACCCTAGTGCCTGTTGAAAATCGTCCGGCTCAAAAGAAGGATACGGCTGTTGTGGATTTTAAAGGGATGCTGTCTCCTATTGAGGCAGGCCAAGAACCGGAAGAGTTTGCTGGCAACGAGGCGCAAGATTTTCAGTTGGTGTTAGAAGAAGGTCGGTTTGTTGAGGGGTTTGTGGATGGCATCATCGGCATGACTCCGGGTGAAACTAAGGAAGTGGAGGCGAAGTTTCCTGAATCTTACCCGGTTGCTAATCTGGCTGGTCGAACAGCGGTTTTTACCGTTACCCTGAAAGAGTTGAAGGAGAAGGAACTGCCAGAGCTGGATGACGATTTTGCCCAGGAGGTCAGCGATTATGAGACCCTGGCAGAACTGAGAGAATCCCTAGAGAAGCGCTTTACGGAAGAAGCCGAGGAAAAAACAAAAGCGAATAAAGAGCGGGCGATTGTAGACGAGTTGCTGAAACAGGTTGAGGTCGATTTGCCCGAAACTCTGATTGAGCAGGAATCGAACTACATGCTCAATCAAACGGCTGTTGAGTTGAAAAATCGCGGGATGGATATCCGCCAACTCTTTAATCAGGACACGATTCCTAAGTTACGGCAGGAAGTTCGCCCGGAGGCGATCGCCCGGATTAAACGCACCCTGGCTCTCGGCGAAATCGCCAAACGAGAGGCGATCGAGGTCACCGAAGCTGAAATCACTCAACGGATGAATGAAATCTTAGAAGACTTACAGGATACTTCTGAGATTAATCGCGATCGGTTGAAGGAGGTTGTGACAGAGGAGCTACTCAAGCAGAGAATCGTTGACTGGCTAATTGAAAATACAGCAATTGAACTGGTTCCCGAAGGTACTCTCACCCCAACCGAAACCAAGGAAGGTACCACGACAGCAGATGGAGAGGGTGAGACGGCTACTGCCACCGATGCGATGATTGAAGTCAACGCTGTGGAAGGGTTCGCAACCCCAGATGACGACGCTACAAATGCTCCGGCCCACAGAGCAGAAGATGCAGCCCTGGAGACAACCATTGAACCCATCAACGAGGACGTTCAAGTTGCTACGGTTAACGCTGAGGAGTCTTCTACAGAGGAATCTAAACCAAAGGGCAAGAAAGGGAAAAAAGCCGCAAAGTCAGAATCCGCTGATTCAGACAACGTATAGGGCGATCGCCCGGACTCTGGAAACTGCCAGTAGGGGAAAGGCATCCCTCCCATGGGAAGGGTTGATACTTTCCCTGAATCGAGCCTTTTCATATAACCACTGCACCGCCATTCCACAAACGGCTGAAAATTTATTGAAAATCTGCTTCAATCTTGATGGCAACGATTAGAATAGCCGAGCAGTGTCTTCAAGGGGGTTATCCCAGCTATTTGGCTAGTTAGGGCATAATGATAAGGGAAGGGCAAGCAGATAATTGTTGCCGAGCGACTGTTGATTTCCCTTTAACCTTGATGTTTGCAGCGAAACCGACCTATGGTTGTTGAATCCCGATCCTCCTATTCCAGTATTTTTAGCCAGGCCGATTTTAGCTTTCAGGCGTCGTCTGCCAAGACTGTGATTCCTATGGTTGTTGAGCAATCGGGCCGTGGTGAGCGCGCTTTTGACATCTATTCTCGCCTGCTGCGTGAGCGGATTATTTTCCTAGGAACTCAGGTAACCGATGACGTTGCCGATTCGATTGTGGCGCAACTCTTATTTCTAGAAGCTGAGGATCCGGAAAAAGATATTCAGCTTTACATTAATTCTCCGGGTGGTTCCGTTACAGCCGGTATGGCGATGTACGATACTATCCAGCAAGTTCGTTGTGATGTGGTTACCATCTGTTTTGGTTTGGCTGCTAGTATGGGGGCATTCTTACTAGCCGCAGGGGCACCCGGTAAGCGGATGTCTCTTCCTAACTCCCGAATCATGATTCACCAGCCTTTAGGGGGCGCTCAAGGGCAAGCGGTGGATATCGAGATTCAGGCACGGGAAATTCTCTACCATAAGCGCAAGCTAAACGAGTTACTCTCCTTGCACACGCGCCAGCCTCTGGAGCGCATTGAAGCAGATACCGAGCGCGACTTTTTTATGTCTGCGCAAGAGGCGAAGGATTACGGCTTAATTGACCAGGTGATTTCTCGACAGAGTCTTCCTAAAGCTGGAGAGTCTGTTGTTGCAGTCTAAAGAGTGAGGCATTTATGTCTAAGTATGACTCCCATCTTAAATGTTCCTTCTGTGGCAAATCCCAGGAGCAAGTCCGCAAGTTGATTGCTGGTCCGGGAGTCTACATTTGTGACGAGTGCGTTGACTTATGTAATGAAATTCTGGATGAGGAATTGTTTGATTCTAGTGCGGCGGCTCCTCATCCAGTGCCTCGAAGGGAGCAGGTTTCAGAAAAGCGCAAAACGCGATCGGTGAACATTGCACTCAATCAAATTCCAAAGCCGAGAGAAATTAAGAAATATTTAGACGAGTCTGTCATTGGTCAGGATGAGGCTAAGAAAATTCTCTCTGTGGCTGTTTATAATCACTATAAGCGGCTGAGCTTTGCCCAGTCGAAGGCGAATGGCAAGCCTGCCTCTGATGATAATGTCGAGTTGCAAAAGTCTAATATTTTGCTTATTGGGCCAACCGGCTGCGGCAAGACTTTGCTAGCCCAGACTCTGGCAGAGATTCTAGATGTTCCCTTTGCGGTGGCAGATGCGACAACGCTGACTGAGGCTGGCTACGTGGGTGAGGATGTTGAAAACATCCTGTTGCGCCTTCTGCAAGTAGCTGATCTGGATGTGGAGGAAGCCCAACGCGGCATTATTTATATTGACGAAATTGATAAAATCGCTCGAAAAAGCGAGAATCCCTCGATTACCCGTGATGTTTCGGGGGAAGGTGTACAGCAGGCGCTATTGAAGATGTTGGAAGGGACGGTGGCGAATGTCCCTCCCCAGGGAGGGCGTAAGCACCCTTATCAGGATTGCATTCAAATTGATACTAGTAATATTCTCTTTATTTGTGGTGGCGCTTTTGTTGGCTTAGAAAAGCAAATTGAGCAACGCATTGGTAAGAAGTCCATTGGCTTTATTCAACCGGGAGACAACCATTCAAAAGAGAAGCGCATGGCAGATGTGTTGAAGCATCTAGAGCCGGATGATTTGGTGAAATTTGGCATGATTCCGGAGTTTATCGGGCGAATTCCGATGATGGCTGTTGTTGACCCGCTAGATGAAGATGCTTTGGCTGCTATTCTAACGGAGCCGAAGAGTGCGTTGGTGAAGCAGTACCAGAAGCTCATGAAAATGGACAATGTGTTGCTAGAGTTTCGCCCTGATGCGATTCGGGCGATCGCGAAGGAAGCCTATCGCCGTAAGACGGGTGCCCGCGCCCTTCGCAGCATTGTGGAAGAGTTGATGCTAGATGTGATGTATGAGTTACCTTCGCGCAAAGACGTGACCCGCTGCATGATCACCCGTGAAATGGTTGAAAAGCGGTCTACGGCAGAGTTGTTGCTGCATCCTTCCTCAATTCCTAAGCCAGAATCCGCTTAATGAGCGTCATGGGTCACAGTTGCTAGTACAGAAACGGCAATTCTCCGAATTGATTGCAAACTTTGTGGGATTGATGAGCGCCTCTTGTTATGCCGTTCGTTGCTGTTCATGGTTATCCTCATTACTACGAGTGGATTACCGCATCGGGCCAGGCAGAACCTTCTGGCAAGCCTATCATGGTGTTTATCCATGGTTGGGGTGGCTCTGCTCGTTATTGGGAAAGTACGGCACGGGCGATCGCCAGTACCTATGATTGCCTCCTCTATGATCTGCGGGGATTTGGTCGTTCTAATCAGCTACCGCAACCGCCGCCCAATAAACCCTATTGCTATGAGTTAGAAACCTATGCCGAGGATCTGGCAGCGCTCCTGTCTAACTTGGGGGTGACGCGTATTTGTCTGAATGCGCACTCTGCTGGAGCTTCGATTGCGGTATTTTTCTTAAACCGCTACGCTCATCAGGTTGAAAAAGCGATCCTGACCTGCAATGGCATTTTTGAATATGACGAAAGGGCCTTTGCTGCTTTTTATCGATTTGGTAGATATGTCGTAAAGTTTCGCCCTCGCTGGTTGTACGGTCTACCGTGGATGGATCGTCTGTTTATGCAACGGTTTTTACACCGCTCGCTTCCAGGCCAGGTGAGTCGCTGTTTTCTCAATGACTTCTTGATGGCAAATGAGGAAGCGGCTCTGGGCACGATTTTTACCTGTGTCAGTAAAAAAGCCACAGAGGTGATGCCTCAGGAATACGCCAAAATTACGGTGCCCACTCTGTTGATTGCGGGAGCCTACGACATCATTATTCCGGCTCGGATGGGGGCGGCGGCGGCGGCTTTAAGTGATGCGATCGCCTATGTGGAAATACCCGACACGGCCCATTTCCCCATGCTAGAAGATGCACCCACTTATCTGCACCACCTGCGCCAGTTTCTGGGCATAGCAGGTGGTGTAACGGTAGTTGACTCGAATGTGAGGGGGTAAATGCGTCTAACCGCGCTACGCTCCCCGCTGTTTCTTCTCTATGACCTGTGATTAGTGGGTTGAGGCGAGGGTACTGTTGGAATAGAAGTGAGCTTTGGCCATATCCAGGTGTTTGATTAGGGTTGCTTCTGGTAAAGGCCCCTGTAAATGGCTCCAGGGGAGAGGCTGTCCTGGTTGCCAGTGTGAGTGAACGTAGGTTTCTAAATCGGGTAAGGTTCCCTGCAGTTCCTTAAAGGCACGTCGATAACTGCCCAGAGTATCTCCGTGGTGGCGAGTGCGCTCTAGGAGTTTGGCAAGGCGGCGATCTCCACGGGAAATCAAGGCTTGAATCACTGACCAGTTGTAGCTCTCTGGTCGAAAGTCAACCCCCAGTGGTCGCAGGCGTTTCTGTAGAAATTGCAGCCGCTTTTCCGCTTGTTTATTGACTCCAAACCACTGAAACGGAGTATGAGCCTTTGGTACAAATGTACTACACCCAAAGCTTAATCGCAGACCCGGTGCTGCCCTTTTGATGGCCTCAAACATCTCTACTGTCACTTCTAGATCTTCCATTTCCTCGCTGGGTAGGCCTACCATGCCGTAAAGTTTTAGGTGGCTCAGGCCACCAGCCTGCGCATAAATGGCGGCCTGGATAATCTCTTGATGATTGAGCTTTTTGTTAATCACCTGACGCAGGCGATCGCTTCCACTTTCGACCGCAATCGTGATGGACTTAGTCCCATGTTTAACGAGCGTTTCTGTGAGTTTAGGCGTTACGGTACTGGTTCGCACTGACGCTAAGCTGAGGCGCACTGTGTCAAAGGCTGGCTCGTTCAGATAATCTAGTAGGCTCTCAAATTCTGGATGCTGAGTTACCGATGCCCCTAACAGCCCTAATCGATTCGTTACTTGCAAACCACGCTCAATCGCTGGGATCAAAGAACCTTCGACATCCGCCACCCGAAAGGGGAGCGTCAAATAGCTGGCCAGACAAAAGCGGCACATCTCTGGGCAACTTCTGACAACCTCTACCATGTAGATATTTTCCCAGGCTGCTTTTTCTGTCACTACCGTTGACGCCGAGAGGACGCTACCTCGATAGGTTTGTTTCTCTACCAGGGTCGGAACCCCAGTCTGACACGGCTGCACCCCAGCGATCGCGCCTGCGGAACTAGCCGCACAGATTTCATAAAGAGCGGGCACGTAAAGGCCACGAACTTGGGCAAGATGCTGAAGCTGAGTGGCTCGATCGGCTCCTCGCACCAGCTTGTAAGCTTCGATGAAATCATCCACCAGGCGTTCCCCGTCTCCTAGCAAAATGACATCAAAAAAATCAGCAAAGGGTTCTGGGTTAGCCGTCAACACAGGGCCACCCCCAAACACCAGAGGAAAGGAAGAAGATGCCTGGCGATCGCGGGAATACAAGGGAAGTTCTAATGCTTCTAACAAATTCAGAACATTCACATAATCTAATTCCCAAGAAAGGGAAAAACCCAATAGCTCCGGGTCAGAAGGCAGAGACTCATGCCCATTGGTAAAGAGACGACTAACCTGCACATCTGACCGACTGGCCAAGATTGCCCAGACCACCTGGTAGCCTAGGCTAGTAATGCCAATACTGTACTCATTGGGAAAAGCAAAAATTGTCGGAATTGCATGGGCCGCTGGCGTTGCTGGTGTAAATAGAAGACGCTCAGCCGCCAAGGGCAAGGAAGGCATGGAGATGTCAGAATGAGACGACTAGATCCAATCTACCTTAGTCATCCATGAAAAGGGTTAGCGACCCCGAATGGGTCGGAGTTGACCTAGACTTTTGCCATCAATTTGATAGGCTTGCCCAAAACCCAAGATGAACCGACCCGACTCAGGAGTGAGTTGATAAATGCGAAAATCCGATAAACTGCGCAGAGTTTCAATCAGTTCGCCAAACTTTTGCTGAAATTGATCCGCGATCGCCTCCCAATCGGGCGATTCCCGGGGCAATAGCCGGGCAACACAGTCATAGGAAAGCCGCCGTCGGGCAAAAATCTCCGTCGTCTGGGCTTCATCGTCAATAAAGAGAATGCTAGCCCGCTGGGTGGCCGACAGATTGATTGTATGGCTTGATAGACCACTCACAAAAATATAGAAATTTCTGTCAGCATCGACGATAAAAGGGGCATAGCTAGCATCCGGAGCGCCCTCTGCACTCACTGTCGCCAGAATAGCGCTCCGAAACAATTCAACAAACCCCTCATAGGTTGTCTGGGCCTGATCAAGGGCACTCATGAAAAGCCTCTATGCGGCAGTACGAGTTAATAATACCGGGCAAGGGGCATAGACGCGCACATAGTCGGAGAGCGAGGTGCCCAGCAACCGGTCTAAATCGGGTAACCCCTTAGCGATAGAAGGTCGGCGATCTGGGGAACCCAGCATTAACAAATCTACGTTTAACTCTTCGGCGGTACGACAAATAATTTCACCGGGCTTGCCAGCATCGACGACACATTTGTAGGCGACTCCCATTTTTTTAGCCTCGGCGATCGCAGGAGCTAGCACCGGATCTTTCTCAATACCCGCGCCAGTTGGCAAGTGGGCCTTACCGCTCATATCTGGGTCAACATGAATCAAGATTAACTGCCCCCCCGGAATATCGCGCAGCAGAAACAGCGCTAGGCTCAGACAATCGTGGGCCGCCTGAGATTTATCCAGGGCCACCATGACGCGATTAATTTTCTTGATATAAATGTCATCTTTAACCAGCAACATTGGCCGTGAAGAAAGCTGAAACACATACTGGCTGACTGAATTTTCTAGAATCGAGACAATTCGCTTCAGACCACGGGAACCCATAATAATCAGATCGGCATCGATCTCATCCGCCACTTGCAACACCACATCCTTCGGATCTCCCTGGCGCAGCATGGCGCTGACATATCCCGGATCAAGCTGAAGCGCCTGAATGGCATTCGCTAATACTTTGCCACCCTCTTCCCACTTCTGAGTCATCGCATCTGCGGTGATTTGGGGAGGAACCACATGCAAAACAGCCACCTTTGCCCGCTGAATCGCAGGAATTTCCATCAATGCTTTAAGCATTTCTTCAGAATGCCCTGTACCTGAATCAGCCAGAAGAATTTTTTCTATCATGATTCGATCCTTGTCGCTTGATCAAAACATCTTAAGTTTACAAAATGTGACCTTTTATCCCTCGGTTTACTAATAGCAAACTTCCAAAAATGAGGGATCACCAAAATGGAATAAACCACCCTATTCACTTGGCAATTATAGCCGCAAATCCCTGCTCCATAAAGCTTTATGACATAGGTTATCGAGGGTTTTTGTTAAAATATCTATCATTTTAATCATAAAATTGATGGGATTTCCTTATTTGGAAAATTACTACATCACCTCAGTAAGAACGATGCAATAGTCGGCACTCTTTGTTAGAAATCGAACAATTGCCCGCGTTCTATGAAAGATAGTGTTCTTAACTTTATGAACTCGCTAGCTATCAATTTAGAAATCGCGTGTTTGAGTAATAAAGTGATACAAACCTGTTAATGCAAGTGTACTGGTAAAGCTATTTCCCTTCCGTTGAGTGAAGGCAGTATAATTCCGATGGTTACTCTTCTAGGTTGAAACAACACGAATGGAACTGTCAGAAATTGCTGCTCAACTCGATAGTGATAACACTAAAGACCGAATGTTAGCTCTGGCTTCGCTTCGAGATGTTTCCGCCGAGGAAGCCGTGCCTCTCATTAAAAAGGTTTTGAATGATGAAAGCTTGCAGATTCGCTCAATGGCAGTCTTTGCTCTGGGTTTGAAACAAACCGAAGAGAGCTTTCCGATTCTGCTAAATATTTTAGAAACAGAAAAAGATTACGGAATCCGGGCTGATGCGGCTGGGGCGTTGGGCTATCTGGAGGATCCGCGAGCATTTGAGCCACTTATTCGAGCCTTTTACGAAGATACCGATTGGCTGGTTCGCTTCAGTGCTGCGGTTGCCTTGGGTAATTTGAAGGATCCCCGTGCTTATGATGCGCTGATCAGTGCGCTCGATTGTGAAGAGGTGATTATTCACCAGGCTGCGATCGCCGCCCTGGGAGAAATCAAAGCGATTTCAGCAGTTGATCATATTCTTCGTTTTGCTCAATCAGAAGATTGGTTGGTTAGACAGCGTCTAGCCGAAGCCCTGGGTAACTTACCCACCCCCAAAAGCGTCTCTGCACTCAAGTTTTTGGCAAAAGATAGCCACCCTCAGGTTGCGGCAGCAGCCCAGATTTCTCTGGAGCGGTTAGGGGAAGCCCTTTAAGGAAAGCCTGGGTTTATACAGGGTGACTGCATGTAGCCACCCTCCAGTCGCTCTCTAGTGGGAATGGTGGGAATGATCGGGGGGGTGATGCCCATAAGCTCCCACTTCTGGCTGAAACGGTTGAGTTTCTTCAATCACGTCTAAGCCTCGATGGACGAGCAAGTGGCTCAGTACGGGATCAGGGGCTAATCGCAAATACTCAGGGGTAATTTCTAAGGGGACGTGGCGATTCCCTAAATGATAGGCCGCTTGCAGCAAAGATAAGGGATGATTAGCCCTGACGGTTAGCACGGGTTCTGGCTTTGCAGTGATGAGCACAATTATTCCCGTCTCTGACTGGAGGCGATCACCCTGCTGCAAAACAGTGCCTCTGGGTAATTGCAGCAGAAAAACTTGCCCACTCAAATCTTCAAACCGGTGGCGCGATCGGGTGCGCTCCTCCGCAGTTAAAGCCAGATGCATGTGAGGACGACCAGAGTCTTCGGCGTTCAGCCGTCGCGTTAGAACAATCACCGATTTTAGATCAGTCATGTGAAAAATGAAAATTTATCAACGCGGGATCTCAAGACATCCTCTTAAGCAATCTTAAGCAAGAGTTGCGATCGCCAGCCCTTTTAGCAGAAATTCACTAAACTTGCTTAAAATGTAAATATACGTTGTATTAATATTTCTCTACTCAGCCGAAATAGATATTTCTACGCCATTATAGGAGTAGTAGTTCAGTCGATTAAAGTAAGGATCGAATCCAACTGTAAGCGTGGTTCGTACCTAACTTTGTAAGTCTTCGGGATTATAGAGTCGTTATCCAATAGTTTTGTTAAGCTATCACTGAGTTACCTGGGTCAATTAAGTTGATTGCTTGAATTCAAGCTCTGCATTGGTTGCGAGCTTCTCGTTAATATTTGGTTCGGCGTTGTCAAGCTAAGTTGATTGCTTGAAGTCAAGCTCTGCATTGGTTGGGAGGGGTCAGTTGAGCGATCAGGTTCCAAGCTGTCGAGCCGATTTGGGTGGTGAGCCGCCTAGTCTATTGGAGCAAATCATGGAAGACTGGAAAGCCCATGATTGTGATTGGACTCGGCCAGGGTTCCGAGCGGTGGCTGTGCACCGCTTTGGCGTTTGGCGCATGGGGATTCAGTCAAAGTGGCTCCGTGCTCCTTTCAGCATTCTGTACCGGATGCTGTATCGTAAGGTGCGCAATGGTTATGGTATTGAGCTACCTTATACTGTTAAGTTAGGTCGGCGGGTGATTTTTGAGCATCAGAGTGGCATCGTTATCCACGGTCATAGTGAGATTGGGGATGATTCTATCATTCGCCAAGGGGTAACCTTGGGACTGCGTTACCTCGATGCCCCCTGCAAGGCGCCCAAACTTGGCAAGCGGGTCAATGTGGGGGCGGGAGCGGTCATTTTAGGGGATGTGGTAATCGGCGATGGAGCATCGATAGGGGCCAATGCGGTTGTCTTGTCTGATGTGCCCCCCCACTATACTGCTGTTGGGATTCCGGCTAAGCTAATTCCACCCAAGGTTCAATCAGGATTTAGACCGGCTCATGATGAGACGGCCCATGCGCTGGTTTCCCTTACCACCCAACTTGAGACTCACATGCCCAAAGCTTTCACTGAATAGTCACAGGGTATCGTCAGCAAAGTTTTAAACAAGCTGTCAAATTTACGGGGGTGGTTGTAGGCATTCCTGCCTAGAATAAGAGTGGATGTCAATAGTGTTTCCCGTGACGATTAGAATCGACTTTGTCAACTCCTGCTTTGTCAACCCCTGTATCGATTCCAAATTTTAAGAGGATGTCTCAAAAGCCGATTTGATCGTGGCTCTAGCGGCGTGAATCCCGGCTATCCAGGCACTACCTGCTTCAGCAGTTTTGGTTTATTCATCGTTTGCTGCAGCCCGCACAGGCAGACTTTGTTCCAGTTATTTTGGTTGTGACTACCCAGTACTTTTCAAGCACCCTTTAACTTTGAATATGGCACCTGTGATCTCGCTCCCACCAAATTGTCCTCTCATGGTAGTGATTGTTAACTACCGTGCTGCCCATTTGGTGATCGATTGTCTGCGTTCAATTGCGTCTGAGGTTTCTACCCTTCCTGGCATGCGTGTGGTCGTGGTAGAAAACGCTTCAGGGGATGATTCGTTTACAAAAATCCAGGGGGCGATCGCCGCAGAAAACTTTTCAGAATGGGCCACTGTTTTGCCCTCAGAGCGAAATGGTGGCTATGCCTACGGCAATAATCTGGCCATTCGTCCAGCCCTGGAAGATCCCAATTGTCCACCTTATTTTTTATTGCTTAACCCCGATACACAAGTTCGCCCTAATGCCTTGA
Organism: uncultured Leptolyngbyaceae cyanobacterium; assembly: GCA_938023035.1. Taxonomy (GTDB): domain Bacteria; phylum Cyanobacteriota; class Cyanobacteriia; order Leptolyngbyales; family Leptolyngbyaceae; genus DSRU01. The sequence goes on along the minus strand of CALIDI010000022.1, from coordinate 63,548 downwards.
AAGCCCTGGTCGATTTCATGGAGCAAACCCCTAAGGCGGGTATTGCTGGGAGCAGTTTTGAAAACCCAGATGGCAAGCTTTGGCCAATTGCCTTTCGCTTTCCCAGTTTACTTGGTGAGATCGAAGCTGGGCTGCGGTTGGGGTTAGCTTCTAAGCTCTTGGCTCAATGGGCTGTTGCTCGCCAGATGGAAGGGGTTCAATGCCAGGTCGATTGGCTACCAGGGGCCAGTATGATGATTCGTCGCCAGGTGTTTGATGACATTGGGCTAATGGACGAGGGCTATTTTCTCTATTACGAGGAGACAGACTTTTGTTTACAGGCAAAGCGGGCAGGTTGGGACTGCTGGTATGTGCCAGAAAGCCGCATTATGCACATTGTGGGCCAGAGTACAGGGGTAACGGTTCGCAATGTGCGCCCCAAGCGTCGTCCTCAATACTGGTTTGACTCGCGGCGGCGCTATTTTGTCAAAAACCATGGGGTTATCTATACAGCCGCAACAGATGTGGTTTGGATTGTTAGCTACGCGCTGTGGCGACTACGTCGGGTGCTTCAACAAAAGGAAGATTTGGATCCGCCTCAGTTACTGGGAGATTTCATTCGTAATAGTATATTTGTCAAGGGTAGCAAGCTTCCAGAGCCATTTTCACCAGCTTAGGGGCACCTTGCTTTAGAGGCAGGCTGGGGCTGTCTCGGTGCAATTTTCGCCATTCGCCTAGTGAAACAGAGTATTCGAAGATTGAGGCATTTTGTTAGTTAGTCAGGTCGGTATGACGTAGCCCCTGAGTGAACTTCTCTCTTTGGGAGATAAGTTACGCTTCATGCTTTTCTAAGAAACGACTTTCTCAGCTCTCAACGGCCCTGTAATCCGGCGTTAACCTATAGACTCCGATAGTTGTCCTATTTCTTAAAGGATGAAGAACTTAAAGGATAAAGAATCATCAGGCGTTTCCAGCCGCTTTTCAGCAAGTGTTCGTCGGTTCGAGATTATACTTCTTTGTCCTTTATCTAAGGGCTTTCCAGGTTTCTAAAGCAATTTCTAGAAAGCAGTTGCTTTTGGGAACGCTGTCTTTCGACGATGCTTAAGGGGCGTTTGAAAAGTACACGGTGGTTAAAACCGCGACGATAGAAATCTCAGTCGCTGACGCGAACTTCACCCAACCGGAGCTTTCCATACCCTGCGGAGACAGGATTTTATCCATGTCGCTGCGACTTGAGTCATCAGGGCTACTGGGAGACGGGCCCTTTAAAGTATTTTTTGGGGTACAGTTGGCTGAACGTTGCTCTTGGTGTTTCTCCCTAATAGTGAAGGCCAGCCGATCGTTTATTCTGCTAGCAACTCTCTAAGCTGTCTGTGGGATACTTAACAAAGTCGAGTTTGCGAGTTGGGCTGTAGGTTTTGACTGGCTCTCAACGAATTGCTTAAATCTTGCGACTAAATCAGGATTACGCCAACCTTTTGCGGTTTCTTCTTCCAGTATTGCGATCGCCTCGGCGGAGGACAGTGCCGGCTTATAGGGGCGCTCGCTGGTTAAGGCATCATAGATGTCAATAATTTGGAAGACCTGAGCCAAAAGGGGAATTTCATCACCCTTGAGGCCATCAGGATAACCAGAGCCATCCCAGCGCTCATGGTGGTGCCGAATAATCGGTACAACTCCGCGCATGGTGCGGAGTGGTTTACAGATTTGCTCACCAATGACCACATGCTGCTTCATTAGCTCCCATTCATCGGGGGTAAAATGCCCAGGCTTAAGCAAAATGGCATCAGGAATGCCCACTTTACCAATGTCGTGTAGGTAACCAGCCCAGGTTAAATCGCGAATTTCGCTACGGGATAGCCCCAGGTACTCTCCAAAGGCCCGCCCATGCTCCACTAAGCGTTGGCAATGATCGCCTGTGTTGGGATCGCGGCTTTCAACAGTTCTCGCAATGGAAAAGAGCACCTGTTCGGCATGGTCAAGGTCTTCGTTCAGTCGCTTTTGCCGTACCAGCGATCGCACCCTTGCCGACAACTCCAACTGGTCGAAGGGTTTTGTCAGAAAATCATCACCCCCTGCTTCAATCCCTTTCAGCCTAGCTCGGCGGTCATCCAAAGCAGTCACAAAAATAACTGGAATGAGGCGGGTTTGTTCGTCTTGCTTGAGGCGGCGACAAACCTCAAACCCATCCATGCCTGGCATCATGACATCCAATAAAATCAAGTCTGGATCAACATTGCTGATGATTTCAAGAGCAATTGAACCACTCTCAGCTTCGATGACTTTGTATCCTTCCATTGACAGTAAAGCAAAGGCTGTCATCCGGTTAGAAGGATGGTCATCAACTACGAGAATTCTTGGGAACTCAGAATCGGGAGAACTCACATCGAAAGACCTTAAACGAAACGAGTATGACTCTTGACAGAGGTGTAGCAGCCAGAGGGGATTTGCATCGATCTTACACTCACCTTTGTCGCTTGGACTAACTCAGTATGGTCAATTTACTCTTTCAAATAAATCGGTTTTTTTACGGAATACGGGTGCTGCTAACAATCGCTTGCGTACTACTGAGGCTACAGGCTGACCAATTGGTTCTCTTGACGTAAGTAGGACTCAATAAAAGCATCCAGATTGCCATTCATGACTGCCGTAATGTCGGTTGTCTCAACCCCAGTGCGCAAATCTTTGACCATCTGGTAAGGATGAAACACATAGTTTCGGATTTGATTACCCCAGGCCGCCTCAACCATGTCACCGCGAATATCTGCAATCTGCTGTGCCTTTTGTTCCTGGGCAATTACCAGTAATTTTGCCTTGAGCCGCGCCAGGGCTTTCTCTTTATTCTGGAGCTGCGATCGCTCCTCGGTACAACGCACCAAAATACCCGTTGGCAGGTGGCGTATCTGTACAGCCGTCTCAACTTTGTTCACATTTTGTCCGCCCTTGCCCCCAGAGCGGGTTGTCGTAATTTCCAGGTCTTTTTCTGGAATCTCAATCTCAATCGCCACATCATCCAAAATTGGCATCACCTCTACACCTGCAAAGCTAGTTTGACGTTTGCCATTGGCATTAAAGGGCGAAATGCGTACCAAGCGATGCGTTCCCTTTTCAGATTTGAGGTAACCAAAGGCATAACGCCCTTCAATTTCTAACGTGGCAGACTTAATTCCGGCTTCTTCTCCCTCTGACAATTCTGAGAGGTGAACTTTGTAGCGATGCGCCTCTGCCCAACGACTATACATACGTAACAGCATCTCAGCCCAATCCTGGGCGTCGGTGCCACCAGCACCCGCATTAATGGTCAAAACGGCGCCTTTGCTATCATATTCCCCAGCGAGCAACCGTTGCAATTCCCACTGATCGAGATCATGGCTCAGTTGCTCGAGATTAGCGCTAGCTTCTTCCAACAAGCCCTGATCGGCTTCTAGTTCTAGTAACTCAATAATTGCTTTGGCATCTTCGAGATGAGTGCGCCAATGACCCAGTTGCTCAAGTTGTGCTTTTAATTCATTTAACTCTTGCAAGGTCGTTTGAGCCGTTACCTGATCATCCCAAAAGTCGGGTTGGGCAGCTAATTGCTCCAAATCCTGAATTCTGGCAGTCAAAGCGGGTACGTCAAAGATAGTCCTGGGTTTGACCCAGGCGGTTAGATAACACTTCGACTGAACGCTTGATATCCAGCATTTCCATAACGAATCGTCCAACAATGACTAGAAATATGTTTCATCAATTTTAACGAAAGAACTGGCTGGTTTTATTAAGAATTGGCCTGGCCGGTTGCAGGGTCAGGCCAGCCAGAAACTTGGCAAAAGCCCACAGGGTTTGAGGCTTGCCCGATTCATTGGAGCATGTATTTCCGTATTTCTGCCGAAGTGCCTGAGTCGGCTGTTTCAGCAGTCCGTAGATTGACGATGGTTTCTCTCTCTCCGGATTTAGAGAATGAGTTCAACTCTGAAGTGAAAGGTGACTTGCAAGATGTTGGCGACTCAAACCTCTTCTCATTCGCGGTGTATGGATTTGCTGGTGGCTTACCACAAGCAACCGACTGTGCAGCTACGCAATCGACTGGTGCAGATGAATGCTGGCTTGGTTCGCAAGATCGCCCACCGGATTAGCCACCAGTGCTCTGAACCCTATGAAGATTTAGAGCAAATTGGCTACCTAGGGTTGATTCGGGCGATTGAACGGTTTAACCCAACTCAGGGCTGTGCCTTTAGCTCTTTTGCAGTGCCCTATATTCGGGGTGAGATGCTGCATTTTCTCCGCGATCGCAGTGGCACTGTTAAGATTCCCCGGCGTTGGCAACAACTCAACAAAGAAGGGCAAAAAGTGCGCGAAGCCCTGGTTGCTAGCCATGGCCGTCAACCTAGCGATGCTGAAATTGCCGCCCAGCTTGGTGTTTCTCTCAACGAGTGGCGTGAGTGCAAGTTAGCCACCCGTAATCGTGTGCCCCTCAGCCTGGATGCAACGGTCTGCCATCAGGTCGATTCGACAATGACCCTGGGCGATACACTGCCAGACACCCACTACCAAATGTTGCAATCTCTAGAAGAAGATCGCCAACAACTCCAGCGGGCGATGAGCCAGTTGGAAGACAAGACTCGGCAAGCGATTGAGTATGTTTTTATCAATGACCTATCGCGCAAAGAAGTTGCTGAAAGAATCGGGGTTAGTCCAATGACTGTGACCCGCCGAATTCATCGAGGTATTCAACAAATGGTGTTGATGTTGCAGCCTCAGGTCTTGCAGACAGAACCCTAGCAAAGCCTTGTCTTGGCTCGGAATAGGAGTTTCCTCCCTGAGAGGGTGGCAGGTTTCAAAGAGGATTTTGGTCAGAAAAAGCGTGGCGTTGGTTCGTTAAAGAGAAGAACGTTGGCTCTGTTGAGATTTGGGTGATTGGACGGGAAAGGTGATGGCGTGGGGCAGTCTTCTGATGGGAGTAGCCTGTTCTCGACAATTCCCACTTTATTGATCTCAAATCTACTGATCTCAAATCTAGAAAGAGCAAGCATTTCTGAGCTTTTGAGGGCTGAGGTTACTGAATTGCCAGGATCGCTGTCAAATCTCGCCAGTGTTGCCAAGCTATTCCAGTTTTTCCTTTCACTTGTGTTCACCATGTTCACTGTTTCTCTTGGGTCAGAAAATCTGACCCTTTTGCTGTTTTTGAAGAAAATCCCAAAAGGATGCGAATCGATTGGTCTGTTTGAGAGGGTTTGTGTTTGCGATCGCGCTGCGAAATAACGATCTTTAACCCTTGAGATTCCGTGACTCCATGATGGGCCTACCGATCTCTGAGCCACCAAAGCGGGCTATGCTCTTTGAAGAAGGCTGTTGTGATTGCAGCTAATACCATTTTAGATTTTGGACGTGTGGTGAACGGGTCGAACGGTTTGCGATTTTGGCTTGCTAAAGCTCTGCAACGCAAGGGGTTCAGTCGGGTATCTGCCGCGTTCTTTGTTTAGACTGGTATGAGACTGTAATTGCGGCTGGATAGGAGATCTCAATCTGACGACGGCGGCTGTTATGGCTTTTAGTGAAGAGTTTGAATTATTGCTGCGGGCACGTTATCCGCTGATTTATGTGCCTACGTTGGAGGAGGAGCGTTTAGAAGCCGCGATCGCCTGTTCAGCAAAGCATCAGGGCAATCGTGCTGTTTACACTTGGGATTTTGTCGATGGCTACCAGGGCAACCTAAACGATGCAGGGTTTGGTAAACGAAACCCGCTGCAAGCTCTGGAATTTTTAGACAAATTACCCGCCAGTGCGCCTGCGATTTTTGTCCTGCGCGATTTCCACCGATTTCTAGATGACATTTCGATCTCACGCAAGCTGCGCAATCTGGCTCGCTCGCTCAAGTCCCAGCCCAAGAATATTGTCATTCTCTCTCCTCAGGTCACGATTCCCGATGAGTTGGGCGAAGTCTTGACAATTCTCGATTTTCCACTGCCCAATGCAACCGAGATTCGATCGGAGATCGAGCGTCTGCTCACGGCTCTAGGGCAAACCCTGGATGGTCGCCTCCTCGACGAGTTAGTTCGGTCTTGCCAGGGTTTATCAATTGAGCGAATTCGCCGAGTGCTGGCGCGGGCGATCGCCACCCACGGTGAGCTCCGCTCTGAAGATATTGACCTGATTTTGGAAGAAAAGCGTCAAACCATTCGCCAAACTCAGATCCTCGACTTTTACCCAACAACGGCGAATATCTCTGATATTGGCGGGTTGGATAATCTCAAGGATTGGCTCTTACGCCGGGGTGGGGCTTTTTCTGAAAAAGCTCGGCAGTATGGTTTACCCCATCCCCGTGGGTTGTTGTTAGTTGGCATTCAGGGAACGGGAAAATCTCTCACAGCTAAGGCGATCGCCCACCACTGGCACCTCCCCCTGCTGCGTTTAGATGTAGGCCGCTTATTCGCTGGTTTGGTGGGCGAGTCAGAATCGCGCACTCGCCAGATGATCCAATTGGCGGAAGCTCTAGCCCCCTGCGTTTTATGGATCGATGAAATTGACAAAGCCTTCTCTGGCGTTGATGGTAGGGGAGATGCGGGGACTACAAGCCGGGTTTTTGGCACCTTCATTACCTGGTTAGCAGAGAAAACCTCTCCCGTATTTGTCGTCGCAACTGCCAATAATATCCAGACCCTCCCTCCTGAAATGCTGCGAAAGGGGCGCTTTGACGAAATCTTTTTTGTGGGTTTGCCCAGTCAGGCCGAACGGCGAGCGATTTTTGAAGTACACTTGGCCCGCCTGCGACCCTCTGCCCTAAAACAATACGATTTAGATCGGCTTGCCTACGAAACGCCCGATTTCTCTGGGGCTGAAATTGAGCAGACTATCATTGAAGCTATGCACATTGGGTTTAGCCAAAATCGAGATTTTATGACTGATGACATTCTTGAAGCGGCCAGTCAAATCGTGCCCCTAGCTCGCACGGCCCAAGCCCAGATCCAGTTCTTGCAGGAATGGGCCGCTGCCGGTAAAGCACGGATGGCATCTCGCCAAAGTAATCTGGGTAGCTGAGTGCAACCCCGTGAAGAATAGCTGCGATCGTTCTTGGGAATGCTATGCTCAAAAATCGGTCAAAAGGCTGAGGACAAAACCCAGCTTAGAGGGCATTTGAACGGTGTCTGGCAGTTACAACAACATGGGTCAATTCTGCTTCAGAGGAATGGCCGCCTAGAAAGTGAACCTGGCCCAGTTGGCTTCGCGGTAATAGTGCGTCATATCGTCGAATTTACGCAGTTCTGCTTGCTTGACCCAAAAATCTTGCTGTTTGCCTTCGAGCCAGCGCTGGTTTAACGTCACAAGACTTTCGCAACACTGCTGTAATGCTTCGGGCGGAGGCACATCACCAAAGTAACCCAGGGTAATGTGGGGGGTAAAGTAGTACTGTTGCTCAATGCCAAGCCCAATCAGTTCGCGGTTTTGATAAATGGCCCGGCGAAACTTGAGTACTCGATCGTAGGCTGCCTCATCCGTGGGCACTAGGCATAGGGCGATCGCCCGCGTCATGATAAAAAAACCAATGGCCTGAAAACGAATAGGTGCACCCTCGTTTAACCAGGCCGTTTGGTCAAAAATCGTAGCAATCTGCTGGCGGAGTTGATTTTCATAACCAGGGTTTTGGAGTGCGTCGCGATAGCGACTATCCCAGATCAAATCGGCCAGCGTTAAATGGAAACTCTCTGGTGGCACCAAGGCAAACAATTGAGCGCCCAAATCCTCCACAAGCTGCTGCTGATAGTGCTCTAAGAGAGAATAGAGAGATTGGTTCTCTGTTTCATCAATGGCCGGGGGTGTAATAATCGCATAACCCGGAAAGGGAGCCGCTTGAAGCCCTTGGCCTGGCACCAATCGAAACTTTGGCGATTCCTGAATATGTTGAACCTGAGAGCGGCAGGTCTCAGGCAAAATTAAGTGCATCGCCCGATTGAGATAGGTCTGAAAGTCTTCGTCCAAAAGTAATGCCTCGTATCGTTATTAACGAAATTAGCTCCAGTTACCCAGCAGGTTGGGGGCAATCTAGACAAACCGCCAATGGCGCTGTGCTCGAACAACTGGATTGCTTGCACCAGAATCTGCTAGGGCCATTAACCTCAGTCGCTCTCTTGCTGTCTACCATTGAGAACCTTACCGCAAGCGCACTCCCTGGTCAGGCAAACAGATACCTGCTTCTGCCTCCGAGCTTTTTGGCCAGAGAGCAGTGATCCCCAAGATACCTTAATTTCACTCTGAAGAGACGCCCCTTGATGAATGATTTTGCACTGCCAAACTGGGAAAACGCCAGTGCAGAGGCTAAAATCGCTTCTAAATCAGACTCTCTAAATCTTGAATTTTTCAGGTAAGTAGAGTCCTAATTGACTGTCAGAAGGGAGGAGCGGGGGCTGCGCCCTCGGGCAGGGGATGCTACTCCCTTCCTCCAAGAGGTATCTTTAATTTAAGTGTGCCCAGCTACTTATGGCCGTTTACTTCTACTGGGGTGAGGATGACTTTGCGATCGCCCAGGCGGTCAAAATCTTGCGCCAACAAACTGTTGATCCCAATTGGGAAAGCTTTAACTACGAAAAAATCTCCCCAGAGCAGCCTGATGGAGTGCAACAGGCACTAAATCAGGTGATGACGCCTCCTTTTGGAGTTGGAAAACGGCTGGTGTGGCTTAGCGAAACGACTCTGGGGCAGCGCTGCTCGGAGGCTTTACTAGCCGAGCTAGAGCAAACGCTGCCCAAACTCCCAGAAACCTCTGTTCTATTGCTGACCAGTGCAAGCAAACCCGATGGGCGGCTAAAATCGACCAAACTGTTACAAAAGTATGGTGAAATCCGTGAGTTTGCGCTGCTTCCCCCCTGGAAAACGACGGACTTACTGAAGCAGGTGCAGCAAGCGGCCCAGGCTGTTGGGGTGAATCTGACTCCCACTGCTGCCGAGCAATTGGCGATCGCGGTAGGGGGCAACACCCGCCAATTACACAGCGAGTTGGAAAAATTGCGGCTTTATAGCACTGGGCAAAAGCAAGCAATTGATGAGGCCACGGTTGCCCAACTCGTTACCACTACCAGCCAAAGCACGATTCAACTGGCCCAGGCCATCTGTCAGGGCAAAACTGCGATCGCCCTTGACTTGGCCGCCGATTTACTGCGACAAAATGAACCAGCTTTGGTGCTGACTCGCAGTCTCGTGACGAGTTTTCGTACCTGGCTTTGGGTTAAGCTGCTACTCGAAACAGGAGAACGGGATGAACGGGCGATCGCCACTGCCGCTGAATTGAGCAACCCTAAACGCCTCTATTTTCTTAAGCAAGAAGTCAGCCAGGTTAGCTTGGATGGTTTACTTCAAGCCCTGCCAATTTTGTTAGAGCTAGATGCCAGCCTCAAGCGCAGTGCAGACGAGCTAATCACCTTGCAAACAAAAATTGTAGAACTCTGTGAAGTTTGCCGTCCTCCCCGATAGGGATCTCTCGACTGAAATGCCAAACGCATTTGGGAAGAGATACGAGATACTAGGGAAAAGCACGACATGTTAAGGAAAACGGTAAGGAAGACTTATGCAAACACCAGGCAGCACCGACAGCGATAAGCGTAAGCTGTTATCTGTGCTGAGTCATGCCTCAATCTTTATCAGCACGCTTGTTTTCTCGATTGGCATCCCGATAGCTCTGTTAATGGTCTCAGAAGATACCGTCGTCAAAGCAAATGCCAAAGAGGCGATTAACTTTCACATCAACGTCTTGATTTATGGGGCGATCATTGGGGTTTTAAGCTTTTTGACCCTGGGGTTAGCTGGCTGGATTTTGGGGCCAATTCTATTCCTGTTTCATTGGGGATTAGCAATTTGGGCCGTTGCCCACTGCTTGAGCACCCCGAACGAGCCCTTTCGCTATTCATTTATCTTTCGCGTGGTATAACACTGCACAAATATCCTAGCGGGCGTTTGAAGAGTGTCTAGCAGTTAAAACCGCGACGATGGGATCTAGGTCTGCCGATGCGGACTGCACCCCACCAAATCCTTCCATTACCTGCAAAGGCAGGGTGTTGTCCGGATAGCCGCGACTTGAGTTGGCAAGGCCATCCGGAGATCGGCTCTCAAAGCATCCTCCTAGAGCGGGATGTTGAGTCAACCTTCGGGGATGATTTCGCACGTATCTAAAATTGCAACAGCCCAGCAACCTGCCGAGGTTTCCCGTAATCTATGGCTAACACCTCGTGCACTGACTTCAGCAGCCGCTCGGCTGCTTTTTTATTGCTTGGAAGTATTGCTTTGAAGGGTTGATCGTTAATGGGGGCACAGCCTGTGTGTAAGCAGGTGTTTGCACAGTGTCTGGCGGTGAAAGCAGCGACGACTTTAGATAGCAGTGACCCGGCAGCACACAGGGTTCAATCAATATCTGCCACATTTCTTGGTTAAATCGGATGAGCTAGACTATCCTATCTCAATGTTACAAAACCTTAAGATAAGCAACTTTCTTTGAAAATATGTACAAAAGCTGACGTGACAAACTTGGAAGGTTCGATGATGAAAGGCAACTAATTCGGTGTCAAAAAGCCACCTTTCCAAGCGCGATCGCGCTCATTTAGTCTGCCCTGGCAGCAGGGACAAATCAGCCGTTCTGCGTCTGTTTAGCCGCGCCAAAATCTCAGGTCGATTCGTTTGAGTAAGTTCTCATGGCAGAGGCTGGAATTGAGAGATCTGGTTGGTTGGGCTAGGTAATTCCAGATTTTGTCTATCTGGTCAGTTGCCATGAATGTTAGCCACCTAACGTCCATTCGCTTAATCAACACCTGAAAATCCGGATACCCTTAGCATAGTAAAGCTGAGCTGCTTGATGCTCTGCTCCTATCGCGAGATTAGTGAAGTCGATTCATCTAGATCGCCTAGATCGCCATCCTGATTCCGTGTTTTTGCGAGTAGGCAACCGTATCGTTTTCTTAAATCATGGAGTGAATTGTGGGCAAAACTTAACATTGTTGGAGCCGGTGATTAAGTGATGGGATCATGCCACAACGGAAACCAGGTAAACTCCTAGCCGTCGCTCGGTGATTGAATAAAGATCTTCTGAGCTGAGGAAGGCTTTGGATTCCTGATGGGATGGCAGGAGAAAAGTAGGATGGTATGATTTCCGCAGAAATTTAAGCATTTGTTTAGTTTGTCCGCCGTTCAGTTAAGTGGAGTGAACTCTATGGCGCAATCGCCAGTATCACCTGTTGTGCTGATCATCCTAGATGGTTGGGGCTATCGCGAAGAAGCCGATGGCAACGCGGTTATGGCGGCGAATACCCCAGTGATTGATAGTCTCTGGGCAACTTACCCCCACACGTTGATTCAGGCATCGGGTAAGCATGTGGGGCTACCCGATGGCCAAATGGGAAATTCTGAAGTGGGGCATCTGAATATTGGTGCCGGGCGGGTTGTGCCCCAGGAATTAGTGCGAATTTCGGATGCGGTTGAAGATGGGACGTTGTTGAGCAACTCTGCCCTGGTAAGAACCTTGCAAACGGTTCACCAGCGTAGGGGAACTTTGCATTTGATTGGCCTCTGTTCAGAGGGAGGGGTGCATTCTCACCTGACCCACTTGGCGGGTTTGTTGGAAATGGCCAAGGACCAACGCCTGACGGATGTCTGTATTCACGCAATTACGGATGGGCGAGATACCCCTCCAACCTCAGCAAAGGAGTCTATTCAACAGATTGAAGCTTATATTGAACGGATTGGGGTCGGGCGGATTGCCACTCTGAGCGGGCGTTACTACGCGATGGATCGCGATCGCCGTTGGGATCGGATTGAAAAAGCGTATCGAGTGATCACGACCGACGGCGGAGGCAATGGCCAGTCGGCTTTAGACGTGTTGACGGATTCCTATAAAGCAGGGGTTAACGATGAGTTTATCCTACCTGTCCGCGTGGCTCCTGGAGCCATTAAGTCAGGAGATGGCGTAGTGTTCTTCAACTTTCGGCCTGACCGGGCACGCCAACTAACCCAGGCACTGGTCGATCCTCAGTTTTCTGGATTTGAGCGCGAGCTGATTCAACCATTGGCCTTTGTTACCTTTACTCAGTACGATCCCAGCTTTCTGGTGGAAGTAGCCTTTGAACCCCAAAATCTAGATAACATTTTGGGTGAAGTCATTGCGAAGCATGGCTTAAAGCAGTTTCGTACGGCTGAAACGGAGAAGTATGCCCATGTTACTTACTTCTTTAACGGTGGGAAGGAAGACCCCTTTGAGGGGGAAGATCGCGAACTGATTGCTAGTCCTCAGGTGACTACCTACGATAAAGAGCCAGCCATGTCGGCGGTAGCGGTGACTGATGGGGCGATCGCGGCGATCGCTCGGCGGGTTTATTCCCTAGTAGTGATTAACTATGCCAACCCTGACATGGTCGGGCACACAGGTAAGATGGAAGCAACCATAGATGCCCTTGAGACCGTTGATCGCTGTCTGGGGCGGTTGTTAGAAGCTGTCTCCCAAGCAGGTGGCACGGCTATTATCATTGCTGACCATGGCAATGCTGAATTAATGTGGGATGAAAACCATAACCCCTGGACGGCTCACACAACCAACCCTGTTCCCTTTATTTTAATAGAGGGAGAGGGCTTAAAAATTCCAGGGCATGGGGCTGAAGTGACCCTGCGAAGTGATGGACGCCTCTCAGATGTGGCACCCACCATTCTAGAAATTTTGAAGCTGCCTCAACCTCCCGAAATGACTGGAACCTCGATGATCGTGTCATCGGAGTTAGACCTGCGCCCCAACCGCACCCCGGTTAAGTTAAGCCGTTAATTTTACTTGCTGAGAGTACTGTTATGACTGTTACGAGTGTTGTGCAAATTATCTGGGTATTTTCAGCCCTGGGGTTGATTATCTTAGTGCTACTCCATAGCCCCAAGGGTGATGGGTTAGGTGGGCTGGGCGGGCAAGCCCAACTGTTTACCAGTACCAAAAGTGCAGAAGTTACTCTCAATCGAGTAACTTGGGCTTTGACCGTCATCTTTATGGGCCTAGCGGTAGTGCTCAGCGCTAACTGGCTACCGGGTTAGAGAAAGAAATCACCCCGTGTCTGTGTAGCATCGGCCTACGGCGCTTTCCAGAAAAGAGCCTGCCTAGCAAACTAGCTCAGCTTCCTGAGCGTAATCCAAAGGTGCTGTTAAACCGGCTTAGTAGACTGAGGCATTGGTCTGGCTACCCTTACCCCTTTCTTAAATGCCTGTTAGGGATATGCTGATCCCATTGTGGAAGAGGGCTTCGATCCAGTTCCCTTGCTCCCTCGATGGAAGAAGAAACTGGTGGTAAGGGTGGCTGAGGCTAGTCTAGAAATTTCTGCCTTGTTGTACAAGTCGTTTACACAGGGTCTTCTGGCAGGGAGAAGGCGGCAATTTTTTGATCGGCTAAAAATCTCCTGCGTTTTTTCGGTTTATTCAGTGTTGTGCAGTCTGCGATGTCATCACAAACAAAGAAGGAGGTGGCGATGGCTGCTGCCATTGTTATTGCTGATTCTCCTGAGTGGGTGGCATAGGCCCGTCTGGGGGCGATCGCATCTTACCGATCTATTCCGTTCTCGCCTCGCTCAGGTCAAGACCGATACTCTTCCTGCGCTCCGACCTCATCCCTTGCCGCCATCCCTTGCCGCCTGGCCAGAGACAGCAGCGGGGGACTACTTTGACCAAGTGCACCCCCCAGAGTTTGGGCATCTCCTCTGGTCGAGTTTTCCTGTGCGGGTATACGTGCAGCCACTGACAACTGCCGAACAAGCGAACGACTTTTTGCGCCAGCAGGCCCAAGCCTGGATGAGTGCTGTACAACAGGCCGTGCAAGAGTGGAACCGCTATTTGCCTCTACAATTGGTGGACACTGCAGAAACGGCTAACATTACCATTTGGCGGCGATCAGCTCCCCTAAAGCTGGAGCGCGACCCCAATGGTCGGCCCCGCCTAGGGCGTGCCCGCTCGGCTGAAGCCCGGTTTGAGTTATTGACCACCCAGCGTGCCACGGTCACCTATTTGGAGCACCGGTTTTCCCTGTGGTTACGCCCTGACCAAGCCCCCGTTTACCTACTGGCAGCGGCCCGTCACGAGTTGGGCCATGCCTTGGGGATTTGGGGCCATAGCCCCCTGGAAAGCGACGCCCTCTATTTCTCACAGGTTCGCCACCCATCCCCAATCTCAGAGCGCGATGTGAATACGCTGAAGCGAGTTTATCTGCAACCGACTCGTTTGGGCTGGCCGCTGGCAAGGCAATCATCCTTAAAAATGCAGAGCTGATAAGGGAACCTCACCGATCCCTTCGGCAGCTCAAGTGGTTGAGCAGGGGGACGTTTCTCTGGTAATGACCACAGTACCAAAACGCTGGTTTGATCGGGTGCTTGTTGTTGAAGTCAGTGCTTCTCTCCGGATTTGGGCAGATGCGATCGCCGAGTTATAAGCCTTGGTCGAGCGGCAGGGAGCTTTTCGGCAGATTCAAACCTGGCTTTTGGGGAGCGATCGCCTCAACTAGAACTTTCGCTGAATTGACAACCTACAATAACAGCGGCGCGTCCTCATCAAGGAAAGGCGCTACTTGACTCAACCAGCAGTCGAATCATTTGGTGATTGGTCAGTGATTGCACCTTTAATCTGTGGAATGCTCCTTTGATATTCGATAAATGAATGATTAGCTGAGTGGAGTGAACAGAGCATGAGAAAAGTTGCAACAACAAGGCATCATCCTGATATTCGACAGGTCATCCTATACCAGTGTGCTAACGGCGTTTATCTATTTCCTTGTACTTCGCTAGATGACGGTTTTGCTAATGGCGACCAATGGTACGAAGATTTAGAAAGTGCAGAATCTTTTTGTCTGAGTGAGTACGGCATTCTGAGTGAGGACTGGCGGATCATTCCTGATCCGCTAGAGCATTGCCAACAGGATTGGATTGAGCCTGTACGTGTTATTGGGCGGGATAAAGGTAAACCCCAATGGGGAAGGTTTGAAAAACTAGTGGGTGGGGTGTGGCAAGAGATTGAGTTAATCGAAGGAAAATGGAGGTGTCAACAAAAGAGCTAACACAAATCGTTCAAGCGCTCTATGTAGCGATACGCGACCGTGCCGGTGGCTCAATTGGGGCAGCTATGGCTCACACAAGCGCTTGGGGTTTGCAAAATGGCTACCACGTTTTCACAAAACCCGTCTAAGGGGCGTTGGTCTTGGAGATCAATCGATTGACTCAATTGAGTGTGCAGTTAACGATGAAGTTGGGGGAGTGATAGCAAAGGCTGTTTTGTGTGGAAACTTGAGCATCCACGTTATCCCGTTTTCTATGACTCTTGTCTCATTATGAGACTTTTGTGCATCAAGCTTTCGAGACTTTTCTGCGCCTTAAGGAGGTCAATGAGACTATTTTTAGTGGCCAGACTCATTGGCGGGGTGAGACCAAGGAGGAAACACAGAAATACAGAAGATGGCTGCATCTTTTGTTCCGGCTGTTCTAGCTCGCCCTAAATTTTATTGATAATCAGAGTGGCGCATCTTACCAGCCTACGGCATGTCTATTTTTCAAGCATTTGTGATTGCTCTGACTTATGTTGGGCTAGGGTTGGGCTACTTGCCTGGCTTACGCATGAATCGGGCTACGATTGCTCTAGCGGGTGCAACAGCTTTGCTGGGACTAGGTTTGCTAGATTTACCATCTGCTTGGGGGGCGATTGACTACCGCACGTTGATTTTTCTGTTTGGCATGATGTTGATCAATGCCAACTTGGCAGCGGCGGGGTTCTTTCAGTTAGCTATTCATTCGCTGCTGCGCTGGAGCCGAAGCCCTTTTGGTTTACTGGTGCTGTTGACGATGGGAAGCGGGGTGCTGTCTGCTTTCTTTCTCAATGACACAATCGCACTGGTATTAACCCCCTTGGTGCTTGAGTTGACTCGCCGGCTGCAACTTAACCCGATTCCCTATTTATTGGCTTTAGCGGCTGGCACTGACCTGGGGTCGGTGGCGACGTTGAGTGGTAATCCCCAAAATATTTTGATTGGGGCTTTTTCACAAATCCCCTATTTAGACTTTGCCCAAACGCTAGCCCCTTTGGCGATCGCCTGCTTATTTGTACAAATTGGCTTGCTCTGGTGCCTTTATCCAGAAGTGCGATCGACTAAGGAATGCCTAGACGTGCCTCCACAGCGTTACCGGGTGTTTAAACCGCTGCTGTACAAAAGTGGGGGAATCACCAGTGGGTTGTTGCTAGCCTTTGCTCTGGGAATGCCTTTAGCAGAGTCTGCCCTGATTGCGGCGGGCTTGTTGTTGGTGACTCGGCGGTTTAAACCTGAACGCTTTTTGCAAAAGGTGGATTGGGATTTGTTAGTGATGTTTGCTGGCTTGTTTGTCTTAACAGAGGGGGTACAAAGACTGGGTTTTCTCAATGGTTTTACCCAGTGGGTCAACGCCCCGCTGAACTTGTTGAGTGTGACTGCCCTTTTGTCAAATCTGGTTTCAAATGTGCCAACGGTTCTGTTATTGTATCGCCTGCTTCCCAACCCAGATGCAGAGACGTGGCTGTTGCTTTCGGCTGGGGCGACCCTGGCGGGAAATATGACGCTGCTTGGTTCTGTGGCTAACTTAATTGTGGCAGAGGCTGCCGCCAAACAGGGGTATACACTTTCTTTTTGGGAACATTTGCGGTTTGGCTTACCACTGACGCTAATCACCCTACTGATGGCCTATGGCTGGATTATCGGTCAATAAATCCACTTACCAGCCAACAATGACTGCCCATAGCAGGGCGGCGATCGCACCGAGGGCTAAAACCTGAGGAACTAGACGGAGCAGGGGCTGGCGGGCAATTTTTTGGGTGAGCGCGACAGACAACCAGAAGCTGGCGAATAGGGTGGCACCCTGTAAAAAGGCAATGACCGCTGGGTGAGCGACAACGACCGGCAGATTTGCCCCACTTAAGCCGAAAGTAGCAAAAGTGACGGGCAGAATCCGACCCGCTTCGCTTAACCCCAGACGCAGGTAGTGGGCTAGACTTCCCCCCCAAACTAGGGGCAGATAACCATAGGCTAACCGGACAAAGTTGCAGGATTTTGCAGATCCATTCAGCCAAAGGCTAGCAGGTTGGGCAGCCAGGGCGATCGCAGCAGGGAAGACCAAGGCTAGCGAAGCGACCACTCCATGGGCTGCTACTTGCTCTAAATGCAGGTTAATTCCAAGTACTGCCTCAATTTCAGGTAAACGATGAAGAAACACACCCCCCAGAAGTAAGAACAACAGACAAACTTCTGCGGTGGTGGGTTTGTGGGTTGTCCATAGTTCAATCCCAGGGGGACGCAGGTTTAGCTCTACAGAGCGATGCGGGCAGGCTTTGAGGCAGGTCATACAGAGAACACAATCGCGGTTATCCTCAAGCTGCGCCGGGTGGGAGTAAACAGGACATCCTTCTGTTTCCTGACCCTCTCCTTTCTGGGGGCCACCTTTGTAACACTGGTAAGTAGTGCAGGTAGCTGAGCAAATCCCCTGTTGTGCCCGCAGCTCAATCACGGCTAGTTTGGCAAACAGACCATTCATGCCGCCAATCGGGCAGAGATAACGGCACCAAAAGCGCCGCTCAAACAATAGGGAAAAAATCACAGCCCCAGCGGTGATCAATAGCAGTAAACAGCCTGACAGATAGGCTGTATCTTCTAAATTCCATAACTCTTCCCACAATAAAATCAAGGCAAATAGCCCAAATAGGAACCATCCACCGATTTGATCGGCTTCTCGTCGCGCCCAGGGACGCAACTTGCGGGGAAAAAGCCACAGCGAGATTTTTTGGATGACTTCGCCATAAATCATGAAGGGGCAAAATGCACACCAGAGCCTCCCCACAAAGGGAAAAGCCAGTAAAATCAGCGGCCACCACCAGGCCCAAAAAAAGTTGAGCATGATGTTTTGGTCGCGACTTTGAGGCCCAAACAGCAAGACAGCAACCACCACTGCAAAGAACCCAAAGGTAAAGCCATTGTTGATTCGGTTGGGGTACCAGGGACTGCGAAGAAATTGGCGAAACCCTGGATAGAGATTGAGCAGGTTGACGCGAAAGCGTTTGGCTTTGGTGTTGACCGACCAAAATACTTCCTCGGTGAGTTCGGCTGCTCCGTTTGATTGAATCACGGCCCGTTCTACCAGGCTTTCTAGTTCGGTCAAATTACCGGGGAAGTCGTAGCTCTGGAGTCGGCGAATGGCTTCTGGGCTAACCTGGGGTTTGCGGATCCCACGGGCTCGACAGGCAAGGCTAAGATAGTATTCGACTTGGGCCGCAATATCGGCTTTGCGCACCCGCAGGGGCGATATTCTGATATCGTGCCCAATCAGGTTCTTGGTGATTGCTGGCCGTACTTTTTCGGTGGTCAAGATAATCCGGGCATTTGTAGAGTATAGGAGGGGTGGAATTTCTGTTTGCCCTACGGGAAGGTATTCTCCTGTTTTGAGGAGTTGTATTAATCGGTCTTCTAGGGTGGGGGGTAGGTCTTGAACGTTATTCAGTAGTAGGGTGCCATTGCCCAGCCATCTCAACAGGCCACGTTTGCCACCCGCCCGTCCAAATAGCTCAACGCCACTGGCTTGCAATGTATCGCAGTTGATTTTAATCATCGGCTCTTTGCGGTAGGCTGAGCCGAAATGAATCAGTGCTGCCACATTGTCTTTTTCTAGCCCTGGCTCACCTAAAATCATGACGGGTCGCCGATCTTGAGAGGCTTTGCGAATATCCTGCCGCTGCCGAATGGCGTATCGAGTGGAGCCAACAATGCCTCGCCGCACTTTGGGCACAAGGTAGGGACGCAGCGCTGCTTGGCGATCGCGCTCGTATTCTAGAGCAGCCGTTACCTGCTCGAGTTCGCTAGCTAGTTGACGCGAGCAACTCTGGGCGATTTCAGGGTATTGCTGGGCGATCGCTCGAAAGGATTCCTGGGGAATCACCCACAGTTCACAATCCGTCAGGGTGATGATGGTAGTCTCAGCCGGTTGCCCCAGAACCAATTCCTTGAAATGCAGGATCGAACCCGGTAATAGGTTCGCAACTTGCTGGGCCAGGCTATTGGGACTGGTGCGATAACTTTCTAAGAGGCCACTGTAGAGGATATAGAGCGCCGTTGGGGGACTATTTTCTAGAGCTAGGCGGCGGTTGGGTTGCCAGCTCTCAACTTGCACTGCATTGGCGATCGCCGCTAATGTGGCATCAGAAAGGATACCCAGGTTGGTTTGTTGGCGTAGCCAGCCAACCCGCGCTGTTGCGTCCATACGTTGCCCTCTAAGCTCTAGGGCAATCCTAGCGGAATTCTTGGATTCCAGGTCAGTTTTTGGATCCCAGGTCAGTCTTGAGACTCTGGATGCAGGATATCCTCTTGCCCATCCGCCCAAAGAGAGTCGTCGGATGTTAATTCTGAACCTTCGCTCCCCTTTTCTTTGGCATCATCAAGCTGCACAGAGCGCAAGACATAGGGCAAAAATGCGCCTTTCAAGCCTCTTTGAATCCGCTCTGGAGTTTCGTCAAACAGTACAAATAGAGGATAGATATTATCTGCACCCTCACTCAAAATATGGCGGTAGCGCAAGGGCATATCCCATTCATAGCCACGACTAAGATTCACTTGGGTTTCTCGCCAGCGGCCAAGCAAATCCGAGAAATCTTCCTGGGGCTGGTGGATAAAAACAAAAATTTCAACCCCAGTTTTTATTTTCCATTCCGGATCACACATGAGGAAAGCAATATCGCAGGGAAGACACACCGCCGTGCGATCGCTAACCAAGCCCCGATTTTTTTCGGTTGCAGTGGCACGAAAACGCACCACCGGTAGCGGAATCGTGATAATGCTTTCCAAAGGGCGACGCATGCTAGGCAGCATTTCTAGGTAGGAGCGATAGCGTTTCAATAGGGCGATCGCTCCCTGGCTACTACTGCACTCGGCTAGCAATTCTTCATACTGTGACTTGGTGATCGTCATTATTGCGTCAACCCAGAGTTTCAAACACCTTGAACATGGGAAGGTACATCGACAATAAGATCGAACCCACCATTCCCCCCAGCAACACGATCATGACAGGTTCAAGAATGCTCGTCAGAGCCTTAACAGCCTGTTCCACCTCATCCTCATAAAAATCAGCGACCTTCATCAGCATCTTATCGAGTTCTCCCGTTTCTTCGCCAATACTAATCATCTGAATCGCCATAATCGGGAAGACCTGCTCCTTTTGTAAGGCCAGACTAATGACCCCTCCAGTTTGAATTTCCTTGCGGGCCTCATCAATGGCATTGGCAACCACCTGGTTCCCAGCAGTATCTCGGACGATTTCTAAACTGGTTAAAATCGGTACCCCCGAACGCGTCAGGGCACCAAAGGTGCGGCAAAATCGGGCAGTGGCTGACTTCTGAATTAAATCACCAAATAAGGGTAACTTCAGATAAAGGCGATCAAGGGTTTCACGGCCAACGCGGGTTTTGTAGTACTGCCGGTAGGCAAACAACCCACTAAAGAAAATAATTGGCAACAGAACAACGGCTGGACTACGCAGAAATTTGCTGATATTCAGCATGACCTGGGTAAAAGCAGGTAACTCGGTTCCCAATTCCTGGAAAATACCCGCAAACACTGGAATGATAAACACGGTCATGCCAATGAAGATAACGATAGCAATAAAGCTGACAACGACCGGGTAAGTCAAGGCTGATTTAATCTGGTTTTGTAGACGGGCTACATCTTCCAGCAGTTTAGCCAAGCGGTTTAAAACCTCATCCAACACGCCCCCAACCTCTCCAGCCTGCACCATACTGACATAGAGATTGTCGAAACACTGGGGATGTTTACGCATCGCATCAGATAGGTTCATCCCTTGCTGAACATCGGAGCTAATACTCATCAAGGCATTCTTAAGTTTAGGGTTAGGGCATTGCTCCGATAACACCCCTAACCCCCGCACCAGAGCAACTCCAGCATTGACCAATGCTGCAAACTGGCGGGAGAACACCGCCTTATCTTTAACGGTCACTGAAGCCATGGAGTTGCTGATTTGCTTCAGGTCAAAGTTGAGCGATAGCCCCTTGTCTTCTTGCAAATCTCGAATAAACAGCCCCCGCTCCCGCAAACTGGTGCGCGCTTCACTAATCGTTTGGGCGACGATTTTTTCTTTTCTAGCGTTTCCTCGCGCGTCCTGAACGCGAGCAACAAAGGTTGGCATGACTGTTCACCTACAGCACGAGACAATGGATAGGCAACGAAGTTTGAAGTTAAGAAGGGAAACCTGAACCCGCGATCGTTTGCCAAAACGGCAGAACTCAAGACTTCAAGTTTTACTCCACCAGCAACCGGACTTCCCCCTAGAAGAGGCTACTAGATTGAAACTGAATTGGACATAACACCGGGCCTAGATAAAGCAAATCCCTTTGATGCTTCTGAGAACTTAACCTAGAACTGGCTGAATCCCAGTTTCCCTGATGTCAGTCTTTATCCAAGCACTCCTCTATGATGCACAATCTTATGCGATTGCCACAAAAAGTTCGGCACTCAACCCAGCATTGATCCAAGATTAACGTCGAGCGGGGGCCCCTGCCCCAGCCGCCGCCGGAGAGGGCGCGCCTCCGATTAAGCGCTGCAATTCATCGGGTCGGGACGTTTTTGACATGGCTGCTTCGAAGGTAATCAAGCCGGCTTTATACTGGTCTGACAACACTTTTTCTAGGGTCTGCATGCTCAGCTTACCGCCGGTTTGAATAGCGGAATATATCTGAGCCGTTTTGCCTTCTCGAATTAGGTTGGCAATGGCTGGGGTAACTACCATGATTTCCTGGGCCATGACGCGACCAAATTCACCTGGTTTCGGGTTTTTTCGGGGTACCAGGGTTTGGCTGAAAACGGCTACCAAGGAGTTAGAAAGCTGTACCCTCACCTGCTGCTGACGTTCAGAGGGAAACACATCAATAATCCGGTCAACGGTTTGAGCGGCTGAGCTAGTGTGGAGGGTACCAAAAACCAGGTGACCCGTTTCAGCGGCGCTAATGGCCAGAGAAATGGTTTCTAGGTCTCGCATTTCACCCACTAGAATGATGTCTGGGTCTTCTCGCAGCGCTGCTTTAAGGGCGTTAGCAAAACTCTTAGTGTCTTCCCCTAACTGCCGCTGGTGAATCAGGCTCTTGATCGGTTCGTAGACAAACTCGATCGGGTCTTCGACGGTCAAAATGTGTTCGGCTCGGGTGCGGTTGATCAGGTCGATCATGGCAGCTAGGGTTGTGGTTTTGCCCGATCCCGTAGGGCCTGTTACTAGGATCAAGCCACGGGGCTTTTCGGCCATCTCGCGGACAACGTCTGGCAAGCCTAATTTTTCAAAGCTGGGAATTTTGGAGCTGAGTGCCCGTAGGCAGGCGGCGTAGGTGCCACGGTCTTTGTAGACGTTGACCCGAAACCGGGCTAGACCCCGTACACCATAGGAGCAGTCTAATTCCCAGTTTTGCTCCAGGTTTTTACGCTGGGTGTTGTTGAGCATGCTGAAGATGAGTCGCTGGCATTCTTCTGAACTTAACGCATCACCAATGGGTTGCAGGTGCCCACTAATCCGAAAGTAGGGAGGGAGACCGGCTGTGAGGTGCAGGTCAGAGCCACCCATTTCAATCAGTTGCTCCATTAAGTCTTCAATCATCAACTCCATTAGTTTTGCTCCTTTCGCGCTTGTAGATGTGCAAGGGGAATCGGGAACGGTGCTCTTGTTGTGGGGCTAGTGTACCCAGGCGATCGCCCAAAGTGACGGGAAAAGGCAAAAAATCGCCAATTACCGCCTATCAGAATCTTGGGGGTAAGCTATTCCTGGAAGCGGGGAGTCATACAGTAGGGGCAATCTAGCCACTCCTGTTTCAATTCAGCAGAGCAAACACGACAAGTTAGAGAGGTTTTGCGTTTTGCTTTCAACTCTGCCGCTAAGCCCGTATCTGTGAAGGTGACGCGCTCGACTTCCTCTAGGGTTGTCATTCCGCTCCGTACCAGGTTTAAGCTATAAGCCAGCAATGTTTGCATGCCTTCTTCAACAGCGGCCTCTTTAATGGCTTCGGTTGGAGCACCTTGAGTAATCAGGTTCTGAATATTCTCACTCACCCGCATAATTTCGTAGACGCCACAGCGTCCCTTGTAACCCACTCCCCCACACTTTGAGCAGAGTTGCCCGCGAGCCTTTGCTTCTTGTACCTCCGAGGCGGAGAGGGTGTTTGCTCGGTAAATTGTAATTTCGTTGTCTTGGGAAGCTGTGAGGCCAAAGCGGGCCAGTTCCTGCCGGGAAGGGGTGTAGGGGATGCGGCACTCATCACACACTCGTCGCACAAGCCGCTGTGCTACCACTCCGATCAGCGCCCCTGAAACCATGAACGGTTCAACGCCCATCTCATCCAGGCGAGCGATCGCCCCAGCGGCATCATTAGTGTGCAGGGTCGTCAGCACTAGGTGACCTGTCAGAGCTGCTTCAATCGCTGTTTTAGCAGTTTCCTTATCGCGCGTCTCACCGACTAGAATCACATCCGGATCCTGCCTTAGAAAAGCGCGCAGAATCATAGCAAAATCCATTCCTTTTTCTCGGATCACCTGCACCTGGGTTAAGCCCGGCAGTGTGTATTCAATCGGGTCTTCTGCCGTACTGATATTCACCCCTGGTTCATTCCGTTCTGCCAGGGCCGAATAAAGGGTTGTTGTTTTACCAGAACCCGTTGGGCCAGTCACCAAAATCAGCCCAAAGGGACGGCGCACCATTTCCTGAACAATCTTTAACGATTCTGGATCTGTAATGAGCTTATCTAACCCCAGTTGAGTCGCAGAGTTATCCAAAATCCGCAGTACAACCTTTTCGCCATAGCGGCTTGGCAGCGTACTGACCCGAAAGTCGATCTTACGGCCATCATAAATTCGACGAATGCGACCATCTTGAGGCATCCGGCGTTCGGCAATATCCAATTGCGACATAATCTTGAAGCGAGCCGTCACCGCTGGAATGATTTTCTTAGGAAATGGCTCAAAGGCCTCGCGTAGCACCCCATCCTTCCGGAAGCGAATCCGGAGATATTCTTCCTGGGGTTCAATGTGGATATCGGAAACGCCTTCTTGCAGCGCCTTAATCAGCACTTTATTGGCTAGGGCAATGACGGGTGCTGCCTCTGCGTCTGAGGCATCCAGGTTAGCCTCATCTTCTTCAGGGGCTTCGCTGAGATCCATATACCCCAGTTCTTCCAGATCTGCCTGGACATCTACCTTGGCTTCCTGATCTACTTGCTTCTGCCGTTCAACCTGTTCATCTAGATACAAATTGATCAGGCGCTGATAGTCTTCGTTAGTGATCACTAAGCGTTGCAGGGCTAAACCCTGCTGGCGCAGAATGCGATTGAGATCATCCTGAGCCGCCAAGTCATCTGGATTGACCATGGCTACTAAAACGGCTGCCGGCGGCCCTTCAATGCGAGAAAGGGGCACGAGTCGATGGCGACGGCACAGATCGACTTGAATAAGGTTGTCGATTAGATCGCTGACTTGGTTTGTGGGGATTTGACTAATCTCTGGATCGAGTGATTCAACACCGTAGAGAATTTTTAGCTCGAATAACTGCTGCTTCTTGTATTGCCGGAGTAAATCAGGCGGTAACTGTTGGCCAGTGATAGAAGCCAACACATCAGTCAGAGGTCTACCCGACTTACGACTCTCAATTAAGGCCTGCTGCATCTGCTCGTTGTTAACATAGCCAGACTGAATCAGCTTGTTACCAAAGGGCGAAAAATTATTCTGAACGACAAGGGCGCGACGCTGGGAGGAGGAGTTTGCCATAACGGGTGAAACAAAATACGTGTGACGTTTATAAAGGTATAAAGGAATGCCTAAACTTAAAGTCGAAAACGGTTCAAGGAACGACCAAAGTCAATAAAGATCACAGAACTTGATCGCTAGATCCTGAGTCTGAAGCTAGACAAAGATTCGAGTAAAGCTCGTCCATTAGGTTGCCCCGATGTCAATGAGACTAAACTAAGTTAACAGGTAGAAATCTACAAAATCTGTCATAACAACCTGGAATACGCAATATTCTGATATTTTAGGATGCTGCTTAGTCAATGCTCCGTTAGAGAAACTTGAACGGGTCGTGTGCTCTCAAAATCTAACCCCTATCCACCCGATGGTGCTCGTTACTCGTCAAATGTAATTTAAATTTAATAACAAGGCTAGCAGGAGAAAGTTCAGATGTCAGGAAGATTGCGATAGCGCTAAAAATACGGGCTTTAATTATTATTTATCCTTTCCACATCCAGTTTAGAGGATTGCCACAGTTTAGCTGGGCTGGGGTCAGTCACAGCCGATTCCTCAGATAATAGCTTGTAAAGCTAAAAACGGGAGATGCTTCTGCTCACACTGTTAAGTTCTGCATGCCAATGGAACCGGTTTTAAGCAGCAGCCAGCTCTCATGACTGAACCCTTTCCTGGCAGAGTCTTCGGACGATATACCCAGCAACGGGTTGCCTAGGGTATCTTTACTACTAGGAATAGAGAACTACCAGGAATAGAGACTGAGTTAAACTGAGCTTATTGAAGAATGCATTAGGCGCTGCTGAACAAATGTTAGCTTATGTAAAGCTGGAGTGTTTGCTAAATTGGCCAAAATGGGCATGCTGGCTCTTGGATTAAGTCTGTTATGGCTGTATGACTAAAGTTTTGGGTGCGGTTCGCTTTACACGTAGAGGTTGGTAAAAGTGTTTAACGGTGAGGTCGTATCCGTATAGCATAGGTTGAGTAGAAACGAACGGTTGCGAGAGTAGAGGCGATGCAGAATGGTTGACGATGAGGATAAACGTAACCCTAATGGGGGTACAACTGTGGTTTCTTTGGCAGAGGATCGAGTAGCAGAAGAGGTTGAGGTTTTGGAGCAAGTACCTGTGGATGAGCCGTCTTCTTTAGAGGTAGAGGTTGAAGCGGAATCGGCTGAGGGCATTACCCTGGGTGATGTTGTTTTGGGCTCGGATGATACCGAGACAGCAGGGGTGCCGTCTGATTATGCTTCGGCTTTGGCTGAGCGAGACAGCGAAATTCAGGCTCTCAAGCTGCAACTAGAGGATCGAAATGGTCAATTTGCTCGGATGGCGGCTGATTTCGATAATTTTCGGAAGCGGACTCAACGGGAGCGAGAAGAGCAGGAGCAGAAAATCAAGTGCGATACCATTCTTGAACTCTTGCCTGTTGTTGATAATTTTGAACGGGCGCGATCGCAGATTAAGCCCCAAACTGAAGGCGAGGATACGATTCATAAGAGTTATCAAAGCGTTTACAGGCAGTTGGTTGAGTGCCTGAAGCGCGTGGGTGTGGCTCCTATGCGGGCAGAGGGTAAAGAGTTTGATCCAACGATGCACGAGGCTGTGATGCGTGAGCCAACGGATAAATTTCCTGAAGGCACTGTACTAGAAGAGTTACAGCGGGGTTATTTACTGGGCGATCGCATTTTGCGCCATGCCTTGGTCAAAGTTGCTGCGGCTCCGGACCCCGTGATACCCTCGGAGGAAGGTCAAGTGGTTGATTCAGAGGGTTAATTGCAATCATTCCCTGTGTCGGCAGCTGCTAGAGGAGCAACGCAGACAGCAGGTTGTTAGACTTCGATTAGTTTTTCTGATTTTCGTTGCACTCTCCTATCCTTATCACCGCCACTCGCTATGGGAAAAGTTATCGGTATTGACCTGGGTACAACCAACAGTTGTGTTGCTGTTTTGGAAGGTGGTCAGCCTGTTGTGATAACCAACGCTGAGGGCGGGCGAACGACGCCCAGTATGGTTGGTTTCGGCAAAGCGGGCGATCGCCTAGTTGGTCAACTAGCTAAGCGACAGGCTGTCACCAACGCTGAAAACACGATTTTTAGCATTAAGCGATTTATTGGTCGACGTTGGAGCGAAACGGAAGAAGAACGCAGCCGGGTTCCCTACAATTGCGTTCAGGGTAAGGATGAGACAGTAGATGTTCACATCCGAGGGTGCTCGTATACTCCTCAAGAAATCTCTGCAATGATTTTGCAAAAGCTGAAGCAAGATGCCGAAAACTATCTGGGGGAAGCCGTCACTCAAGCCGTGATTACAGTGCCAGCCTATTTCAGCGACGCTCAGCGCCAGGCAACAAAAGATGCTGGTACGATTGCGGGGCTTGAAGTTTTGCGCATTATTAATGAACCAACGGCGGCGGCGCTTGCCTATGGCATCGATAAGCAAGATCAAGATCAATGTGTCTTGGTGTTTGATTTGGGAGGGGGCACCTTTGACGTTTCAATTCTACAGCTTGGGGATGGGGTCTTTGAAGTCAAGGCGACCTCTGGAAACAATCATCTGGGAGGGGATGATTTCGATGACTGTGTCGTGCAGTGGATGATTAGCACCTTCAAAGAACAGGAAGGGATTGACTTGTCTATTGACAAGATGGCTCTCCAACGCCTTCGGGAAGCCGCTGAAAAAGCCAAGATAGAGCTATCGGGAACGGTTACGACTTCGATTAACTTGCCTTTTATTACTGCAGATGAAACCGGCCCAAAGCACTTAGAGATGGAGCTATCGCGGGCTAAGTTTGAAGAGCTAGTCGGCCATTTGGTACAGGCAACGGTGGTGCCAACCGAGCAAGCGCTTAAGGACGCGGATTTGAGCATTGATGATATTGACCGTATCCTTTTAGTGGGGGGGTCAACTCGAATTCCAGCCGTGCAAGATGCCATTCGCACCTACTTTAATGGCAAAGCTCCTGATCGGTCGGTTAACCCCGATGAAGCAGTGGCTTTAGGGGCAGCGATCCAAGCGGGGGTGCTGGGCGGTGAGGTAAAAGATCTGTTGCTACTGGATGTGACACCTCTCTCTTTGGGGATTGAGACGCTAGGCGAAGTCTTTACTAAGATTATTGAGCGGAACACGACCATTCCGACGAGCAAGACTCAGGTCTTTTCTACAGCGACCGATGGCCAGACCTCCGTTGAAATTCATGCTCTCCAGGGAGAGCGGGCCATGGCAAAAGATAATAAGAGCTTGGGACGATTTCAGTTAAATGGAATTCCTCCCGCCCCAAGGGGGGTACCGCAAATTGAGGTTTCTTTTGATATTGATGCAAATGGTATTCTCAAGGTCTCTGCCCGTGATAAGGGGACAGGCCGCGAACAAAGCATCTCGATTACCAACACAGGTGGCCTTAGTCCCAGTGAAATTGAACGGATGCGACAGGAAGCGGATCTATTCGCTGAAGAAGATATTCGGCGTAAGCGTTTGGTAGAGCTAAAAAATCAAGCCGATAGTCTTTTCTACAGCTATGAAACGACTTTGCGAGATAGTGGTGAGCTGATTACAGAAGACTTGAAACTGCAAGCTAGCAATCAAGCTGCCCAGTTAAAGGCGGCTTTGGCTGATCCATCCGCCAAGGTAGAAGAAGTCAAGCAAATGCTCGATGCATTGCAACAAACCCTGTTAGCGATTGGAGCCGCTGTTTATCAACGGGCTGAAATGGCGGACAGATCTACTGCTAACAATGCCGCAACAGAGTACGCTGAGTATAACCCTGCTTCCTCTCTCCAGGATGGCTTGAATTTTAGCTCTGTGCCAGGTACTGATTTAGAGGCTGAAGATGATGCGACGATCACAGCTGATTATGAAGCGGTAGATTAGTTAAGGTAGAAAAGAGCTTAAAAGGCTTTTTACCTGATGAACTCATCAGGTGATTAATTGGCTGAGTTGTCTGCTGCAAGCGTTCCTTACCCCTATTGAAGAATCGTATGGCTCGTGATTATTATGAAATCCTCGGTGTCTCTCGCGATGCGGACAAGGAGGAAATTAAGCGTGCCTATCGCCGTCTGGCCCGCAAGTACCATCCCGATGTCAATAAAGAGCCGGGAGCAGAAGAGCGTTTCAAAGAAATCAGCCACGCTTACGATGTATTGTCGGAGCCAGAAACCCGCGCTCGCTATGATCGGTTTGGTGAGGGGGGGGTTGGTGCGGGAGGCTTTCAAGATTTTGGTGATATGGGCGGTTTCGCTGATATCTTTGAGAGCTTTTTCAGTGGGTTCTCTGGGGGTGGCGGGCCCAGGCGAGCAAGTGGGCCAGTACGGGGTGAGGATTTGCGCTTGAACTTGCGGTTGGAGTTCCGTGAGGCAATATTTGGTGGCGAAAAGGAAATTCGGATTAATCATTTAGAGACCTGTGCAACTTGCGGGGGAACTGGCGCAAAACCAGGAACAGGCCCTCGCCCTTGTTCAACCTGCAATGGTGTGGGGCAGGTAAGACGAGCAGCTCGTACTCCTTTTGGCAGTTTTACTCAAGTTTCTGTCTGCCCTACTTGTAATGGCACGGGCCAAGTGATCGAAGATAAGTGTGAAACCTGTGCTGGGGAAGGGCGCCGGCAGCAAACTAAAACCCTGAAGTTTAGTATTCCGGCAGGGGTGGATGATGGCCGGAAGTTGCGGGTACAGGGTGAGGGTGATGCCGGGTTGCGAGGTGGCCCGTCGGGGGATCTCTACATTTACATTTACATTAACGATGATCCGGAATTTCGCCGTGAGGGAATTAACATTCTCTCGGAAGTTAAGGTGAGTTATTTGCAAGCGATCTTGGGATGTCGCTTGCAGGTCAATACGGTAGATGGAACGGAAGAGTTGATAGTGCCGCCGGGTACTCAACCGAATACGGTGCTGACTCTGGAGGGCAAGGGCGTGCCGCGCTTGGGTAACCCGGTGAGTCGGGGCGATCATCTCATTACTGTCCAAATTGATATTCCAAATCGGGTGAGTCTTGAGGAGCGGGAGCTGTTGGAGAAGTTGGCAAAGCTACGCGGCGATCGCATTGATAAGGGGGGAATTGAGGGCTTTTTTGGCAAAGTGTTTGGGGGTTAAGCATGGTGCCTTTATCTGCTCAACCTGATGCCCATCTTGATCTGCGCGGAACTCCTTGCCCGATCAATTTTATCCGGACAAAGCTAAAGTTAGAACAGTTGCCAGCCGGCTCTCTTTTGGAAGTTTGGTTGGATGGAGGAGAGCCGGTAGAGCAGGTGCCAGATAGTCTCAAAATGGAAGGCTATTTAATTGAAAGGCTAGAACCCCAGGCGTCTAACTTTTTTCTGATGTGGGTGCGTTCTCCTGCTGTGGCTGACTAAATGCGAAACAATTGGCCAGACTCTACTTTTTCGGAGAAAAGCAGATGGCTGGGCACTGTGTTGGCAACCCATGCGAACTATTACCGGGTGAGCTTAGAGACTCAGGATAGGCGGGCAGATAAATCACAGCCACCTGTGATCTTGCTATGTACTCGCCGTTCTCGGCTGATGAAAATTGGCCAGACGGTGATGGTGGGCGATCGCGTAGTGATTGAAGAGCCGGATTGGCAGGGATTACGGGGAGCGATTGGGGAAGTTTTGCCCCGGCGTTCTGTTCTGGATCGTCCGCCGGTTGCCAATGCGGATCAAATTTTGCTGGTGTTTGCTCTGGCAGAACCGGCTTTGGATCCCTATCAACTCAGTCGGTTTTTGGTGAAAGCAGAATCTACGGGACTGGAAGTGCAGCTTTGTCTGAGTAAACAAGACTTGGTGGCTACAGTAGAGCAAATAAGTTGGCTTGATCGCCTGCGCCAATGGGGCTATAGCGCCAGTTTGATCAGTGTTTCTCAAGATCAGGGGTTAGAGACTCTGCTATTCCACTTACAACAAAAAATTACGATTGTTTCTGGGCCTTCGGGGGTTGGCAAATCCAGTCTGATTAACCGGCTCATTCCCCAGGCTGCTTTGCGTACGGGGGCAGTATCTGGCAAGTTAGCACGGGGTCGTCATACCACTCGCCATGTTGAGTTATTTGAGCTACCGGGGGGTGGTCTCTTAGCAGATACACCGGGATTTAATCAACCAGACCTGATGGCGCTTCCCCAGGATTTGGCTCAGTACTTTCCTGAAATTCGCGAACGACTGACGCACACCACCTGTCAGTTTAGCGACTGTCTTCACCGTGGGGAACCGAATTGTGCGGTACGGGGAACGTGGGAGCGCTATGAACATTACCTAGAGTTTTTGACGGAGGCGATCGCCTATCAGCAGGTTCTCGAGCGGCAAAGCAATCCAGAAAGCGCGTTAAAGCGCAAAACAAAAGGTAAAGGACATGCGACTTTTGAACCCAAACTGGCAAGCGAAAAGTATCGTCGCCGTTCTCGCCGTATGGAGCATCAGGGTTTATTGAGTGAGGAACTGGAGGAACTTTAAAAAATTAAGTGGGTCAGGTGGGGGCCTGCTCTAGATAAAAGTGATAGCGATCCTGGAGTTGGTCAGCCGTAATGGTCTGGGTCCAATATTCGGTCATTGTATGACCAAAGGCCCAGGCACTTTGAGGCGCAGAGGCGTTGTTGGTTTTGAGTAAAGTCCAGATAGCGGCTAAGTCAAAGTTGCGAGCCTCAGAGCGGCCCGTATTGAACAAGTTAAAGAGGTCGTAGGCCATCTGTAACTTACCAATTACAAGCGGCAGTTGCTCCACTGGTATTCTTTCGGCTAAGACGTAGGCAAGGGCTGGCGAACCGGTTGTCAGATTAGATAGGTAGATCAACACGGGACTTTTGAGGAGCATTGTTAGCCCTTGCTGGGTTGTTATTTGAAAGGCGTAATCTCGAATAATTTTGGCGGCAGCCTGGATGCGGGCTTCCTGGTTGCACAAAAAGCGAGCCAGTCGCTGTTGTTTTGCTGGAGCGATCGCTTCAATCAGCCCCCAGGAGAGGTCTGCCACCCCCCAAGGGCTGCGCCCAACTTCTGGATCTCCAGTCACTAAGGGAAAGATGCGATCGCAAACCCGGCCTAATTGTTCTAGGCGATACTGGACTGCCGAGCGGATGGCGACTTCCTTGGGGCGCTCCCCCCATTGCCAGTCATAGGGGGGTTGCCATTCCCGAAAGGGCCGCAGCCGATCTACCTGGGTGACGACGGTGATGACCGGTAAGTCGGCAACAACGGTCTTGACCTGGTGCAAAAAGTCAGCATCCATTTCTAAGGCGGGATCACTGGCAGGGGTGACCAGCAGCAGTAAGTCCGCTTGATGGATGGCATCTAACACCTGGGCTTTTAAGTCGGGTCGATTGACCTGTTCATAGCCGGGGCTATCCCAAAGCGTCAGGGTTTCTCCTGTTTCTGCCTGCCAATGATAGGCTTGCAAGGTCTCTGTGCTGGGGAGAACATCCACCTCTGCCATTGGTTCTAAAAAGAGCGTGTTAATCAGACTACTTTTGCCAGCACCTGTGCGACCCACGAGAAAAACGCGCACGGGTGCCTGTTCTACCTGAGCAATGGGTTCGGTGGCGGCGAGAATGGCCTGAAGCGTTTGGGTCTGGGCCATGGGTGAGGGCGTTGTTGATACCTCCGATCTGGGGTAGGCGGTGCCGCTGTAGAGAGCAATCGCCTGTTTGCCCAGATTTTGTAGGGCCGCTTCACGTAATAGGCTTCCTAGGTTAGCCAAAAGTGCGCGGTTAGCCTGGTTGCCTGATTTCTGCGTTGCTGTGCGGGCGATCGCAGCAGCAGGGTTAAGTAACCATTGGGCCCAGTTCATGACGCGCCACAGCTTGCGCACAGAAGGTTCTAATTTCTGATAAGTCTGGTAAGCCTGGTAGGCTTGGCCGATGGTAACCTGGTTCAGGGCTGGAGCCAGTTTTTCCATCCAGATCGCCATATCATCTACAGTGCCACGCATCAGGTGATAGGCCTGGGGAATGTAGATGCTCAGCAGGGGATGCTTGACACCAGGATAATAGGCACAGGCAATTGCCGTTACCATCTGCTGACAGCGTTGCCCAAATCGTCCCCAATCTTCCCACACGGGTGGGTCCTCCCGTGCTTCGGTGAGAATTTGCTGAATTGCAACTGTCGCCAGTTGAGTCGCGGCTGTTGGGTCAGCGGCGGAAGTGATGGGGGCTTGCAACGCTTCGGTCACCTCTGCGATCGCAACACTAGCTTCTGTTAAGGCGGGCTGAGTCCAATGCACTAGCAGCCAGCGCCAACCAACAAACAGGAGGGTAATGATGGCCCAAATCCAGTTAATGCCCCAAGCATGAATTTGAAATCCGGCTGCTACTAGAAAAAACAACCCAACTCCGACCACTGGAACAATTAGTACTGTCCATTGCCAAACCTTTAGCCGCATCATACCGCGAATCCAAGCAAGTTGCTCTTAGTTTAGGCGACAGGCTCAGATTTTGAAGGAAAAAGACAAGTCTTAAAAGGGCATTCTCAGGAGTTCTTTAACAGAATTCTTCAACACTGTAGATGCGATGAGAGGTGTACCAGCATTTTGGATTTTGGATTTGCAATTTTGGCAAGCAGAAGCCTTGCGGCGTATAGCGTTAATTGGGTATCTGCTGCTGGGTATCTGCTGCATTTTTGTTTTCAATCGGTGGAGTGCAGCTCCTAGGCAGAGGGTTCCACCTCCTCCACCCCAGAAATCAGTTCCAATTTAACTGTCCAGTTACTTAGCGCTTTGGTCAGAAAGCTTGGGAAAAAGTCCATTGCTCAACTGCCAGTACGGGGTAGCCTGTCTGAGGAACTGTAAAAAACCTGGGTAGTCGAGTTTATGCCAAGTCCAGCTTAAGTTCTGTCATTTTCCCACGAACAAAACTCCAGTTCTCAAGTTGGACGAAGCTTTAATCTCACCGACCCAGGTAGATCTGGATGGATGTTTGATGACTCTCGCAGAGTGCCTAATTCGGCCTTGACTGGCAATCAGGCTAAATTTAGCTAGCCATGTAACTACTCATAGGTGCTAACTATTTTTACCCTTGCGAATGGGTGTACCACAGGGGTAGGTTGCCACTAACTCCCGCTCAATGTCGATCGCTGGCAAGGGGGTTGCCAACTGATGAGTTGGATTTTCCTTCACGGTCAGATAATCAGCGCGCAGCTTTTCTAACATGGCTGAGCGCTGGTCGTAAAGGCGCTTGAGTGGACGCGGGGTGCACTGGTTGGTAACGTAGGCCGCAATGATGGGCAGGGCAATGGTGCTGTCGGTATAGCAAACAATAGTGCTAGGTAGCTCATTGGGGTCTACTTTACCCCAACTGACTGCCTCACTGGGGGTCGCACCAGATAGGCCGCCGGTGTCAGGACGGGCATCTGTGATTTGAACGAAGTAGTCATGCCCTCGCTCTGCAAGGCCCAGGACTTCATGAATTTGAGGTTGGGTCTGGAGCAAAAAGTTTTTGGGACTACCCCCGCCTAGAATAATGGCGGCGCTTTTACCTTCTGCGCCATCAATCCCATTATCGCGAGCACAGTAAGCGATCGCAGCGGTTTCGTTGACATCTAAGGATGGATCCAGCACAAGTTCAGAGCCTTCTAAGGACAGGGCCGCCACGTTCATTCCAATTGAGCTATCGCCAGGAGAGGAGGTATAAACGGGTACCCCACACTCATAGGCCGTTGCCAACAGGCAGGAATCTTTAACGCCGATTTGTTGCTCTACCTGATGAATATATTTCCCTAGTAAGTAGTGAAACTCTGCTGTGCTCATCCGCCGTTGGAAGGGCTGCGATCGCAGGAGTTCGCGCAAGAATGCATCGGTTTCAAGGAGCACATCATAGTCAAACACGATGTCATAGATTCGGATGCGCCCTTCTTGCCGGAGTTTCACATCATCTAGAAAGGGAGTGCTGGAGTAGAGATTTAATCCCAAACCATAGTGCAAATCATGATACAAATTTGCTCCTGTGCTAATCACCCAATCGATGAGTCCTTGACGCATCAACGGAGCTAAAACGGATACCCCGTAGCCACCCGGTGTCATTGCACCAGATAGGCTTAAACCCACTGTGACGCCATCTTTCAGCACTTCCTTACTTAACAGGTGGCAGATCTCTCGCAAACGGGCGGAGTTATAAGCAGTGAAGTAGTTGTCAATTAAATCGACAACGCTGACATCAGCTTGGATGGGGGAGGGTGCGATTTTACGGCTAAGTAATTTGGACATTGAGATACTCCACAAAGATTAGACAGCATACAGTTGAGCAATCGTTAAAAAGACAGGATGAATTTAGCAAAGCAAGT
The DNA here is from genome assembly GCA_938023035.1 of uncultured Leptolyngbyaceae cyanobacterium. GTDB lineage: Bacteria > Cyanobacteriota > Cyanobacteriia > Leptolyngbyales > Leptolyngbyaceae > DSRU01. Next base: position 28,561 of record CALIDI010000022.1, on the reverse strand, counting down.
GCTGACTCACTGCAATTTTGACGACCTGGAGATTGCGCACAGGGTCGTTCAATTTATTGCCAAACATCGCAAAACGAGTCACCGAGTTTAGTTATGATCTACCCATGATTGGGTAGTTTGCAGCTCAGATCATGTTTGCAGCCGTGGAGCGTCTGTTGCCAGTCTGTCTAAAACGGCGACAATGGTAACAAAGCGAGGAAGCAACACGGCATCGACTTGGCTGGGAACAAACGCAAAAGTATCCCTGACCGCCTAAAGCGCTCTACAGGCTGAAACGACATCAGCTCTGCAAACAAATAGATACTAATCGCGCCCTCTTCAACCCGCGATTAACCGGGTGAGTCAGCAAAATCTACTGCTAAGGCAGTAAACCCACTCAATCCACCTGTCAGGCAAAACTTACGTCTTCAAAAATCTCTATACGAGAGTTGACCGACCGAGTTCGTGTCTTTCTCCGCAGACTTCCTGTTTGAACGGCATCCACTAGAACAAAACAGACTGAGACACAAACCTCAAAGTTACAGGTCGGTCAGCCCATACTAGGAGCTTCACAACAATCCACTAGCGACAGCGCTGGGTCAGATTCCCGCTTTCGCTTCAGCTTCATTGATAAGTACCACAATGAAAGCCACAGGTATCGAATGGAATAAAAAGGCTTCAATTTCGCTGTAACCTTCCAATCACCAATGCTTCCAGTGTATCATCTCTTACCGATTGTCTGGCCTGTAGGAGGACAGTTTTTGAAGATAGGCATTCTCTTAACCAGTTATTAAGAAGTAATTTACCCTGTCAATGAGGTATTTGCGCTCTCAGGCAATCGTTTTACCTCTGGATTTCGTCGCAACTTTTTTGCACTTCTGGGGCAAACGCGTTTTCAGCCAGCTAGTATCACCTGATTTTAGCGCCCTTATGCCTGGAATCCTTTTAATTAATAGACTTTAATGGCTTAATGGCCTCTCTGATTGGCTACAGGCCGCATTGGCCAGAGGATTCAGTCGCGGTTTTGATGTCAGGGGCTGTTCAAACGACCTCTAACGTCGATTTGGATTTAGCTTAGATGTTGATGTGGGTTGAGTTAGGCTGCTCTGATGAGCAGTCACTTTTGAATTTGTCAAGTTTTTTCGAAATTTCGATTGCTTTGTAACAGATTGCAAAGAAATTTGTACTTATTTTTATCAAATTGTGTCAGTTAGGGGCCGAAATCCGCATCTGGTAAAGGTTTTCTGGTAAAACGACAGATGGATAGGTTGTCGCTGTCAGTCACTTGCATATCCAGGCAAGGTTGGTGCCTGGGGGCGATCGCTCTTTAGGGCAAGGCTGATAGCGACTCCCCTCGCTGATTCCACTGAGAAGGAGCACAGACCGCATGTTCACACACGTCAAGCCCACCATCCGCCATATTAAACCTGATGATATAGGGGGGCGGTCGTTACTCAAGGTGGTCTATGTCGTGCTGGAGCCTCAATACCAAAGCTCACTTTCGGCAGCGGTTCGCTCGATTAACCAGAACCACCCCCATCTTGCTGTCGAAATTAGCGGGTACCTGATTGAGGAACTCCGCGACCCTGATAACTATGAAGACTTTAAACGCGATGTGGCTGAAGCCAATATTTTTATTGCTTCGCTCATTTTCTTAGAAGATTTGGCCGACAAAATTGTGGCAGCGGTTGAGCCGGTGCGCGATCGCTTAGATGTGGCCGTTGTCTTTCCTTCGATGCCTCAGGTCATGCGGCTCAATAAGATGGGTAGCTTCTCCCTGGCTCAAATTGGGCAATCCAAGAGCGTTATCTCCAGTTTTATGAAAAAGCGCAAGGAGAAGTCGGGTGCAGGTTTCCAAGATGCCATGCTGAAACTCTTGAGAACGCTGCCAACGGTGTTGAAGTATCTGCCCGTTGAAAAGGCTCAAGATGCGCGGAATTTTATGCTGAGCTTCCAATATTGGTTGGGGGGTAACTCTGAGAATCTGCAAAACTTTCTACTGATGCTGGCAGACCGCTATTCCTTTAAGGGTAAGGGCATCGCTGCTGGTGAATTGGATTATGCGGATCCGCAAACGTTCCCCGATATGGGGATCTGGCATCCCCTCGCGCCGCAAATGTTTGAAGATATCAAGGAATACCTGAACTGGCACAATTCGCGACGTGACATTCCCGAGGAGATGCGGGATCCGCTGGTGCCGACGGTGGGCTTGGTGATGCAACGAACCCACTTGGTCACGGGTGATGATGCTCACTATGTGGCGATGGTGTCAGAACTGGAAGCCATGGGGGCGCGGGTGATTCCGGTGTTTGCGGGTGGGTTAGATTTCTCGAAACCTGTGGATGTTTACTTCTACGACCCGATCGCCAAAGAAACGCCAATTGTGGATGTGGTGGTGTCACTGACTGGCTTTGCCTTAGTCGGTGGGCCAGCGCGGCAGGATCACCCTAAGGCGATCGAGTCCCTCAAACGGCTTAATCGTCCTTATATGGTGGCGCTGCCCCTCGTTTTCCAAACAACGGAAGAATGGCAGGACAGCGAGTTAGGTCTGCACCCCATTCAAGTGGCGTTACAAATTGCTCTCCCTGAACTCGATGGGGCGATTGAGCCAATTATTCTGTCAGGTCGCGATGGCACAACGGGTAAAGCGATCGCCCTGCAAGACCGGGTCGAGGCGATCGCGCAACGGGCTATGAAGTGGGCAAACCTGCGGCGTAAGCCCCGGCTCCATAAGCGGGTAGCGATCACTGTCTTTAGTTTCCCGCCAGATAAGGGCAATGTGGGGACGGCTGCCTACCTAGATGTATTTGGCTCCATTTACAAGGTGATGGAGGCGCTGCGGGAGAACGGCTACGATGTGCAGGATATGCCCGACGATCCGATGCAATTGATGGAAGCGGTGCTGCACGACGCGCAAGCGCAATACAACAGCCCTAACCTCAACATTGCTTACAAAATGTCGGTACCGGAGTACGAGAAACTAACCCCCTACTATGAACGGCTGATTCCTTCGTGGGGTGAGCCACCGGGACATCTCAACACGGATGGGCAGAACCTGCTGATCTACGGTAAAACTTTTGGTAATGTGTTCATTGGAGTGCAGCCCACCTTTGGCTATGAAGGTGACCCAATGCGGCTGTTATTCTCGCGGTCGGCCAGTCCTCACCATGGTTTTGCGGCTTACTATACTTACCTAGAGAAGATTTGGGGTGCAGATGCGGTGCTACACTTTGGCACTCATGGCTCTCTAGAATTTATGCCTGGTAAGCAGATGGGGATGTCGGGCGAGTGCTTTCCGGATAGCCTGATTGGTACAATTCCCAACCTCTACTACTACGCTGCGAATAATCCCTCTGAAGCAACGATCGCAAAACGACGCAGCTATGCTGAGACGATCAGCTATCTCACCCCTCCGGCAGAGAATGCAGGGCTATACAAGGGGTTGAAGGAACTGAGCGAGCTGATCGGCTCTTACCAAACCCTGAAGGATTCAGGACGGGGTATTCAGATCGTGGACACGATTATGGATAAGGCCCGGCTCTGTAACCTGGATAAGGATGTTGTGCTGCCAGAGGTCAATGCAGCGGAGTTAACCCCAGACGAACGGGATACCCTTGTTGGCAAGATTTACATCAAGCTGATGGAGATTGAGTCGCGCCTGCTGCCCTGTGGCTTGCATGTGATTGGAAAGCCTCCTAGTGCTGAAGAGGCGATCGCGACCTTGGTTAACGTTGCCGGCCTAGACCGGGAGGAAGAGGGTATTAAGAGCCTTCAACGCATCATTGCCGAGAGTATTGGGCGCAACCTTGAGGAGGTTTACCAAAATAGCGATCGCGGGGTGCTAGCGGATGTGGAGCTGCTCAACACCATCAACCAAACCGTGCGATCGGCAGTTTCCGCCATGGTTCATGCCCAAATCGATGCCGAGGGTCGCGTTTCCAGAACATCGCTGTTCGGCAACTTCTTCAACTTTGGTGGCGGTAACAAAGAACCTTGGGTTGAAGCACTCCATGCCGCTGGCTTCCCTAATGTCGATACCGAAGCGCTCAAACCCCTGTTTGAGTATCTCCAGTTTTGCCTTAAGCAAGTAGTGGCGGATAACGAATTGGGGGCCTTGCTGTTAGCGCTCGAAGGCGAATACATTCTGCCAGGTCCCGGTGGCGACCCCATCCGCAACCCGGATGTGCTACCTACTGGCAAAAACATTCATGCCCTCGATCCCCAATCCATTCCAACAGCGGCAGCGGTAAAGTCAGCCAAAATTGTCGTTGATCGCCTACTCGCTCGCCAGATGGCAGACAATGGAGGCAACTACCCCGAAACGATCGCCTGCGTCCTCTGGGGCACGGATAACATTAAGACCTATGGCGAATCCCTGGCGCAAATTCTCTGGATGTTAGGGGTAAAGCCCCTGCCCGACTCGCTTGGACGGGTGAATAAACTAGAACTGATTGATCTGGAAGAGTTGGGCCGTCCGCGGATTGATGTAGTAGTCAATTGCTCTGGTGTCTTCCGTGACTTGTTTATCAACCAGATGGCATTGTTGGATCGAGCCGTGAAAATGGCGGCAGAAGCCGATGAACCGCTGGAAATGAACTTTGTTCGGAAGCATGCCCTAGAACAAGCCAAAGAACTGGGGATTGAACTACGTCAGGCCGCAACCCGGATTTTCTCAAATGCTTCGGGTTCTTACTCCAGCAATATTAACCTGGCAGTCGAAAACGGCACGTGGGAAACCGAAGAAGAACTTCAGAATATGTACCTTGCCCGCAAGGGGTTTGCCTTCTCCTCGGATAACCCTGGCGTGATGGAGCAAAACGAAGCCCTCTTCCGCGCCAGTCTCAAAACGGCAGAAGTTACCTTCCAAAATCTCGACTCTTCTGAGATTTCTCTCACGGATGTCTCTCACTACTACGACTCTGACCCAACTAAGATCGTGTCACGCCTGCGGGATGATGGCGCAATGCCTGCTTCTTATATGGCAGATACGACTACGGCCAATGCTCAGATTCGCACCCTGTCAGAAACGGTGCGTCTCGACGCCCGTACTAAGCTGCTCAACCCCAAGTGGTATGAGGGCATGCTATCCCATGGTTACGAAGGCGTACGGGAATTGTCGAAGCGTCTGGTCAATACAATGGGCTGGTCTGCCACGGCGAACGCTGTAGACAACTGGGTCTACGAAGACACCAACACTACCTTCTTTAAGGATGAGGAGATGTGTAAGCGGTTGATGAACCTCAACCCTAATTCGTTCCGCAAGATGGTGACAACGTTGCTCGAAGCCAATGGGCGTGGTTATTGGGAAACAAGTGAAGAAAACCTCGATCGCCTGCGCGCACTTTACCAGGAAATCGAAGACCGGATTGAGGGGATCGAATAAGTCTCGGTCAGGTCATTGGTAGCACCATGCAAGCGTGCTCCACTTTGGGATAGGGGTTTTACTCCTATCCCTTTTTCTTGACCTTATTGCTTTTCTTAGCTTTGTAGCATTTTGGATTTTGGAGGTGGGTTGAGCTTGTCGCATGGTTTTAAGTTCGGCAAGCTAGCACTGATGTATTAGGGCCTTACCTGGGCTGCCAGCCAGTTTAGATAGGCGGCCGAACCTTGCTGAATGGGTAAAGCTAGAATTTCTGGGACTTCGTAGGAGTGAATTTCACGAATTTTGGCTTCGAGGGCTGGAAACTGTGCCAAATCGGTCTTGATCAGAAGTTGCCATTCTTGTGCTTGCTCAACTTGCCCCTGCCAGGTGTAAACCGATTGAATTGGAAACAAACTGACACAGGCAGCGAGTTGGGCTTGTACCAGTGCCAGCGCAAGTTCTTTGGCTTCAGCTTCTGTCCCCGCTGTTGCTAGCACGATGCCATAGTTGATGGTTTCCATTATCTGCCTTAGTTATTTCGCTCGCGGGTCGGGGGCGCTTGCGGCGGTTGCAAACGCGCATCAATTTTAGCGCGGAGTTCATCTTTGATGCGGCTGAGAATTGAGCTTTCATCTAGGGATGCCAGAATGCGCTGAACTACCGTTTTTGGCCCTTCTGGCCCCCAGGAGGCACCGTTTGCTAGATACTCCTTGGCTACTTGCCCGATGCCATAGGTTGAGACTCCAGCAACGCCGGCTTGGGTAATGGCAACCGATGCATAGGCTGTGAGTGAAACGCCGCCTGTGGCCGGAGCTGCCAGCCCTAATAAGCCTTTAAGAGAGCTGAGGCCCAAGTTGGCCAGTAACTCTCCAGCGGTGATGCCGCCCATGGCGATCGCAATTTTTTGCAGGAGTTTGACGGCTCCCTGTCGGGTCATGGGAATGCCGTAGAGCTTAGAAAGGGAAACAATCATGGTGACATCAATCACCACACTACTGACCAGATCTACCATGGTTACGGGGTTGAGGGCGATTGCAACCGCTTTGGCCATTACCCCTTTCCAGATAATCTGGTTAGCGTTCTGGTCGCGAATCTCCATCTTGCGCTGTACCATCCGCTCATTCACGCCATCGGCAAACAGCATCGAGTTGAGTGCGACGAGGGATTTGCCTTCTCGGTGCAGCACTTCTAGAATTTTGAGCTTGAGGTCTTCGATTTGAGGTGCACCGACGCTGAGATGGGCACTCAGACGACCATCCGGAAGGCGCACCGCCTGGGCTACTAGGGGTGAGGCTGCGGCCATGACAATTTCGTCGGGAGAAAGAATCTCACGTACCCGCTCATCTCGAATTTTTTCGTAGATGGCAATGCGATCGGCCTCTGGGTATTGATCGACTTTGTTAAATACCAGGATGATGGGTTTACTGGCGCGGCGTAATTCTGACAAGGCCTGATATTCTACCTTGGTCATATCTCCGGCAATGATAAATAGAATCAAATCGGCTTGTTTGGCAACTTCGCGCGCCAAAACTTCGCGATCTTCTCCCTGTACCTCGTCGATCCCGGGGGTATCAATTAGCTCAACGCGGGAGTTCCCCAAGCTGGATAAACGCACCCGCCGCAGCGATTGTTCACTTCCTTCAATTTTTTCGCTGGAAATATGCCAGCTTGCTCGTTGGCTGGCGCGGGTGACGCCGTGAATTGCTCCGGTCTCAAATACTGGCTGGCCTAAAAGTGCATTCAATAGGGAGGATTTACCCCGCCCTACCATGCCAAACACGGCAATGTGAACAACCTGCTGATCGAGTTTTTCTACTAGGTTTTCCAATCCATGGATTTCAGCCTCTAACCCTCGGCGCTCTTGGGGGGTTAGGTCTAGATTTTCCACCAGGTCATGCAACGCATTTTGCGCTTCGCGGTAGTTTAGCTCTGCTTGTATGTCCTCAAAACTGCTTAGGGTTTCTTCTAGCTCTAGGGCATCGGTGAGAATTTCAGGGATGCGAATATCGGAAGAGGGGTCAGACATGGCAGAGAGTGCCGGGTAAGAAAAAAAGACTATCTTGATCCTAAAGCACGGTTGCCGACTCTGGGGTTAGGGTGGGGCGATCGCCCCCAGGAAGTGCAGCGCACTAGAGTGACAAGGCTGTCTGAACACATGCGGTTCACCCTTTGAGACTGGCATAGGCCATCTTAGTTTGAGTGATCGCAGTGTTAAGGTTTGAAAGATTTTAGCCGTTCATGTGATTAGGCCAACAAGGTTAAGTCGGTAGTCCTAATGAACTGTAAGTAGGGAAGAGTGGAGGCTGTGCCCCCAAGTAGGGGAACCACCCCCCTCTCACCCCCGAAATCCGCTTCACTTTAATTGCGTCCTGCTACTTAATTAAAGGCACTGTGAACTCGGCAAAAATGCAATCAGGTTTATCCTGACTGCTGAGATGCTGACAGAAGGTAAAGGGTAGAGCAAAGGCTCAAACATAAGGGTGCCGGTGGATTCATCTTGCAGGTTAGGAGCTGAAGCAATTGAAGCGAACGATCGCAAAACAACTGATTCAACGCACAGGCTTTTGGCAGGATAACCGCCTGATCTTGCGGGAGCTTCGCCACTTTCCGGGAGTGGTACTACTGGCGTTGTTATTTCCCTCGCTGGCGGCGATTTTTGAAGGCTTTGGGATTGGGTTTTTGTTAGCTTTCTTACAAAACTTGGTGAGTGAAGGGGCTGAACCAATTCGCACTGGCGTTGCCTGGGTTGATATTTGGGTGTTGGGGCTGAATACGCCCAAACTGGAACAGCTTTATCGGATCTCTGGGCTGATTTTACTTTCTACCTGGATACGGGCCATTTGTAACTATTTGACTGCCGTTTATATGGGCTTGGCCCGGGTGCGGCTGGTGGATCGGTTGTATCGCCAAATTTTTGAGCAATTGCAATCTCTGAGTTTGAGCTTTTTTGGGCAAACCCAGGCGGGTAAGCTGGTCAATACCCTGACGGCAGAGGTGGGGCAGTTGCAGAACTTTATTGGGTCGTTTAGCTTTCTGTTTACAAAGGGTCAGGTGTTGCTGGTTTATGGGGCGATCGCCCTGACGATTTCCTGGCAATTGACATTGGCGGCGGTGCTGTTGTTTGGCTTGATGGCCGTTGGATTGTCTAGGTTAAACCGCCGCACTCGCGAGTTGAGTTTTCCGGTATCGCGGGCCAGGGGTGAGTTTACAGCGATCGCAGCGGAGTTTATTAATGGCATCCGCACGGTTCAAGCTTTTGCAACTCAGGTCTTTGAGCGACGGCGATTTTATCTGGCCAGTGACAAGATTCGGGAAACGAACGATCGCGCGATTGTACAGGTTTCAATTGTGCGGCCTCTGGCAGAGGCGATCGCCAGCACCATTTTGATCGGCATGATTGTGGTGGGTATTGGTGTGTTTGTGGCCCAAGGCGTCTTAAGTGTAGGCGCACTGCTTACGTTCATCTTTCTGTTGTTTCGGCTGGTGCCTGCCATTCAAGAGTTGAATGGTAGTATCGCGACAATGGTAAGTATGCAAGGTTCTGTTCAGGCTATTGAGGAACTGCTCCGACGAGACAATAAGTCTTATCTTGATAATGGCCATCGGATCTTTTCAGGATTGCAGCAGGCGATGGAGTTTGTTGCAGTTGATTTTGGTTATGACCCGGATGCGTTGGTGTTGAAGGATATTACATTGATGATTCCGAAGGGAAAAACGGTGGCCCTAGTGGGAGCTTCGGGGGCAGGAAAATCGACGCTGGCTGACCTGATTCCCCGGTTTTATGACCCGACCCAGGGAGCCATCTACATGGATGGGGTCAATTTGCGGGAGTTTGATCTGACTTCGCTGCGCCAGCGCATTGCGGTAGTGAGTCAAGACACCTTTATTTTTAATACGACTGTGCGAAATAACATTGCCTATGGGCTGGAGGCTGTCAGTGATGCCGCAGTGATGGCAGCGGCCAAACTGGCGAATGCGGTTGAGTTTATTGAAAATTTACCCCAGGGGTTGGATACGGTTTTGGGCGATCGCGGTGTGCGACTATCTGGTGGACAACGGCAACGAATTGCAATCGCCCGGGCGCTACTGCGTGACCCTGAAATTCTGATTTTGGATGAGGCTACCAGTGCCCTGGACTCGGTGTCAGAACGGTTGATTCAGGCATCTATTGAGCAGTTATCCATCGGGCGGACGGTGATTGCGATCGCCCACCGTCTATCAACGATTGCTAATGCCGACAAGGTCGTTGTGATGGAGCAAGGGCGCATTGTTGAGCAGGGTACTTATCAGGAATTACTGGCCCTGCGCGGCAAGCTGTGGCACTATCATCAAACGCAAATGACTGTTAGCCCTGTAAACCCTGAATAAGCCACGGAAACGCCCTCTTTGTGGTGCGACCTTAGGAAGGCTTGATTAGTCGATGGGTTGGGTGCAACACTAGGGCAATTGTCGAGTTTGAGGCAAATTATGTCGGAAGCACCGGATCCCAAGCCACGCCGTAAGAAGATTGCGGGTGAAGAGATCTTTTTGCTTTTGGTCAATGGTTTGCATGGGTTTGGGGCGATCGCGGCGGCTTTTTTGACCGTTGCTTTGATAACCCCCCGCCTATTGGGGTTCTTTAATCTAGATCACCCCATCCTACGCTGGCTCTTTATTGGCCTGGTGATACTATTGTCGTTGCTCTTGGCTACGCTCTACACCTTTGGGGTTGGCTGGGGGTTAGACCGGCTTGGTCGCAAGATCACTCAACCTCGGCGTCGCCGATAAAATCAGGTTTCTGCAACCCAGTAAAACTTTCAGCAAAACCGCATAATCGATGGTTTGTCGATTCCCGATTAATCGTTATTTAACTTTAAAGCTTCTGAAACCGCCTGATGATTCTCTACCCTTTAAGAAATCAGACTACCCAATTTTTATGCCAGATGTAACCCAGCAGGAAACAACCAGTTTGGTGATTGAGTATGAGGTGTCAAAGGCAAAGGCAGAAGAATTTTGGCAATGGCAGCAATCTATTCAGGCCGAGGCAACTCACCACCCAGGTTATGTAAGGACGGATATTTGCCCGCCTGTAGAAGGTGCTCAAAACAAGTGGTATATTGTCGTCCATTTTGATAGTTCAACTAACTTAACCCGATGGCTCGATTCTGACCATCGCCATGCGTTAATTCGTCACGCTAGAAGTCAGTTTGGCGATTATCACTACCGCAATCTGGCAACCGGCTTAGAGGGATGGTTTTCCCAAGGTAAGCAGGGTGAAGAACCAGGCACTAGCCCTCCAGCCTGGAAGCAAAATCTGACTATATTGTTTGGACTCTACCCTACAGTCATGGTTGAGACGCTACTGTTCTCTCATTTTGGCATCATGGAAGGCTGGTCGCTTGCGCCCAAAATGTTTGTCAATAACCTGGTGAGTTGCTCTCTGTTAACCTGGGTGGTGATGCCGCTTGTGACCCGCTTGCTACAGTTCTGGTTGAACCCGTCTTCTTCCTTGGCTCGACGAACTAATTTAATTGGCCTGCTTCTTGTTTTACTAAGCTACGGGCTGATGATTTCCTTGTTTCAATCCTTTTCGTAAATCATCCAGTCTCACTCATTGTCAGCAGAGTATCTGAAGGCTACGCCTCCAGGCTGGGGAGTTTTAGCCCCCCTCTACCCCTGCTTGCAGCTTCTACATCTGGCCATGCTTCTTTGCTAGGAGTGGCTCTGGGTAAACCGACGAGCTGACACAGAGGGCAAGGCTTAAGCTTGATACTTCTCAAACAAGGCTAAAAGCTTTGTGGCTTCGATCGCAACCTGGTGATGCTGCTCGACGCGATCGCGCCCGTTTTTACCCATTTGCGTCAACTGATCGAGGGGAGTATGAAGGGCCTGGCGCATCGCTACTGCTAAACTGACAGCGTCTCCAGCGGGCACTAACCACCCATTGACTCCAGACTCGACTAACTCTGGGATGCCCGCAATGTAAGTACTGATGACCGGGCGACCGAGGGCAAGGGCTTCCATAATGACGACGGGTAAGCCTTCCGCAAAGCTGGGGGCAACCATCACCTGGGATTGCAACAGATGTTGCCGCACTTCAGCATTGGTGGCCCATCCCGTAACCTCAATATGCTGCTCTAAATGGCGCTGAACAATAATTTGCTCAATTTTTTGCCGGAGGGGGCCATCACCAACAAACACTAGCTTAAAGGATAGCCCCGCAGCGGCGAGTTGGCTGGCTGCTTCGATGAGGAGCAGATGCCCTTTTTGCTCAGAAAGCCGACCGATACAAACAAATTGGGGGGTGCTGGGCAGAGCAATCAGGTCTTGCCCCAAAAACAAATCATCAACCCCGCAGCGAACGACATGAATTTTACCCCAATCGGAGTAATCACACCAGCGAAAGAGTTGGCTCTTGGTGAAGGAAGAAATTGCCACAATAAAGGCTGCCCGGTGAATTTTCTCCGACAGGGCGATCGCTGTTGCCTTGTCAAACTCCTCTGGCCCGTGGATGGTCAAACTGTAGGGAATCTGGGTTAAAACCTGGCAAAGCATGGCGACCGTAGCTGAATTTGTGCCAAAGTGCACATGCAGATGGCTGACATCGGCAGTGCGTAGCCATTGTTGCAGGAGACAGGCCTCGGCTAAATAGGCTACATGCAGCAGCAGGCCACGGTCTGAGTTCCAGCCGACTTTAACAGCCAATTGCAGAGCCTGCAAAAACCGGATAGGATGCGCGATCGCAGTTGTAACGACAGCCTTTAGCAGACTAGCGGCTCCACTTTTGAGAAGGTAGTGTGTTTGTTCAAATTCTTGCTTATCGGCTGCATCAACAAGCTCAGACGCTAAATCACGCACTGAATATCGCAGAACTGAAGCCCCCAAAGCCTCGAGGCCAAGAATTTCCCGACGAATGAAACTATGGCTGACTTTAGGATACTGATTCACCAAGTAGGCAATTCGCATAGATAAAAATGGGCAATGGGAATGAACAGTGCCGAGGGTAAGTCTTCGAGTTTTGCCAATCTTAACTTGCCCAAAGGTGGCCAATTTTCAACAGATATGTCATGAACGGAGGCTAAAAACAATTGAGATGAGCAAAACTCTATCGAATCTACGCAGTCAAGCAACAGCATCTTTGACTTACTCAAAATCGTTATGACTATGATTATGCTATATTCGTTAACGATTAAGTACTTGAGTGCTCAAAGCTAATCATGGCCATGTGGCTCTGACACTCAGGTTGAAGACGCTAATCAAGGAGGCTACTAGCTCATGACTCTGGAAGGACAATTGCGTGTTGGGCAACCTGCCCCTGATTTCACAGCGACCGCAGTGGTCGATCAGGAATTTAAGACGATTAAACTGTCGGATTATCGCGGCAAGTATGTGGTTTTGTTCTTCTATCCCCTAGACTTTACCTTTGTTTGCCCGACCGAAATCACAGCTTTTAGCGATCGCTATGAAGAGTTCAAAAACCTGAATACTGAGATTCTCGGCGTTTCGGTTGATAGCGAGTTTTCTCACCTAGCCTGGATTCAAACTGATCGCAAGAGCGGTGGGGTGGGTGATCTAGCCTATCCGCTTGTTTCTGATATTAAGAAAGAAATCAGTACTGCTTACAATGTGCTGACCGATGAAGGTATTGCCCTGCGGGGGCTGTTCCTGATTGATAAGGATGGGGTGATTCAACACGCCACGATCAATAATCTGGCGTTTGGTCGCAGTGTTGATGAAACACTGCGTACTTTGCAGGCCATCCAGTATGTGCAGTCTCACCCTGACGAGGTTTGCCCCGCTGGCTGGAAGCCAGGTGATGCCACTATGAATCCTGACCCTGTGAAGTCGAAGGAATACTTTGCAGCGGTCTAGGGTTTCGGTACATTTTTATCGATTGAAGCGGTTGGGCGATCGCCCAACCTTTTTTGTTTGAGGGCATTGGGGCATCGCGAATGGATGTCGCTACCTGGTTGTCAATGCTCAAAGACCGGATTGTGGAAGCGTCGATCAATTGGCCTTGAAACCACTGAAATCACGAAGATCGCAAGCAACGAAAGTCTCAATCAAGAAATTTAGTCTTTTATAAGACCTAAAAGAGTTTCGTAAATCTCAATTAAGACGAAAGTAGATGAAGTTACCAAGTGAAATCTTAAGTGGGAATAAAGAGAATCATTTAAGACTTATAAAGAGTCTCAGTTATCTCATTTGCAGGTATTACTAGTGGACCAAGGCATCAGTCTGGTTACCGTCACCCCTTTCTTGAATGTCCGTTAGGGCTATCCCCCTCTCCCATCATGGGATAGGAGCTTCGATCTGGCTCCCCTGCTTGCTGAATGGAAGAATGGACAGGGAAGGGTGGCTTAGGCTGGGCCGGTTATTTAGAATCAAAATTTAGCAAGAATCGTCTCGACTGAAATTTAAGAGAATCAATCGAGACTCGTAAAAGTCTCAATAGTTTTAATTGAGATAAGGTGATGGCATCGTATTAGGTTTGTGATTTTGGCTAGCACCAGTCTCGCAGCGCCAGGCACTTAGCCGGATGTCTGTCGTCTTCTCTGTGTTAATCGGTATGCCCTGTCTCTTATTTGAATCAAAAGACTCATACAAGACTTAATGAAGTCTCAAAAATCTCGTGTTAGACATCCCGTTTAAGCGTATGGTAGGAGATGGGAGATAGCAAACAAGGCTAAAGGCGCAGTTGGCTATACCGACTGCGGCAACGTCAATGTGTTGAGAACTTTTTCAGGCTTGCAGTAGTAGGAGATTAGGGGGCTTCGACAATCTCAGTTGGGAATAGAAAGACTGCTTTAAGACTTTTAGGAGTCTCAACTATCTTAAATGAGATAAGCGTGGGAGGTTTGGCGCTGAGGGTTGCAACATGGGGGAGATCACCGTTTGAGGAAAAGTAGCGATCGCGGAGCCAGGAAGGGGGTGCTAAAGTTAGGCCAGTTTTAGTCCAAATAAATTAGCATCCAGATTTGAGCTAGTTGAAAGCGCCTCTAGGACGAAATCTTAGAGTTTTGGAATAGAAAGAACTTCTGCGTAACACGCAGAAGTTCAAGTCGAAATCGGCGATCGTCAAATTCAGAACCGTGAAACACTAGTCGGGAACCCCTACGGCAAACCATCCTGATGGATTGGCTAGGGGCCATTCCTAGCCCCCGCCATTTTGCAGAGGCGCGAGTCTCCCACTAAGCGAATCTGAACTCCCCTGATATTGAATGCGATAGATCTGTCCATTAGCTTCCTCGGTTACCAGCAAGCTACCGTCAGGCAACACCAACAAACCAACCGGACGTCCCCAGGTATCTGGGCCTGTAGGATTCAGCAAAAAGCCCGTCAGAAAATCCTCGTAATATCCTCTTGGGCGGCCTTCCCGATTAAAGGGAATAAAGACAACTTTGTAACCCGTTCCCTGATCGCGATTCCAGGATCCTCGAAAGGCCACAAACGCCCCGTTGCGATAGCGCTCTGGAAACGTATTACCCGTGTAGAATTGTAGCCCCAGTGCCGCCGAATGGGACTTAAACAGCACATCTGGCGTGCGAGTTTGGGCTATCAAGTCTGGCTTCACACTCTTGCCATCACGGACATAATTCGGATCAGGCAGCTTGGGAGACAGATAGGCATAGGGCCAGCCATAAAACTCCCCCGCTTGAATTCGCGTAAAGTAATCTGGCACCAGGTCATCTCCCATCCCATCTCGCTCATTCACCGTCGTGTAGAGATCCCCCGTTTGGGGATGAAAAGCCAGCCCAACGGGATTTCGCAACCCATAGGCAAAGGTTTGGCGATCGCTGCCATCCAAATTCATCACTTGTACCGAAGCCCGTGGCAATGCCTCCGCATCATTATTAGAGCGCGAACCAATCGACACATAGAGTTGCCGCTGATTGGGCGATATCACCACATTTCGTGTCCAGTGTTGGTTATACCCACCCCCCGGTAAATCCGTGATCTTTTGCCCAACCCCCGTCAAACGCTCCTGGCCAGGCCGGTAGGGAAATCGTAAAACCGCATTTGTATTTCCCAGAAAAAAAGCATCTTGACTAAATGTCATCCCAAAAGGAATATCCAGGCCATTGGCACTGGTTGCAAATACCCGATTGATATCTGCAACTCCATCACCATCAGCATCTCGCAGCAACCGAATCCGATTTTGCCGCGTTTCAGTCACTAACACCTCTCCCGTTGGGGTCAAGGCTAACCAGCGGGGCCGATCCAATCCTGCCGCAAACACATTAACCTGAAACCCGCGTGGCACCTTCAATATAGGATTTGCAGGAACTGGCACGATGTTGGGAGGCTTGCTAGCACTGCGTGTGCTGTAGGGGGCTGGCAGATCTGCCAACGTTACCTGAATTGGGCTAGGAGTCAGCAGTTCCGTTTGAATCAGGCTTTCTTTACGGGTTGGAGCCGCGTGGGCGATCGCATCGTTGCCAGGTCGTGATTCAACCTTCCCTGGAGATTGTGCTGTTTCAATCCCCTGGCAACCCATCAAAACCCCTGCCATTATTAGGCAACCAAGCAATCGCATCTTCACCCAACCTCAAGCCCTCTGCCTTTCCACCCTAACGAAGAAACATCAGGCTGACATAACTCCTAGGGTAGAAGGTTAGCTACATCCGAGGAATGGCGAAATGGCAGAGGGTGAGGAAGGCCGAACCAGAACCAGAAAAGCAAAATGCCAAACTGACCCCATTCTCGATCGCTCCATCCCCCTCATCCCCGATACTGCTCCTAAACACTCATCTCCAGCATCCGTTGGATCGGGCGCAGCGCCTCTACACGAGTTGCCTCTGGCAGTGTAATTTCCGGTGCGCGGTTTTTCATACAGAGATAAAGCTTCTCCAGGGTATTGAGCCGCATATGGGGGCATTCATTACAGGCACAGTTATTTAACGGGGGAGCTGGAATAAAGTGCTTCCCAGGGGCCGCCTTTTGCATCTGGTGCAAGATTCCTGGCTCCGTAGCCACAATAAAAGCAGAGCTTTGACTTTGTTGCACATAATTCAGCAAGGCCGTAGTAGAGCCAATATAGCTGGCATGGCGCAGCACGGCAGGCTCACACTCAGGATGGGCGATCGCTTCAGCCTCCGGGTGCTCCATCTTTAGTTGCACCATTTTCTTTTCAGAAAACGTCTCATGCACTATACAACTTCCCTGCCAGAGCACCATGTCCCGTCCTGTCTGCTCGATCACATATTTACCCAGATTGCGATCCGGGGCAAAAATAATGGGTTGCTCCGGTGGAACTTGTTGCACAATCCGCACAGCGTTTGAGCTTGTGCAAATGATATCGCTTAACGCCTTAATTTCCGCCGTGCAGTTAATGTAAGAAATAACCAAATGTCCTGGATGAGCGGCCTTAAACGCAGCAAATTGATCCGGCGGGCAGCTATCCGCCAGAGAACAACCCGCTGCCAGATCCGGTAACAGCACCAACTTACCGGGGTTAAGAATTTTGGCCGTTTCTGCCATAAAGTGAACCCCAGCAAACACAATCACATCAGCATCCGTCTTGGCCGCCTGCCGAGACAAGCCCAGCGAGTCGCCAATGTAGTCTGCAACATCTTGAATATCTGGATCCTGGTAGTAATGGGCCAGAATCACCGCATTCAGATCTCGCTTAAGTTCCTGAATTGCCGCAAACAGATCCTGAGGAAAACCAGTCATCCCTGGCTTTGAGAGAGTTGTTGTAAACACAAAAAGCCCCTATTAACAGAAGGAAATCATCCGAGGAAAGTACCTTTCCTTCTGGATTATAGTTATTTTTACCAAAACTCAGGGGCAATACCCATTGAACTATTTGCCTAACGCCTTTACCAGGCCAATACCCGCAAAATAAAGCGTAAGCACCGCTCCGGCCAGTAAACTCTGAGTCAGAGGATCTGTAGAGGGGGTTAGTACCGCCCCAGCAATCGCAGCCCACAACAACACATACCGCCACCCAGAGAGCATTCGCCTTGAGGAAACAATCCCTAAGAAACCCAGCAATGCCTGAATGACAGGCACTTGAAACGCCAGCCCCGTGCTAAACATCAGCAGCAGTACAAACTCAAAGTAACGATCAATCGACCAGGCTTGTTCAACTACATCTGCCCCGTAGGAAATAAAGAAACGCAGTGCCGCAGGTACCAACGCAACATAGGCAAAGAACAAACCCGCTACAAACAAGATGCTTGAGCCAAACACAACTGGGCCTAAAAACCGCCGCTCCCTGCGAGTCAGCCCCGGTAGCACAAAAGCAATAATCTGGTACAAAATCATCGGACTGGCGACGAGAATACCACTGTAGGCGGCCACCTTCAGCGAGACAAAGAAATACTCCCCCGGTGCTAACTGGAGAAACTTAACCCCCTGGGCAGGCACCTCCAGCAGCTTCACAATGGGCCTTACCTGGGTAAAACAACCCACCACTCCCACCGCCACTGCAATCAGGGCGTAGAAAATTCGCATTCGCAACTCTTCCAGATGGTCGAACAGCGACATTTCGACCTCATCAGGAATTTCATTATCCAATTCCTCTAGCTCAACGGCGGGGTTCGTATCAACCGTCGACGATACAGCAGGTTCAAGCTTGGTAGGAGCGGTCATTGGATGCAGCAACGCAGTAATTTGCATTCCCATTGTATCGGGGGAACGGGTAGGAAGATAGCAGCACATGAGAGAACGCCACCCAGGCAAAGTTTCCCCTTGGTTAACTGACAAAATTTCCCCCCGTGGTTAGAGCGATCGCCAGGCAATCAAAACCCACCTTCACAGATGACAAAAAACTGGGTAGAGCGATCGCCAGGTTGCTGAGTCCATTTGAGTCCATTAGACATTCAGGATGTGTGGACACCTCTTCTCTTTCCTTTTTTCCGCGCTCCCAAAGCAGACATGGCCCCATACAAACCGCATGATTCATTCGCCAAGCCAGAGTCACCAGTCAGGAGTGAACAAGAAACCTGAGAATCATGTAAACTTTTATTACACTTTACTCCCTAGGAGCATAGCCCTATGGCAACAACTCAGCGTGGTTTCGGTACACCAAAGCCCCAGCCTCAAGTTTCAAAGCGAACCGCAGAGCGGCGTGCGGCCAGTCAGCAATACGATGAGATGAAGTCGGCAGGCGTCCCTGAGTTTGAAATCTATATCCGGATTCGCGGTAAGAACAATTGGTTTCCCGTGGGAGCGATCGCAGTCAAGCGTACCAGCTTGATTCACCACGCTATTTACGACAATGAAGCCCAACTACTCCAGGGAGCGTTTCGCCTGTTTCCTGTCTTACGGAAAAACCAAGACAACCTAGAGTACGGCTACCGTTTGAAAGAATTTAAAGACGAACCCATCCAACTCGCTGAAAAGCCCGCTTCCAGGCAATCTAGTGTTTTTCAAAAGCTTCTTTCTCGATTTCAAAAGCCAGCTTCGTAACCTCACCCAGCCCCTCGGCAATTCCTCCAAAATTGGGCCTCAAGTATGCAGTGACCAGTTGAAGCGGGAGCCACCAATTGAGAAAACCAGAACAACACTAGAGCGACTAGGACAACAACTCAAACAGTTAGAGTAGGAAATCCAGGCGATCTCCACCCATCGGCCCCGCACGCAAGCCCTACTTCTAACAGCCAATCGATCATCCGCTTCCGAGAAAACCCCCTTAGCACCCTTGCAGCCCTCGGCTCCATTGGCTGAGGCATTTAGGTGATGGGTGGTTTTGCCAATCCCTGCTCAAACGTCCGCTCTAACCCATAGACAAAACGCCCTCTGCCGGTTGCGAGATTCACTCAATCCACGCCTTAACCCGGCGGATGGTTGCTATACAATACCGAAATGAATGAATCCAATAGGTGTGTATGGCTCCGATCCCAGTTTTAGTCAATGGTGCAGCCGGTAAGATGGGGCGCGAAGTCGTTAAGGCCGTTGCGCAAGCAGCCGATATGGTGCTGCTAGGGGCCGTGGATCGTAACCCCGAAGTTCAAGGCCAGGATATTGGCGAGTTGGCGGGGTGTGGTGCCCTAGAGGTTCCGATCACCGATCAGTTTGAGCCAATGGTTGCCATGCTATCCCAGGAACGAGAACTCGGTGTGATGGTGGATTTTACCCATCCTGACTCCGTTTACGATTCGGTTCGTTCGGCGATCGCCTATGGGGTGCGGCCCGTTGTTGGCACTACCGGTCTATCTCCTACCCAGATTCAAGAACTGGCAGAGTTTGCCGACAAAGCGAGTACCGGCTGTCTTCTGATCCCCAACTTTTCCATCGGTATGGTGTTGCTGCAACAGGCTGCCGCTGCCGCCTCCCAGTATTTTGATCATGTGGAGATTATTGAACTACACCACAATCAAAAAGCAGATGCCCCCAGCGGCACTGCCCTGCAAACAGCGCAGCTGTTAGCCGAATTTGGTAAATCCTTTAACCCGCCTGTAGTAGCAGAAACGGAAAAACTAGCAGGGGCACGCGGCAGCACCGCTGAAGCTAATATTCGCATTCACAGCGTTCGTCTCCCTGGGCTGATCGCGCACCAGGAAGTAATCTTTGGGGCAGCAGGGCAACTCTACACCCTGCGTCATGATACCAGCGATCGCGCCTGCTACATGCCAGGCGTGCTGTTAGCAATTCGCAAAGTACGCGCACTGAAATCTCTCGTCTATGGGCTAGAGAAGATTCTGTAAAAGGTGGAGTTTATACCAGGCAGAACGATGGCCGACTTCCTCAATACCTACGGTTCCTTAATCGTCAATATGCTACTGGGAGCAGTATTGGGTCTGTCTCTTTACCTACCGCTCATGGCAGGACAACTCTCCTTGGCAAGCCCTGGGTTCTACGCCCTTGGCGGTTACATCGCCGCGATCGCCTCAACTCAGCTATTCCCAGTGGCTCAGGGGCAATTATATGCTGTTCCTCTGGTATTGCTAGAAATGGTCGCAGCAGGGGTGATCACCGCTTTACTGGGCATTCTGGTCGGGATGCCTGTGTTGCGCCTGCGTGGCATTTATCTAGCCATTGCCACCATCGCCTTTGTAGAGATTCTCCGCATCCTTTGCCTAAACTTAGACATCACCGGAGGTGCAATCGGCATTGCCGGTATTCCTCAACCCTTTCGCTTTTCCATCGGTTATCTCTGGCTGGCGGTTCCCCTCCTACTGATCAGCGGATGGTTTGTCTATCGGCTGGAAAAAACCCGGGTTGGGCGCGCTCTTCTGGCCATTCGTGAAGACGAACTCGCCGCAGACGCTATGGGAATCAACACCACTTACTACAAAGTGTTGGCCTTTACCCTGGGGGCGGCGCTAGCTGGCATGACTGGCGTCGTCAGCGCCCACCTCCTCAACACCTGGAACACGCGCCAGGGCACCTTCGATGCCAGCATTATTTATCTGGCCTTCGTTCTCATCGGCGGTTCCCGCACTTGGTTGGGGCCGGTGTTGGGTGGCATTGTCTTTACAGCCCTACCAGAGATTTTGCGGGCCTTGGGAGATATTCCCGGCCTACCCCTATGGTTAGCAGCGTTTCTTAAAAATGGCCGGTTGATTATTTTTGGACTGTTAATCGCGATCGGTGCAGTCTTTTTTCCTCAAGGAATCTTACAGGTCAAACGCCGAAACAGCCTAAGCTAACAGAGCACCCAACTCCTCAACCAATCGATCGGTTAATCCATTACCTTTAGCTCCGGCAGATTCCACAGCGACCCACGCGGATCAAGCCCCGTAAACTTCACATTACTGATCCGGTTGCGTACTGCCGAGAGCGCCTTAGGTGTCACTAAAAAAATCTGCGGCAATTCCTCCTGAACGATTTCTTGATACCGCGCATAGATAGCCTTTCGCTTCATCTCATCAAATTCCCGCGCGCCCTGAATAAATAGTCGATCAATTTCCTTCTCCCAGTCATAAACCACCCAATCTTTCAGAGGGGGTTGCCCCGGCAATGGCCCCTGGTTAAAGAAATGGGAACTTCCCTTACTAGTCCATAGGTTTGAACCACTATGGGGGTCTACCCCCCCGGTAAAGCCCAGCAACAGGCAATCCCAATCGCGAGTGTTGTCTAGCTTCTCAATTAAGGCATTGAAGTTAATTGGGGTCAGGTCAACCTGCATGCCAATAGCTTCCAGGTTTTGCTTAATTTGAGCGCACATCTCCATGCGCAGTTTATTTTCGGCATTCGTAATCAGGGTAAAGCGTACCGGGTTACCCTGGTCATCCTGTAACAGGCCATTAGCCCCATACTGAAAACCAGCCCCCAACAACAGATCTTTTGCCTTTTTGGGGTCATAGTCATAGGTTTTTAAGCCCTCCTCCGGAGAATAATAGTAGGGGCTTTGCACCGAGACAGGAGAGTGCTGTAAATCACCAATACCGCGAAACACGTTATTCAGCATCGTTGGCCGATCAATCGCATAAGCAACGGCCTGCCGAAAAGCTTTGTTGGTAAACCATCGCGACTTCACAGGATCGACAACTGGTTTACCACCAGCAGTTTTAGCCTGGTTTAGATTAAAAGAAATAAAGTTTGTCCCAGAACGGGGGCCACCATCATAAATGGTGAAATTCCCCCGTTTCTCCTCCCGTTTCAATAGAGAAAACTCCTGCGGCGTGAGACCCACCATATCCAGTTCGCCAGAGCGAAACTTAACCAGTTGGTTATCGGTACTATCGATCAGTTGCCAGACAATCCGCTCCACATAGGGTTGAGCATTGCCTTCCGTATCCTTTTGCCAATAATGGGGGTTGCGCTTGTAGATGATGCGTTGACTGGGTATATAGCTCTCCATCGTGTAGGGGCCTGCCACAACGACCTGACGCGGGTCGGTATCGGTTCCCCAGGTCGATAAGAACAATGGGTTGCCCTTCTCATCAACTTTTTCTATTGATTCTCGCAGAATGTGGGCAGGCAAAATCGGGGCACTTAACTGACGGACAATTGGGGCAAAGGGTTCGGCGGTTGTAAACTCGACTTGGCGATCGCTCAATTTGCGCAAGGTCGGCAGCGTCCCTTTTTCACCAATTCTCAAACCATCCCGTGTCGTAGTAGGAATTTTTTCATTTAGATAAATATCTTGGAAGCTAAAAATCACATCATCGGCAGTGAGCGGCTCACCATCCGACCACTTTAGATCAGGACGCAGGGTAAACGTAATCCGGGTTTTATCTTCCGAAATCTGCCAAGATTCCGCTAGCTCAGGTATCAACTCTCCTGTTTGGCCGTTCTCGCCAATCATTCCAGCATGGGTGAAGATAAAAATATTAGGAAACTCATTCGCCAAAGCATAATTAAACGTCTTAGGGTCGCTCAGGGTACTAGTTGTGAACTGACTCACTTGAGCGTTAGCCACTCGAAACCGATCCAGATCGCCGCAACCTGCCAGAGGTAGGATTAACAGTAAGCTAGCCATCAGGATCAGCCAAGAGTGGCGAAACCCAGTAATCGAAAAAAGTGCCATGACCCATTGATTAAAGAAGCCTATGCTTGGTCAAGTTAGCTTGTTTTTACCCCAAATGACAACTTTTCATCCGTTTGCTGCCATTTAGGCTGCCAGTCAATTCCCCAACTAAATAGGCTCTAAGTATCTCAGGCAGCAAACCCACATCAGGAACTTGCCTTAGTGACGCTATCCGACGACACCCATCACCCAGCAGCGACGAGAGCTTGTCCAAACGAATTTGAGCCACTGCTGAAAATGCAGACAAGGCTTTACAAGAGAATGCCTTAAAAGGCTATACCGAAAGATCTATAGCAATACTAAGCATTAAGGAACAGATCCTCAGTAAAAACTACGTGACCGACCGCAAGCACATTAAAGACATAGAAGAAGTCACATAACTAGCGTAGAAAGATTGAGCAATAGGGAGAACACGCATGACAGTTAGCAGAAGCCATGCATACTTCACACCAGAAGAATATCTAGAAATCGAGCGTATTAGTCCTATCAAGCACGAATACCTTCAGGGACAACTAGTAGCAATGGCAGGAGCTAGCAAAGCGCATGCCATTATTACAGGAGATCTATCTGCACTTTTAGTCAATCATTTGCGTGGAACAGGCTGTATCTCTTATACAACTGATATGAAAGTGCGCCTGCCTTCATTGAATCTGTTCTATTACGCTGATCTGGCTGTCACCTGTGACGATCGCGATCGCGTCTCCAGTGAGGCCTTTATTTTACATCCCAAACTGATTGTTAAAGTGCTATCAGACTCGACCGAAGCCTTTGACCGAGGTGACAAGTTTACCAACTACAAAACGATCGCTGAATTTGAGGAATACGTTCTAATCCATCAAAAACAAATCCTGGTCGAACGGTTTCAGCGCACCTCTGATAACTTGTGGATTCCCCAGATCTATCAAGATAGAGATACAGT
Source organism: uncultured Leptolyngbyaceae cyanobacterium (assembly GCA_938023035.1). Classification (GTDB taxonomy): domain Bacteria; phylum Cyanobacteriota; class Cyanobacteriia; order Leptolyngbyales; family Leptolyngbyaceae; genus DSRU01. The sequence goes on along the minus strand of CALIDI010000022.1, from coordinate 4,900 downwards.
AGAGTTTGCCAGCATTGGCTTTGCTTATGCGATCTCAACCCTCTACGAAAATATCGAGCAGCTATTGTAAGCCTTGGCATACATGAGTGAGATAGGGAAACAAGCAATACCCAATCGGATTGTATTCGCAAGTGTAGAGTAGATAATAAGCAACCCAAATTTGTTGTTCAACTTCCATGAAATAGGGTTGTGTCGATGAAAGCCATCTCAAAGTCCCTCTCCCAAATTGGGAGAGGGATCTAGGGTGAGGGCAAAAGGAACCTGCACCCTATGTCGATTTTGAGAGAATCTCACGTTACTGTCAGCCTATCATCCTTGCCTGATTGCCAGATGTTACTTAATCTGCATCCCTAACCTTCCCGTGAACGACAGCAAGTAACCTTTGCGTCACCATCAGCGTTTTTTGACCGTCCGCACAGCCACCGTTCTAAAGTGGGTTTCCTAACAAGATAAATGGTGCCCAATAGTAGGGCTTGGTGAATGTGGCGGGTCGGGGAGTAGCTCGTTCATCTTCGCTGGGGCCAACCACCCCAAGGCCCCGCACCTGGGAACGCTTGACTTCGCCACGCAAAAGTGCGAGCTGAGCCTGGCGCAATGCCTGAGCTTTTGTCAGCGGGGTCGAGGCCCGGCTGGGTAACCCCTGGTAAAAGCGGTGCATTAATTGACTGGTACTAGCATCATCCACTGTCCAGAGGGAGGCAATGACGGCCTTCGCGCCAGAATTCATAAAGGCGTAAGCCATTCCTGAAATTTCGATCCCATCTTGATTGGGACCACCGACTGCCGTTTCGCAGGCGGATAGCACGACCAGATGCACATTGACTAAATCCTGAAGAGTACGCACATTAGGAATCAGCATTTTCTCGTTTGTACCCATGACCAGGTAAGAATCTTGCGGACGACCAGGCACAAAGGCTCCATGGGTGGCAATGTGGAGAATGCGATGGCCGGTGAGATGATCCCGCAGGGTTCGAAAATCGAAGGACTGGTTGAGAAACTCTTTGCCAGGGTAAATTCCTGCTAATGGGGTAGAGGCATTCTGCACAATTAGCCCCAGCTCAATTGGGACATAGGGCAGAGGATTGAGGCTGGCAAATTTGGAGGCCCCCATGGCCAGCACTGGTGTTTTTTGAATCGGGGCAGGCAGGCGATCGCGCAAATCGGTCAATTCTCCCGAGAGAACTGTAGAGGTCGTATAAGTTTCTACCAAGTATTGCCGACCATCAAACAGAGCACTGACAGGAATGTAGCGGGTCATGCGGTCGAGAGCAAACACCAGATTTTGAATCTTGCCGCGACGCAACTCTGGTTCTAGGGGTTTGACCAGCCAGTTATAAAGCCGTTGCCCCGCCGCCTGAATTGCCGCAGTCGGAGCCGTGGGATCTTGCACCAACTGGCGAAACCGCTGTACAGCCAGGCCAACCTCCTGGGACTGCACAGGAATTTCTTCACTTTTGACAACACCGCCAGAAGCCGCCCAAACCAGCCAGAGCCGATCCTCCAGCACCAGAGGATAGATTAAGAGAGTACCCGGTTGAGATTCAACAATTTCGCGCAGTTTTGGCAGCCGGCGCGGATCAAGAAAGGCATCATCCTCCGCTCGTCGCTGGCGGATTTCTTTTTCATAGGCATCGGTCTTGGCATTAAATTCCTCAATCAGCGTTTGCAACTGGTCGTTCAACCGGCTGAGTTCAGCACAGTTGGTTTGCTTACAAGCCTCAACTTTTTGCCCAAAATCCACCAGGCTAAAGTAGCTGGTCATAACGGTTGTTTCCGCCGAGGTGGGAACCAGCACCTCCGGTAAAGGGCCTGGTAAGGGCCTTTCACCCATGGCAGCAAACAACTCTGTTTGTTTCATCACTTCCATTACAGCTAACCCCTGGGTAAGTCGTCCTAGACTAAACAGGTTGCCGGCCAGAGGACGATAAATGGGAGGAATGATCTGTGCCCGATCTCCGATTTGCCAATCGCTTATAGATAAAAGAGAACTGTGACCAATCGCCTGTTTAAAGAAGACATTCCCTAGCTCGAGCCGTTGTTGTTTGCTGAGCAAAACACCGACATCGTAGAGGGTCAACATTTCGCCCAGACGATCGCCCAACCGTCGCTGCCATCCCAAAATTGACCGACAGGTTGCCATTCTTTGGGCAAAGCTACCAACTGCACTCCGACAAGAAAGATTCACCGATAACACCCCACCGGGTACCTGAAGATCGACATCGAGGGGAGAAAGCGGCGATCGCTGAGGCGGGGCCAGCAAATCGGGTTCACGCTGTTGAGTCGGCAACGGCTCCCGTGGTAACGGCGGCGTTGGCACAGTCGGAGCCTGCTCCATCTGCGGCAGCGGCGTTGGCAGCGGTGCCGTCGGTCTTGTTGACTGACTCGGATCAACTTGGGCCAGAGCCGTACTAGCATTCCCAACCAAAAGACTCAGTAACCCAATTCCTGATCCACTGATTCGAACAAGACCCCTTAAAAGTTTGATGGTCAATGGTTTGGGCAGCATAGAGCAATCCCTCCGTGGGTTAAAGATCGCACAGCAAGGGTTATACCAATCTTCACTCAAACTGTGGTGGCTTCCAGAGTATGTTCACCAGGATTCATGAATTGACCAGAACCAGATAGGTTCCAGTGCTTTCAACAAAAATCGCTGGTGCCCCACACTCAATTCCAAGCGACTGACTCCAGCCGATTAGCCTCAAGGGTTAGGCGCAACAGCACCATAACAGGCAATATAACTGGTTGCAGGATATTTCTGAGCCATCAGCCACGCCCACATCTGGTCACCGTAGGAAAAGTGCCACCACTCAGAGGGATGACGCATAAAACCCGCTTCAACCATGACCTGATTGAGTTGTGTGCGATGGTGATGGTAGGCTTGCCCAATCGGATCGGTTGCCTGGGCAAAGTGGTCAGGGTAAGAGCGCGCCGAGACTTCATCAATCGGCGATCCCATAGCGATCGCCTGCCCGTTGCCATCTACCAGGGTAACATCCAGCGCAGCCCCCGTACTGTGGGGTGGAGGCGTAGCGGGGTTAGAACTGGGTAAAGCCCAGAATTCAAACACCTGTTCGTAGAGGGCCTGTTTTTGGGCGGGTTCTACCTGGGCAGGGTGGAGGCCCTGAGCCTGAGCCAATTGGGCAAAAGTATAGTCCACCATGTACTGCTGCACCGCAATCGGACGATAGGCATCAAACACCTGAATTTGCCAGCCCGGTTGTAAGGTTTGCAAATAGTGCTGCGCCCGTAGCAGGCGATCGCGCACGCCCCGACGCACCCAAAAAGGAGATTGCGCACCATAGGGGGCACCTATCGTCTGGTAGGGATGGGGTGTGACGAAGGCGATCGCCTCCGGTAGCAATTCCACCAGCGGTTCATGACATTCTTGAATCGGGATATGGTGATAGGGCTTTACAGACATAGTACAGATACCCATAAACAGATACCATCTTGAACTTTAGCTGTGCAATTTTGGCCAATAGCAACCCGTAGGTGGGCAAAGAGCACTAGCCTTACTCCCCAGCAAAGCCATAGGCGTGACATGCAATCAACAGCTTGCCCATCACGCCAAGCTATAGGGCTGACGCAACCCGCCCCGACTCTGCTATCTCAAAATCTCTACTCTTCAGCAACAGGTGGCTTCCTTGCAGGGGGCACTGGGTCATATCCCCCCGGGGTAAAGGGATGACACCGACAAATACGCCCGGCGGCCAACCAACTGCCCTTGAGAATGCCGTGACGTTCAATCGCTGCGATCGCATAGGCCGAGCAAGTCGGCTGAAACCGACACATCGGCGGCAGCAGAGGCGAAATAAAGGCGCGATAACCGTGAATGAAACCCAGCAACAGGACTTTCATGGTCAATAAAAAATAACCCCAACTATTTGAAGTTAGCAGCTAAAGCACCTATACTTGTAGATTGTGCTAGAAAGTTTTCTACAGCATTAGAGGAAGTTCAATGTCGCGATATAGAGGTCCACGCCTGCGGATTGCACGCCGCCTAGGGGATTTACCAGGATTAACCCGCAAAACGCCCAAGCGAGCTTACCCCCCTGGGCAACATGGGCAAGAACGCAAGAAACGCTCAGAATATGCCATTCGCCTTGAGGAAAAGCAAAAGCTACGATTTAACTATGGCATTACTGAACGCCAATTGCTAAGCTACGTGCGCAAAGCACGGCGTAAAGCCGGTTCTACCGGGACAACAATTTTGCAATTACTAGAAATGCGGCTAGACAACACCGTGTTTCGGCTGGGGATGGCTCCCACCATTCCTGCTGCTCGCCAGTTGGTCAACCACGGGCATGTAACAGTCAATGGGCGCATACTAGACATTCCCAGCTATAACTGCCGCCCAGGTGATGTGATTGCAGTTCGCAATCGTGAGCAATCTCGCAAACTCGTTGAAACTAATCTGCAATATCCTGGTTTGGCTAACCTGCCCAGCCATCTTGAGTTTGATAAAAACAAGCTTGAGGGTAAGGTGAATGGGGTAATTGAGCGAGAATGGGTTGCCCTAAAAATTAATGAACTTCTGGTGGTTGAGTACTACTCTCGTCAGGCCTAAAGATCGGCTAAACCCTTGATTACCGCGGCATTAACATTGAGAAGCCTTCTGGAACCGTCAGACCAGGAGGCTTTCTTTTTGAGCAGGCTGATTTTTGGTGGCTAATGGCGAGATCTGGGGAACCCACCGCGACCAATTTAGTATCAGGGCTTTATCAGAAGTCAGCCAGCTCCCCGATCTAAAGCCAGTACAATCACCTTGATCAAAAAGCTTAGGACAAAACCAATCGTTCAAACGTCAATATTGGGTCGGCTTTCTGACTCGCGATCGCCAGGTTTCTCATAACGACCGCTATATTTTGGGTGGGCGATCGCAAAGGGGAGAAGAACATGC
>CALIDI010000021.1 GCA_938023035.1 uncultured Leptolyngbyaceae cyanobacterium | reverse complement strand
GCGATTAGCTTGACCAGGGCTGACCACCTCCACCACTAGGGCCGGGGGTGGCATATCGCGGGTGAGGGTAGCACGGGTCGCCCCCGCCACAGCCGCCTTTGACGCTTCAGTATGCACCAGCAAATCGGGAATGCGGCAGGTGGCACGGCGTCCTGTCACCTCAATTTCCGTATCCTTGTGGGCCAAGAGCACGATGGGCAGGTGCTGCGCGAATTCAAACAGCAGCTTGCGAGCAATGTCGTTGTTTACTTCCGATTCTGGGGGCATTTCCACCAGCACTCCATGCACCAGCTCGTAGCGGGTATCGGTGCCGTCGTCATGGCGCAGATAGTCCTCAAAGGTTAATACCTGGGTTTCTGTCGAGAGAGCTTGGCTCATCGGTACAGTACTTCACTTACGCAAGGCCATAGCACCTATTCTATCGAGATGATGTTGCCAGGGCAGATCCTTGAGTTCTGCGAATGGATTGAAAACCTTAGTGCTCTACCACAGAGACATGGAGGATGCTGAAAGATGGCTCGGTGTTCGCCGGGCTTCTATGGTCAGGTTTCAGGTGATAGAACCCTCGTTTTTCAGTGGGCAGGCTACTCGCTGTCAGAAGTTTTTTGGGAAACCCGATTCCCTAATGAGATTTCGGCTTTAACAATTGAGTAATCGGCGGTACGACGAACCTGAAATCCGAGCTTTTCGCAGACGCGTTGCATTCCTGAGTTGTCGGATAAAATCTCGGCGGTGATGCGCTCCAGGTTTTCCTCTTGCCCAATCTGTAGTAAACGCCGGAGTAGTTCAGTGCCTAACCCACAGCACTGGTAGCGATCGCTCACTAGCAGGGCAAACTCCGCCTCATTTTTACCGTGGAGTTTACTCAACCGTCCAACTGCTAGAATTTCGGGATTCCCCGTTTGCGGATTTTGGTGCTCTGCCACTAGGGCCATTTCGCGATCGTAATCAATAAAGCAAATGCGGGCTAGACGAGTATGGGCAATGCGCTGGCTTAACTTGATCAGGTGAAAGTAACGCAGATAAACGCTTTGTTCTGACAGGGTTTGATGAAATTGGAGGATCAGCGGTTCATCCTCCGGTCGAATGGGACGGATTGTGACTTGCGTGCCATCCTTTAACGTCCAGGCTGTGACGTAATGCTGCGGGTAAGGGCGAATCGCTGGCTTGGGGAGCTGCTCTAGAGAGAGCACTGTCTCGTGCAGGACAATGCGGGCATCGAGCGCTAGAAAAGGCTGGTGAGTTGCCGGACTGGTCATAACCAGAAGTGGGTTAATATCAATCTCTTTGATCCAGGGTTGCTCTACGACCAGTTGACTAAAGCGCGCCATTAGCTGCTCTAGGGCGTTCAAATCTACAGGTGCTTGCCCCCGTACCCCCTGTAGTGCTCGGTAGATACGGGTTTGCTCCATCAGGCGACGGGCTAGAGTGGTGTTTAAGGGGGGGAGCGCGATCGCCCGATCCTGAAACACCTCCACCAATTTGCCCCCAGATCCAAACACCAGCACCGGGCCAAACTGGGGATCGGTGCTGCTGCCAAGAATTAGCTCATAGTCGCCCTGGTGAACCATCGGCTGCACCGTTACACCCAAAAAGTGCTGCGCCCCTGCCTTCAGTTGCACCGCTTGTTCAATCTCGGCATAGGCTCGTCGCACAGCTGCGGCATCTGGCAGATTCAGTTGCACCCCCCCCACCTCTGTTTTATGGGTAATGGTTTGCGAAAACAGCTTCAACACAACCGGGTAGCCAATTGCGTCAGCACACTGCACAGCGGCCTCGGCATCGGTAGCCATGCGGGTTTCCACAATTGGAATGCCATAGGCGGCTAAAATCTGTTTGGACTCTAACTCCGTCAGCAGGGTGCGCTGCTGCTGCTGGGCCGTTTTAATCAGCCGCTCTACTAAACTGCGATTGGGCATCCCAACCCCTAAATCGGCAGGAAGCACCGGCGTTTCGTAAATCCCTAGCAGGTTATAGCTGTACTGCCACATGTAGCTAAACACCCGTGCTGCGGTATCGGGATAGGGGTAGGTAGGAATGCTAGCCTGATTGAGGAGAAGTTCTCCAGGGGTCACCGTTTCGCCGCCCATCCAACTGGCGAGAATGGGTTTCTGTTGCAACGCCGCAGCTTGGTTAGCCACAAAGGCCCGCAGGCGTTCAGCAGTTTGGGTCGGTTCCGTCATCGCCTGCGGTGTGAGAATCACCAGTAAACCATCACTGTTTGGATCTTGGGCAGCAACCTCTAGAGTTTTTTCATAACGCTCCGGGTCGGCATCGCCCAAAATGTCAATGGGGTTGTGATGACTCCAATAGGGCGGTAAAAATTCGTCTAACGCGGCGATCGTACTCTCTGCCAAAGGTGCTAGAGTACCATTGGCCCGACTTAAGGCATCGGTTGCCAGTACCCCTGGCCCACCGGCATTCGTCACGATAGTTAGCCGCGGGCCACGGGGGCGGGGCTGCTTTGCCAACACTTCTGCCAGATCAAACAAGTCAGAAATCGTCTCTACCCGCAGCACGCCACAACGCCGCAAGGCGGCATCAAAGACTGCGTCACTGCCTACCATGGCTCCTGTATGGGAAGCGGCTGCCTGGGCTGCTGCCTCTGTTCGCCCAGCCTTGATTACAATAATGGGCTTTGTCAGCGCGACTTCCCGCGCTGCTGACAGAAACGATCGCGCATCTCCAACAGTCTCCATGTAAATCACAATACTGTCTGTCTGCGGATCATCCCCCAGGTAGTAAATCAAGTCGCCCCAATCTACATCCAGCATGGAGCCAACAGAAATAAACGCACTAAACCCAACATTTTCTCGAAAGCTCCAATCCAAAATGGCTGAACATAGGGCACCACTCTGGCTAATAAACCCGACTTTGCCAGAACGGGCCATGCCATCGGCAAAGGTAGCATTCAATCCAATCGTTGGATTCATCAAACCCATACAGTTGGGGCCAAGAAGACGCAGAGAACTAGAGCGCACTTGGTGAAGAATTTGCTGTTCTAGCTCGGCTCCCGTTGTCCCAATTTCTCGAAACCCTGCCGAGAGGACGATCGCCCCCTTCACTCCAGCCGCAACACAGTCCTGGATAATGCCAGGTACGGTTGCAGCAGGGGTCGCAACTACAGCCAAATCAATCGGCTCTGCGATCGCCGATAGGGTCGGGTAAGCTTTAACCCCTAAAACACTATGGCGTTGAGGATTGACTGGAAAGACCGTTCCCCCAAAAGTATTTTGAATCAAATTCCAGAGCACAGTACGTCCAACACTCCCAACCCGTTCCGTAGCTCCTACCACTGCAACAGAACGAGGCACAAACAGGGCATCTAGGGGCTGGCGCTCAGAACGAAAGACATCATAGGCCGGATCCGGGATTCCCAAAGTGATGGTCATAATGGCAGCATTATCCATGCAATGAATCGAGGAAGAACGCAAGCGTGGAGGGGGGAGCCAAACATTAACCCTGCAAAACTCACCCCCTGATTCCTTACGGGCTGACACTCACCCACTTAAGTTGGGGTTAACACCTCAGCAGTAACCGCTTTTCCATTGGTAGACGGTTCTGCGACTGGCGTTGGCGGCTGTCCCCAATAGGCCAGGGTATACAACTCTTGCAAGTCATGAATTAGGGGATAGCGCGGATTCGCCCCCGTGCATTGATCATCAAAGGCTTGTTCTGCCATTTCGCTCACCTTCGCCTGAAAGATGTGATCATCCATACCTGGCACTTCTCTGATCGTGGCAGGAATTTCGACCTGCCGCTTGAGGTCTTCAATCGCCGCTACTAGATGCTCTACCTTCTCGTCGTCGGTATTGCCCCCCAGGTGGAGGTAATCAGCAATCTGGGCATAGCGCTCTTTCGCGTTGGGATACTTGTATTGAGGAAAGATAGCTTGCTTAAAGGGCACATCGGTGGCATTGTAACGCACCACATGGGAGATCATGAGGGCATTGGCTAAGCCATGGGGAAGATGGAACGTCGATCCCAATTTGTGGGCCATCGAGTGGCAAATGCCCAAAAAGGCGTTGGCAAAGGCCATACCGGCGATTGTTGCAGCATAGTGCACTTTTTCACGGGCTTCGGGATCGGCTGCACCGAGTTTGTAGGCCCGGGGCAAATAGCGAAACAGCAGGTCAATGGCCTTTAGAGCTAACCCTTCAGTAAACTCGGTCGCCAGTACTGAAACATAGGATTCCAGAGCATGGGTGAGGGCGTCAATGCCGCCATAGGCTGTCAAGCCTTTTGGCATATGCAGCACCAGTTCGGGATCGACGATCGCCAAAGTGGGTGTCAGCGCATAGTCTGCCAGGGGATATTTAATTCCTGATTTTTCATCGGTGACAACCGCGAAGGGGGTCACTTCTGACCCCGTTCCAGATGTCGTCGGAATGGCTACCAGCGTTGCTTTTTGGCCCAGGGCCGGCAGCTCATAGACCCGTTTCCGGATATCCATAAATCGCACCGCAATGCTCTCGAACTCTACCTCTGGATGCTCATACATGAGCCACATTACCTTTGCCGCATCCATCGGCGAACCGCCTCCCAGTGCAATAATGACATCGGGTTGATAGTTACGCAATTGCGTCAACCCTTCATTCACATTGGCTAGGGTGGGATCGGGTTCAACATCATGGAAAATATCGTGCTTAATGCCAAGTTGGTCGAGGGGTGCTGTAATTTTTTCCACCAGTCCCAAGTCAAAGAGAGGGCGATCAGTAATAATAAAGGCCCGTTGTTTACCGGCTAAATCTTGTAGGGCCATGGGCAAACACCCACTCTTAAAGTAAACCTTGGGAGGAATGCGAAACCAAAGCATATTCTCCCGCCGTTCTGACACGGTTTTAATATTCAACAGATGGTGGGGGGTGACATTATCAGAAATGGTATTGCCGCCCCAGGTACCACAGCCCAGGGTTAACGACGGGTCAAGTTTGAAGTTGTAGAGGTCACCAATGGCCCCCTGAGAGGATGGCGTATTGATCAATACCCGTGACGTTTTGACTGTGTTGCGGAATGCATCAATCCGTTGGCAGAGGCTCGGATCAACATACAGCACGGCTGTATGGCCCTGCCCACCAAATTCCACCAATTGCTCTGCCTTCTGCACAGCGGCTTCAAAGGTGGGAACCCGATAGATGGCGAGAATGGGGGAGAGCTTTTCGTAGGAGAATGGCTCGTTTACCCCAACCTCATCGACTTCGGCCATCAACACCCTGGGAATTGTGCAAGGGAGGGGGTTGAGTTCTGCTTCGAGCCGGTCAGCATCCTGCGATTCCATACAGAGGGAACCTAGCTCTGCTTTTTGGGCGATCGCCCCAACTGATTGGCCGACAATCTCTGGGTTCAGGTGTCCATTTTGGATGAGCAGATGACCCAGTTTGCTCTTTTGTTCCGGAGTTAGGAAATAAGCTCCTCGCTTGATAAACTCTTGCCTGACCTGGTCATAGATCGAATCCACCACGACAACGGATTGTTCTGAGGCACAAATCATGCCGTTGTCAAAGGTTTTACTCAGCAAAATTGAGCTGACGGCTGTTTGAATATCTGCACTGGCATCAATGATGGCAGGGGTGTTGCCAGCCCCCACCCCCAGGGAAGGATGCCCAGAAGAATAGGCTGCTTTTACCATACCTGGGCCACCCGTCGCCAGGATGAGCTTGATTTCTGCATGTTGCATGAGGGCCTGGGAGAGGGCCACCGTCGGCTCATCAATCCAGCCAATCAGGTGTTCTGGCGCACCGGCTGCGATCGCAGCCTCTAGTACCACCTTGGCCGCTGCCACTGTACAGCGCTTTGCCCGGGGATGGGGCGAAAAGATGATCGCGTTACGGGTTTTGAGGGTAATCAGAGCTTTGAAAATGGTCGTCGATGTGGGATTGGTCACAGGCACAATTCCGGCAATAATGCCCACCGGTTCAGCGACTTTTTGATACCCGAAGGAAGAGTCTACCTCAATAACACCACAGGTTTTCTCATGCTTGTACTTGTTATAGATATACTCTGAAGCAAAGTGATTTTTGATCACCTTGTCTTCCACCAAACCCATGCCCGTTTCTTCTACCGCTAGTTTTGCTAAGGGAATGCGGGCTATGTTAGCCGCTAGGGCTGCCTGCTTAAAGATTTCATCAACCCGCCCCTGCGAAAAGGTCGCGTACTCTGTCTGGGCGAGCTTCACCTGCTGAATCAGAGCTTCTAATTCTTGTGGAGTGGTGACTTTCATAGTTGAGTTTACCTGCTGAATCGAGTCAATCGTGATCTGGTTACCAAACAAAAATCATCAAAAAATGGAGTTCTACAAAATCACCGAATTTATATTGCTTGGATGCCGCGCTTTCTAAAAATATCTAAGGCAGCCTGGATCTCCGCTGCCGTTGGTGGCTGGGTTTCTTTGAGCTTATAGTGAAAGCCCAGTTGCTCCCATTTGTATTCCCCTAACTTATGAAAGGGCAGCACTTCTACCCGCTCTACACTGGTTAAGGTGGCAATTAAATCCGCCAGTCCAGCGATATTATGGGGGGCATCAGTTAAACCGGGAACCAGCACAAAGCGAATCCAAGTAGGCTTGTTGATCTGGCTCAGATAGCGAGCCAGCCTTAGTGTCGGCTCCAGGGCAACTCCTGTAACCGTTTGATAAATCTCTGGGTCAAAGGATTTAATGTCGAGCAAAACCAGATCGGCTTGCTCAATGACGGGTTTAGCGATCGCTAGATCACAATAGCCAGAGGTATCCAGTGCTGTGTGAATTCCGAGTTCGTGACAGCGTCTAAAAATCTCAGCAACAAACTCAGGTTGAAACAATGGCTCCCCGCCACTAACCGTCACACCGCCCCCAGAGGTATCCATATAGGTCTGATATTTCTGGATCTCTCTAACCAGCTCATCGACGGTTACCTGCTTGCCATTCTCTAAAAATCGACAATCGGGATTTGAGCAGTACAAGCACCGCAGCGGGCAGCCAGCAACAAAAGCAACAAATCGAATCCCCGGCCCATCAACAGTGCCGCAGGTCTCAAAGGAATGAATATACCCTTGAACGGGAAACTGTTTTTGAGTGTTGGATGGTGCAACGATCATGATAATGACCAGGTAGCCTGGTTTCTGCAACCTCACCTTGAGTTATAGGTAAAGAGTTTGAGGAACTTGTGAGGGGGAACGCTGGGATCGTGTGAATTGAAGATGTTGATAACTCCCATTTTCGTAAAGAGTTTGAGGAACTTGTGAGGGGGATGTTGGAGCCTGAAGCCTTGTCAAGAATCTAATAAAAAGGGGTAGAACTGGTCTACCCCTGTAAGCTTCAACTACGTTGTCTCAACAAATCACCCTAAAACACGGTAAAACACCACAGGAGCAATCCCTAGCCACAGGAGAACAATCACCCATAGCCGTCCGGCAAAGAGGTTGTAATCCTTCAATAACCGACTCCAGGAATGACCCGCGATATAATGACCAAATAGAAACTCAAACGCGATCGTGAGTGCCACCCAGATCAGCCCCGCAGTGAGGGCTTGTTTGAGAGACCCAAAGCCCCAGGCAATGGCCCAAAAGCCAATGTATAGACTAAAGAACGCGACTCCCATTAGGGTTGAAAGTTGGTGCGCACGCAGTTCATTCAGCGATTTGCCATAGGTTGTCTCGCGGAGAATGCCGTTGAAAATGGCGATGAATACAATGGGAATCCATGCCAAAACATAGCGTCCGATCATGGTGCTCCCTCCGGTTTGGGGATATCAAGTTGATATCAACACGTCAATATCAAACGCTGCGTAGCTTTTGCCTAAACGCGATCGTGGAAGGTGCGCTTAATCACGTCTAACTGTTGCTCACGGGTCAGTTTGATAAAGTTCACCGCATAACCTGATACCCGAATCGTGAGTTGTGGATACAATTCTGGATGCTCCATGGCATCTAGTAGGGTATCTCGATTCAACACGTTGACATTAATATGATGCCCGCCGTCGTGGAAGTAGCCATCTAACATTCCCACCAGGTTATTGATTTGATCGGCTCTGATTTTACCTAGGGCACTGGGCACAATTGAGAAGGTATTAGAAATTCCATCCTGGGCATAGGCATAGGGCAGCTTAGCTACCGAGGCCAAGGACGCGATCGCGCCTCTACTATCCCGTCCATGCATGGGGTTTGCCCCCGGAGCAAAAGGTTCACCCGCCCTGCGGCCATCGGGGGTACTACCCGTTTTCTTGCCATAGACCACATTTGAGGTAATGGTCAACACCGACTGAGTTGCAGTTGCGTTGCGATAGGTTTTATACTGTTTCAGTTTATTCATAAAACTTTTAACCAGATTGACCGCAATCTGATCAACACAGTCATCATTGTTACCGTATTTAGGAAAATCCCCTTCAACTTCATAGTCTACAGCTAGGCCCGATTCATCTCGAATGACTTTAACTTTAGCGTACTTAATCGCTGAGAGTGAATCAGCAACGACAGATAAACCCGCAATTCCACAGGCCATTGTACGAAAGACATCCCGGTCATGCAAGGCCATTTCTAATCGCTCATAGCAGTACTTATCATGCATCGCATGAATCACATTCAGCGCATTAATGTACGCCTTGGCGAGCCAGTTCATCATTTGATCAAACTTTTGCATGACTTCGGTATAATCCAGATACTCGCTGGTAATGGGGGCCAGCGCTGGGCCAATCTGCTCACCCGATTTCTCATCTCTGCCGCCGTTGATGGCATAGAGTAAACATTTAGCCAGGTTTACCCGGGCACCAAAAAATTGCATTTGTTTACCGATGCGCATTGCAGACACACAGCAGGCGATCGCATAGTCATCTCCCCAGTAGGGCCGCATCAGGTCATCATTCTCATATTGAATCGAACTTGTGAGCACAGAAGTTTCAGCGCAGTAACGCTTGAAGGCCAGCGGCAAGCGCTCCGACCAGAGCACCGTCAGGTTTGGCTCCGGGGCAGGCCCTAGGGTCGTTAACGTATTCAGCATCCGAAAGCTTGTTTTAGTTACCAGGGGCCTGCCATCTACGCCCATGCCGCCGATGCACTCAGTCACCCAGGTAGGATCTCCAGAAAATAGCTCGTTGTAATCAGGGGTACGCAGAAACCGTACCATCCGCAACTTCATGACAAAATGGTCGATCAGCTCTTGCAGTTCTGCTTCGGTCGCAATGCCACCCTTTAAATCTCGCTCAAAGTAAATATCCAAAAAGGTGGATACTCTACCCAAAGACATGGCTGCGCCATTTTGCTCTTTCACGGCGGCCAAGTAGGCCAAATAAACCCATTGCACTGCCTCTTTGGCGTTAGCAGCCGGTTGACCAATATCAAACCCATAGCTAGCCGCCATGGTTTTCAATTCGTGCAGGGCTTTGATTTGCTCATTAACTTCTTCCCGTAATTGAATCGTATCCGCATCAATCGTAGTCGTTTCAAGAGACTCTAACTGTAGCTTTTTATCATCAATTAGGTGATTGACTCCATACAGAGCCACTCGTCGATAATCTCCAATAATACGCCCACGACCATAGGCATCTGGCAAGCCTGTAATAATTCCAGAATGTCGAGCTAATCGCATTTCTTTTGTATAGCCATCAAATACACCATCGTTATGAGTTTTACGATAGCGGGTAAAAATCTCTTCTACCTGGGGGTCTAGGATGTAGCCATAGGCATTGAGTGCATTTTTAACGACACGAATGCCACCAAAAGGCATAATCGCTCGTTTTAATGGTCGGTCGGTTTGTAACCCCACAATTTGTTCCTGCGCTTGGTCGATGTAGCCGGGCTGATGGGATGTAATCGTGGAGACAACTGATGTATCCGCATCCAGAATGCCTCTTTCCCGTTCTTCTGCCATCAGGAGTGCGACTTGCTGCCATAGATTTTGGGTTCGTGCTGTTGCACCTTCTAAAAAGGAAGCATCGCCCTCATAGGGGGTATAGTTTTTCTGAATGAAGTCCCGCACATCAATTTCATTAATCCAAGAACCTGGCTTGAATCCGTTCCATTGCTCAAACATAGCTTTTGCTGCCTCCCAGCTTAAGGGGTGCGATCAGTTCTCTGCATTGTGGCGACTGTGCTTTGATTCAGAACTGAGCACTCAGATGTCATATCACCTTAGTCATACAAAAAAAGTTTGAGGAACTTGTGAGGATACAGCAAGGGGGGTAGATTTCAGCCAGTTTGAACCTACCCCTTCTGATCAAATCCGCCAGGCCAAGGCTGGAAAATCGGAGCCTTAACCCCAGCCAGATTTTTACCCGATGTTTTAGCGCATGGTAACAAACTCTTCGGCAGAACTTGGATGAATCCCTACGGTTGCATCAAGGTCTGATTTTTTAGCACCCATCTTGACGGCGATCGCTATTCCTTGAATAATCTCAGCGGCATGATCACCGACCATATGTGCCCCTAAAACGCGATCGCTGGTCTGATCAACAACAAGCTTCATCAGCGTTTTTTCTTCCTTGCCTGCCAGGGTGTAATACATCGGACGAAAGCGACTCCGATAAACCTTAACCGCGTCGCCATATTGTTCCCGCGCTTCGGCTTCGGTCATACCAACAGTTGCAGCCTCCGGGGTCGTGAAAATCGCTGTTGGCACATTTTCATAGCTCATCACCCGTGGCTTGCCGCCAAACACTGTATCGGCAAAGGCACGCCCTTCATTGATGGCAACAGGCGTGAGATTAATATGATTGGTGCAGTCGCCAACTGCGTAGATGTGTTCGACATTGGTGCAGCTATAGGCATCTACTACGACCGCGCCATCCTGTAATTTGACTCCAGCCTTATCTAACCCCAGATTTTGGGTATTGGGTTTGCGCCCAGTGGCAGCGAGGCTGACGGCATCAGCGATGACCGTTTCAGTCTGCCCTACGCGATCGCGCACTGTGACTGTTACACCTGTATCATGCTTCTCGATCGCAATCATGTCGATATGATTCAGCAATTGAACCCCATGATTGACCATAGCCTGCTGGATCTCGGTACGCAGATCCTCATCAAACCCACGGAGAATTTTCTCGCCCCGAATGATTTGGGTAACCTCCGTACCCAGCCCCTGTAAGATACAGGCAAACTCGCAGCCAATGTAGCCTCCACCCAAAATCACCAGGCGTTTAGGCTGCTGTTTCAGGGTGAAAATATCGTCAGACGTAATCGCATGCTCAATTCCTAACACGTTGGGCTTAAACGGATGCCCGCCTACTGCAATGAGGATTTTGTCGCCGGTGACGGTGCGATCGCCTACTGCCACCGTATGGGCATCTACAAAAACACCTCGCCCTCTGATTAACTCAACCTTGGAGTTATCCAGCATGCGCTGATAGATACCATTGAGCCGGGTCACCTCCGCATTGACCACTGTGATCATTTTTTCCCAGTTTAGGTGGCTATGAACCTCACTCCAGCCATAGCCCTGAGCTTCCTCAAACACAGCAGGAAAATGGGAAGCGTAGACCATCAACTTCTTTGGGACACACCCGCGATTGACACAGGTGCCCCCTAAGCGGTCAAATTCTACCACCCCTACCCTGGCACCATACTCTGCGGCACGCCTGGCTGTCGCAATGCCACCCGAACCAGCCCCAATCACTAAAAGGTCAAAGTCGTAACTCATTGGCTTCTCCGGATTCACTGCTTGACTACTCTTATCTTGTCAGGGTGGCCCAAATTAAGGCGGGCAAACTTTCAAATTTCTACAGAATTTCCTGCTTGCTCACTCCATTGAGACGACCTGAGTGCAAACGCCTCCGAACCATCTAGGTGCCGCCCACAAGCATGGTAGAGGGCAGCAACTAATCACCGCCCTCTGATTGCTAGCAATGCTACTGTTAAGCCACGCTCTTTAGGTAGGCCAGCATCGTGTCAGCATCCGACACCTCAAAGGGGTCGGTCGGGCAATTATCACCAAAATCAGGCTCGACAAAGATCTTTTCAATCTTGCCGTCGTCAACCACCATGGAATAACGCCAAGAGCGCATGCCAAAGCCCAAGTTAGATTTATCCACCAGCATCCCCATTTTGCGGGTAAATTCGCCATTGCCGTCGGGTAGCAAAAACACTTTCTCAGCGCCCTGTTGTTTACCCCATTGATACATCACAAAGGCATCGTTGACTGAAATGCAGATAATCTCGTCAGTGCCTAAGGCCTTCATCTCATCATAGAGTTCTTCGTAACGAGGCAAGTGACTGGTTGAGCAGGTCGGGGTGAAAGCGCCAGGCAAAGAAAAGACCACGACGCGTTTACCGCCAAATAGCTCCTGGGTGGTGCGATCTTGCCAACGGAAGGGGTTTGGCCCGCCCACCGACTCATCGCGAACGCGGGTTTTGAAAACAACATCGGGGACACGCTCAATAACAGCCATGCTAACCTCGCAGAGTAATGTTAATTGGATAATGGATGCTGTCTCAAGGCTGCCTCAGGCAGGCTATCACTGAAAGCAATCAATCGCTCCAGGCAATTTCCAGCCAAGAGAATACTGGTCGGGCAGGGTTGGGCACAAATGGGCGAACCTCCTGAACTCTGGCTGAATCAACCCCAACACCTAAGTATTTTTTCTCTAGAAATTTCCTTTGCTATAGATCAGAATAATTCTGATTTAAGAATAAGTCTATAGTTAGAATTACTTAAACTTGTTAAATAATCTGCTTAGCTACACACTCTAGAATTTTATTGCCTATAATTTAAGAAATGTTTGAGTAGAGCGATCGCAGCAATGAATGAGCAGGCAGATGGGGTTATTCACATCCTCAAGGAAAAGGGGTTGCGGGTCACTCCCCAGCGGTTTGCCGTTTACGCCTATTTGCGATCGCGCTCCGATCACCCCACCGCCGAGCAAATCCAAAGCGCCCTCAATCAAAATGCGCCAACTTCTTCCCAGGCGACGATTTACAGCGCCCTGCAAGCATTGCGCAAAGTTGGGCTGGTTCGGGAGGTGTTGTTAGAAGAAGGGGTTTGTCGCTACGATGCCAATGTTGAACCTCACCACCACTTTCGTTGCCAGTCCTGTGGGGCGATTACCGATTTGCCCTGGCAGTTTTTTCAGCAGGTTGATTTGAGTCAGTTGCCGCCAGGGTTGCGGGGCGAAGCCTACGAGGTGACGGTGCGTGGTTGGTGCGATCGCTGTCAGCCTACTCATTCTCAGGCGAAATAGTACCTCTCGCTGTTACCGTGTTTCCTGATGACAGCAGCGAGTCAAACAAAGTCCCTCAGTACGAGCGGGTATGAGCGGCTAATCCCTTGGGTTTGTTCAAGCGTTCTAACTCCATTTGGGGTGAGGGGGTCGCTGACCTTAGCCGGGCTTGCCCCCCTTGCACCTTGTCCTAACTTGAGTTTCGACGGCAACCCCATTCCAAAAAGAAACCTACCGCTACAGTTGGAATTCCCGTAAGAATTAATTGGCATCACCAAGCAGTTCGTGGCTTTTAGCAACCGCCGCTTCATAGGCTTCAAGATAAGCCTTTCCCCCTAACATTTCATCCCCATAGTATTCATAGGGCTGTTTCCCGTAGATTGGCAAAGGTGGGTCATCGGGGTAGTCTTCCTGGGCTTCTTCAACCGCTGCCGTCAGTTCGCTCACACTAAGACGTTGAGCCGGGAAATAATGCACCTGTTCAACTGATTTCTGGAAATAGAGAAAGGTGGGATCAAGGATGCGATCGCCCAATTCCAGCCAGCTATGTTCTAACAGTTGCGGCGGCTGTGCCGCGATCGTCAAAAATCCCTGGACATAGGTTGCCTCTGGCGTTGCAAGGGCGGCTCGATAGGCATTTTCAAACGGGGTTTTTGCTTTGCTTTTGACTTTTGCGGCCAGATTAGCTGACTGATCCACATCCAAAAAATGACTCATACCTACAACCGACCTTCGCAATGACACAGCGTCTGGTAGCAGATTACCTCAATCTTGAGCTGATTTGGATTGGGGGAAACGGGCATCGTAAACCCCTACGGCGATCGCTCCAGCATAAATGAACCAGCCTACCCAGAAAATGAAACTTCCTACCTGTTGATCCTGGGCTAGCCAGCCCAGCTCATCCAGCAAAAAGTTCCAATCGTGGAAGCCGTTATCTCCTCCTAGCAAAGGCAATACCAGAGACTGCGCATCTTTCACATAGATAGAAACATCCCAAAAATTCTGGCCCGTCCAGCAAGCAGTGACCGCTGCTGCAAACCGTTGGCGCGTTCTCCAGAAATAAACCACAAGACAAGCAGGCAGCAGAATTTGAAAGAGGGAACCGCCGAGTACCCCCATAAATTGCCCCAGAATGGCGAAAAAGATATGCCCCGCTTCATGGAAGATCAGGTTTGCTCCATGGATAAAGTGCATGACGCGATCGCTGCCCTCCAGATAGCCCTTTACTGTATAGTTCTTTGCGCCAAATAACCCATACACCGCCAGACAGGCGATAAACCCAGCTTTTAAGGGGTCAAACGGTTGCAACCAGCGACAGACATCCTGCCAACTGAGTTCAAACGCTGCGTTGCTCCGGCGTGAGCGTAATGCTTTTCTCGACTTTGGCCCGTTCTGCAAACGGCCTGCTCCGGCGATCGCGGTTGACGCAGAACGTTGCTCAGTCCGAGGGAGGGTCCCCCCCTTTCTTAGAAGAGCGGGTGCTGCCTCAGCAGGGTCTTGCACTAGCTGAGGAGTCGCCATGGCCGCAAAGGGATCCTCAAAGGTGACATTTGCCAGATCGTCTGTAAGGGAGACCGTTACCTTCCAGCCAGTGGTTGAGGCCCCACGGCCATAGATCACCAGGGTATGAATTGACCTTGCCAGGTCTAACTGCTGAATAGCCTCCTTGATTACGGGAATGATGGTTTCTTGTTGCGGCAAATAGGCAGCCTCTACAAGGAGATGAAGGGATTTCCCTTTAACCCCTGCCTTGAGAGCTAAGTCAGAGAGCAATACGTTTTGGCTCAAGTGTGTGGCGATCGCTCTTGGGTCTCCCTCGCGGGCACGTTGCTCTAGCTCCATAGCATCCATATTTGTTCCTCCCAAGAGTCAGGGGTATAGCCAAAAATTTGGGTTACTCTCAAGCTATTAAGCCCCTTCATCGAGCCAAGCCCAACAAGAACCGCTGAGCAACGTTCCCATCAGCACCCAGAGCCTTCAGCTACTATCGTAGTCTAACCACGCCAGACACATTCCCGTCCGTTGGGTTCATTCACATTCCTCAAACATCTGGTTGAATCCACCAAAAGGCTGAATGGTTTACCCCAGAGGTACAGAAAACGTAGAGTGATTTCTTTGTACCCTAGGCGCTCTGGCAGACTTCGCCAACGGGGCTTTGGGGTAGCATTTCAGGTGATAACATCATCATTGTTTAGTAGCGCGTTTAGTAGTGCTTGCCCCTATGTCAGACTCGAGTCAGGCCAAAAAAGACCAGCAGCATCCCCAATGGAGTAATGACCGCCCCATTGTGGATGCCCTTTTAGCTGGGGAACCGACGGACTACAATTTGGCCGAGTTAGCCCGTTTGCGGATGCGCTATATGGGCTTTCCGGGGGCGCGCGATATTCAGTCAGACCTGGAGACATTAATGCAGCGCTGGCAATTAACAGAAACCGCACTCTATGAAAAAACTTGTCAACTCCATGCCACGGGACAGGTTTACAAAAACCGTAAACCAGAAAAAGAAGATTGGAGCTGATGGGCCATGCGCGATCGGTGCACAAAGCATTGCGGGCGGCTCACCTACCGGGCAAATCACGATAAGAACAACACCCGCTTTCTAAAACTCTGAAATAGTTTTCTCTAGCCTTGTTATCCCCTTGCAGTCATCGACTCCATTAATTTGTTGAACCGGTGATGTTGCTGGATCTGGATAGGAATCACCCAATTTGTCCCCACCCTAGCCTGCTCGCAAAGGAAGAGCAAGCAGACTTGCTCGCTCTCACTGCCTGCTCTTGTTGGAAAAAGGGTATAACCCTGACGAGCCCTTAAGAAAGGGGGATGAGGACAATTCATCCCTCGGTCAAGCAACGCCAAAAAAACGGTATCCGTTCAGTGCACTTTAGCTGAGGGGAAACTCCATTTTTACCCCCTTCAGATCGGGCTGAGGCTGATTAGCCAGGTACTGCTGGATTAACGCCTGGAGGGTTTCAAAGCAGTTGAAGGCGGCTACCAATTGCACCCAACTCGGTGTTTTTCTAAAGCGAATGCCCCTAGCCTTTGCCGCCTTGCGGCACTGATTAAAGGGGCCGTAGTGGTGCTCTAGGCTTGCTCGTGTCCATTGAACGGCAGCACTGGCCGGCAGTACCCCTGCTAAGTTAGGGGTTGTTGCTGCGGCTTGGGCTTCTAGTTGATTCACCGCTACCTGGGCAACTGAATAAATTGCCGCCGCATTGTGTATATCCGCTTGGTGCAGGGTGTCGAGATTTTCTAACAGTTGCTGAATACGTTTTTTGCCCATTGTTATGTCAATCGCGTTCTGATCGCTGAATTGATGCTGGATCCGTATACATTTGGGGATTTTCCCGATGATCGTCTTCGAGTGAGGGGGGTAAAGGTCGCGGGGGTGTCGGTGGCAGGGCAGGCTCTCCTCCGTAGTTATCACGCCACCAGAGAATTAGGGCTTTTAAGGCCTTCCAGAACTTACGAAATTTACCGGGAATGGACATTACTTCCATGGGGTCGTTGATATCCTTGACCTCATCAAAGGCAGAGGAAATGCCCTCCAGGTGAGTCGTCATGGCGCGTAGTTCACGTTGTAACTCGAAGATGACGGCCTGGCGATCGCGCAGTATCTCACTCTTCTCAGCGCTTAACTGCTGAATCAACCCTTGCATGCGGGCTGCATCATCGCGCAAAACGGCTAAAGATTGCTTATATTCCTCATTGCGACGGGTAAGTTGGGCGCGACTGCGATTGGTGAAAATCAAACAATCCCGCATTTCACTATAGAGCTGCTCAACCTGCTCGCGCTCCAGGGATTGGATTGTCTTAGGAAAATCAGTAGCGGGTCGAAACCGGGCGGTAGGTAAGTCACTAGCCATGCTTCAGATTCTTAACGTAAGGGTAACCTGGTTTTAGTATGGCCAGAGTTGAATGAGACTCACCATTCCTGGCCCTCTACTTAGTTGATGCCTGATGGAGATGTGCTAAAAGTTATCTCTCCATATCAGCGTTTGCGTAGAAGTCTAGCGTGCCATTTCAGAAAGTGGCTTTGAGGAACGAGTTGGCAGAGCTACCTTTATTAAAAAGGGTTGAGCCAAAAAAGTCGAAGAATCATCCTTCACTGTTATCACAGTAAACGAAACTGGATCGGGTTAGTTGTTTCAATAAGCTAGGTATCGCCTGACTCCAGGGATTGCTAAGATCTCCGTAGTTTGTCAGTACTTGCTGAAACAGAGACTACCAAACTTCACGATCTTTTTACCAGGTATTGGCACCTGGTTTATCGATCCTTTAGGAAGCCTCGGAGATCATGCTAGTCAAGTTCCCCTTAATCTCAAACGACTGCGCTCAAGCCAATCTTAATCTAGGCGATCGCAGGGGCCAGGTTGAATAGGATCCGTTCGCTGTTAGGTGCTGTGATTTTTGAGGCGTTTCTGTGAACAATGAGATTTGATTTATTCACGACCTAGGTTGTATGGTCAGGAGGATTTCTGGGGAAGAATGCGTGTTAGTGAAAAAGGTGCGTCTGTTAGGGTCGCTGTCGCGATTGCCATGAGAAAGGTGGCAGCGCGTCAGAAAATCTACCCAGCATTGGTAGCTGAGCCGTTGGCCTTGTCCTCAGCTTGCGGATCAAAGCTATCTTTCTCCTCTCCTGCTTCGCCATCAGCAAAGAAACCGAGAATGATTTCTTTTCGTGTCTTACCGGCTGGAGAACCCAGAGGAACTGTTTTTTATCGTTCAAAACTGCCCTGATTCCAAGCGCCCTGGGCAGTCACCTGAATTTTTGTTGATCGGGTTGGTGATGTTTTTTCTAGCGTGTAGTAAAAGCGGGTATGCCCCACACCTCTCAATTGCTGAATGCTCCAAGCTCTATCGAAGCAAGTTATCTGCTTTCTCCCCTGCAACAGGGGATGCTGTTTCATCACTTACAGTCCCCGTCATCTGGGGTTGATATTGAGCAGGTTTGCGGTACTCTGCGAGAATCTATCAATCACTCTGCTTTTGAGCAAGCCTGGCAAAGCGTCATAGCCCACCATCCGGTTCTAAGAACGGCGTTTTCCTGGGTTGGATTGAGTGAACCCCAGCAGCACGTCTATGCTCAGGTATCTCTGCCGATCGCCTATCTGGATTGGAGCCATCAACCCAGAGAAGCCCAAGAAAGTCAATTTGCGGCCTATTTGGTGGCCGATCGCCAACAGGGATTTGACTTGAGTCAGGCTCCACTCATGCGTTTGGCGATTCTGTGCTTTGGGTCAGCCGATTATCGGATGATTTGGACCTTTCACCATATCTTGCTTGATGGCCGATCGTTAAAGATTGTGTTGAGCCAGGTGTTTAGTGTCTACGAAGCGCTGTGCCAGGGGCAACCGATCGCACTGGAGCCAGCTCGTCTCTATCAGGACTATATTACTTGGCAGCGGCAGCAGGATGGGTCAGGGGCAGAGCGCTACTGGCAAACCCTGCTGGGTGACTTTGATCGCCCAACACCATTGCCAGCGATTCCGGGAAATCAGTCAAGCCTCCACCGTCGAGCCGAGGAAGTACTGTGCCTGTCGATGGAGTTAACCATGGAGCTGCGATCGCTAGCGGCCCGCCACCTGATTACCCCAAACACAATTGTGCAGGGTGCCTGGGCGCTTTTACTGAGTTACTACAGTGGCCAGGATGATGTGGTCTTTGGTGCCACCCGGGCCTGTCGGCACTCCACCATAGCCGGAGCTGAGTCAATGGTGGGGCTGTTGATCAATACCCTGCCAGTGCGTTTACGCGTGGCTGGATCGGAGAAGCTAATTCCCTGGTTACAAGCTCTGCGACAACAGCACTTGGCCATTCGTCCCTATGAGCATATGCCCCTCGTTGCAGTGCAACGCTGGAGTGGGGTGCCTGCGGGAACTCCCCTGTTTGAAAGCATTGTTGCTTTTGAGAATTACCGTCTGACAGATGAGCTTCAAACTCAAGGCGGTCAATGGCTCCAGCGAGAATTTCAACTGGTAGAGCAACCGAGCTACCCACTGGTGCTATTAGGGCATCTGGCGGCAGAGTTGCAATTGACGCTGCTCTATGACCCGCATCGGTTTGATGCTGCCCTGATCACCCGCATGATGGGGCATCTCCATACGCTGATTGAGGGGATGGTGACTCACCCAGAACGGCGACTGGTGGATCTGCCGATTTTAACGGCTGCCGAACGCCACCAAATTTTGGTGGAATGGAACAGGACAGATGTGGACTATCCCCGGCATTGGCGTTTGCATGACTTATTTGAGACGCAGGTTCAACACAACCCGGAGGCGATCGCCGTCCGCTGTGCTGGGCAAACCCTAACCTACGGTGAGCTGAATCGCCGAGCAAACCAATTGGCCCATTATTTGCAGGAGCAGGGGGTTGCCCCTGAGGTCATAGTGGGGGTCTGTATTGAGCGATCGCTGGAAATGGTCATTGCCCTGCTTGCGATTCTCAAGGCGGGTGGTGCCTATGTCCCCCTGGATCCGACCTATCCCCAGGAGCGGTTAAGCCACATCCTGAGCGATGCGCAGCCGCTGGTCGTGCTAACCCAGACCCGCTTCCTTAACCTGTTAGCCGTGTCGGCAACCCCAGTCCTATGCCTGGATGCAGACGGCCAGCCTTTTGCCAATGCTCCTGAGACAAATCCTATCTGTCCTGCAACGGCAACGAACCTAGCCTATATCATTTACACCTCTGGCTCCACAGGCAAACCGAAAGGTGTGTTGATTGAGCATCGGGGTGCGGTCAACACAATTTTAGATATCAACCGCCGCTTTCAGGTGGGTTGTCAGGATCGGGTATTGGCCATCTGTTCCTTAAATTTTGACCTGTCGGTCTACGATATTTTTGGTTTGCTCGCTGCTGGGGGCACGGTGGTGCTCCCCAAACCCGCGATCGCCCCTGACTTAAAGGACTGGCTAACCCTGCTAGAAGAAGAACAGATTACCCTCTGGAATACGCCGCCACTGGTATTGCAGGTGCTGACCACCGATCTCGCCAGTCGCCAAACCCACTTACCAACCAGCCTGCGGTTAGTGTTGCTCAGTGGGGATTGGATTCCGGTAACACTCCCAGAGCAAATTCACCGGCTTACAGCCGGGTCAACCCCCATTCAGGTGGTGAGCTTAGGAGGTGCAACAGAAGCTTCTATTTGGTCAATTCTTTACCCGATTGCGGCGATCCACCCCGATTGGAAAAGTATTCCCTACGGGCGGCCTATGGCCAATCAGCAGTTTTATATTCTGGATCACCATTACCGCCCGGTGCCCGTGGGCCAAGTCGGTGAACTTTACATTGGAGGAGAAGGCGTTGCCCGTGGCTATCACCACCGCCCTGAGCTTAACCAAGAAAAATTCTTACCCGATCCCTTTCGGCCCGGTGCCCAGGCCCGCATTTACCGGACAGGCGATTTGGGGCGCTTTCTCGACGATGGCACGATTGAGTTTTTAGGCCGGGTCGATCACCAAGTCAAAGTTCGCGGCTTTCGGGTTGAACTTGGTGAAATTGAGGCAGTACTCTCCCATCACCCTGCGATCCAGGATGTGGCGGTGGTAGCGCAGCCTGACTCTGCCGGGGGCCAGCGGCTGGTTGCTTATTTTGTCCCAAGACCAGAAATCGCCCAGAAAGAGTGGGGGGCTGAGTTGATTCAGACCATCCGAACCTACTTGGCAGAGAAATTACCCGACTATATGATGCCTTCTGGTTTTGTTCAGTTGGCGTCACTGCCCCTGACGGCAAACGGCAAACTCGATCGCAAAGCCCTTCCTCCTATTCAGCTATCGAGTCTCAGGGGTACAGATGCCGAGCCGACCTCAGCAATGTCCCTGACACCGATCCAACAGCAACTGATTGAAATTTGGCAAGAGGTGTTAGGCATTAAACCTATTGCCATCACTGATAATTTCTTTGAGCTAGGTGGCCATTCCCTCATCGCCATGCGTCTATGGGCCAAAATCGGGCAGGTCTTTGCAGATCTGCCACCGCTGATTACGCTGTTTCAGGCCCCGACGGTTGAGCAACTGGCTGTACGGCTGCAACAACCCCTCAGCCGCGATCGCCTTTGTCCCTCTTTGGTGATGATCCAAGCAGGGCAGCCCCATCTACGCCCCCCCCTGTTCTACATTCATACGCTGGGACGCGGGCTGAGATTTTGTCGCCCCTTTGTGCAATATATGGATGCCCGGCAACCCGTCTACGGATTATCCACTCAAATTGCCAATGAAGCCTTTGGTTCCAATCGGGTTGAAGATTTAGCCACCCATTACCTCTGGCAAATTCAGACGATTCAACCAAAGGGGCCTTATCTTTTAGCAGGGGCTTCGTTTGGTGGCACTGTCGCCTTTGAAATGGCGCGTCAGCTTGTGGCCCAGGGGCAACGAGTTGGCCTCCTGGCTCTGCTCGATACCCGCTTACCCAAAGCAATGCAACCGCGCTCAGTCATCGCCAAGTTGAGTGCCCATAAACAGAAGCTCTCTCAGCAGGGAACTCGCTATCTAGGGAAAAAGCTGCATGATGCTGTGCAGGGTTATTTCCAAAACCTGTTCCATCAGGGCCGTCAACTTTGCCTGGGGCTGGCTACCCGTTTATATCAATGGCTGGGCTACCCCCTCCCCAATCGGTTGCAAGATTATCTGTTTGAACTGGAGAACTACCGCGCTGGGGAATGCTACCGCCCTAGTTTTTATGAGGGTACTGTTGTGCTATTTAGAGCCGATGATGACCCCTCTTCTAATCAAGCGGCGACCAGAGAGGATTTAGGCTGGCAGCCATTGGTAGGTCAACTTCGGATCCATTCGATTCCTGGGAATCACTTGAGTATGTTAAAGGAACCGAATGTGCAAATACTGGGCCGCCAATTGCAACATTGCATCGATTGGGCGATCGCTGGGTCAATGATTACCCCGACCGGTTCTGAACTTGACCCTACCGTCAGTCATGAACAGCCGTCACTCACAGAACCGAAGTCGAGCAAAACATCTTAAAAAATAGCCCTTAAAAACTATCCGCCCCCGGCTTCAATGCTTGGAAACAGGCACCGAATGCTGAGGGCGGTGTAGAGGGTCATCAGTCTGAAACCTAACTGCCGGGTGGAACCCAACAACAGTCTGAAGGCTATGTTACAAAAGTAACATAACGGGTGTGCAGTCTGGTGCTTAGAGAACAGCCCCGGCGCACAGTTGGCCTACTTCAGATAGATGACCCATGAATTTACTACTGTCTTGCATGGGCATCACCTCCTTATCCCTAGATGGTTCACTCTCAAGTAGATTCACCTCAGCTTAGCAATTCACGCTAGGCCTTCCTTTATTATAGCACATGAGCCTTGAAAGTAGGAAGCAAACCTAACGGCTAAAGTAAACGCGCGCATCCAGTCCACTTTGCCGCAGGAGACGATTGATGGTTTCAGCATCCTGGCGATTGCGATAGGGGCCGATCTGCAAGTGCGGCGAAACGGGCACCAGCTTTGGCTGGATGGCTTGGGGCGGCACACCTAGCCGGGTAATTTGCCGACTTAGACGGGAGAACTCTCCCTGGGCAGAAGGCACAACAACGATGTAGCCATGTTCCCCAATTTGTCCCACAGATGACTGCACCTGCACCCTGGCAACTTCTGCGCCAATTCCCTGCTGAGCCAGCTGATCAACCTGTTGACGGGCATTTGACTCTGCCGCAAACAGGCCCACCTGAATCACAGACTGCCCTCGAAAGGAATGAACAAATGCCTGAGATTCAAGCTGTTGCACCTGTTTCAACAAGTAGGGGCTGCTACCGTTGACATAGACCAGGTAGCGTTGAGTCAGTTGGGCAGCGGGGTGCATAGCAGGGGCTGCTGCTGGCAGCCCGGATGGGGTCTCTGGGGCCTGATAGATTAATTCCCTCGGTGGAGAGGTAGGCAAACTCTGACTAGGTGTCGGCTGCGTCGGTGCGGGCACCAAGTCAAAGGTAACGTTGGGAGGGGGTGGCAGCGACGATGTTCTCTGAGCACGACTCCCATGGGGCAATAGGGCGATCGCGCTGCCTAAGCCCAGACTAATTAAGCTGACTCGATGCGATAGCAGTCGTAGCCGTCCCCGACAAGACCTTAGCTTTCTAGCCATCCCCGGCAACTCCCTCTATGCTTTTATGCTGGCAGTCATGTTACACGGAGTCTGCCAAAATGCATCATTTTTTCGCACTAGGAACAGCCGGATAGGCCACAAACGATCGAACCGGGTTCAGAATCTGAAACTGTTTAGCCAGTCACCAATGGCTAGAAACCCACACTCTCTGGCTGGCAGCGGTGCAGAGCGCCGCATCAACACCCATGCGCGGCTAAGCGGAATTCAAAATGACACCATTCAAAGTGAAAAATGCGGAGTGTATTCGTGTTACAGGATTCCTGAATCAGCGACTAATTTCTGCTGTAGTGTGCTAGGAGCATAAAAGGGAGCCTGAAACTTTAGCGTCTTTAAGCTCCCACGAGAAGGAAATCGCCCTGCTGGAAAATATTTTGAATTTTTCAGTTTTAATTCATGACCATTCTTAATTCATTGCTCATTTTTAATTCATGACCATTGAATTCATTCCCCGTCTTCCTCTCAAATCGATTCAGATTCCATCAAGTATTGACTGCTACGATAGCCGGTGACAATGCGACTACCATCCTTAAGAATATGGATTTCGGTTTGGTTGCTGGCCCAGGTCATGCGATCGCGCAGGGCGGGGTTAAAAACATGAACCCGTTGATTACTGGAAGAAACGAGAGAGTCTGAGGAGTGAATCGCCAGGGACTCTATATAAGGCCCATCAATCAAGATATCAAGCTGCTCTAATAAAGCCTGGGCACCGGCTGGGGCGTAGGCAGACTGCAACTCTTCTAGCCGAAAGCCCGTAAAAGACATCACATTTAACCCGGCTACTTTGAGCTTTTGAGCGAGCTTTGCTAGGGCAGGAGCCTGCCAAAAGGGTTCACCCCCGGAAAAGGTCACTCCTTCACTGCGCGGGTTCGCCAAAATCTTTTGTACGAGAGTGTCTATTGCGATCAATTGATTGATTTCAAAGGCCCAGGAAGAGGGATTAAAACAACCTGGACATTCGCGCAGACAACCCTGCACCCAAATCACCGCTCGACACCCTGGCCCATTCACCTCGGACTCATCTACATAGCCCATGATGTTGAGATAACCAGGAGGAATTTCCATGAGCGCGATCGCTGGGTTTGTTTTCAGTGTTTTCATCGGTTACTACCCTAAATGTGAGACCAATCAATCTTCTGCCCATCGTCTTTTTTAGAAAGAAGAGGAAGTGACGAAGGGTTGAGTTGCAACTTGAAATAAGCCAAATTTTTCTGCCCGCTGAAAGGCCTGCTGGAGAGTTTCGCCCTGGCGCATGGCAATATACATCAGCGCCATCGCTGCCGCCAACGTAGCACTATTGCAAATTAAAAGTGGCTTAGATAACTGCTCAATCTGGCGCAACACCTGCACCGCTAACTCCATGCTCATCCTTTCCTGATCAATGGGGAGGTTGATATAGTCTAGCCCCAGGCTCTCAACCTGGGCTTGCTCAACCGCTAGAAAGGGTTGATCGAGCGATCGCAAATTTAAGACGGAGCGAAACCCTTCCTCGGCCACATGCGGCCAGTTCTCAGGAGCTATGGATCCGGCGATCGCCAGATCATCATTAATTTTCCTGACAATCTCCATCCAGCACCTCCCAAACCAACGAAATGGAAAGCTAGAGCAAAACCCAGACGTTGCTGAATCTAGATAGGAATCACCCAATTCTCCCTCACCCTTTGGCAGAGAGAACCGGATCGCTCGCTCCCTTCTCTCAATGGGAGAAGGGCATGGCCCTGACAGGCATTCAAGAAAGGGGATGAGGGATTCATCCCTTCGTTAAGCAACGCCCAAAACCCACTCTCACCCTAAGAGAAAAAGTTGAGAAACTTGTGAAGAAGGCAGGAGCGATCCATGCAGTATCTAGTCGCAATCTTTGTGAGGCTTTACACAGAGCTAGAAAGATTTACCGAGGCTGGCCCCATCCGACCTTCACCTGCAGCTACTCTCCCAGAACAGGAGAAGGGGGTTGGGGATGAGGGTGTCTGAGGCTAGTCCAGAATTTCTGCCGTGCTGTGCTAGTCTCCTGTTGAGGCTCAAGTCCACGCTGCTCAAACCGCAGCGATCGCGGGAAGTAAGTGAGACTGAGTGGGCAGTTCTGATGGCTAAAAACCCACCCCCCTTAACCAGTCGGCCAGTGTAGAATAGCGGCTATCTGGCTAGCCAGCTGTAATGGATCGAAGGGTTTGGCGATCGCCCCCCTTACCCCCAGTGCCTCATAGCGGTGTCGATCCGATGCCTGCACCTTTGCCGTGAGCAAAATCACAGGAATCAGGCGCGTCCGTGGTTGGGCCTGCAACTGTTGAAAGGTTGTCAGCCCATCCATATCAGGCATCATGACATCCAGCAAAATCGCATCCGGTTGCTCAGTCGTGGCTGTTGCAATACCTTCCCGCCCAGAACCGGCGGTCAATACCTGCCAACCGGCGGTGGTTTGCAAGCAAATCTGGGTGACTGCTTGAATGTATTGCTCATTGTCAATCACTAAAATCCGTTTGGTCATAACTTCTTGGGGTTCATCTTTAACAAGGGCAGCCGATCAGTCTGCGTTGGCCCTGGGTATTGTGAAATAAAAGGTGCTACCTTCACCCAGTCGGCTCTTCACCCAGATGTGTCCACCATGCTGCTGCACAATATTCCGGCAAATCGCTAGCCCTAAGCCAGTGCCATCCTGATTCCGAGCATCGGAAGCATCGACCTGTTGAAACCGTTCAAAAATTGTTTCGAGTTTATCGGGGGGAATACCACGCCCCTCGTCTTTCACCATAAAGCGAATGCAGGGCGCAGCGACGGCAGGCTCTGAGGCGAGGGATGGTTGATCGCTTTGCTCTCCGTCTGGCTGCCGCTGGGGTTCTTGATGGGCGATCGCCGCCGTGAGCCAAACCGTACTGCCAGGGGGAGAAAACTTAATTGCATTACTGAGCAGGTTGGTGAGCGTCTGAATGATGCGATCGGGGTCGGCCCACACCTGAGCCGCCAGGGGAGACACAACCACAGAAACGCTAAACTTTGCGGCCATCGCCTGCATCACATCAACCGCTCGGGTAATTAAATCAGAGACCTCGCAGACTTGTTTAGCCATCTTGACTTTGCCCGACTCGATGCGTTCAATATCCAAAATGTCATTAATCAACCGCACTAGACGATCAGTACTGTTAACGGCGATTTCTAGCAACCGCTTGCCGGTTTCCGATTGAGCATCGAGTAAACCGCTGGCCAACATTCCCAAAGAACCATGAATAGAGGTGAGTGGTGTGCGCAGTTCGTGGCTGACCACAGAGATAAACTCATTTTTCATCCGTTCAACCAGTTGGCGCTCCGTAATATCTCGAAAGGTAATGACACTGCCAACAGTTACCCCTTGTTCTTGAATGGGAACGCTGACATACTCCACAGGAAAGCCAGAGCCATCTCGACGGTAAAAGGTCGCCTGGGGA
Source organism: uncultured Leptolyngbyaceae cyanobacterium (assembly GCA_938023035.1). Taxonomy (GTDB): domain Bacteria; phylum Cyanobacteriota; class Cyanobacteriia; order Leptolyngbyales; family Leptolyngbyaceae; genus DSRU01. The sequence continues at coordinate 128,459 of CALIDI010000021.1, read as the reverse complement.
ACTTGGTGAGTCACACCATTCTGTAGGGAAGCCCAAATTGGGCTATCTTCTACCTCGGGTAAAATTTGCCGGATGGACTGATTGGTCAAAGTGGCGATTGGGTAATCCAAAAGCTTAGCCGCCGCTGGATTTACAAAAGTAATCTGGCCTTGGAGATTTAAGCCACAGACCCCCTCCCCAACAGAATTTAAGATGAGTTGATTTTGCCGACTCAATTGCTCTAGGGCCATTTCTGCCTGTTTGCGGGCCGTAATGTCTCGCAAAATCACCGTGAAGGTGATTTCCCCCTCGACCTCTAACTTAGAAATCGATGCTTCTGCCGGAAACTCTTCTCCATTTTTGCGACGACCCAAAATCTCCCGCCGCTCTCCCATGCGACGGGCAAGCTGCGGGGCTTGCGCAAAGTCGGTAATGTGCTGGCGATGGGCCTGCATAAAGCGGTTGGGTAGGAGCAAATCTAAAGGCTGATACATCACCTCGGCAGCGACATAACCAAAAATTTTTTCAGCACCCTGGTTAAAGAGGGTAATCCGCTGGGTGCTATCGATAGTGATGATGGCATCATCGGCAATTTCCAAAATCCTGGCTAAGCGAATCTGCGAGATCCTTAGAGCTTCTTCAATTTGCTGACGTTCTTTTAGCTCCCAACGCAGTTGTTCGTTGGTGCTGACCAGTTCTGCTGTGCGCTCGGCAACGCGCAGTTCTAACTGGTCTTTACTTTTCTCACTGCCGGCTAGTTTTGCCTGGTGGATGGCTGTTGTTGTTGCTTTGAGTAGCCTTACCCGCTCCAGGCGATTGAGAATGCGCGTCACTAATTCAGGGCCAATGATTGGTTTGCGAACAAAGTCATCAGCCCCAGCGGAGTAAACCTGGTTCACAGTGCTGGCATCGGCGTGTACTGTCAGAAATACAATCGGTAGAGCGCTCCAGCGGGCATTATCCCGGATGGCTTGACATAGCTCAATGCCATTTCCACCTGGCATTTCAATATCCAGAATCAACAGATCTGGCTGTGTGGCTTCCAGGGTGTCCCAAAACGGGTGTAAATCTGCCAGGGGTGTGAGTGCGATTCCCCATGGCTCTAGAATTTGCTGCACCAGGGTCAGAATCAGCGGATCGTCATCCACGATCATGACTCTGGAGGGTGGCAGTCTGGAGGGCGGAGGCGCTGGCTCCGTGCTGGGAATGGGTGCCTGCATCGGTTGACCGGGGGCAGGCAGAGTTGTAGCCGGATGGGCTGGGAGTTGCGGCGATCGCTGAATCATCTGTTGAAGTTGATGAACCAGCTCTCCTAGAAGTTGAACCTGGGTGGTGCTCAGTTCGGCCTCTCCCTTAAGCAGGTGTTCGATTTGGCGGGCAGTGTCTGAGCCTTCAGACAGCCCAAAGGTGCCTAAGGAACCGCCGAGGGTATGAGCTTCCTGGATAGCCTGTTGCCGTAAATCGGGTGGTAAGGTTTGCTGCTGCTGTGATGTAGTGGCAGCTTGCTCCAGTACGGCGACCTGCTGGGCAATGCGCCCCTGAAATTTTTCCCAAATTCCGGCGATCGCAGCCAGGGTTTGCGTTTGAGGACTGGCCTCTAGGGTGGTCTGACGGGCCGGAGGCGATCGCTCTATGACTGGCTCAGCGATTGCTCTAAGGCGATAGCCAATGCCATAGACCGTTTCGATGAAACGTGCCGCACCCACTGCTTTTAATTTCTGCCGTAGACCCTTAATATGGGTACGCACCGCATCCTCACCAGGGCTATCTTCAAAGGCCCAAAGATGCTCTAATATCATGCCGCAGCTAAAGACCCGCTTGGGATTGCGTAAGAATAACTCTAACAGCGCATATTCCTTCGGAGTCAGGGAAAGTGGCTCTGCCGCATAGGTGACTTCACAACTTCCCGGGTCAAGGCGTAGAGGCCCGTACTCTAGCACTGGCGAGACGGTGATGGTACCCCGACGTAACAATGCTCGAATACGTGCAACTAACTCTTCCGGATCAAAGGGCTTAACAACGTAATCATCTGCTCCTGCATCTAGACCAATCGCTTTGTCATGGCTGCTATCCTGACCGGTCAGAAGCAAAATGGGCATCTGGTAGCCCTGAGAACGCGCGCGCTGGCAGAGGCTGATCCCATCCAATTGGGGCAACATCACGTCTAAAAGAATCAGGTCATAGGCGTAGAGTTCAATTAAGTTCCATGCTGCTTCGCCGTCGCTGGCAACCTCCAATGCATAGTTCTGGCTGGCCAGGGCCGTCGTCAATGCGCTAGCAACCAGTTCGTCATCTTCAACGATGAGAATCTTCATGACAAAAGGCTTTTTGCAAGACAACACCAGGCTCATCTTAGCAAAAGCAGCCCCTTCAGCACGAATTGTGCTCAGAGAAGCGTTGGTCTGACTTTACACCAGCATGGGAGTTGCTGACTGTGGCTGAGGGACAGAGTGGGCGATCGCCGCTACAATTCGTGGCAGCGTCTTAGGGCAATCCTTTGGACATTTTTTGTGAAAATGCTGAAAGCCCTTGCCACGCTCACTGCTTTTGCCCTCACCCGAAATCCCTCTCCCAAGGAGGGAGAGGGACTTTGAGATGGCTCGGCTCTCCTTCTCCTAGTTTGGGAGAAGGGACTGGGGGATGAAGGCCTGTAAAGGTACATACACCCACCAACTTCTTCTCAAAGTTAAGCTCTATTCGCTGGCCATTCTTCGAGCTTCCTACTGGTTTTCTCTAAGCAACGCGCCGAGCTTCTACAGTTTTAGGAAACGCTGCGGGGATTTCTTCACTGGCGATCGCGAGTTCCCAACCATTAGCCAACGTGTAAATTTTTTCAGTTTCAGTTTCCACTTCTTTGACTACTTCCTCTTCCAGGTCTTTTTTCGCAACATAGACAACAAGATGTCCAGCAGCATTTTGGCGCAGCATCACTTTCATTAGATTTCCTCAGCAAGTTCAAGTTCTTTCTTACGGCAGCCGACAATATTTCCTGTGGTCATAAAGTGAACAGCATAGATATAGGAACTTTGTAAGAAAGTGCCAATGCTGATGACATAACCTACATCTCCCTTTTTAGCTAGGATTGCGCCAATATCTTTACCAGGAAAAGTCCCATCATTGCGAATCAATTTGCGCGATCGCACCTTCTGGCCAATTTCAAAAACAGGTGGGGAATCGATTTCAATTTCATCAGATTGCATGGGCGTAAGACCTCGCTTGGGGAATTAAACGCAATAGTTCTTCAGTGGTGAGGCTGCGTTTTGCCTCGACCGCTTGGTGTCGCACCGCTTCTAGCACCGACTCAGCCTCTTCAGAACTGAGAACAATGCCCTGCTGTTGCAACACACTTAATACCAGGTGCCGACCCGAATGTTTACCCACAACAAAGCGGCGCTCCCAGCCAACATCTTCTGGCGCAAAGGGTTCATAGGTCACAGGATTTTGCAGCACACCATGGGCATGAATACCCGATTCATGGGCAAAGGTGTTTTCGCCCACAATGGCTTTCCACGGGGGTACTGGGCAGTTAGAGGCCGTTGCCACTAGACGCGACAACTCCAGCAACCGCCGGGTATCAATCCCTACCTGAATGCCATAGATGCATTTCAGCGCCATCACAACCTCTTCCAGAGCCGCGTTACCGGCCCGTTCACCCAAACCATTTACAGTGGTATTGAGCGAGAGTGCCCCGGCCCGCACGCCAGCTAAAGCATTGGCGGTTGCCAGACCTAAGTCGTTATGGGTATGCATTTCGACCGGAATCGCCAGACCAGAAACTAGGCGGCGAACTTTGTGGTAAGTGATTAATGGATCGAGCACGCCCACCGTGTCACAAAAACGAAATCGAAAGGCACCCCAGTCTTGGGCAAAGCGTGCCACATCTAGGAGAAAGGATTCATCGGCTCTAGAAGAATCTTCACCCCCTACCGACACGCTCAACCCGTGATCAAGGGCAAAGGCCATCACATCATAGAGGCGGGCTAACATGACCTGCCTCTGGCCATGAAACTTTGCCGCAATCTGAATTTCTGAAACCGGTACAGAAACGTGAATGCGCTGTAACCCGCAGCGAAGAGACGCTTGAACATCAGAGATCGTTGCCCGATTCCAACCCAGTAGTTGAGCTTTTAGCCCTAGGTTTGCGATCGCCTGGATTGACGCCTCCTCTTCTTTACCCATCGCCGGAATGCCGACCTCTAGTTCCTGCACACCAATCGAGTCCAAAAAGGTCGCGATCGCAATTTTTTCTTTCAGATTAAAGGCAACGCCGGCTGCCTGTTCTCCGTCTCGCAGAGTTGTATCGTTAATTTGAACAGAAGTTGCTGGTCGTGATAAATTCATAGAATCAGTCTCGTTTGGTATGAGGGTGAGCGAGTTCATGCCCAATCCACAGCAGCATCAATTTATAAAGCAAGGGCATCACAAAACAAAACATCATTGCTATTACAAACGTCTCTAACATGGGAACCTCCTAAGTTGCATCCATCAAACTTTGAGCCTGATCACATTGGGCTTCTAGCCAATCAAAAACCTGGGCAAGCTGTTGTAACGATATCAGCCCATACTGCCAAAGCAGCATGGGCAATGGTGCATAGGCTAACTCCGGATGGCGTAACAACACATCCATCTCTGCGGCTGAAATTGCCAATTCATGGTGTAAAAACTGAATCAGGGGCGTGTTGCTACCCATGGTGGTCTCCTAAATGAAAAGGGGAATCAGTTGGGATGAGTTTTGACTTCAAAGCAATAGCCAGATTGATCATCTTGGTAAAGAGATTTGCTGGCTCGCCACCGCAATCTCAGCCCTGGCATCCAGAATCGCTTCAGGCGCGACCCACAAAGGGAAAGATCAAGCTGTCTTCTGCCAGAAAATGGGCTAAATGAAAGGCACGTTCTTCCGTTTGTAGTAGAAACTGTTCGTAGAGGTAGCGGCTGGCGCGATCGCCAATACTCTCTGCCTGGGCTGCTTGTCGCCGTAAAACATCAATAATGGCCTGTTCAGCTTCCAGATCATGCTCCACCATCTGCCGAGCAGTAAAACTGCCATCAGCTTCGGGAGTAAAACAGCACAGTTCAGCTAACTTGCTGAAACTCGCTGCAGGAACACCTCCCAAGCCATTCAACCGTTCTCCGATTTGATGCACGTATTCTTGCACTTGGCCATAACTTTCTGCAAAAAACTCATGCAAGGAGTAAAATTCTGCGCCTTCAATCACAAAGTGATGCTTTTGATATTGCAAATAAAGCCCTTGAAAACTGGCAAGGGCAATATTTAAGCCCTCACACACTGGAATTGTCACTTCCTGCCCCAAGGCAACCGGATTGACTTGAACCTGGCCAAATTCTTGTACGAGTGCCTGTGCTTGTGTCATTTTGCGATTTCCTAAGAGTAAAAGAATTGAGAAAAGAGGAAAGGGAACGTCGAGAGAGAAGGGCAGGAGGGCAGGCACAACTCAGAGGTGTGCAAGATCATCCACTGTCTCTATCACCTGGGCTGATCAGCAGTCCAACATCGCTCTAGCCAGTTCACCATCTCTATGCGAGGGGCAATAAACTGCTGTACAACACTGCGTAATAGAATGGCCGCGATACTGTGTTTTACTTCGACTCGTAGCGAGCCATCAGGCAAGCACCAGCAGGGAATCATCAATTCCTGGAGGCGATGATAAATCCGCCAGCGATCGCCCCGTGGGACGGAAACAACATGGGTCATAGAAGTCTGAAAATTTGGCAGGGTATCAACCTGGGGAATACCAGGTTTTGCAGAGGGCAGGGAAGACATTAGGATTACCTCACAGACAGGGTTAGGGAAGATAAAGGTAATTAACGATTCTGAGTTAACTGGTGAATTTGTTGCTCTAACAGTTCCAGTCGATCAAGCAATGCTTTGACTGCAACCGCTTCAACATCAGGAACTTGTTCGTGCTCAAGGGGGCAGGTTTGTGTATTGGTTCGACAAATATTACGACCGGGCACTCCGACAGCAGTGCAATGGGAGGGCACATCTCGCAACACAATGGATCCAGCTCCAATGCGGGCATAGTCACCAACTTGGATATTGCCAAGAATCTTGGCACCTGCGCCCACGACTACATGCTGACCTAAGGTAGGGTGACGTCTGCCTGTTTCTTTACCTGTGCCACCCAGGGTGACCCCCTGATAAATCAGGCAGTAGTCACCCACGATCGCAGTCTCCCCAATTACCACACCCATGCCATGGTCGATAAAAACTCCTTTACCAATCACCGCACCAGGATGAATCTCAATCCCAGTGAGAAATCGGGTCAGGTGAGAGATCAGCCGGGGGATGAGCATTATCCGCCGAAGATGTAGCCAGTGCGCCAAACGGTACAAGACAATTGCATGAAAACCAGGGTAACAACTGACCACTTCTAGCCAGTGATGGGCTGCCGGATCGCGATCAAAGATGATACAGAAATCTTCCCTCAGGGTTTGCCAGGCCGTTCTCAAGCCATGGAAGCCCTCAAACAGGCGATCGCAGATGAAGTTCACAGCCTTTGGTGGGTACTCCAGTTCCTCAGAAAGGCTCTTGGGTAAAGATCCCGGCAGGGAAATTAGGATTGGAGGAGAAGGAGGCTGCATTACTTTCAGATTAAAAACGGTGTTCTGTTGTCCTGCTTATATCAGGCAGGCAGAACCAACGCAGATTCAGCCACCTGTGTCAGAGTTATTGAATTACTAGAGTTGTACTCAGCCCCCAAATCCTTACTCAGAGAAGCTTTCTTTTTTTTTTTAGGTTAAGGGACGAGAATTTTCGAGAATGGGGACTGGTATTAACTAGCAGAGGCGTCAGTATTTGAGTACTCATACCAAAACCAAGCACTGGCGACCTTTTCAGAAAGTTAATCACCGGGCCAGTCTGATACCAGAGTCTGTACTCAAATCAATAAAACTGTATCAAATGCGTCTATTTATACTATAACTTTGTTCGACATGAACAAAAGTGAAAATAATTGTGATAACCCCTCTTATTTTTAGGAAAGTGCTACTTTAAATACAGAACTGAAATTTAGATATTGCTGTGGCGTATCTGTAGGATTTCTCCCCAAGTCTTTGCTTAAAAGTGGTAAAGCGAAAGCTGACAAAACAGTCAAATGATGCTCTCTAAACCTAGCTTTGAATGATTTTGACGATATTTTGAGTACAGCCTTTGAAATTTCTAAAGAAGCTGGAATTATCCCTGAATCCTTATTTTTTCGACCTTTGAGTTGAGTACAGAAAATACCGCTACCCAACTTAAAAAATGCTTGTGCCCTATCTAAAAAATACTCGTACCCTAACCCGATAAAAAAATCGAGGCCCGATCTAGGCTGGGTTTGTCAGTTTGAGTACGGTCTAATGAATTCAATAACTCTTACCGGCTTTGCCTCATTTGGGTGACATTGAGCGGCTGCTATAACTCTCATAACGCCAATCACTCAACGCTCCCCAGCAGAAGCACAGGTTCTTCCAACCAACGCTCAAATTTAGGCTTCTCGCTAGGAGATGGGATGTGAGGATAACGCAACTGCATCACACTCTGTCAATTAAGCTAAGCCGCAAAGAAGTCACTGATACCACAGCACCAGCAAATGCATTTTCATAGATAAATGCAGCCTCTAGTCCACAGCGGTGGATTGTCTGTACCGGGTGACTTCAAGCGCTTTCTCAGAGACCACAAGCAGACGTTTTTCTCCGTGGCACTATCCACTTAACCCTGCCGAAAGTCAATGACACCACCTCCATCTTCAGAACTGCTCTCTAACCCTGCGGCTCAGACTGTTACAGACATTACGATCACTAAAAATACGGTGACGCAGAAAAAAAGTGCTGATAGCTGTGGTTGCAGCACTAATCCCAATACAAGCGCCAATCTAGATCAGCGGATGTTGGATCGAATCTCGAAGCATCCCTGTTACAGTGAAGAAGCTCACCACCACTATGCCCGGATGCATGTTGCTGTTGCTCCTGCCTGCAACATTCAATGCAACTACTGCAATCGCAAGTATGACTGTGCTAACGAAAGCCGCCCGGGTGTGGTGAGTGAGTTGCTGACGCCAGAAGAAGCCGCCCATAAGGTGCTGGTGATTGCAGGCAAGATTCCCCAAATGACTGTGTTAGGAATTGCAGGGCCAGGGGATCCTTTGGCGAATCCTGAAAAGACATTTCGCACCTTTGAGTTGATTGCCGATAAAGCACCAGATATTAAACTGTGTCTCTCAACAAATGGTTTAATGTTGCCCGATTACGTCGATCGCATCAAAGCCTTGAATGTGGATCACGTCACCATCACCATCAACATGGTAGACCCAGAAATTGGGACAAAGATTTATCCCTGGGTTCACTATCGCCGCAAACGCTATAAAGGGCTGGAAGCTGCCCGGATCTTGCATGAGCGACAAATGGAAGGCTTACAGGCCTTGCGGGAAGCCGATATTCTGTGCAAAGTCAATTCGGTCATGATTCCGGGCATCAATGATGAGCACCTGGTGGAAGTTGATCGGGTTATCCGAGAACAGGGGGCCTTTTTGCACAATATTATGCCGTTGATTTCGGCACCGGAACACGGCACCTACTTTGGTTTAACGGGGCAGCGGGGGCCTACGCCCAAGGAACTGAAAAAGCTGCAAGACAAGTGCGCTGACAGCAACATGAAGATGATGCGCCACTGTCGCCAGTGTCGTGCCGATGCCGTTGGGCTGCTGGGCGAAGATCGCAGCCAAGAATTCACCAAAGATAAGTTTATGGAGATGCCAGAACAGTACGATCTGGAACTACGGCGGGAAGTTCACGCGGGCATTGAGCGGTTCAAAGAAGAAATCAAGCTGGCAAAAGCCAAAGTCAAACCCAGTGAGCGCATCAAAAACAGTCCCAAAATCCTGGTGGCAGTGGCAACCAAGGGCGGCGGCATTGTCAACCAGCATTTTGGTCACGCCAAAGAATTCCAGATCTTTGAAGTCGATGCCAACGAAGCTAAATTTGTGGGACACCGCAAGATTGACCAATACTGTCAGGGCGGTTATGGCGAAGATGCCACGCTGGAATATGTGATTCAGGCGATCGCAGATTGCAAAGCAATTCTGGTTTCTAAGGTAGGCGAATGCCCGAAGGCTGAGCTAAGAGAGGCTGGTTTGCACGTGGTTGAAGCCTACGATGTGATTGAAAAAGTGGCAAGGGAGTTTTACGACCAGCACATTCAAGAGTTTTGAAGCGTGAGACTTGAGCGATGAGTTAGATCATCAAACTCATCACTCGTTGTTGAGAACTCAAAACTGAATTAGGAGGTTGTTATGACCTACATTATCACCAGCCAATGTATTGAATGTCATCGTTGTCAATCTGCTTGCCCAACTGGGGCAATTACCCAAAACGAACAACACTATCAAATCAATCCTGAACGCTGTAATGATTGTGTAGGTCACTACTCAATGCCTCAGTGCTGGGCTGTCTGCCCAACAACTGGAGGATGCGTTCCCAGTTTGACCGTTTTCCCGCGGTCGCGCGCTCATTTGACTAACAACTACTGGGATAACTGGTTCACAACCTACAACGCACTGATCTCACGGTTAAAAGCAAACTCCCAGTCTGATTATTGGAAACATTGGTTCGAGCGCTACTCACAAGCCTTATCCAGACAATTACACCCTTCTACACTGGTGGGAGTCCATTCATGAACCCAGTCATTTATCTTGATAACAACGCCACAACCAAAGTAGATCCAGAAGTCCTAGAGGCAATGCTGCCTTACTTGACAGAGTACTATGGCAATCCTTCTTCCATGCATCGCTTTGGTGGGCAGGTCAGCAAAGCCCTGAAACATGCCCGGTTTCAAGTTGCGTCGCTGTTGGGAGCAGAGGAATCTGAAATCATCTTCACCAGTTGTGGCACCGAAGGCAACAATGCCGCGATTCGAGCTGCCCTAGCTGCCCAACCCGATCGCAAACACCTGATTACCACCCAGGTCGAACACGCCTGTGTTTTGAACCTATTCAAACAACTGGAAAAGCAGGGCTACACGGTCACTTACCTGTCTGTTAATCGCAAGGGACAGGTAGACCTGATGGAACTGGAAGCGGCGATGACAGGCAATACGGCCCTGGTTTCAATGATGTATGCCAACAACGAGACGGGCACAGTATTTCCCGTAGAGCAAGCAGGCGCGATCGCCAAAGAATACGGTGCCACCTTCCACGTCGATGCTGTGCAGGTTGCCGGAAAACTACCCCTGAATATGAAAACAAGTGTGATTGATTTGATGACCATCTCCGGCCACAAATTACACGCGCCCAAAGGTGTAGGAGCGCTGTTTGTCAGACGGGGATTTCGCTTTCGTCCCCTGCTGATTGGAGGACACCAGGAACGCGGACGCCGCGCCGGAACCGAGAACGTGGCTGGCATTATTGGTCTAGGCAAAGCGGCAGAACTGGCTCAGGAGCATCTCGCCGATATCCCCCAAGAAAAGAAACTGCGTGATCGTTTAGAAAAAGGCATCCTCGCGACAATTCCTGATTGTGAAGTGAACGGCGATCCCCAAAATCGTCTTCCCAACACCACCAATATTGGCTTCAAGTACATCGAAGGAGAAGCTATTCTTCTATCCTTAGACAAATTTGGGGTATGCGCATCCTCTGGATCAGCTTGCACATCAGGTTCTTTAGAGCCATCCCACGTGTTACGAGCCATGGGGCTTCCTTACACCACCTTACATGGCTCCATTCGCTTCAGCCTTTCTCGATATACCACTACAGTCGAAATTGATCGCGTTCTTGAAATTCTCCCTGACATCATTGAGCGCCTGCGGGTAATGTCACCTTTCAACAGTGACGACGCAGAGTGGTTAAAAGGAAGAGAAGAAGTTACTACAGCAACAGCGTAACCAAGTGATCAAATATTTAGGTTTTGAGTATTATCAGTCGTGCAGACAGGTTTTACCAATGCCTTAGCGACTTCGTCAAAAGTCATTTTGAATGTCTGGATTCTATCTTCTTCCCCTTCCCCCTCTCCTCCTCTATTCTTCAGGAAACACCGCCATGTGGGACTATACCGAAAAAGTAATGGAGCACTTCTACAATCCCCGCAATCAGGGAGTGATAGAAGCAACAAACGAACCAGGTATTGCAACTGTCTTTGGTGAAGTTGGTAGCATTGCTTGTGGTGATGCACTTAGACTACACCTCAAGATTGAAGTCGATACAGATAAAATTCTCGATTCTCGCTTTCAAACCTTTGGCTGCACCAGCGCAATCGCCTCTTCTTCTGCATTAACTGAGATGATTAAAGGACTGACTCTAGATGAAGCTCTAAAAGTCAGTAATCAAGATATTGCTAATTTTCTGGGAGGCTTGCCAGAAGAGAAAATGCACTGCTCTGTGATGGGAAAGGAAGCACTAGAAGCTGCGATCTTTAAATATCGCGGCATTGAAATTGAACATCACGAAGAAGATGAAGGTGCTCTAGTTTGCTCCTGTTATGGCGTGAGTGATAATCGCATTCGCCGCATCATCATTGAAAATAATCTAACCACCGCTGAACAAGTCACTAGCTATGTCAAAGCAGGTGGTGGATGTGGCTCCTGTCTAGTCGATATTGAAGATATTCTCTTCGCCATTCAGCAAGAAAAAGAAGCAACAGCTGCTCGCATCACTGCCGAAGTTGGGTTAAATCCTACTCATCCCCTCACAACCGTTCAAAAAATTGCACTCATCCAGGCTGTCTTACAAGAAGTGCGCCCTGTCTTACTCGCAGATGGAGGTGATGTTGACCTCTATGACCTCGAGGGCAACGTGGTCAAAGTCATTCTCAAAGGTGCCTGTGGTTCCTGTGAAAGCAGTATGGCAACGCTCAAAAACGCAATCGAAGTCCGCATCAAAGAACGAGTCTCACCCAGCCTTGTTGTTGAAGCTGTGGAGTAAGTCAAGGTGTGGAGGAATCGGTGAGTGAGTGGAAGACGAGAAGAAGTCGGGAAATTACCCGACCCCCTCTTCGCCCTACCACACTCTTATCTCTAACCCTGTCCCTTTAATTCATGAACAATCCCCAAATTTTATCTATCCCGGTTGGGCGATCGCCCCCTGGTGCGATCGCACCCAACCCCCTAACCCAGTCGTCTACAACATCCTGATTTGTAGCTAGCTAACACTGGTTGACTGATGTCCACTCATAAAACTCTGACTATCCCAAAGGAGATCATTCCATGACTGACGAAAGTATCAGACAGATAGCATTCTATGGAAAAGGTGGAATTGGTAAATCCACCACTTCCCAAAACACGATCGCGGGTATGGCTGAACTCGGTCAACGCGTCATGATCGTTGGTTGTGACCCCAAAGCCGACTCCACTCGCTTGATGCTGCACAGCAAAGCCCAAACCACCATTCTGCACCTGGCAGCCGAGCGTGGCGCAGTAGAAGATTTGGAACTGGAAGAAGTGTTATTGACCGGCTACCGCAATGTTCGTTGCGTGGAGTCAGGTGGTCCCGAACCCGGTGTCGGTTGTGCAGGACGAGGCATCATCACTGCCATCAACTTCCTGGAAGAAAACGGTGCTTATGAAGACCTAGACTTCGTATCCTACGACGTATTGGGCGACGTGGTTTGCGGTGGTTTTGCCATGCCTATCCGGGAAGGCAAAGCACAGGAAATCTACATCGTCACCTCTGGTGAAATGATGGCCATGTACGCCGCTAACAACATTGCCCGTGGTGTTCTGAAATATGCCCACTCCGGTGGTGTGCGTCTAGGTGGTTTGATCTGCAACAGCCGTAAGGTTGACCGCGAGCTAGAACTGATTGAAACCCTGGCAAAACGGCTGAACACTCAACTTCTGCACTTCATCCCCCGTGACAACATCGTTCAACACGCTGAATTGCGTCGGATGACCGTGATCGAGTATGCACCTGATAGCCAACAAGCTGAAGAATACCGCACCTTGGCCAAGAAAATCATCGACAACAAGAATCTTGCCATTCCCACGCCCATCTCTATGGACGAACTAGAAGAGTTGTTGGTTGAATTTGGCATCCTAGGTGGCGAAGAAGAATACCAGAAAGCAATTCAGCAAGGCACCAGAGCACCTGCAGGGGTCGCCTAGTAGTTCCGACAGATCACCGGCCCTGAAGGGAACGGGGTGATGGAGTGATTAGGTAAAGGGGGCGATGGGTAATGATTGCTCCGCCCCTTTACCCCTCCACTTCTCCACTCTTCCACCCCTCCCCTCTCCTTCTTCCCCTCCATCCTTTACCCACTATCCAGAGAGGCAGACTATGACACCTCCCGAATCCGCTACTCTTGAAGAGAATCCCGTTGTTACGAAAAAAGAACTGATCAAAGAAGTTCTGGAAGCCTATCCCGATAAAGCCAAGAAAAAACGGGAAAAGCATCTGAATGTTTACGAAGAAGGCAAATCTGATTGCGGCGTCAAGTCCAACATCAAATCGGTTCCCGGTTCCATGACGACTCGCGGTTGTGCCTACGCCGGGTCTAAAGGCGTCGTTTGGGGCCCCATCAAAGACATGATTCACATCAGTCACGGGCCTGTCGGTTGTGGTTACTACTCCTGGTCGGGTCGTCGCAACTACTACATTGGCACCACCGGCATTGATACCTTCGGTACCATGCAATTTACCTCCGACTTCCAGGAACGCGACATTGTGTTTGGAGGAGACAAAAAACTAGCCAAACTAATCACCGAACTCGAAGAACTATTCCCCCTCAACCGAGGCATTTCTATTCAATCAGAATGCCCAATTGGACTGATTGGCGATGACATTGAAGCTGTCGCCAAAAAGTCTGCTAGAGAAATTGGCAAAACAGTCGTTCCTGTCCGTTGCGAAGGGTTCCGGGGAGTCTCTCAATCCCTGGGACACCACATCGCCAACGATTCGGTGCGCGACTGGGTTTTCCCTCAATATGACAAAGCCAAAAAAGAGGGAACTGCTCCTGAGGGCACTCCCTACGACATTGCTATCATCGGTGACTACAACATTGGTGGAGATGCCTGGTCCAGCCGCATTCTTTTAGAAGAAATTGGTCTGCGGGTAGTGGCTCAGTGGTCAGGGGATGGCACCCTGCATGAGATGATTAACACCCCTTCTGTAAAGCTGAATCTGGTTCACTGCTACCGCTCAATGAACTATATCTCCCGCCATATGGAAGAAGCCTACGGGATTCCCTGGCTGGAATATAACTTCTTTGGCCCAACCCAAATTGCCGAATCCCTCAGAACCATTGCCGCCCGCTTCGACGAAACCATCCAGGCAAAGGCAGAAGCCGTCATCGCCAAATACGAAGCCCAAACCGCAGCCGTGATTGCCAAATACGGTCCCCGCTTAGAAGGCAAAACGGTGGCTCTAATGGTAGGAGGATTGCGTCCCCGCCACGTTGTTCCCGCCTTCCATGACCTAGGAATGCAGCTCATCAGCACAGGCTATGAGTTTGGGCACAACGACGACTATAAGCGCACTACACACTACGTGGAAAACGGCACCCTGATTTACGATGACGTTTCCGCCTATGAGTTTGAAGCATTCATTAAAGAACTGAAGCCTGACCTGGTAGCTTCTGGCATCAAAGAAAAGTATGTCTTCCAAAAAATGGCGCTTCCCTTCCGCCAAATGCACTCCTGGGATTACTCTGGGCCGTACCACGGTTACGACGGCTTCGCCATCTTCGCCCGCGATATGGATCTCGCACTCAACAGCCCCACCTGGAGCCTGATTGGTGCACCGTGGAAAACAACTGAAGAGTAAACGGGGTGATGAGGGCACAGGGTGATTGAGCCTTAAACTTCTGGCTCCGCCCCTGTCCCTCCCCCCTATCCCCTTCCCTCCCCCCTCCCTGATCAACTTTGGAGAACATCCATCATGGCTCAGAACAACATCGATCGCATCAAAGATCACGCTGAATTATTCCACCAGGACGAATATCAGGAACTGTTTGCTGCAAAGAAAGAGTTTGAAGGCGGACATGATCCCGACTTAGTAGCTCAAACGGCAGAGTGGACAAAAACCTGGGAATACCGGGAGAAAAACTTTGCCCGGGAAGCACTAACTGTTAACCCTGCTAAAGCTTGTCAGCCCCTCGGTGCTATCCTGGCAGCCGTTGGCTTTGAAGGTACCCTGCCCTTTGTCCATGGTTCCCAGGGGTGTGTTGCCTATTTCCGCAGCCACTTCACTCGGCACTTTAAAGAACCCTTCTCGGCAGTCTCGTCTTCCATGACTGAGGATGCAGCAGTCTTTGGTGGACAAAACAACTTGATTGAGGGCCTGGCAAACAGTTACAACCTGTATAAGCCCAAAATGATTGCTCTTTGCACCACCTGCATGGCAGAAGTCATCGGAGATGACCTGCAAGCCTTCATCACCAACGCTAAGACAGCGGGGTCAGTACCGCAAGAATTTCCAGTGCCCTATGCCCACACCCCCAGCTTTGTCGGCTCCCACATCACGGGCTACGACAACATGATGAAGGGGATTCTGACCAACCTGACCAAAGACAAAAAGGCAGAAAGTACCAACGGTAAGATCAACTTCATCCCTGGATTTGAAACCTACATTGGCAACCTGCGAGAAATCAAGCGCATTGCCACGTTGATGGGCATTGACTACACGCTACTAGCAGACAATTCAGAATACTTGGATTCTCCCAATACTGGGGAATACAACATGTATCCAGGTGGGACAAAGCTAGAAGATGCGGCAGATTCAATTAATGGAGAAGCCACAATCGCCTTCCAGGCATATTCCACCATCAAAACTCGTGAATATATCGAGAAAGAGTGGGGTCAAAAGACCTACGTGAATCGCCCTGTTGGGATTCGCGGCACCGATGAGTTCTTAATGAAATTGTCTGCCTTAACCGGCAAGCCCATTCCCAAAGAGCTAGAAGAAGAACGGGGTCGCGCAGTAGATGCTTTGACAGACTCTCAAGCTTGGTTACATGGGAAAAAGGTTGCTCACTATGGGGATCCTGATTTAGTGATTGGTTTAACCCAATTTTTGTTAGAAGTGGGTGCAGAACCCATACACATTGTGGTAACCAACAGCAACGAAGAGTTTGAAGCAGAGCTACGTGCCCTGCTCGATTCCAGCCCCTTTGGGGCCGGTGCTACCATCTGGGGTGGTAAAGACCTGTGGCACATGCGCTCCTTGCTGTTCACAGAACCCGTTGACTTCTTCATCGGCAACTCCTACGGCAAATACCTATGGCGCGATACCCACACCCCTATGGTGCGAATTGGCTATCCCATCTTCGATCGCCATCACCTGCACCGCTACGCCACTTACGGCTACCAGGGCACCATCAACATTCTGAATTGGGTGGTGAACACAATCCTGGATGAACTCGATCGCAACACCATCATCCCAGCGAAAACAGACATCTCCTATGACCTGATTCGCTAATCTCCCCTGTACGGGCGGGTTTCAATCAATCGTTATCAAATCTGATTGTCAACCCGCCTTTACCTCCTATCCCCCTTTCCTTCCTATGGCTACTCTTTTCCATCCCTCTACCTCGCCTCTCGTTGGTTTTCTCACACCCATCCGCCACTGGATTGATCGCCTCGAAATTCATAACCCGCGTGTTGCCCATCTGATCTGTCAACTGATTCCCTGCACCTGCCCCTTCGAGCGTCGCTTCACCCTATTCGGCCACCCCTTCCATACCCCGCCCCTGTGTGAACTGAACCCCTTCTACAACGAATTTGTTTCCCTCCGCTTTCGCGCCCTTAGCTATCTCTCAGATGTTTGCGGTGAAGACATTGAAAAATACATCTGCTAATCCATCTGAAATGCTCAACCTCAGATGTCTTGAATGGCAACAGCCATAACAGTTAGGACAAATGAAGAAACGCAAACCTCGATCCTCCAGTCTTTTTTATCCGGTTCTCTGCCCTCTAACCTCTATCCCCTTCTGTAAAAATCTGAGATCTAAAAAGCTTCCTTGACGTTGCTGAATCTGGATAGCCCCCCAATTCATCCCTTCATTAAGCAACACCACTTCCTTCAGTTATCCCTCTCCACCCCTTTACCCCTCCTACTTCCATGAAACTCACTCAAGGCAAAATCAACGAACTCCTGAGCGAGTCGGCTTGTGAACACAATCACAAAAAAGAAGGCAAAGGTAAGAATAAATCCTGCACTCAGGTAGCCCAACCTGGAGCTGCCCAAGGAGGTTGCGCCTTTGATGGAGCGATGATTGCCCTGGTGCCGATTACGGATGCCGCCCATCTGGTGCATGGCCCCATCGCCTGTGCTGGAAACTCCTGGGGCAGTCGTGGCAGCCTTTCTTCTGGCCCAATGCTTTACAAAATGGGCTTCACAACTGACCTGAATGAAAATGATGTCATCTTCGGTGGTGAGAAAAAGCTCTACAAAGCCATTCTGGAGGTAAAAGAGCGCTATAATCCCGCCGCCGTATTTGTCTACTCCACCTGCGTCACTGCCCTGATTGGGGATGACCTAGATGCCGTGTGCCAGAAAGCGGCAGAGAAGACCGGCGTGCCTGTTGTTCCTGTAAATTCTCCTGGGTTTATTGGCAGTAAAAATTTAGGCAACCGGGTCGGAGGAGAAAGTCTGCTGGAATATGTGGTCGGCACACGGGAACCAGAGTATACCACCCCCTACGACATCAACCTGATTGGAGAGTACAACATTGCCGGCGAACTGTGGGGTGTGTTGCCCCTGTTTGAGAAATTGGGAATTCGAGTTTTGGCTCAAATTACCGGCGATGGGCGCTATCAGGATATTGCCTGCTCCCACCGGGCTAAACTCAACGTGATGATCTGCTCCAAAGCCCTGATCAACATGGCCCGCAAAATGGAGGAGCGCTACGGCATTCCCTATATCGAAGAATCTTTCTACGGGGTGGCCGACATGAACCGCTGTTTGCGCAATATTGCTGCCAGGTTAGGGGATGCGGATTTGCAACAACGAGTCGAACAACTCATCACCGAAGAAACCCATCGATTAGATGATGCGCTGGCACCCTATCGCGCTCGCTTGAAAGGCAAGCGCGTGGTGCTTTACACCGGCGGAGTAAAAAGCTGGTCCATCATTTCTGCGGCAAAAGATCTGGGTATGGAAGTGTGCGCCACCAGCACCAAGAAAAGCACCGAAGAAGATAAGGCCCGCATTAGAGAATTATTGGGTCAAGACGGCATCATGCTGGAAAAAGGCAATGCCCAGGAACTTCTGCGGGTAATTGCCCAAACCAAAGCTGACATGCTGATTGCCGGTGGGCGGAACCAGTACACTGCGCTGAAAGCCAAAATTCCTTTTCTCGACATCAACCAAGAGCGTCACCATCCCTATGCGGGCTATGTCGGCATGGTGGAAATGGCCCGAGAGCTAGAAGAAGCTCTGTATAGCCCAGTTTGGGCACAAGTTCGCAAACCAGCCCCGTGGGATACGGAGGTCATTTAATGGCAACTATTACAACACCAAGAAAATCCGTTGCGGTCAATCCCCTCAAGCAGAGCCAGCCCCTGGGTGCTGCCCTGGCATTTCTGGGACTCAAAGGTATCATGCCCCTGTTTCATGGCTCCCAGGGTTGCACCGCCTTTGCCAAAGTCATGCTCGTCCGCCACTTTCGGGAGGCCATTCCTCTGTCAACCACTGCCATGACCGAAGTCAGCACAATCCTGGGGGGTGAAGAAAATGTTGAGCAGGCCATTTTGACGTTAGTGGAAAAGTCAAAGCCGTCGATGATTGGACTGTGCACCACGGGATTAACCGAAACCCGTGGGGATGATATGACAGGGATTTTGCAAACTATTCGTAAACGTCATCCTGAACTCCATGATTTACCCATCGTCTTTGTCTCTACACCAGATTTCAAAGGTGCGCTACAGGATGGTTTTGCGGCGACGGTTGAAAGCATTCTCAGGGAGTTGCCCCAACCCGGAGAAACCCGCCCCGATCAAATCACGCTTCTGATCAGTTCTGCCTTTGCACCAGGAGATGTCCAGGAAATTAAAGAAATCGTGGCAGCCTTTGGCTTGAGCGCGATCGCGGTTCCTGACCTGTCTCTCTCCCTAGATGGGCATTTAGATGACTCTTACAACACGGTTACCAGTGGCGGCACCAGCTTGGCAGAGCTGCGGGAAATTGGCAGTTCGGTTTACACGCTGGCATTGGGCGAGAGTATGCGAAATGCCGCAGAGGCCCTACAGACGCGGTTCGGCATTCCCTATGAGGTCTTTCCTAGTTTGAATACTCTGGATGCGGTGGATAACTTCTTAGAGGGATTGGCAGACTTGAGTGGGTTGCCTGTCCCCGATAAATATCGTCGCCAGCGGACTCAACTGCAAGATGCCATGCTGGATACCCACTTCTTTTTTGGACGCAAACGGGTATCCCTGGCACTAGAACCCGACTTGCTCGGGTCAACGGTTTACTTTCTGCAAAGCATGGGGGCAGAGGTTCAGGCAGCCGTGACCACTACCAAATCCCCATTGCTGGAAAGACTCCCGGTAGAAACGGTCGTCATTGGCGATTTGGAAGACTTTGAGCAGTTGGCCGCTGGCTCTGATTTGTTGATTGGTAACTCTAATGTCGCGGCGATCGCCCGTCGTCTGCACAGCCCCCTCTATCGTCTGGGCTTTCCCATTTTTGATCGCCTCGGCAACGGTCAACGCTGCACCGTTGGCTATCGTGGCGTTATGCAGTTGCTGTTTGACCTGGGTAATTTGTTTTTAGAACAGGAAGAAAATCATGTCCGGCACGCGTACCCCTACGCGGAATGCAAAATGCAAAGTGAAAAATTTTCTGTGTTTCAAGCTTTTTAAGCAGCAGGCTTATTTCCACCATGGCTTACCAGAAGGTTTTGAGTTTTAGATTTTGAGTAGGTGAAATCATTCAAAACAGCAGGTTCATCACCTTCCATCTTAATTAAAGGAGGAGATCCCATGAAAATTGCCTTCACAACCAGTGACAACATTCATATCAATTCCCACTTCGGATCAGCTAAAAAAATTGATGTGTATGAGGTCAATCAAACAGACTATCGATTTGTTGAAACCTTAAAGTTTGATGGCAACTTAAATGAAGATGGCAACGAAGATAAATTATTGCCCAAAATTGAAGCGCTTCATGATTGCACTATCGTTTATGTATCAACGATTGGGGGGAGTGCAGCAGCACGCCTGATCAAGCAGCACATTACCCCCATCAAAGCCCAGTCGGAAGAACAAGAAATTACAGATGTTCTGACGAAACTGGTGCAAACCCTGAACGGTAGTCCCCCACCTTGGCTGAGAAAAGCCTTGTTGCAACGTAGTCCCGCCCTAGATGAACTTGATGATACAAAGGAAGAAGTAACCCTATGACCGCTACCACAACTCCAACTCCAACGGATACAGCAAATAGCCCCTTCTTGAAGGCGATCGTCCAACAAATTCGTGCCAACGATCCCTACGGCACCTATCGCAACTGGTCTGATGAATTATTGCTGAAACCCTATGTGGTCAGTAAAGCTCAGAAACGCGAAATTTCGGTAGAAGGGGATGTAGACCCTATCACCAAAGGACGGATTTTGGCATTCTACCGGGCGATCGCCCACCAAATTGAAGAAAAAACCGGACTCCTTTGTCAGGTCGTCATCGACTTAAGCCATGAGGGATTTGGCTGGGCACTGGTTTTTTCTGGTCGCCTGCTAGTCGTCTCCAAAACCCTGCGGGATGCCCAACGGTTTGGGTTTGACTCTCTGGAAAAGCTAGAGGCAGAGGGCCAAAAAATAATTGAATCTGGCATTAATCTGGCAAACCGCTTTCCTGAAGTTGGCAGGCTCTAAGGTTTAGATTTCTGACGGCTAAAAAGGCAAATCAAAGATCGATAGTGATTGCCAGGTTGCCTGCCGCATTGAAGGTTAAGGGGGTGAGGGGGTAGTGCCCCTAGCTAGTCTTTCCCCCTTGCACCCCGGCCTCAATCAGCTAGCTATGGCTATCAATCGACTTAAAAAATGGAGGATTCATGGGTCAAACAACAGAAATTCTCACCACTGAGGAACTCAAAAATCAAATCAAGCGCCTGAACAGTAAAGCCGGCCAAATGAAAATGGATCTCCATGATCTAGCAGAAGGATTACCCACCGACTATGAACGTTTGATTGAAGCTGCAACAGAGACCTACCAGATCTATCGGCAGATCGATCAACTCAAAACTCAGCTAAAGCAACGGGAGCAGAAACCATGAGTAAAACCCTGGCTCAATTTAATCGCCTGGTTAATGCAGAAGATTACCTTGAATTCTTCGGACTTCCTTATGATCCACAATTTGTTAATGTGAATCGGCTGCATATTCTCCAGAAGTTTTCCTCTCTCATCAAAGCTATTGACTCAGAATCTCCAGATCTAGATGAATCCGAGAAGCTGAAGCGTTACCAGGCAGCACTGGAACAGGCTTATAACACCTTTACGACCTCTTCACCCCTGAACGAAAAGCTGTTCAAGGTGTTCAATGACAAACCCCAGAATGTGGTTTTACTGTCTGAAATTGGCTCCGATTAACTTTAACCCCAAATGACTGAGTGGAGATAGCAACGTGCAACCCCTGACACCAACTGAATTAGAGCGCTATCGTCGTCAAATCATGCTGCCTGGGTTTGGTGAAGAGTCGCAGCAGCGACTGAAAGATACAACGGTTTTGGTCACTGGAGTGGGTGGACTTGGGGCAACAGCAGCACTCTACCTGGCAGTGGCAGGGGTCGGACGCCTTATTCTCCTGCGGGGGGGGGAACTGCGACTGGATGACATGAATCGCCAGGTTTTGATGACCCACGACTGGGTGGGTAAGCCCCGCGTCTTCAAGGCAAAAGCCACCCTGGAAGCGATTAATCCAGATGTACAGATTGATGCAATTTGTGACTACGTGACAGATAAGAACGTAGATGCGCTTGTACAATCTGCTGATGTCGTGTTGGATTGCGCCCATAACTTTGTGGAGCGAGAGTTGCTCAATGCCGCCTGTGTGCGCTGGGGCAAACCAATGGTTGAAGCCGCTATGAATGATATGGATGCCTACCTGACCACCATTGTTCCAGGTTTAACGCCCTGTTTGTCCTGTATTTTCCCTGAAAAACCTGATTGGGATAAACGTGGCTTTGGGGTGCTAGGGGCCGTTTCGGGAACATTAGCCTGCCTCACTGCATTAGAGGCCATTAAGCTGATTACAGGTTTGGGGACGCCGTTGTATTCCCAATTATTAACGATGGATTTGAGCCGCGCTGAGTTTGCCAAGCGGCGGCCTTATCATGACCCAAACTGTCCGGTCTGTGGCGCGAAAAGTCGTCGCCTTGCAGAATCTAACACTCAGGAGGAAGCATCATGCTGGTTTCAATGATGACTCTGGTTGTTGCGATAGCACTTCTGCACAGTGGCCTCAAGTTATCAGATGATGTGATGCGACTATTTCTGACCTCCCTAGGAAGATTTTGTCTCCTGCTTAGCATGGTCTACGCCCCCCTATTGATCAAATTAGTGATTGGATTGTTGTCGGGATCTTAATGATTCCTGTCTGTGCGCAGCGATATAACCTGCGTCACAGCCACTGCTCACGGTTCTGTCTTGCTCGCATCCATTGTGCCCACGCAATTCACTAAAGAATCAGGATGTTGTCGAGATCGCCAGGTTGATGAGTCTATTGGGGGACACCCCTGCACTCCACCCCCACCAGCTTAGCTATAGCTAGATTACCTGAAACCTTGCCCCACAGCCCCAGAGGGCACACAGGCATCACTCGATGTTCCTTCTGCCTCGGTGGTACAGTTCTAAGCTTTTCGATTGATTACATCCACGATCTCAAGTCTCTCTACCCTTATCTCTTTACTTTTATCTCTCTACTCTCACTGGAGGTTGTATGACGATATTTTTGACGGAAATTGCTGAACTACGGTTACGGACATTTCTGCAAGGCTCGGCGAAGGGTGAAAATTCCGCCCAACGGGGAGTCCGCGTTTCGGTAACAGATGGTGGCTGTAGTGGCTATCAGTATGCCCTAGATATCACCAGCGAACCCAAACCCGATGATATTTTGCAGGAAGGAAGAGTCAAGATCTATATCGATCGCAAGAGTGCGCCTTTACTCGATGGCGTGTTGATTGATTATATTGAGGGCTTAACCCAAAGCGGGTTTAAGTTCAGCAACCCCAATGCTACCGAATCCTGCGGTTGCGGGCAATCCTTTAAGGCAGGGGATTGTTCACCCACAGGGGTACCGTGCAGCTAGGGAAGTGCCGCCTGATGACAAGGGTTTGTCTGGCTATCACAATAGCCCTACACATTTAGACAAGTTAGCGATCGCAAATCTGCCTCAGGCCGTTCCCTGTACCCCATCCCCCATCCTCTATCCTTGGAGAACACAATCATGGCGACCTATCAAGTCCATCTAATCAACAAAAAACGCGCGATCGATCTCACAATTCCTGTCGAAGACACAACCACAATTCTGGAAGCGGCTGAAGAACAGGGCTTAGATTTACCCTTCTCCTGCCATTCCGGCTCCTGTTCCAGTTGTGTTGGCAAAGTCGTTGAAGGTGAATTGGATCAATCTGAACAGGTCTTTTTAGATGAAGAGCAAATTGCCAAGGGCTTTGTTCTGCTTTGTGTGGCTTATCCACGTTCTAATTGCACCATCCGCACCCATCAGGAAGCCTACTTAGTTTAAGACCTGGAATCTGTTTGCCTGTCTTGGGTTATTCAGTACGATTAACTTTGTTGACGTCGATTCCTCAACTATCCGTCTACCTCAGCCAAAGAGTTGGGAGTAAAAGTGTCCTGAACATGCCAACAAGACGTTTAGGTAAAGCAGCAGTGGTATCAGTGCATTAGCAGCCTTGCAGCATTCCCCTGGTAGACTGTTGGCTCGTCAAATGAAATTGAGCGGGTCATTGGCACCAGCAAGTGAATGAGGGTTCAATTTTGACGGTTCACGGATCCCCAAACTTTTCCCAATGGAAGGCTACTAATGCCGACTAGGTTGACTGACAAATCCTTTCTTCTGAACGGTTAAAACCGCCACTGAGTAGCTAAGCGCAATGAAATTGAAAATGATTTCGGAAGTGGAAGGTGTGGAACCTCCTGCCTAGGAGCACAGCCCCTCTTCCCTTCTGACAGTTCAATAGGACTACCGATTTAGGCAATCAAAACCCGCCTTTGTGGGTTACAGAAAGCCTTAACCTATCTAGGCCGCGAAGGCAGGTTTTAGTAACCCAGGTGTGACTTAAGTTGCCCACTTGAAAGACGGAGTATCAGAGGGCTCAGTCGTTTTTTCAACCAATTAGAATGCCGACTCTAGAGGAGCTAACTTTATGCTAACAACCGGATTCTCAGTTCAAGGTTCATCGTTAAAGCTACTCCAGGCAGGTGAACAGGGGGTCATCAAACAAATTAGAACGTTGCACGATGCGACTGCCCAAAGCTTTAGAAAAATGGGCCTCATCCCTGGTCAAACCATCACCCTAGAGCAGCGCTTTCCCCGGTTTATTATTCGGGTGGGCACTCAGCGCCATACGCTCAACGAAATGATGATTAACGCTGTTTATGTCCGCATTGTTAAACCGCATTAAGCAGGTGGTTTTGCCAGTCTCCCATCAGGGTTGAGGAGATTGAGTGGGGCTAGGCAATTTATGTTCAAACGTTGATTTCGGAAAGATCTCTAATGGCTAACCAACCAATTTCCAATGAAGTTGCCTTGAGAATTGCCCTCGCCTCAAGGTTATTTCCTGAATACTCGATTGCTGAGTTCATCGAGGCTCTACAGACCTATCTGGGAAGCCACCTGGATGAAGTCAGTTTGAGTCGGATCACCGTTACCAACCTCAAAACAGCACTTGGCCAAACCTATGAGCTGGATGGAGAGGAACATGGAGAAGATGCAAATGCATCAGATATTGCAATACTCAAAAGTGCTGTTCGAATTCTTTGGGGTGAAATCGATGCTATTGAGCAGCTAGCAGCGATTGAGACTTACCAAGAAGGTGAGATGCCTAATTCCATTCGAGTGGCGATCGCATCCAATCAAGGAGAACGATTAGATGGCCATTTTGGCTCCTGTTTACGATATTTGATCTATCAGTTATCTACCAAAGAAATACGGCTCATTGACATTCGCTCAGCGATTGAAGCAGACTTATCTGATGATAAAAATGCCTTTCGAGTCAGCTTGATTCGAGATTGTGCTGTTGTGTATATCGTCGCGATTGGTGGGCCAGCAGCCGCAAAGGTTGTGCAAGCGGGCATTTATCCGATTAAAAAAGAACAGGGAGGTGCCGCCAGAGAAATATTAGCTGAATTACAGCAGGCGATCGCGGTTTCTCCACCACCTTGGCTCGCCAAAATTTTGGGAGTGGCAGATGGCGATCGGGTCAAAAACTACAAAGCCCTTGTTTAGGAGAACACAATCATGACCACATTCACAGGAATCACATTCGGCGGCAAAGTTTGGACTCCCAGATTCTTGCAGGCAATTGATATTAAACGCTGCATTGGTTGTGGCCGATGCCTAAAAGTTTGTGGGCGAGGCGTAATGGCTCTGCGGGCGTTAAATGAAGAGGGTGAATTTGTTGATGATGAAGAGGAAGATGAAATTGAGCGCAAGGTGATGACAATCACCAATGTTGATAATTGTGTGGGCTGTGAAGCCTGTGCCAGAGTGTGCCCTAAAGATTGCCAGACCCATGCAGAGTTAGCGATCGCTGGCTTATGACTCAATCGACTGATCCTATCTTCTCCGGGCAGCACTGGGCGACCTACTATCAAGCAGTGGAAGGTCGCCCACCCCGCGACACCCTGCTTAAAGCGTTAGATCTGTTCGACGCAGAACCACCCTCTACTGCACCCCGCTTGGCCGTAGATTTGGGTTGTGGAGATGGACGCGACACCGTAGAATTGCTGCGCCGGGGCTGGCGTGTTTTAGCCATTGATGGGGAACAGGAAGCCTTTGACCGCCTACTCAAACGCCCGGACCTTCAGCCTGCCCGGTTACAAACACAACGAATCCGCTTTGAAGAATTGACCTTACCCCCTGCGGTTGATTTGATCAATGCTAGCTTTTGCCTTACCTTCTGTCCCCCTGCCAATTTTCCGCACTTGTGGGACACCATTGTTACAGCACTCCAGCCAGGAGGACGCTTCTGTGGCCAACTGTTTGGCGATCGTGACTCCTGGGTGAAGTTCCCCAACCGAACCCACCACAGTCGTGAACAGGTTGAAGCCCTGCTCCAGACCTTCGAGGTTGAGTGGTTAGAGGAAGAAGAACACCCGGGCGTTACAGCAATTAGAGAGCAGAAACACTGGCATCTTTTTCACATCGTTGCGCGCAAAAAGCTTCCACCAACCATTAAAAATTAGCATGGCTTTCGTTTGCTACCCTTAAGCGTTCCAGTACCTCCGTCACAGGCAGGGAACCTAGCTCCCCAGCAGCACGGGTACGAATGCTCAGGGAATTGGCCTCTACTTCCTTGGCACCCACCACCGCCATCACTGGCACCTTATCTTTCTCCGCATTGCGAATCAACTTACCGAGGCGATCGCCACTAGTATCGACCTCTGCCCGCAAACCCAGTGCCAGCATTTGATTCACCACCAAATGGGCAAAGGTCAACTGCTCCTCACTGACGGGCAGTAAGCGAGCCTGTAACGGGGCCAACCAGAGGGGAAAGTCGCCCGCATACTCCTCAATCAAAATACCAATGAGCCGCTCCAAAGAGCCAAAGGGTGCCCGATGAATCATCACCGGACGTTGGCGGCTGCCATCTTCGGCGACATACTCTAGATCAAACCGCTCTGGCAGATTGTAATCAACCTGCACCGTCCCCAACTGCCACTCGCGCTCTAGGGCATCCTGAAAGATGAAATCAAGCTTGGGGCCGTAGAAAGCCGCTTCCCCGATACCCTCAAACGTCGGCAAACCCAAGCTTTCGGCTGCCTTTCGAATGGCAGACTCCGCCTTATTCCAGGCATCATCAGAGCCGATGTATTTCTTCAGGCTGGGGTCACGAAAACTGAGGCGAGCACGGAAATTTTTCAACTGTAAACTATTGAAGACCGCCAGAATCAAATCCACCACCTTCAGAAATTCATCCTCTAACTGGCTAGGGGTGACAAACAAATGAGAGTCATCGACCGTGAACCCGCGCACCCGGGTGAGACCGCCCAACTCCCCCGATTGCTCATAGCGGTAGACCGTGCCAAACTCCGCCAGCCGCATAGGTAACTCTCGATAGGAGCGCAACTCACTCTTATAAATCTGAATGTGGAAGGGGCAATTCATCGGCTTCAGAACAAACCCCTGCTCCTGCTGGCGCACCCTATCATCCTCAGCCATCATTGGAAACATATCTTCCTTATAGTTCTGCCAGTGGCCAGAGATTTTGAACAAATCTACTCGCCCAATGTGGGGAGTCACCACCGGCAAATAGCCACGCTTCAGTTGCTCCCGTTTAAGAAAATCCTCCAGGGTTGATCGCAAAACCGTACCCTTTGGCGTCCACAACGGCAAACCAGGGCCAACCGGGTCTGCAAAGATAAAGAGACCCAACTCCCTCCCGAGTTTGCGATGATCGCGCCGCAGCGCCTCTTCCTTCCGCCGCTTATATTCGGCCAGTTGCTCTGGTGTTTCCCAGGCAGTGCCATAAATCCGCTGTAGTTGGGCTTTGGTCTCATCTCCCCGCCAATAGGCACCCGCTACACTCTCTAGCTCAAACGCATCAGGGTTAATATCAGCCGTACTACGCACATGAGGCCCTGCACAGAGATCCCACCACTCTTCGCCCAGGTGATAAATCGTAATCGGCTCTTCCTGAATATCGGCCAGAATTTCGAGCTTGTAAGGTTCGTTAATCGCCCGAATCCGGCGCTCAGCCTCCTCTCGGCTAACTTCTTCGCGAATCACGGGCAAATTACGTCGAATGATTTTGACCATTTCTTTTTTAATGGCCTTCAAATCCTTTTCAGCAAAGGGTTCTGGACTATCAAAGTCGTAGTAGAAGCCATTCTCAATCCAGGGGCCAATGGTGACCTGCGCCTTAGGAAACAGCTTTTGCACGGCCATTGCCATGATGTGAGAAGTGGTATGGCGAATCTGTTTAAGAGACTCAGACTCGCTGGTTTTGGGCAGATAAACTTTGGGAGAAGGATGAGATGGCTCTGCAGACATTGGCGGCTACTAATTTTTCAAAAGGGTGAATTCTGCTAAAAAGTGCAGATCTGCGCTTTTATCTTATCGTCTGGCGTGGAAGCCTGACTGCTCATCGGCAGGAATCCGGTTCGGACACAAAACAAGGATTGAAAGGATTGAGTTGAAGATTTGTAAAGAAACTTAAAAAGCGTTAATATGGATGAGGGCCGTTAGCTAAATTCCTGTAATCACCAATGGCACAACCAAATTCAGAATCGGATTTGCTTAAGAATTTGCTAGAACCGCTGTTAGATGACTTTCAGTATTGGTTTGGGCGATCGCGCACACTACTAGAAGCTAATGAAATTTCCTTTTTAGGAGCGGAAGCGCAAGCCGATCTGTTGGCGCGGGTCATAGCCGCACAGCAGCAGGTCAGTGCTGCTCAAATGCTGTTTAAGGCGACCGCTGGGCAAGTTGGGGTTGACACTGCGGTCATGGCTCCCTGGCATCATTTAGTGCATGAGTGTTGGGGGGTCGCAACTAGGTTTCGCCAAGAACAAGCAAACCAGTAAGGAAAGCCTTCAGCGAGATAGAGATAGGTCGAAGTCCGGCTACCTTGCACCGCTCAATTTCTGCTGTTTTCCCAAAGGGGTAGAGTTCTCAGGGAAAATCTGTAAAACTAGAGGTGCTAATGGTAGGATTCTGATTAAAACTGGGGTTGCCATAGGTTTTACCCAGTTCTTTGTCATTGACATTCTTATGTTTATTGAATGCGTTGAATACGCTAAATCTGAGGAGCAACTTCTGGCACTCAGCGTCGCTTCAGGTTATGCACTTGTCTAAGTTCTACCTTAGTCCGCCAGTCTGAGCAACAACTCACCTTTTTAAGAAAGAAAGATTACTGAACCGAGAATTGAGGAATTTTCTATGTTACTGCACCTGCTTTACGTTATTGCTTTCACTGTGCTAGCGGTTTTGGCGGTTAGTAACTTGATTCGTAACCTGATGACGCTGGGCTTTGACCCCCAACGCGGAAACACGGCATACCCGGCTTCTGGGGTAAAAAGTCGCTCAGCAACCCATCCAGAGTTGCTTGACGCAAAAGGCAATGTGATTGATGAGCCGCTCTTGGTGATGCGCTCGATGACGGTTGAGGATGCCCGCGAGCAGTTAGATGCGATTTTTGAATCCTCTCCAGGGGTGTCTAATGAAACCCGTGATGATTCCTAGTCATTCTCTAGTGCGTTAGTGTATGGCTGAACCAGCGCCAGTTCGGTCTAATGAAGAAGCTGCGGGTTTAGGCGAGCAGTCTTCCTGTGAACGTTCTAGCGATTCTCTCTCTTCTGGTGTGGGAGGGATTAAAGGTTGGACAAGATTTTTGCCTGCGCAATGGTTACAGCGATCGCTGAAGGATTGGTTTTCGGTCAGTGATATCGAGGTCAAGGCCATTCTGGAACGGGTTCGCCGCGAGTTGCCTACCACGGAAGCTTTTTTGCTAGGTAAGCCTCAAGCGGGCAAAAGCTCGATCATCCGAGGGCTAACGGGGGTGAGCCGAGAAATTGTGGGAGAGGGGTTTCGCCCCTATACCCGTCATATTAAACGTTATACCTATCCCACCGCCGACTTGCCCCTGCTTATTTTTATGGATACGGTCGGTCTAGGAGACGTTGCCCAGGAAACAGCCACTGTTGTGGATGAGTTGCTGACAGAATTGGCTCAGCCTGAGCAGGCCCAGGCGCAGGTTATGGTGTTGACTGTTAAAATCGCCGACTTTGCGGTCGATAGCCTGTACCAAATTGCCAGTCAAATTCGTCGGCGATATCCTACCCTTCCCTGTTTACTAGCAGTGACCTGTTTACATGAGGTCTATCCTGCTTCTGTTAGCCAGCACCCCAGTTATCCGCCAGAATGGGAGGCCATAACTCATCCCTATGCAGCCATCCAGCAAGCGTTTGCCGGGTTGTATGACCGCTCTGTTCTGATTGATTTTACCTTAGAGGAAGATGGTTACACTCCCGTATTCTATGGGTTAGAGGCGTTAGTTGATGCCCTAGCAGAACTTTTACCAGATGCCGAAGCTAGGGCAATTCAACAACTGCTAGAGGGTGAACCCGCTCGACAACTGGGTGCTATCTACCGCAATGCCGGTAGACGCTACATTTTGCCCTTTGCTGTGATGGCGGCAACACTGGCGGCAGTGCCCCTTCCTTTTGCAACCATGCCGGTGTTAACCGCTTTGCAGGTATCGCTGGTGGGTTTACTCGGTCGGTTGTATGGCCAAACTATTAGCCCCTCTCAGGCGGGGGGAATCGTTAGCGCGATCGCAGGCGGCTTTTTGGCTCAGGCGGTTGGGCGTGAGTTAATTAAATTTGTGCCTGGCTTTGGGAGTGTCGTAGCAGCATCCTGGGCAGGAGCTTATACCTGGGCCTTAGGTGAGACAGCATGTGTCTACTTTGGCGACTTGCTCGGTGGCAAAAAGCCCGATGCGCAGCAAATTCAAGCTGTTATGCGAGAATCCTTTGAGCAGGCTAAGCAACGCTTTCGACAGCACTAGAGAGACCTGAGAATCAGGCCGCCTTAAACCGGGGGTCATGCCTTAGCTCATTGAGTGGAAAGGTTTGAGCCCATTGAATGAGGGATTCAGCAAGTAATTCTTCTTGCTGCTTGAGTAATAAAGCCGTGTATTGAGAGCGCTGCTTTACCACGATTGCGCAAAACTCATCTCCTCGAATTGTGGCGTGTTGAAATCCTTCGAGCTGTAGAGATGCCATCAACAGCGATCGCAGACCTAACGCTTGAAAAATCGTCTGAACCCAGCTCATGTTAGCCGTTTCAGGGGTGATGAAGTATTCCTTGGGTAAACCATTTAAATCGAAGACAGCAGCACCCAAAATCATGTCAGCATAGGGCATGGGTGGCTCCACATCGGGCACAGAAGGTGTAGGAAAGGGCGTCACAGTTGAGATTGGCATAATGAGCTACTCAGTACTCATCTTAGTTAGAAATTCCTTAGGGAGAGGCCGTAGCCATTGAAAACACGACATTGAACCAACAATTAACGAACAGAAGGAACGAATGGATCTAGTTACTTTCTGAGAATAGATGAAAAACCAGACAACTTAAACAGTGGTTTGTCCCCTCAGGATTGCTTCCTTGTTGTCGCAAGCTAGCAGGCTCTGACTTTCTTCAGTTTAAAGAATTAGACTTGACCTAACGACCGTGAATTCGCTCACGTTGCAAATAAAGAATTATGTATTTGTGCTTTTGCTACAGGGTAAAAAGCTCCTTTATGCGGCTGGCTCTCCTAATAAGAATGGCAAACTGAATCCAGCTACTGCTTAGGCGGACTTCAGTCGATACCTTTGCGGCAAGTTGCTGATCTCCAGGGTAAAGCCTGCTCCCATATGCCAATAAATTTCATATTATTTTAAGCTTTGGATATGGGGTGAGCTGCTTGAACGATTGGCGATTTTAGCCAGCAGCAGCCCTGCAATGCCAGGCTTGCAGTCGGATCCTTGCTGTTACATTCTTCATCTAAACTTAAATATTATTTATCTAAACTTAAATTAACATCACCTTCGGTTGTCATCTCAAACGGGTCGAGTGCTTAGTAGATTTCTAGCTAACAAATAACTGGCTAATGGACTAAGGCATCAGTCTAACTACCCTCACCTAACCCCTCCTCCAAAGCGTGGGAGAGGGGCTTTGATCTGGCTCCCTTTGATAGGAGCAAGGCATCGCCTTGGCAGGCATTCAAGCACATTCAAGCAAGGGAGATGAAAGTGGCTGAGGTGAGTCCAGAAATTTCTGCCGTGTTGTACTGGTACCGCTACGTGGAATTCAAAATGACAACGTTCAAAGTGAAAAAGGCTCAGTGTATCTACGTTGCAAGGTTCCTAGATTAGTAAGTCATTTCTGCTGTGGTACAAACTTTCTCTCTTTGGGAGAGACGACAGCAACACAGGCGCAAGGAAGTGCAGCTAACCCTGCCCCGATCAACTTGTCTTGAGCAAAGGCGAAAGGAGCCAAACGGTGCCGAAGGGATGCCCTGAGCAGAGTCAAAGGGTGCGATGTTGCAGGGCTAGATCTTTTCTAAAAATTGCTTTGGGTTGAAAAGGGGATTTAATCGTAGGATGTTGGGGATACTTGTACCATTTTGGATGTGTAATTTTGGCTAGCAGAAGCCCAGTAGTGCCCAGCGTTCAATTGGGTATGTGTCAGGTTCTTTGGGGTGCATGTCACTTTTGCCCTCACCCTTTTCTGGCATGCCCGGATTGCTCTAATCCCTCTCCCAAATTGGAACTTTGAGATGGCTCGGCCCCCCTTCTCCCAGGTTGGGAGAAGGGGCTGGGGGATGAGGGCCTGAAGAGGTGACAGGCTCTCGGTTCTTTGTTTAGATTTAGGTCGGTATCACTTGTTTACCCGTTGGCTGAGACGATTGAATGAATAACTTCCGAGTGTGTGATGGTGACTTATCAAGTGCTGAACTAGAGCATTACTGGCAGGTCGGTGAGTTAGCAGTGGATACAGAAACCATGGGGCTACTCCCTCAGCGCGATCGCCTCTGTCTGGTGCAATTATGCGATGCCAATGATTTTGGTGCGGCTGTCCGCATTGCAAAAGGCCAACATGCAGCCCCTAACCTCAAACGGTTGCTGGAGGCAGACCATATTCTAAAAATTTTTCACTTTGCTCGCTTTGACTTAGCTACCCTGCAATACCACCTCGACATTCGAGTTCGCCCCATCTTCTGTACAAAGGTGGCAAGCAAACTAGCTCGCACCTATTCACCCAAGCACGGCTTAAAAGACCTGATTTTAGAGTTAGAGCAGGTCGAACTCGACAAAAGCGCCCAAAGCTCTGACTGGGGCAATGCTGCAAACCTGAGTGAAGAGCAACTGCGTTATGCGGCCAACGATGTACGTTACCTAATTCCGGCCTACCAAAAGCTAGCCGCTATGTTGCAGCGAGAAGAGCGCTGGGAACTAGCCCAGGATTGCTTTCACTGCTTACCTACTTTGGCAACGTTAGACTTGCTACACTACCAAGGGGTTTTTGAGCATTGATCCGAAACGTTACACCTCTGCCAGGGGTGCTTCCATCCCCGACCTACCATTCATGGGCAGGAATACGTTCACCTCGTTGTTTTTGTAACTGCCGACTGGATGAATAAACTCGCATTTGGGGTTGAGACCCAGGGTGTAACTGCCGGGTCGGGGCCAATTGCTGACAACCTGAACGCACGGCTGCGCGAACTAGTGGTTCTGTTTCGTAGCGCTCCATTAAATGCAGGTAGTCGAGTAATTCTTGCCGTTGGGGATGGTTCATTTCTAACTCTATTGCCATCTGAGTGAGTTGCCGCACAGCAATCAGCCGTCGCAGGGGGGCTTCATCGGTTAAGTCAACGACCGACAGCGACTGGGTTTGCTTCGGCTCGGCAACGGATCGTTGGGCGATGTGATGTGTCAATACAGCTAGGGCGGCAACGGTTCCTACCCCCTGCAATAGCATACCGGCGGCTAACCAATGACTTTGGCTTTCAACCCAAATGGAAGTGGCCAGATAAGTGATAAAGCCTGTGCAGCCGCCTACCAGTGCCAGGGAGGTTGATGGATGAAGTTGTTCAAATCGACGTTGCAGATGCGTTAACTGCAAAGGGATGAACTCGCGGGACTGGGAGGAGAGCAGGCCGGTGACGATCGCTCCAACGCCTAAAGCCAAACATAACCGACCATTCCAGAAAAATAGGGCGATCGCCCCAGCCGCTGCCGCGAGCCAGCGCCGGGAATGTTGCCGCCCCGATCCTGGCAACTGGTTGCTGAGCTCAATACAGATCTCCCGCAGCGGTAGGGCGTGAACAACGCTGAGGAAGTAACGCCAATCGAAAGAGGGGGAATCAGCCTTGGCCACGACAGAAATACATGATTAAAGTTTGCGAGGATGGATACAAGGATACAACTTCAGCAGGTTTTGGGAGCGCTTTTGCCAAATGACTTAAGACCCGCTTTTGCTCGAACCGCCCACAATTCTAAATCGACGAGTCCAGCCAGACGGAAATTTCTGGACTCGTCTCAGCTATCCGCCCCTGCCGCTTTCTAACCAAGTTTTAATCTATCTGAAGTAAAGTCAATGTCGAAAAATTCCCAATTTCCCAAAGATTTCGCGTGGGGTGTGGCCACTTCGGCCTATCAAATTGAGGGTGCTGCCCAGGTGGATGGGCGTAAGCCTAGTGTCTGGGATACGTTTAGTGCTCGCCCTGGTAAGACTCTGAACGGTGACACTGGGGCGATCGCCTGCGATCATTACCACCACTACAAGGCTGATATCCGTCTAATGGCTCAGTTAGGCGTCCGCCACTATCGTTTCAGTGTCTCCTGGTGTCGCATCTTGCCGGATGGTAGAGGCAAGCCAAATTTGGCGGGGTTAGATTTTTATCGCCGCTTGGTCGATACGCTGTTGGAATTTGGCATCACTCCCCATATCACGCTCTTTCATTGGGACAGTCCCCAGGCCCTCGAAGATCGGTATGGCTCCTGGCAGAGTCGCGAGATGGCCGCTGATTTTGCTGACTATGCCGCCATCGTCGTCAAGCATGTGGGCGATCGGGTCACGCATTGGATGACCCTCAACGAAATTTTTTGCTTTACCCATCTGGGCTACTCCCATACAGGCGATCCACCCCATGCCCCTGGCATTCGGGTAAAAACCAATCGAGAGGTCTGGCAGACTAGCCATCATGCCTTATTAGCCCATGGCCTGGGCTGTCAGGCCATCCGTGCAGCATCCCCCCGTCCCTGCTCTATTGCTCTGGTCGATAATCCCTTGATCCCAGTGCCAATCAGTGAAACTCCTGCAAATATTCATGCTGCTTACAAAGCAATGCCTTATTTGGGAACGAATGGAGGCATTTTGTGGCCCGCCCTGACGGGAGCCTATAGTCCTCAACTACTGAAAGACCTAGGGGCCGATGCCCCAGAGATTCGAGATGGCGACTTAAGGAACATTCACCAGCCCCTCGATGCCCTTGGACTGAATATTTACACAGGGATCTATGTCCGAGCCGCCGATAATGAGCGCGGTTATGAAGACCTCCCTTTTCAAGAGCACTACCCCCGGCTACACATGCCTTGGCTCTGGCTGCTACCCGATGCGTTGTATTGGGGAGTGCGCCATATCGCCGCAACCTTGGGGCAACCAAACTTACCCATTATGGTTGCAGAAAATGGCTGCGCGGCCTGGGATACCGTGAATTCTCAGGGAGAAGTGATTGATACTGAGCGAATTCTTTACCTGAGGCAATATCTGCGATCGGCGGAGCGTGCTGTGAGCGAGGGGTATCCCTTGCAGGGTTACTTCCTCTGGAGCTTTCTGGACAATTTTGAATGGGCCTGGGGCTATGATCGCCGCTTTGGCCTCACCTACGTTGATTACACCAGCCAACAACGCATCCCAAAGGCCAGCTATTACTGGTATGCCGAGTGTATCAAGCAACGACGCGTGGTCTAGGGAGCATTCTGGGAAAAAGAATTCCTGCTATGTTGGTAGTCCCTGATAAATCACACTTGGGCAAGTGCGATAGTCTTAGAATGATTACAGATGTGGATCGCCCCTGCGGTCAGTCGATGGCTTAAGGTTCATGTAGAGTTGCTAGGAGTGAGCGCGTGCCAAAGTCCGCCAAGTACTTGCTGGTTGGGTCTACCGAGGCTTACAGTGGTAAGTCTGCAACGATTCTGGGAATCGCTCAACAGCTTCAAGATCGAGGTGCAGACATTGCCTACAGTAAGCCATTGGGTACTTGCTGGAGTAGCTCTTACACGACAGACATTGATGAAGATGTGCAATTCATTGCTAACACCATGCGTTTGTCATCGGAGCGCTTACTGCCTAGTGTGTTGTTCCTAGATCAAGCTACCATTCGGAAGCGGGTCAGCGGCGAAGACCAGGTCGATTACCCTCAGGTGTTGCTGAAATCTCTGGCTGACCAGGATGCTGATGTCGTCTTGGTGGAAGGCCCGGCCAATATGGAAGAGGGGACTTTATTTGATTTATCCCTAGTACAGTTGGCAGAGTTGATTGATTGCCAGGTGTTGTTGGTGGCCCGTTTTCATAGTTTGCTGATTGTGGGTTCCCTGATTTCGGCAAAGCAGCGGCTAGGCGATCGCCTGCTGGGGGTCTTTATCAATGACATTCCCGAGGATCGGATTGAAGAAGTCCATGAGGTGGTCAAGCCCTACCTGGAGCAGCATGGTATTGCCATTTTTGGCTTAATGCCCCGGAGTGCTCTGCTGCGTAGCGTTAGTGTTGGCGAGTTAGTCCATTTGTTGCAGGCAGAGGTGTTGTGTCGCCCGGATCGAATGGATTTAATGGTCGAAAGTTTGAGCATTGGTGCGATGAATGTTAACTCTGCCTTAAAGTACTTCCGCAAGGGGCGGAATATGGCGGTGATTACGGGCGGCGACCGGGCAGATATTCAATTGGCTGCCCTGGAAACTTCTACTCAATGCTTAATTTTGACGGGGCATATGCCTCCTGCACCAGCTATTATTAGCCGTGCTGAAGATCTAGAAATTCCCATTCTTTCGGTCGATTACGACACGCTGACAACGGTTGAAATTGTGGATCAAGCTTTTGGGCAGGTGCGTGTGAATGAACCCGTCAAGGTGCGCTGCATCAACCAAATGATGGCCGAACATTTTGATACGGATCGTCTGATCCAAGAGCTGGGGATACAAGCGACAGCTACTGTATAGCTTCTCGATTTACCCACCCTATTACTGCTGCCCTATGCCAATGCCATGGTTGCCAAAATCGCGTCTTTTCTGGCGCGATCGCCCACACCGTGAGCTAGCTACCCACAATCGCCGTTCTGAAACTGTGGCTACTCTCCTGGCAGTCATCGGCTTGGGGGGCATTTTGGCTTGGTCTTTGCACCAACGCAGTGGATTAACCTGGGAAGAATGGCTCAACTCCTTCTTGAGCAGAGATAAGGAAGCCGAAAAGCTACCTCTACCAAGGCCGGTGCCGACTCACTCCCCCCTTGCTCAAGCACCGACACCTCAAAGTGTCCCCACTCCCTTAGAATTACTACCCGTCCCCGCTGAGCTGCCGCCAGTGCTGCCACCGCCTCCCCCCGCAGCACCTAACCAACCGCGTACAAAACCGGCCCCTCAGCGCTTGCCCCAGTCTGCCTCTCCACCTGCGCAGGTGCCGGCTCCCAATTCGATTTCTTCAAAATTGCCTCAGCGCTTGCCCCAGTCTGCCTCTCCACCTGCGCAGCCTGCCCCCACCCAATCATCCCAGCGTTTTGTGGATGTCCCTGCTGATCACTGGGCGACTACTTACATTAGTACTCTGGCAGAGCGAAATATAATTGCTGGGTTTCAAGATGGAGCCTTTCAACCGGATCGGGCGATCAGTCGAGCTGAGTTTGCAGTGCTGTTAGATAGAGTCGTGGATTGGCCTCCGCGCCGCGATCGCGGCGACTTTCGCGATGTGCCAACCCAGCACTGGGCTTACGGAGCCATTCAAACTGCTTACACGCGCGGATTTATGAATGGTTATCCCCAGCAAAGATTTCTGCCAACTCAAGCAATTTCTCGACTGGAGGCCGTGATGGCGATCGCAAACGGGCTGGATTTACCCGTGCCAGCCAAGCCACATCATTGGATCAAGCGCTATCGAGACTGGCAAAGCATTCCTCCCTATGCCAGGCAGAAAGTGGCAGCCGCGATCGCGACTAATCTCCTTAATAACACCCCAGAAGCCAACCAACTTCAGCCCGATCGCCCCATGACCCGGGCTGATGCAGCAGCATTACTCTACACGGTGTTAACCCGTACCCAAGACCATAAAAGTACCCAAGACCATAAAAAGTGAATGGGTCAGGCATTTTCTAGAGGCTTTCAGACCGAGCAGTAAGGGATCGGTTCAAATGTCATTCTGGCAACCACTTTTGTCTGGCAACCACTTTTGCAGGTGAAAGAGCAGCGTTTGCTCAGCCATCGGTAGCTGTCTCCCTGCACAGCTTGATAGAGCCGTGGGGGGATGTCAATGGGCAGGGTGGTAAGCCAGCAACCACCCCATGGGCTGACTCCCGTCTGCGGGCCGGAGCAGTTCTTCGGGCAGGATGGCATTGAGACTAACGGGTTCTAGAGAGTGGGGTTGAGGGTGGTGGCAGGGAACTTCCACAGGAATCACCAGTGCCTTCACCGTGCGTCCTGGTGTACTTCCGTCAGGCCACGAAACGGTTAGGCAAAAGTACCGACAGGCTTTCTACTGTTTATAGACAATGAAGCCCACGATCGCGTCTAGCAAAGCCTCTGGCTCATCAGCACGCACAGCATGGCCGCTGTTTTCAAAAATGCGAAGGTCAGCTTTGGGAATCAGGGCGGCTATTTCTTCTGAAAATTCCGGGGGACAGATCCAGTCATGGCGGCCTGCAATCACTAGGGTGGGTGCCGTGATGTTAGGTAACTGGTCGCGGATATCGTAGGTGCGTAAAAAGCCACCAAACGCCTGATTAATGGCATCGGGGGAGAGAATCGCCCGCTCCCAAGATTGCGGTGCTGGGTCGTTGGGGCGAGCAGTGACAGAGTAAAGAGTACGGGTTAGCCGAAAATATTCCTTCAAATGATCCGCATCCCGAAAATTACCCTCCCACAGGGCAGCAGCGATCGCCTGCTGATCGGGTGTGCCCCGTTCCGCCAAGTTTTGTTTGGCCCGTTCTAAAAAGCGGGCATCCGCCACCGTTGCTATCACAATCAGATGCGAAACCTGCTGGGGGTAGCGACTGGCATAGGTCAGGGCTACCATTCCTCCGTAAGAGCCACCAATCACCACAATCCGCTCTAGACCAAGATACTGGCGTAACGCCTCCATATCTTCCACATTATTTTCCAGGGTGTAGGTGGCGCGATCGCCACGAGCTGATCGCCCCTGACCGCGATGGTCAAAATAGACCAATTGCATCCGATTACTCAGCCGTGAGAAGGTGGGCTTAAACCCTGTATGGTCAGCCCCCGGCCCCCCATGTACTA
This sequence comes from uncultured Leptolyngbyaceae cyanobacterium, assembly GCA_938023035.1. Classification (GTDB taxonomy): domain Bacteria; phylum Cyanobacteriota; class Cyanobacteriia; order Leptolyngbyales; family Leptolyngbyaceae; genus DSRU01. The sequence continues at coordinate 89,332 of CALIDI010000021.1, read as the reverse complement.
GAAAAGCAACGGGCTTTTCGCGCATGCGATCGCCATCCGCCACAAGACCAGAACCTTCCACATCAAAATAGATTTCTGTATCCCGAATTTTTGCCCGCATGGCCTTCTTCCCCATCATCCAGTGGGAACTGTGTAGTGAAGCTTTTAGTCTGCCATCTTCTCATAAGAGCACGACTTTACCACCCACCGATTCGAGGTTACCCCCTCTTTCCTCTGTTCTTTTTTCTGAGTCCATGAGGGATTCAGAAGGTGTGAGCGCATTATCCCTCGCTAGGGGTGCCCCGGCACTCCGTCCTCAATCTGGTGGCTATGGCAATCGCTCTGTAAATTTTTCAAACGGCTAGACATTTTCCAATTATTTCTGTAATAATAGATACAGAAATGAGAAATAAATCGTTCATCTTCCTTCTCGGCCTAGTTTCATAGGGTTGATGTTAGGAAGACGGAAGTAGAGATTCATTCTCGAAGGAACGCGCCTCATAACTGAAACTCAACATTCAACTAGGAGGCGACCTATGAAACTTACCTACCGTGGCATCAGCTATGAAATGGCACCGGCTCAAGTAACGGATTCCAAATTCCATGCAGCCCAGGTTCGTCAAGATGCCAAAGCCAAAACCCAATCTTTGAACGCGATTCTCCGCTACCGCGGTGCAACCTACGAAGCCCAACCGGCTGTTAATCATTCATCCATCCCTGCGGGGGCCGTGTTGAAGTATCGGGGGGTTGCCTACGCAGCCACTCCGGAGGTTGAGGCTCCAGTCGAAACCAAAGCAGCGAACGCTGTGTCACCCGTGGCAACAATTTCGGTTGAAGAACGGGCACGGGAACTGTTACAAAATCACCACCGGATTACCAAGCAGCGTCAGCAAGTGATGCTTAATCGCACTGCTCAAGAAGCAGGCATTAATACAGACCTGAGCGCTTACTGGAATCACATTCAAGGCAAGGTGAATCCCAGTTTTTGGGCAACCTATGACCGGAGCCATGTTGCACTCAGCTAGCGCTAGGGTTCGTATTCGGTGTTGTGAACGCTAACGCTTAGCGAGAAGGGGTTTAGCTACCAAGCTAGACCCTTTTTATTTGTCTAGTTTTATTGGCTATCTTCCTTTGGCTATCTCAGCCACCTCGTTGATTGACAAAACTTTTTCGCTGGCGGCTGGAAGCCGCGCCTACAGATGCAAAACCTGCCTGCGCGGGTTTTCGGTAAGGGTAGAGAGGCAGCGCCTGACTTTGTTGATGTCGCAGCGGTTTCAACCGCCCGGTGCCCAGGTTTTGTCAGTCAATCAGCTCAGCCATTCTGTCGCGATGGTGAGGGAAACCCGACAATAGAGCGGTTAACCCAATCTCTGAGGGGCTGACGTTTGCGCAGGCCCCGTCTATCTCGTTGCGGGTTTAACCACCGGGTACTTTTCAACTCGATTGAATGTTTTGATTGTTGAACTTTTTGGGAGCTTGCCTGTTCTCGGATAGTTTGAATTCTGCGTAGCCGCCCTAGCCTAAAAGGCTACCTGTCAAGGCACCATTCTGCCATTCCAAAGTGTCCCCGATCGCTTCACCGGTATGGTAGGCCGCTAGGAGCACTTCACTAGTTTTGCCCCAGGCGATCGCCCCTGTCGCATCCAGGCCAATTGCGCCGAGATCCCGCTGATTTTGCTGAGCTTCTTGCATCGATTTCTCAAAGGCTGCGGCCAATGGCATGCCATCGGCAACCCGAATAACAATGCGAGCAGCCAGGCACTCATTGATAATATCTTCACCAATCCCGGTGCAACTGACTCCTGCCTGGGCCGTAGCGTAGTTTCCTGCTGGCATGGCAGAGTCACTGACACGCCCAATCCGTTCAAAGCCTTTGCCGCCGGTGGAGGTTCCTGCGGCAATGCGACCTTGCATATCCAGAGCAACAACTCCAATCGTCCCCCTCCGGGCGGTATCGATCAGTTCCGCTTCTGCAATCACCCCAGCCATTTCTCTGGAGAAGTTACCTTCTCGCTCTTGCAGCCATTCCTGGAGGCGAATTTCTGTCAGCGGGTCGTAGCTGGGCAAACCGAGTTCTCGCACTAATTCCATCGCGCCATAATCGGATAACACCCGATCTTCAGAGGTTTGCAGATACTGAGCCAGCATGATGGGGTTTTTAATGCGGGCAACGTTGATCACACCGCTAAACCGTTGCAGGTTCCCATCCATTAACGCCGCACTCATCCGAATCTGGCCATCGGATTGCAACACTGACCCCGTCCCCGCGTTAAACCGGGGTTCATCTTCTAACAGTTGGCACCCCCGAACCACGGCCTCAGTGGCAGAGAGACCTGCTGCAAGCTGAGTATAGATTTGTGCGACAATTTCATGGAGCGATCGCCGCACGGCTTCAACTCCACCTTTGCCCTTCAGGGAACTTCCGGCCCCACCATGGATAATTAGTTTTGGCTGCACACTCGTTACTCCAATGCTTGGGCGACTTCTTCTGCAATTTTTCCGGCCTGCTCCGCCTCCGGCCCGGCTACAATAATGGCATAATTGACAGCACCCGTAGCAGCAGAGTCGCAGACAACCATTGTAATGTAGTCACCTCTGAATCCTTGCACACTCGTGTCATCAAGTTTTTCGATTTGCTCAAAACGGAGTTGCCCTAGCGCCCCTGTAAACTTTTCCAGACAAACTGCTGTGGGTACTTCCCACTCGCCTCGAGTGTAAGCAACACCGGGAGGCTCTGCCTGCGCTATTGGCAACCCTATGAAGAGATAGCCCATACTGGCAACAGCAGCCATCCAGTGTAGAGATTGCAACATGAGATTTTGCAGAAACAACACAACGGGCAGATTATACCAGGCCGCTATCAATCAGAACTGCCCCTCACTAGAGGAGTCAGTCAGCAGGTGCATGTCACTTTTGCCCTCACCCTTTTCCGGTATGCCCGGATTGCTCTAATCCCGATCCCAAATTAGGAGAAGGACTTTGAGATGGCTCGGCTCCCCTGCCCTGAGGTTGAGAGCAGGGCCTAGGAAATGAGGGCCTGCAAAGATGGTATGCTCTCTCGGCTAGCCTTAATTTTGTGGGTCGTTTCGGCAGCACCAATCGCAACCTAAAAGGCTGCGGCTATTTCCAGGAAAAATTAACGTTGTTGCATCTGAAGATGAATCACCAAATGAATCACCCCGTTCGCCCTCATCCCTTGGTTAGGCAACATCGAAAAATTTTCGGGAAAGCGATACGCTAATGCGACGAATCGGTGGAACTTTCACTGGCATTAGAGCGCCGGCGGCGACAACGTTCTGAGCAATATTTCACCTCGTCCCAACAGTCAGCCCATTTTTTCCGCCACTCAAAGGGACGCTGACAAACTGGACAGATTTTTGTAGGCAAATTCGATTTAGAGCGTCCCATAACAGCAAGGCCGGTGTAGGGTGATAAGGGGTAGCAATAACCTGCTGGCTTTCGTATGTTCTAGATATCAGGCTATCACTGAATCATTGCTGGATGACAACTGCTGTGCTTGAACGCGTTCGGATTGTATTGGTCGAACCAGCCGGTGCCCGCAATGTGGGGATGGTTGCCCGTGTGATGAAAAACTTTGGCCTGCGGCATCTGGTTCTTGTTCAGCCTGGTTGCAATCACTTGGGTGAGGATGCTCGACAAATGGCTGTTCATGCTGGGGATGTGCTGGAAGCCGCCACTGTGGTTGATGCGCTGCCCGAAGCATTGCAAGGCTGTCAGCGGGCGATCGCCACCACTGCCCGCCCCCGCACCCTCCATACTAAACTAGAAACTCCGCATCAGGCCCTACCCTGGCTACTGGGTGCCGAAGCCACCCCCATTCAGGGGGCGTTGCTATTTGGGCCAGAGGATCGGGGCTTAAGTAACGACGAATTGAATTATGCCCAACGCTTTATCCAGATTCCCACTAATCCGGTTTATCCTTCGCTGAACCTGGCCCAGGCCGTTGCAGTTTGTAGCTATGAACTCTACCAGTGGGCGATCGCCACCTCAACAATCGCGCAACCCACCGATGCCCATTTGAATGCAGCAATCCCCTCAGAAACAGCGATTGCCCTTCCTAGGGAAACCGCAGACCCAGCAGCGCTGGAGCAATTGGAGGGGTTTTACCAGCAGCTTGAATCGGTTTTACGAACCATTGGCTACCTCTACCCCCATACCGCCAATAGTCGCATGCAAAAATTTCGCCGTCTGTTTGGACGTAGCCAACTGTCGGTTGACGAATTAGCGATGTTGCGGGGCATTCTTAGCCAGGTGGAATGGGCGATTGGTAGCGATTCAACCCGTTTAAGCTGAGCGATTGCAGGCCCCTTGCGATCGCCCAAAATGGTGACCCCGGCTTTTGGGCGCATTTTATTTTAGAACTTGCAATGCCTGACTTGCGACCCCGCCGCAGAGGTCGCTGCTTCCATATGGAAGGGTAGGATCTGGAGGGGTAGAAATTGTTGCGTAGCCCTACCGAAGGTTTGGATACAGCTATCGGCAGATTGCTTTACGTCCATTGGGGATTCAGGAGATGTAGGCACCTCTCTCTTTTCTCTCTTCTCTTTCGTATTTGCTGAGTCTATTGGGGATCACTCTTCCTCAATCCGGTGGCTATAGCCATAGCAAATCTGGTTAACAGCCTCTTTGAGGGATTAAACCCCTCTGAGGTAGTAGCCCTATACGTTGGAACATTGATAAAGAGGTATTGAATCGTACCAGATCATCAAGAAAATTACCGCTTTTTAACGATTTTCAAGAGATGGTCTACAATGTGTCCTGACTTGGAGATCCCCCTGGAGAGGAGTGTATCTATGCCAAATGCTCGCGATCTGCCACCCAAACAGCGTAATCGTGGTTACCGCGCTTCTTATGAGCCACAAAAAACTGGCGATCGCGCTCGCAGCATTTCTCAGGCAAATGGTTACACGACTCGCCCTTTACCTCCAGATGAGTTAGCACAATACCGACGTAAGCCTGCGGCAGAGCTATCCACCCGCGACTGGTTAGCTAGGGAACGGGCGCTGCAAAAATTACCGGCACCCGCGACTTCTTCCTCCTCTAAGGCCCGCTTTCACCAAGTTAAACCAACGATAGTAACGCTCCCCCCCAGTCAATCATCTTCCTCTTTCATTCACATCGAGACTGAGGTTGCAACCGCTTACCCCAATTCCAATTTTTTGCCCCAGAAATCCCTCTATGTGAGGGAACCAGAAAAGGCTTTAGACCTTCCCGCAGTTAGAATTCCGCAAGGTCACTACGGGCAGAGGGCGGCTAAATCTGAACGATCGCGCGATCGCCCAGGTAAGCCATTGTCAGAACAATCCCTGCGTCGTCGCCGTTCCAAAGACCCAGAGCAATTGCTGCGTCAGCGATCGCAAAATGCGCCAACTCCAGCCCCGAGAAAACGGAAACCACCCCGCCCCCATGGACCAGGGTTTAAAGCACTTCTCTATGCAGCTCGCATGGTAATTTTTAGCATCGGGGTAGGAGTGCTGGCAGGCACAGTACTTTCGGCTTGGGATCCGGCTAGCCGTGCTCCTGCAGATGCGTCTCTAGGAGAAAATGCCGTTAAGATCGCCGCTGTCAATAGTGGCAAAGAGAAACCAGGAAGCACTGCAATCTTTCCAAAGCAGCCATTGCCCCAACTGCAAACGGCCCTGAAAGAAGTCGCGGCCCGGTATGGGGATGCGGCAGGAGCAGGGGGGATAATGGCTGGCACCTTTGTCCTCGATCTGGATACCCGTGCCTATGCCGATTTGAATGGAGACGTTGCCCTAGCTGCCGCCAGTGTGATCAAAATACCCATCCTAGTCGCCTTTTTTGAAGACGTGGATGCCGGCAAAATTCAACTGGATGAAATGCTGGTAATGCGGCAAGAGCTAGTCGCCAAAGAAGCGGGAGACATGCAATTTCGCCCCGTGGGGACGAAATTTTCGGCCTTAGAGACGGCCACCAAAATGATCACCATTAGCGACAATACTGCGACCAATATGCTGATTGATCGGTTGGGGGGAGCAGCCGTACTGAATGAGCGCTTCAAAGCCTGGGGGCTGACAAATACAGTAGTTCGTAACTTTCTCCCTGACATTGAAGGCACAAACGTCTCTACCGCAAAGGATATGGCTTTGCTGCTGGCCAAAGTGGGGAATGGCGATCTGCTCTCGACCCGATCGCGCGACCTTCTTCTTGGCATTATGCGCAAGACCGTTAACAATAGTCTACTGCCCCAGGGTCTAGGAGCCGATGCCACAATTGCCCATAAAACCGGTACAATCGCGATTAGTCTAGGAGATGCTGGTCTAGTAAATCTGGCCAATGGCAAACGGTATGCTATCTCTGTGTTTGTAAAACGGCCTCGTAATGACCAACGAGCCTATAACTTAATTCAGCAAGCCTCTCAAGTAACCTATCAGCATTTCACTCAACCGCCAGTCAGTGCCCCAGAGACCTCGACTCCAACTCCGGCCCTGTCAGCCCAACCCAACCCCCTACGACAAGCAGATGCAGCGAGCGGCCTCGCTGCCGAAGCGGTAGTTCCCCATTAGCCATTATCTTAGAAGCAGAGAATCTCTTAGAAGGCATTTGAAATGAGAGGACATTTTCCAATGTCCGGCGGTAACCGCAACTCTATGCAGTCAAATCTACCTATACGGACTGAAACCAACCAGAGCCTTCCGCAACCTGAAAAATCAGGTTTTGTCTTTCTAGTACAGAAAAGCAGAAATTTCTAGACTAGCCTAAGCCATCCTCATCTCCCTTTCTGGAATTTCTTGAACGCTCGCCAGAGCTATGCCCCTTCTTCCCAAGTTTGTGAGCAGGGGTACCAGATTCAAAGTCCCTCTCCCAAAGAGAGCGAGGGATTGCGGGCATGACAAGCCTCTATTCTGTCTCCTCTCTGCTCTTTCCTAACTTCGGATAAGGGCTAAAACGGACGGAGTGACAAAGGTTTTCAGCATTTTCACAAAAACTGTCCGAAGGGTTGCTAAACAAAGTCCTATAAGTCTTTCCTTTGGGAGAAGACTCATCTCCCCTTTGAGAGATTACTTAACCAGCGCAAACTCGAATAATTGGCTTGGGCCAGTTACAGATCCCATCAAAGTGAGAAGCCAATGAAAACTTATATAGAGTTCCAATTGTTTGCGCCCTATAATACCGCCGTATCCCTAATTGGAGATTTTTCTGATTGGCAAGATATCCCGATGCAAAAGCAGGATGATGGCCATTTTACTACTCAGGTTGAGTTAGAGGACGGGGTTTATCAATACAAGTTTCGATTACGCTCCAAGAGTTGGTTTTTAGACCCAGATGGATGGATTGAAGTTGTTGACCCCTATGCCACCGATATTGATAATCCAACACAAAATGGAGTAATTCGGATTAAGGACGGCCAGAAAATTGTTGATACCTATGTGTGGAAGCATGATGACACACCACTTCCGGCAGATCGGGAATTAGTCATTTATGAAATGCATGTGGGCGATTTTTCGGGCGGGGAGAATGACCCCCATGCCCGTGGCCAATACCAGCATGTGATTGAGAAGTTGGATTATTTGTGTGAGCTGGGCATTAACGCGATCGAACTCATGCCGGTCAAGGAATATCCCGGTGATCATAGTTGGGGTTATAACCCTCGCTATTTCTTTGCCACAGAGTCTAGCTATGGCACAACAGACGGCCTGAAGCGCTTGATTGATGAGTGTCATGCCAGAGGCATCCGCATCCTGATGGATGGGATCTATAACCATTCGGAGGCAGCCAGTCCGCTGACTCAAATTGATCATGATTACTGGTATCACCATTCTCCCCGTGATCCTGATAACAATTGGGGGCCAGAGTTTAACTATGAGCACTACGATGAAAGGCTCGATGTTTACCCCGCCCGGCGTTTTGCTGGCGATGTGATTCGATTTTGGATTCAGGAGTACCACATTGATGGGATTCGCTATGATGCGGCCCGACAGATTGGCAACTATGATTTTATGAGTTGGGCAGTGCAGGAAACCAAACGCACCGCAGGCTCCAAGCCCTTTTATAACGTGGCTGAACATATTCCTGAAACCACCAGCATTGTTGGGATCGATGGCCCAATGGATGGTTGCTGGCATGATAGTTTCTACCATACGGTGCTGGCCCATATTTGTGGCGATCGCTTTGATTTAGAAGAACTCAAAAGTGTCTTGGATTGCAGACGTCAAGGCTTTTTAGGAGCAACAGATGTAGTCAACTATCTCACCAACCATGACCACAATCATTTGATGGCAGAGTTGGGCGATCGTGGCGTTTTAGATGAAGCGGCCTTTAAGCGGGCAAAACTAGGAGCTGTGTTGTTAATAACGGCTGTTGGAGTGCCTTTGATTTGGATGGGAGAAGAGTTTGGTGAATACAAGCATAAAACCCCAGAGTCGGCCAAGATTGATTGGACGCTGCTTGGCAATGCGCTTAACCGCGGCCTGTGGGAGTATTACAAAGGGCTAATCCATCTGCGAAAGAACAACCACGCACTCTACACCGAGAATATTGATTTCTTCCATGAAGATCCCGATTCCCAAGTGTTAGCCTACGTTCGCTGGAATGATGAGGGTTCGCGGGTCGTCGTTGTGGCAAATGTTTCTGACAACTACTATGCGGGCTACAATGTGCCCCACTTCCCTGAAAAGGGTACCTGGCATGAGTGGACTGGCGACTATAGTCTAGAATCTGGAGACGATAACCTTTTGATTGACTTGCCAGAATATGAGGCCAAGGTGTTTGTCTGGCAGTGATTACACTGTTGTGAAATGAATGGCAAGGCTAAAACTGGCGCAATGCTCTTTTACTTCAGATTGCAAGAATGGCGCGGATCCGTTGCTGCTGATAACGCCTTGTTACAACAGGGGATAGGGAGCAGGGAACAGAAGATAGAGTTATGAGAACGGCATGACACGGATTTGTGAACGCTAAGGTGACCTAACCCCTACGGCAAAGGCTATACATATCAAGGGCTATACTAAAAAGCCACCGTGAGAAATATAGTGACCCTGAGTCAAGCAATCTAGCCAGCATTGACGTTTAAGCGCCTGGTTTTGTCTTCAGCCTTTTAACCAAAGCGATACTGAGCACTGATTCAAAAATACCTAAGCTGCCCGGAGGCTTTAAAGGATCCGAGCAGCGATTTCCTCCAACCATTCAACCAACTGCCTTGAATTAACCCGTATTGCGCATACCGGCAGCAATTCCGTTAATGGTCAGAAGGGCGCCCCGCAGCAACTCACCTTTGCTATAGCGCGATCGCACCATACCCGTTGCCGCGGTCTCTGCCGTATGCTGACGCAGGCGCTTGAGCAGCGACACCTGCAAAAAGCCCAAGGGAACAATCGTACCGTTCCGCAAATAGACTGAACGCTGTAAGTCTGGGTCAGTATCCAACAGCCGCTCATGGCCTGTAATCATCAGCACCATCTCCTTCGTCCGCTGATACTCTTCGACGATTTGCTCATACACCTGCTGAAAGCGCTCCCGATCTTCAGGAGCCGTCAGCTCGCGGACATAATGCCCGGCAATTTGCAAATCGACCTTTGACAGGGTCATCTCCACTTTAGACAAGACCACCCTGAAGAAAGACCACTTAAAGTAAAAGTAGCGCATCAGCTTGAGGTGCTCCTCGGGCTGTTCGTTCATAAATGCACTGAGCGCTGCACCCACTCCGTACCAGGCGGGCAGCAAGAAGCGACTCTGCGTCCAGCTAAAAACCCAGGGAATTGCACGTAGACTGCTGAGATCCTTTTTGCCGCCGCGACGAGCCGGACGGGAGCTAATCTGCAACTGGCTGATCTCCTGGATTGGGGTAACGCTATGAAAAAAGTCCACAAAATTTGGCTGTTCGTACACCAGGGCGCGATAGTGGGCGCGCGCCCGCGCCGCCAACTCCTCCATAATTTCATGCCAGGGTTGAATATCATCAAACCCAGATCGGAGCAGACTCGTTTCAATCACCGCTGTGGTGACCGATTCCAGATTGTAGATCGCCAGCTCTGGCAGAGAGTACTTGGAAGCTAGGACTTCTCCCTGCTCCGTAATTTTGATACGCCCGTTCACACTGCGTCCGGGTTGGGCCAGAATGGCCTGATAGGCTGGGCCGCCCCCCCGACCCACCGAGCCCCCCCGACCATGGAAAATCCGCAGTTGCAAATGGTATTTTTCTGCGATCGCCTGGAGCGCCTGTTGAGCTTTGTGAATTTCCCAATTGCTACTGAGAAACCCTGAATCTTTATTACTATCCGAATAACCCAGCATGACCTCTTGTAAGTTCGGTGTCAGCGGTGGAATCGGTGGAGCCTCACCCTTCAAAGCCGGGTACCCTCCGGCCAAAAACGCTCGGTAAAGAGGAAGTTCAAATAACTCGGTCAGAATTGAAGGAGCCTTTTGCAAGTCTTCTACAGTTTCAAACAAAGGCACAACCCGCAGCGAACCGCTTCCTGTCGCTGGATCGTATAGGCCCGTTTCCTTTGCCAGCAACAACACTTCCAGGAGGTCGCTCACATCATGGCTCATGCTAATGATGTAAGTATGACAAATGGCAGGGCCAAATTCTTGCTGCATCCGGCGCACAATCCGGAAGGTTTCAATGGCTTCGCGCGTTTTCTCGCTAAAGGGCAACTCACTGGGAATCAGAGGCCGTCGCGTTTTCAGTTCACGGATCAACCATTCGGTGCGCTCTGCCTCACTCATATCGTTGTAGGGCTTTGGCAACACCTGGATGTAATCGGCAATTTCGTTAATCGTGTCGGAGTGGCGTGAGCTTTCCTGGCGAATATCCAGATGGGCCAGGTTAAACCCAAAGATTTCAACCTGACAAATGAGGGTGCGTAAGTCACTACAGGTTAACCCTGTTTCTTCTAAGTTGCTCTGAATCAAGCGCAACTCAGCTAAAAACTCATCGGCAGAGCGGTAAAGCGTTGCCGGATTCGGTTCCTGTCGATCTTGTTTGAGCACATCGACTTGAGAGAGCTGGGCATTGCGATCGCGGGTGTTTTCTAAGCGTTTACAAATGTACTCTAGCTTCAGCCGATAGGGTTCTTGGCGGTAGCGAATGGCCAAACGGTCATAAACTTCTGGTAAATGGATTTGATCCTGTTCCAGAGACTCCAACAGGTCGGGTAAGACATCGCTCCAATGCAACGACAGGCTGAGTAGCTCAACCAGTCGCCGTACTGATTGCAGGTACTTCTCCAGCACCAGCCCTCTTTGATAACAGGCAGTTTGCCAGGTGACCTGGGGTGTAACCGAAGGGTTACCGTCGCGATCCGAACCAACCCAAGAGCCAAATTTACAAAAATCATGACGGGGTGGTTCCATTCCAGGGAAAGAGGCTCGCATCGCCTCATTAAATCGGAGATAAAGCTGGGGTACGGCATCAAAAATGACCTGCTGGAAGTAATGCAACGCATAATCCACTTCATCCAGCACGGTTGGCTTAAATTGATGCAGCTCATCAGTACGCCACCAAAGACAAATCTCTTCCATCAACTGATTGCGCAGCGCTGTGCCTTCCCAGGAATCAGTGGGTAGTCCCTGGGCTGTGAGGCGTTCTTCTACCAGGTCAAGCTGACTCAAGATTTTGGCGATGCGGCGTTGTTTATCGCGAATGGTGTGGCGCACAATTTCAGTGGGGTGAGCCGTAAACACAAGACGCACATCTAGTTGGTTAATCAAATTCTGAATTTGCTGAGGCGGCACATTCAACCGTTTCAGCTTAGGAAATAAGCGATGCAGCGTACCCGTTTCTTTGCGTTCCGAGGCTTGACGCATACTTCTTTCTAACAGATCCGCTTCCAAACGGCTCCCAGGCAGTGCTTCTTCTGTAAAGCGGTAAACCGGAACATTCTCCGTCGCTGGTGTTGTCATTGCCGTATCCCGAGTCGAGCGGTAGCTCTGTTGCTGTTCCCGTTGCTCGTAGTGTTGTTCCACAATGTTGATTAACTGGAAATATAAAGCAAACGCCCGCGCTGCCCGGATGGCTTCATTCAAATCCAACTGCTCAACCAGTTTTAAGGCCTCTTTCTGTAACTCCGGTTCTGCTTGTCCTTCTGGAGAACACATATCCCGCAACTGCCGTAGCAGTTTCACCATCTCCTGCCCACACTCTTGCCGCAAAACAGATTCCCAGAGGTCTTCAACAACCTTAAGCCGATGACGTAGAAACAAATCATTTGCTGAGGGGACAGCCATCTCTTGAGACACTCTGGACTCTGTTGCCATAGGGAAACCTTCTAAATCTAAATCAGTGAGGGAAGTGCAAAAATAGACTAAGGCTATCGGTTGTTAGGAGATATTGCCACACATTCTAGAGGTTAATGTTCACTTTTGAAGTTGCAGAAATAACGGAATATCTGGCAGGTGTCTGTTGTCCGCTTGATTTAAACGTTTGTACGGGTGGCTAATGGCTCAAACCTTTTACCGACTAGCGTAGCTGGCCGACTTGGCAAGTGCTGAAGCCAAGTTAGCGGATGAAAAAAAGCGGTGGGTACTGCAAGCAATCAGCCCATTTCTGCTGCACTTTACTAAGCTTGCCACTCGATCTGAGAACTGAGAGCCAGTCACGCCTGGGCCAGGATTTGCGAGTTTCCCAGTTAACCCGGTTATGAGACGGCCACTCATTAGACCGCGTTCGGCTCGTGCCCCGACCTTATTCGGATGCAGTGGGATCGGATACTTGCTCTCGGTTTGGGCTTTGCACATGAAGAATCGGCAGGCGATCGCCCCGAAAGAGTTCTTCACTCAAACTGCCTACATCCTGGAGCATCTTTGCGAGGGAACGCCCTGCCGCTAAACCGATCAATAATGTTCCTGCACCCACCCCTAGAGCAGCCTCCATCAGGAATTTTTGGAGGGGGGCTGGTAAGGTCGAAGCATCAGATGAACGATTTGTTTGCATGGTTTTTATGAGAAAGTTGAGTACAAAGAAGGTGAAAACCCTGTGAACCGAATCTGGGGAAAAAGGATGGCTGGAGTTCGATGAAGAGAGAACAGGTCACCTTTGTAGGCTTTCATCCCCCAGCCCTTCTCCCAGGTTGGCAGAAGGGGAGCCGAGCCACCTCAAAGTCTCGCTCCAAAATTGGGAGAGGGATTAGAGCAATCTGGGCATACCAGAAAAGGGTGAGGATAAAAGTGACATGCACCCAATGAAGACGGACTTTACTGTTTTAGACAACTTTAGACAACCTTTGACTCTGCTCGTGATTAACCATAGATCGGTTTAGTCTTACTTTACTGGATTGGCAATCTTTCTAAAACGCCTTGGCAGCTCTCTCAAGACTGGGAATGGCAGCAAACGGCAATCTGTTGGTGACGGCTCTGCTCAGGGGCAATTATTATTCAGAAGTGCAGGGTTTTTCACTGGTCTGGCCGTTGGCGATGAAGGGGAAGAAAGAATGGCATGATAGGAATCACATAGTGGGATCTCCATGAATTACCGACACAGCTTCACCACACTCAGCAAGTATCTAGATCGGCATCGGCCAGTGGGCTGGTTGCTGATGCTGACTTGGGTCGGTGTAATGGGTGGGACCATCTTTTTTTGGAATTTGGGTCGCTTTGGCCTAGTTGATGAGACAGAACCCTTATTTGCAGAGGCGGCCCGACAAATGTTAGTACGTCAGGATTGGGTGACTCCCTATTTTAATGAGGCAACCCGGTTTGATAAGCCGCCTTTAATCTATTGGCTGATGGCGATCGCCTATCAGGTCGTTGGGGTAAATGCCTGGGGTGCCCGTTTGCCGTCAGCCTTAGCCGCCCTCACCCTAATGGGGATGCTGCTCTATGTGCTGTATCACTACGGCGCTAAACCCCATCTTCCCTGGCTGGCTGGCTGGCTGGCCATTTTAGGTGTGGGCATGTATGCGACCCATCCCCTTACGATTGTATGGGGCCGCACCGGCGTATCAGATATGGTGCTGACGGGTTGCATGGGTATGGCGCTGTTATGCTTTTTCTGTGGGTATGCCGCTGCCCCTGTTGGCGTTTCCCAGCCACTGGCGCAAGAGGGCAATCGCCACAAAAGACGTTACCTTGTTTCCTTCTCTAATAGTGCCCTCCAGTGCTCAACGGTCTTCTATGGGCTGTTTTATCTCTTCATTGGGTTAGCCGTTTTAACGAAGGGGCCAGTGGGTATCGTGCTACCCGGATTGATTGTGGGTACTTTTTTGACTTACACCGGTCAATTCTGGCAAGTATGGCGTGAGATGAGGGTTTGGTGGGGGCTAGGTCTGATTGCACTGCTCACCCTCCCCTGGTACGTCCTGGTAACTCTGGCCAATGGCTCTGCCTTTATCGATGCTTTTTTTGGCTATCACAACGTTGAGCGATTTACGCGGGTTGTTAATAACCACTCCGCTCCCTGGTATTTTTACTTTTTGGTTTTAGCAGGGGGGTTTGCCCCCTGGTCTGCCTTTTTACCCAACGCGATCGCCCACACACGCTTCTGGCAGCGGGCCTATTGGGTTCGCCAGCCGCGCACCCAACATTTAGGGCTGTTTGCTCTGTGCTGGCTTGTGTGCGTGTTTTTCTTCTTTACCATCGCAGTGACGAAACTACCAAGCTACCTGGTGCCCCTGATGCCAGCCGCCACGTTGCTAGTCGCCTTGCAATGGGGCACATGGTTTGATCAAACGTCGGAAAGCTGGGGGTTGAAGCTGAGTGGGTTCGTCAATAGCCTATTCTTTATTGGCTTAGCTATTGTGGTCAGGTTTGTGCCTGGATGGCTCGTGGATGATCCGCTTTTGCCCACCCTTGCAGAATCCCTACAAACCGCTGGGGTGATTGATCGAGCCAGTGCGATCGCGGCTTTGGTTGCCGTTTCTTGCATTAGCTTAGTGCTGTTACGTCGCCCCTCCTGGCTCTGGGTTCCTAACCTGGTGGGTTTTCTTGCTCTGTTTGCCCTCGTGTTAATGCCCGCTTTGACAATCGTCGATGCCCAACGCCAACTTCCCCTTCGCCAGCTTGCTGAAGCGGCTGCGCAGTTACAGCGCCCCGCCGAACCGCTGGTGATGGTTGGCACCCCTAAACCCAGCGTGGTGTTTTATAGTCGGCAACCCTGTGCCTTTCTAGAAACGATTGAGCAACTTCCCAGCTATGCGGCCCAGCAGGCAAAACCACTGCCCTCGGTGCTGGTTCTCGGTAGTCAGAAAGCGCTATCCCCCCAGCGACTGCCCCAGCAAGATCTAGCCACCGTGGGTCGCTATCGTTTACTGAGACTGGATCCCCAAAAAATTCAATAATTCAATAAAAGATTTAACTCAAACTGAGAAGCGCAGATGTAAGCGTGGATGCAGTAAGCGCTCAACGGGTTCACCAGCCTTTAGATGCTGCTCAACAATCGCATGAACGTCCGCTGGTTGTACCCGCGCATACCAGGTGTTATCAGGTAGCACCCGTACCGTTGGCCCCATGTTGCATTGCCCCTGACAATCACAGGCGCTAACCGCGACACCAGCAACTTGCTGGGTCTGAAAAGCCGCTAAAACTTGCTCAGAACCATTAGCACGACAGTTGGTGTACTGGCAGATGAGAATTTGACGTTCAGAAGTCACAGGAAAGACAGGAAAATTAAGAGGGACTGGAATAGGGACAGAGGGAACCAGTTTTGAATTTTACCAGGGCTTGAACCTGACGAGGGCTTTACCTTATCTCCAGGGTCAGAGCAGTAAAAGCAATCAGGAAGAGCCTTTATCGGCGCTGTCGCCAAAGAACCAAGAGAAGCAGCAAAGTCACATTCAGCAAGAAAACTCCTAGAGCCGAGAGCAGCAAGCCATCAATGAAGCGATTAATCAAGTGGTTTTCAGACGGAAGGTAAAGATTGAGCAAAGCAATTAAAACAAACTGACTCACCCCCGGCGTGGACAACCAAAGGGAAAGAGTATCCCTTAATCGCTGGTTTCTGATGATCCCTGACCCCAAACGCGTGCCCAGAAAAGACAAGAAGCCCAAACAAAACAGAGCGTGGAGAACAGGCAAGCATAAACCAAGGTTAAAGTCTTTTAGTGTACCGTTGGCCTGCCAGTTTGCCATAGGTGAATAACACTACCCTGCTCATCGTCCGAACCCAACTCCACGCTTAGTATCTGGGAAAGAGAGACAGGATTGAATTTGCTCGCGCAACTTGTCATGATCGAGATTTTGCCCAATCAGCACCAGTTGATTTTTGGGAGGGCCTTGCCAATCGCTATCATCTAGGGAAAAGCGCTTGCCGCTCAGGTGAAAGACATGACGCTTGGCGCTTTCTTTGAACCAGAGAATGCCTTTAGCGCGGAAAACGGTGGGTGGCAACTGGTTGTCTAGAAAATATTGGAATTTGCGCAGGTCAAAGGGGCGATCGCTCTGAATCGAGAGGGAAGTAAACCCATCCATTTCTAAGTGGTCAGAGTGATGGTGATGCTGGTCGTGCGCGTTGCCATGCGCATGATCATGAACACAATGACCGTGGTCATGATCGCATTCCCCATGGTCATGGTGGTCATAGTCGTGATGCTCAGAGTGGTCATGATGATGACCTGAGACCGACTCTTCAGGGTTAAAGTACCTGTCAGACTCAAACAACCCAACACTCAGCAGCATTCCCAGAGGAGCTTGGGCCTTTGTTGTCCGCAGAATTCTCGCATCGGGCTTGATATCGCGCACCCGCACCTCTAGCCGATCCAGGGTTGCCTCATCCACCAGGTCGGCTTTATTGAGTAGAATGATATCCCCATAGGCAATCTGGTTATAAGCCGCCTGACTGTTAAACAAATCCAGACTGAAGTTCTCTGAGTCAACAACGGTGATAATCGAATCTAGCCGAGTGAGATCGCGCAGCTCTGTGCCTAAGAAGGTCAGCGCAACCGGCAAGGGATCGGCCAAGCCGGTTGTTTCAACCACGAGGTAATCAATGCCCTCCTGCCGTTCCAAAATCTTATAGACCGCTTCCATCAAATCGTTGTTGATGGTGCAGCAAATGCAACCATTGCTGAGTTCCACCATCCCAGCATCGTCATCAGTGGCCACAATCAGTTCGTTGTCGATCCCGATTTCGCCAAATTCATTCACCAGTACAGCCGTTTTTACGCCCTGTTGATTGGTTAGAATATGGTTCAGCAAAGTGGTTTTACCACTTCCTAAAAAACCAGTAATGATCGTGACGGGCATTCCTACCTTAGGGATGTCCATTGCGCTGGTGGGCGAAGCTGTAGATTGCATAGGGCGATCGCTCAAAACTTCAAAATTTAACCTTGTCCAAGTCCAGAGTGAGGGCTTTATCTGTGGGGAAACCCCAGGTTTAGAGCAGAACCTAACCTAGCTCGTAGCTAGAATCCACGGAATTTAACTTGCATACTCTTGCATTCTAGCGGCAGGATAGGTTTACGACTGCTTGGTATTCTAAATTATAGCTTTTGTGAATTTGCTAAACGGCGCTTAAACAGGTATGCTTTCGCTCTGACAAGGCTTTAGAGATTGATAGAGAATTTTTCCCATCCCCTTAACTTGCTCAGTAGCCGTTCCTAAAGAACCGCAAGCTTAAAATTCAAAACTTAAAACCTCAGAACTCAAAATGGCCCTTGTGATTTACAACACCCTAACTCGTCGGAAAGAACCCTTTGAGCCGATTGAACCGGGTAAGGTACGGATGTACGTTTGCGGCATTACTGCCTATAACTACTTCCATATTGGCAATGCCCGCGTTTTTATTGTGTTTGATGTGGTGCGGCGCTATCTGATGTGGCTAGGGTATCAGGTTCGCTACGTGCAGAATTTTACGGATATTGATGACAAAATTCTGAGCCGGGCCGTGCGAGAAGGGACAACCATGGCGGCGATCGCCGAACGCTTCATTGCTGCTTATTTTGAAGATAGCGATCGCCTCAATATTCTCCGGGCTGATGCGTATCCCCGGGCAACCCACACCCTGGATGGCATTAAACGCCTGATTCATGAGCTGGAGCAAAAGGGCTTTGCCTACCCCGCCAATGGGGATGTGTACTATGCGGTGCGGCAATTTGATAAATACGGCAAATTGTCAGGGCGCAAGCTTGAGGAAATGCAGGCAGGTGCCAGTGGTCGTGTTGAGGGCGATGAGAGCGATAAGAAAAAAGACCCGTTTGACTTTGCCCTGTGGAAGGCGGCTAAACCGGGGGAGCCTGCTTGGGAATCGCCTTGGGGAGCGGGTCGCCCTGGTTGGCATATCGAATGCTCAGCAATGGTGCGCCAGGAGCTAGGCGAATCTATTGATATTCATGCGGGTGGCATGGATTTGCAATTTCCCCACCATGAAAATGAAATTGCTCAAAGTGAGGCCGTCACCGGCAAGCCCCTGGCTCGTTACTGGCTGCACAATGGTTTTGTCAATATGGATGGCGAAAAGATGTCGAAATCCCTAGGAAACATTTTTCTCACCAGGGATTTGTTGCAGCAGTATGACCCTATGGCCGTCCGCCTGTTCATTTTGCAGGCTCATTATCGTAAGCCCATTGACTTTACAACTGAGGGGTTGCAGGCAGCAGTCAATGGCTGGCAGACCCTGAAAGAGGCTCTATTGTTTGGGGCGGAGTTTGGCACTCAACTCGGTTGGGATACTGAGCGGCCACGCCAGGGAGAGGCCTTAGACTTGCAGGCAACGGAGGCGATCGCCCAATTTCGCACCGTAATGGATGACGACTTCAACACCTCAGCAGCCCTAGCAGTCTTATTTGACCTAGCCAAGGATGTGAATCGGGAGCGGAATCTGCTCGTGCATACGGGCAAACCTGAAACGGCTCCAGAAGCACTCCAGTCACAGTGGCAAACCCTGATAGAGCTGGCTCAATGCCTAGGGTTAGAGGCCCAACCAGAAGTAAGCACCTTGGCGGATGGGCTATCGGATGCCGCCATTGATGCCCTGATTGAACAGCGCCAGGCAGCCCGCAAAGCCAAAAATTTTGTCGAAGCCGATCGCATCCGGCATGAATTGCAAGCTCAGGGTATTGTCTTGATTGATCAGGCTGGTGGAACGCGCTGGCATCGGGCTTAGCTTATCCTTAGTTCATCGTGGTGTCGCTCCGGCTGTTCTTCAAAATATCGGCAAGACTGACCTCCCAGACTTATGGATCATACCTGTCGTCATATTTCTCATAGTCATAGCGAGTCAGAACGCCTAACCCGCATTGGCAATCGAGCACTTAGTTTTGTCCCAAGCTTTCTGATCAAAGCTATGCCTATTCAAAAATCGGGTTGCTACAGCGATGTGGCAATCGCCCTGCGTGCATCGATGAAAGCCATTGGTTAGGTGATGCACTGGTAGGACGAGAGGAAGTAGGGCACACTAATACCTATAGGAACGGGGGCATCCGTAATGAATCACTGGGCCATCATCATTGGGATTAACCACTATCGCCATTTTCAACCCCTGAGCTTTGCCCAGCGCGACGCCCAGGTGATGCACCGTTTTCTGATTGAGGAGGGAGGCTTTGCTCCAGAACGTTGCTTGCTGCTGACCGACACTTCTCCGGCGGCCATGGGGCGCTCAACCTACCCCAGTCGAGAAACCATTGAAGGTTGGCTAGAGCTTTTGGGACAACGGCATTTGCAGCCGGGGGATGCGCTCTGGTTCTTTTTTAGCGGGTATGGCACCTGCCAGCAGGCAGTCGACTATTTGCTCCCTATTGAGGCGGAGCCGGGGGCGATCGCCCAAATGGCCATACCACTGACTGACCTGTATCGACGCTTGCAAACCCTACCCACCCGAAACATCCTGGTACTGCTGGACATGAACCGCAGTCAAGGCGTCCTTTCTAAAGAATTAGTCGGGGCGCAAGCTCTGGAGGCGGCTGCGCAAACGGGGATTGCCACCATTTTGGGCTGCAAGCCGGAGCAGTTTTCGAGGGAATCGATTACCCTGGGGCAGGGCTTTTTTACAGCGGCCCTGGTAGCAAGCCTGCGATCGCCCGGCATCACCACGCTGGATAAATTAGAGCAGCACCTGAGCATACGTTTGCCGGAACTAAGCGAACAATACTGGCGACCGCCCCAGCAGGCCGTGGTGGTTAGCCTCCCAGAGCAACGCTATCAGGTTTTGCTACCACGACAAGTAATGGGAAAAGGGGCGAACCTTCCACCACCGACCAGCAGACCACTCCCCCAGTCTTCATTTCCGCCCTCAGTAGGCCGGTTCGCTTCATCTAGCCCTGCTCCTGCACCAGTGGCTGTGCCCCTCGCCCCAACGGCAAAGCCCGTGATGGCTTCCGCCGCAACAAATGGAAAAAGCCCTACTCCGCCGCTGCATCTAGCCGACTCTGCGGATCCGGTTAGTAACGGGGTGAGTCAGGTTCGCGATCATCGCCCTGTCACCCATGGGGAAGTTGCAGCAAGTCGCCGTTCATCTGAGAGCCTGTCTCACCTTCCCGGTTGGCAACCTAGCCAGACGACTTCCCAAGAAGCGGCCCCAGCAGTTCCGCAGCCTTTAGCACCACCAAAAATCTCAGTCACCGCGCCCGCACCACCTGCTGCATCAGAAGACGCCCAAACAACCGCCGCTGATCGCCTCTGGAACTGGCTTCTGTTGCTTGGGGGCATTGCGGCAGCCCTGATGTTAGCAGGGGTGCTGTGGCAGCAGCGAGCAGCTTTTTTCCCGATAGCGCCCTCTGCCCCAACCACTTCAACCCAGCCTAATTCTGCAACGGGCAATCAAGCCATTTCCCAAAATCAGCCAGCGTCAGAGCCAAAGAACGATTTGGCAAAACCAGAGGAATCACCCGCTGATGGTTCAGAGCAACAGCCCGAACCAAAAGCGAATGGCATAACACCAGGCGATCGCCCCTCACCGGCAAAAGCCGAAACTCATCAGGCCGAGGCGGCAAAAACGAGTCCATCAGATCCAGCAAAGGGGGCCTCTGCAGCTTCTTTGTCGGCACTACTGGCGATCGCTCGGATCAACATTAAAAGCGAAATGGCCACCCCCTATTGGAATGCGATCCAGGCAGCGGCCCAACTTCCCCCGAACCATCCCGAATACGCCCAAGCCCAGCAAGAAATAGCCAACTGGAGCCGAGACATTTGGGCGATCGCCCAACGGCGCTGGCAACAGGGCGAAGTCAGTGCAGCCATCTGGGCAGCTTCTTTAGTCCCCTCAACGCAGGCAAGCGTTTACCCAGAAGTCCGCCTGGCCTTAAACCAGTGGTGCCGTAGTCTGGTCACCCGCCCCAATGAATCAGGTGTAAGCGCAACCAAAGCCAAAGAAATTTGTCAGGCCCTGCCCAAGTCTTAGACCTGACTAGAGCCTAAAGACAGTTTTAAAGTTTTAACCAGACGGATGACTCAGAAATCAGGATTTTATCATCTGAGGCCTGACCACAGAGGCCCAGAGAACACAGCGCCCGCTTTCAGCGCCCTCCGTATCTCTGGGGTAAAGCGCTAAGGTGCTGATTCCCCGGCATAGTTTTACCGCTTAGTGAATCTGGATTCCTAAGCTGCCTTAACGGCAGCACCTACGTTATGCTCTTGTGCAGACACGCGAGAGGGTTTGTAATGGCATCGGCAGCAATGGCTTCTATGTATCAATATCGGGTGACCCGAATCTGGAATGAGTTGCAGGCCCAGGGCAAAAATTGTCAACAATTGCTGGTGCCCGATTTGTTGGAATTGGATCAGTACCACTATGGCTCCACTCAAGCAGTGGATAGGGCTGCGGAGCGGCTGCAATTGACTGCGACCAGTCATGTTCTGGATATTGGCGCGGGGGTGGGTGGCACCGCGCGCTACCTAGCCTGGAAGTACGGCTGCCGGGTAACGGGGGTAGAGTTACAACCTCACTTGCATGAAGCAGCCGTGCAGCTTACGCGGGCCACGGGGTTAGCAGAGCAAGTGCATCTGCTGTTGGGCGATTTTTTACACCTCGATCAGTTAGCCATTGCTGGGCAGCAGTTTCAGGCCTGGATTTCGTTGCTAGTGTTTTTGCATATTGCCGATCGCTCCACGCTCTTTCAAAACTGTGCCCGTGTCCTCAAACCAGGGGGCCACTTTTATATTGAAGACTACTACCAACGGCAACCGTTGACTCAGGCAGATACTGAAATGTTGGAGAATACGCTTTCTTGCTCTTACCTGCCTACCCTGGAGCAGTATCGTCAAGATTTAGGAACAGCAGGCTTTACCAATGTTGTGATTGAAGATGTGACCCAGGAATGGCGACCCTGGGTGAGCGATCGCACCGCCCGGTTTCTCGCCCAAGCCGATTACTACACCCAAGTTCATGGTGCAGAAGTGTTCCAGAGCTTTGCCCAGTTCTACCAGGCGGTCGAGGATTTATTCCAACGGGGTAATGTTGGCGGAGTCAGAATTACAGGGCAACGCCCCAATCTCCCCCGCTGACGAATCTCCCCCGCTGACCAGTTAAATCGTAAGGGAAGTCATCTAATCGCGACGGATGCCGCCCTCAACAGGGGTGACATCCGCCCCCTCAAAGGGTTCTGTTCCACCGCTCCAGTTAAAGTCACTGACCCGCAGGTTAAGGGAGCCAATTTCTAGAATTGGGTTGTAGCGCAGAATAATGCCATAGGTGCGGCGGCTATATTCCAGGATGTAGTCGGTACTAATCTGGTTATTGGTATCCAGGTTAATCGCCGTTTGAAACCCAACTCGAAAAGGCCCATAAACTTGCTGCACAATCCCTAGGGAAAGAATGCGCGTATCGACCGTGCGGTCAAACAAAAAGGGTGACAAGCCCCGACCAACCAGTTGCACGTAGGTGATGTTAAAGCCCGTGTAGTCAAAGAAATTGCGTGACATATGGCCAAACTGGCCAACAATGCCAACCGCACCAATCAAATTACTCTGGGTATCACTGTTACTGTATAGGCTGGTTACCCCTGTGATCCCAGTTGAAAGGGCCAGATAGGGAACAACAGGAGTGGGGGTGTAGCGTAACCCCTCTGTTTGGGTCGCTGGCAGGGGTTTCCCCGTCCACAGGCGGAAGGTGCGATTGAAGGCGATCGCACCCTGATAGCGAGTTAGGTTAATCCGGTTATTGTCGCGAATCGGGGCCAGCAAATCTGGCCGATCGGTATCGGCAGTAATATTCTGTACCCCTAGTTGGTAGCTCATGCTGATCCCACTTTTTCCTAGGAGAATAGGTGGCGAGAAAAACACCGCCCCCACACTACTGCGCACCGTTTGAAAACCGAGGGAGTTATTAAACAGGCGATCGCGATAACTAGCCTCCAAGGCCAGCGTATGGGTTCCCAACCGTTGCCCCAGGCGCAAACTTGCCCGGGTGCTATCTACCAGGTCATCAAAGGCTAAGCTGCGGAGCGACGCACTTCCGCGCAAGGTCGTAGTCGGACTCAGCACGGCCCCCAACTGTGCTCTCAGCCCATAGCTTTCACCCTGGAACACCCCCGATCCACCAAACACAATTTTCTCTAAGAAAATTTCCGGAGTCAGGGTGAGATTCACCTTGGGTGAACGCACAATATCAAAGCTACGAAAAATAAAAAGGCCGCCCCGTTCACCATTGTCATAGCCCACCTGCAAAAGGGCCGGCTGGCGTTGGCGACGGTCTAGCACAATCCTTGAAATCAAAGGAATGGCCAGCCGTTGATCAAACACTAACCGGGGACGAGTCGCCACAACCTCATCTTGATTTGGGTTGATGCGAGTAATCACGGCTCGCTCGGCCCTTAAAACCAATTCAGGAGGCGAGAAGGGGTCATTTGTAATCTGGATTTTTTTGGCTTCATAAACGCGTGGGCTGAAGTCAATTTGTTCGGCCTCAAATCGCAGCCGATTCACCTGCCCCTGCACAGTTTGCGGTTGCCCTGGTGCCCGATTGACATCCCGACCGGCCCCGACAACAATGGTGACCCCCCCCGCTCCGACCACAGTTTGGGGTTGGTTGGCGCGGATGCGATCGCTCAAAGGTCGTGCAATAGCGGTTCCTTGGGTTACATCTGTACCTAGGGGGATATCCAAATCTCTATCTGTAGTGGACAGAAACAACTCCCCACTAGCATTCTGAACAGTGCCAATCCCCTGGACAAAGTTGTACTCAAACCGGCTCCCCCGCAAAATCTGATTGCCGCGCGTCAGGGCCACCTGCCCCTCCGCCACAGAAATGCGATTCACCAGATTCACTTGTAACCGATCCGCCTCCAGCAAAGACCCCTGAAATCGCATTTTGACATTCCCTTCAGCGGTAAAAATTTGCCGTTGATCGTCATATTCCTGGCGGTCAGCGCTCAACTCAACCACACCAACTGTTCCTGGCGGCACAGGTGGATCAGTGCCCCTCGGAGTTGATGGCGAACCGGGTGAGGGCAATGGCGAATCAGGTGGGACAATCGCTGGGGTATCGGGCGAGGCCGTTGCTGGGGCCGCATCATTGGGTTGAATCAGAATTGTGTTGTCATTGGTAGTAGCCTCTGAGGGCGGCTCTCCGAGGGTGGGGGCTGCAACGGGTGGGGTTTGGGTAATCGGTAGTCGCTGTAAACTACGGCCCCAGGCCACACTCAAGGGTGGAATGGGCTGCGATCGCCCCCCAACCCGATTGAGCCGTTGTCTAGCCTGGGAAGGGGTCGCAACCCTGGTACTGGCAGGAGGCTGAGCCAACCGTTGCAGGGTTGCCCTTTGATCAAGGCCCGCAGCCGCCCAATCCGCGAGATAGCCCTGCCAGGGAAACCCTTTTGTCGCCACTTGGGCGAGCAGGGCGTCTGTAATTTCCTCAGATGCGATCGCCGTTACATCTGGCGTTTGGGCTGCCCCCGACGCTGGCTGAGAAAGCGTTGCCAAGTCAGAAGGGACTTCCCCCGCTAAGACAGGCGGCTGACTCACGGCAACCGCAGGGGGAACCATTCGGGCAACCGCTTCTACCGGCACTGTGAACGCGCCAGGCGACTGCTCCACCTGCACCAGCGACTGATTTAAAGAAACAGCCGCCAGCGGAATCGGCGAAAACTCTGAGCGGGTTACCGGCGGTGCTTGTTTGAGCAAATCGGCTTGGGCCGGGCCGGCATTAGCCTTGAATTCGGCAACGGTCGTGGGCTGCGGTGTTGCTAAAGAAGGGGCGCTCGGGGCTAACAACGCTTGCGCTTCAGCCATTGGCTCATGCAGATGCAGCGCCTCTGTTTGGGGTGGTTCACGCTTTTCTTCAGGAGCGCTGTGAGAGACGGCTTCTACCCTGGCAACGGCTGGCTCTGGTGGAGATAAAGCAGTTTGAACCGTGAACTCTGCCCCAGTGCCCCGATCCGGTGTAGAAGTTTCTGGCACTACTTGAGCCAGCTCAACTGGTAACTGACTTGGTTCAGCAACCGCAAATGGAGAGGATTGGCAAGAATGGAGTTGACAAGCCGTAACAATCTCAATAGAAGATGTTTCAGGGGGAAGAGCCGGGTAGGGCATACGTTACAACGAGAGAGAAAAATCTCACACCACAATAGAGGGGCAGCCTTTTTGCCTGCCCCTGCTGCAAGACAAAGCCTGCACTTGCTGCCTAGTCTAGATCACGACGGTTGGGATTCCGCGAAGGATCGTTTGAGAGAAAGCCAAAGATAAACAGCAACACAAAAAAGCTGACCACAATATACACGGCGATTTTGAGAGTGAGCATAGAAGGATCTCCAAAAAATTTTGATGTTGATGGGTCGCCTCGGCTCGTCAGGTTAGACGAACATAAGTTGTCAAGCCTAGCGGGCCAGAGCAACAAACTAATAGCCCCTGGCTTATCAGAGATGACAGCAACCAGGCAGGCTAACAACCCCAGTTAAATAACTCCTACTCATCATACAGAAAACCATGCCTGCTTTTTTGCATTACGCTGGGTAGAGCACTAAAGCCGGGAAAACCCGTCGGGTTAGCCCCACGGATAGAGAAGCGCAATTGTAGACAGATTGCCGGTCAGTCAGACGAGTCAGTTTTTCAGTTGATTGAATCCACGCTCCTTCGCTGCGGATAAACCTCCTCAAAAACTTGAAGTTTAAGACCAACGAAGCGGGCATTTGTTCCCATAGCATTAGAAAAGCATTAGCAAAAGTCGTCATTCTCGCTGTCTGCCCCGAAATAGCCAGCGCTCTAACCAGACCAAGCACCGATCAAGCCAGCGCAGAAACCGCTCTAGGGGCGATCGCCAATAGCCGACAAGGGTTGCTGCGGTATCAATGTAGTCGGTGGAGGAGGCCAAATTCAGTGGAGCCAAGGGTGTTTGCGGTGGTGTTTGCAGCAGGGCGGTTGCCCGTGGAAAAGGATTGGGCACAGTCGCTGGTAGCGGTTGGGGCTGTTTCTGGTGTGACGGATGTGATTGGAGGGCATAGGGGGCCGCTACTGTTGGTGACTCCCAGGAAAGTGAACTCATTGACCCCAAAGATGGTTTTGCGTAAACATGGGGTGTAGCCAGTGTCGGTGACTCCCGGGGATAGGTAGAATCCGCGAGAGCGCCCCAGGTTTCGGCCTCACGAAATAAATTGGCCGCGATCGCGACAGGCGTGCGGGCCATCCAGGCCATCACATCTAGATAGACCCGGAGTAGCCAAGGGGCATCTACCCCGAGGCGCGGAGTCCAAGCTAAGTGGCTAACGGTCGCTTGCAGCCGCTGCACCCGCCAAAAATGGGCGACTTCCCAGGCGATGACCCGCTGCAAAAATTGCTGTTGTCCGGGTTGCAGGATATCCAAGACGATATTCTGATCGGTTACCAACACCAGTGCACGGCTGGCAATCTGACTGGCCAGACCACGAATTGTCCCAACTAGAGCATCTGTGCGGGTAACGACTCTAGGCTCACGGTTGATTGAGGTCAGCCCAGAGGAGAGGGAATTGGTAGGGAGCCGGGTCGCCCAATCGACTGCCGATAGTAGGGGGCGTTGATTCACCCAAACGTGCCCCCCCGAAAGAATAGGGGTACTTTGCCAACCGGGAATGTGGGGCAAAACCCCCTGCCGCACCACCGCCAACACCCGCTGTAGAGAAAAATCGGCAGGTGGATGGGCCTCCTGTGCGGCGATCACACGCGTATCGAGATCCGATTCCCGTAAACTGTAGCAGCGCACGCGCCGACTTTCGGTGGTCTGTTGGAGTTGGAGGTGCAGCCAGCGCCCTGTCTGAAAAGCCACATAAAGGGGATAAACCAAAATCTGGGCCGTCCAACCGGTCACCATTTTTAGCGATCGCCAGGTCACTCGCCCCCGATCTAGCCAGCGCTGTGCCCAGCGAGTAACCCCCCTGAGTAATTTGCTTTCAAACGGCCCCGACTGCTGCAACGCCATGGCTTGTTTCTAACCCTGTTTCTACCTGGTCGCCAAGAGAACAATATTACTATCTGAATTTACCGCAATCAGTTAATGAAAGCGCGATTTGTAATGATTCTGCAGCCTATTTCAGCTAGAGCGAATTTCAAACACAGTCAGCACTACCCACTGGAGATCCCGGCAATAGCTGTTTAAGCAAAGGGTTCAATCTGTGGTTCAACGGTGATCAAGATTCAGGGTTCGCGGCCCTCACCCCGCAACTTTTGATGCATTTGATGCATTTCGCTGGAGTGCTCTTCCCTGAAATGGGCTAAAAAATCAGCCCAGGCCACCAGCGCCGCTGGGTTAGAAGCTTGACCCCGTTGCAGGAGGAAGACTCCAGGGGTTGCTGAGATCAAGCCATACTGCGCCTCAGTAATCATGGTTTGCACCAGCGGCACCCAAGCTTGTAAATGCTCGCGAGCATCAGCAAAGGCGGCCTGATATTGCTGAAGCTGCCAAAAATCCACCAGAATCGCCTCTACTTGAATAACCACACGGTCATCGTTCTGAACGTTCAAGGCAGGAAATCTAAGAACAGCACGTCGGCCAGAAACGTAAGGTAAGAGATTATCGGTGGCAGAGACACTGGCATCGGGGGCGATCTGGGTCAGGAGCGATCGCACCTCGCTGGCATGCTGCCACTGCTGTGGTAAGGATAAGTGCACCCAGGGCCTGACCGAGTCAGGAATCAGGAAAGACCAGGTACGGGAAGGGTTTAAGGTAACCGTAAAAAATAAGCTCAAACACAGGCAGGCAGCCCAAAGCCGACGAATAGGCCGAGATAGCTGGAAGGAACGGTGCGACCACCAGAGAATGGCCCCATAAAATAACCCCGGTACGATCATGACCGTATAGCGCAGTTGCATTGACAGGGCAATGGAGGTGTCTGTTCGCAGTAGGAGTGCAGCCAAAGGGGCTGCTACACAGATCCAGGTCGCTGGAGACACCACCGGAACAAATAGCAGCGGTAGCCAGTGGCCCGCCAGAAACCTCAACGTATGATCGAAGGGGGTCACCAGATCAATGACTACTTGATCTGGGTGTTGTCCAAAATCAGGAAAAGGATGGATATTAGAATCGGAGTCACCAGATCAATGACTACTTGATCTGGGTGTTGTAGTAACCCCAGCAGCACAGCAACCGTAGAGGGGTGCTCACCCCCTACATAACGGGAATAGGACGTGGATAAAAAGTTGGTACCGACCTCTGGAGAAAACAAGGGCATCAACAGGTTTGTGGTGATTAGTAGATGAGCCACACTAGCCAGGCATAAGCCCACCCCAAACCGTAAAGAATGGCGGCTCACAGCAAAATAGAGACCCAGGCTAAACAGAATAATGCCCGTATCTTCTCGACACAAAAATACTAGGATTGTCGCTGCGATCGCCCATAGCCATTGCTGCCGTTCAACGGCTAGCAGTAGAGCAAACACAAACAACGGAATTTGAGAAAAGTCATGGAAATTGGCCAAGTTAGGGGCAATCACCGCCTGAGCACAGAAGTAACCCAGGCTAATCCAGAGGGAAAACTGCTCTGACAAACGCTGCCGCGCCAGATGATAGAGCATCAGGCCCCCGATCGCGACGAACGTCACTTGCAACACCAATAGGGTGGCTGAGAAGGGCAGAACCCAATAAATCGGTAGCCAGAGAAGATGGATGGGGGTAAAGTGTTGGCCGAGGCGACGATAGGCCACATCTGGAACTTGTTGATCAAACAAAACAGCCGCCGACTCCCCGGATGAGAGGCTGCTTTCAAACCAGCGCCCATGGGCACCATTCCAAAACACCTGGTTGAAAATTCCCTGGTCGTGGTTTGAAAAAGACGGATACATTGCGAAATGTCGGTTCAAAATGCTAAGCAGCATGACTACCCAAAACAAAGCGGCGATCGCGAGCACAGGCTTTGAGACCGACAAAAAACGGGGTTGACGCATCATTGAGACGAAAGTGTAAGCTAGGCCCAGCATGAAACCAGGGTGTCACTTGCTTCCCGAAGGGTAGGCAAATGGGGTCGTCACAAAAAAAGAGTTATTTAGCTTCCATCCAGTTATTGCCCGAATGAATCTCGACCACAAGCGGAACCGATAGTTGAACCGCTGATTCCATCGCGGTTTTAATCTGAGGCTCTAGCTCTACCCACTCCTCTGGGGGAATTTCAAACACCAATTCATCATGCACTTGCAGCAGCAGCCTAGCCTGGTAACCCTTGAGCAATTCATGCAAGTGAATCATCGCTAGCTTAATAATATCCGCACTGGAACCCTGGATCGGGGCATTGGCAGCAGCCCGGAGTAATTGAGCATCGTACTGATCCCGCATCCGTAACTTACTCAGGTCTATCTCGTTGGGATCGCAACCGCGCAGCGCTTTGAGATTCTCACTGGCAAAGTTAAAGTAGCGGCGACGGCCTAGAATTGTCTCAACATAGCCCTGGGCCAGTGCCTGTCGTTGCATTTGCTGGAGAAAATCAAACACCTGGGCATAGCGATCGTTAAACCGTTCAATAAAGGCTTTGCCCTCTGCATTAGAAACACCTGCCTCACGGGCAAAGCGCTGCGCCCCCATGCCATAGATAATGCCAAAGTTAATCACCTTCGCTAAGCGGCGCTCCTCTGGCGTAATTTCTTCCTTCTCTAGCATCAGTTTTGCCGTTAAGGTATGGACATCCTGATTGGTTTGGTAAGCATTGATCAATACGGGTTCTTGACTCAGATGGGCCAGAATGCGCAGTTCGATTTGAGAATAATCGGCCCCCACTAGCAGCCAACCCTCTTGGGGAATGAAGGCTTTGCGAATTTGGCGGCTAAAGGCTGTACGAATAGGGATGTTTTGCAAATTGGGATTTGAGGAAGACAGCCGCCCAGTAGCAGTACCCGTCTGGTTAAAATCGGTATGAACCCGTCCGGTATCGGGCCGCACCAGGGCAGGCAGGGCATCCACATAGGTTGATTTCAGCTTGCTGAGGCTGCGGTATTCCAGAATGTCGTCAATGACGGGGTGATCCCCCTGAAGTTTCTCCAGGGTGGCGGCGTCGGTAGAGTAACCTGTCTGGCGTTTTTTAGATTTGCGTTTGTCTAGGCCCAATTTTTCAAACAGCAATTCGCTCAGTTGTTTGGGCGAACTCAGGTTAAAGGTTTCCCCGGCGGCCTGGTAAGCACGGGTTTCGATCGCGGCTAAGTCTTGCTCTAGTTGGTGTGAAAACTCTTTGAGATACTCCTGGTCAATCCGCACGCCACAAAACTCCATTTCCGCCAGTACTGGCTCTAGGGGCACTTCGACCTGGGTAAAGAGTTGGTGCAGTGTGGGCGCTTCCTGTAAGCAGGCGGTGAGTTTGGGTACAAGCTGATAGGTGGCGTAGGCATCTAGCCCACAGTAGGTAGCGGCAGCGGCGATCGCCACATCCGCGATGGTCTTGCCCTTCGGCACTAGGTCACTGTAGCTCTGGGCTTCAAAACCCAGGTAATGCCGACTCAGCTCCGTTAGATTGTGACTGGCTTCGGGGTTAAGCACATAGCTGGCCAGCATTGTATCAAACACAACTCCTTCCATGTGGATCCCCTGTACCCGCAGCACTAGCCGGTCATATTTGGCATTTTGTAGCGCTTTGGGATACTGAGCCGATTCTAAAATCGGGCGCAACTGCTCCAAGACGATTTGGCGATCAAGTTGCTGACCGTTTGTATGCCCGACCGGAATATAGGCAATCTCAGTTGTGGTATTTCCCCAGCAACAACCAATACCCACCAGTTGGGCATCGCGGGGTTCGAGGGAGGTGGTTTCAGTATCCCAGGCAACGGGGATGCGGGGGTCGGTGTGGGCTTGCAGCAAGGTCACCAGTTCCGCCAGTTTTTCTGGGGTGTCAATAATCTGAGGAGTGATGGCGATGGGTTTCTCGCGCTCGGCAGCAGCCGTATCCGCAGCGGTAAAAAACCAGAGGTCGTCATTCTGCGGCGTGGCAACGGGCGCAGAGGAGGTTGCCACCGGTAACCCTTGAAATTGGCGATGTAATTTCTCGAGCCGGCTTAGAAACGAGCGAAATTCCAGTTTTTCTAGCAGCGGAAGCAGATCTGCCTCGTTAAAATCCCCTAGTTTACAATCGCCTGGGCCAATCTCTAGAGGAACATTCAGATGAATTTGGGCCAGATATTGCGATCGCATCGCAGCTTCTCGCCCTTCTTCTAACTTTTTGCGAGTAGCTCCCTTAATCTCCTCCAGGGAGGCGTAGATGTTTTCCAGAGAGCCATAGGTCTTCAGTAAGCTGACGGCTGTTTTTTCCCCAATGCCCCGCACCCCAGGAATATTGTCGGAAGAATCGCCACAGAGTGCTTTAAAGTCCACTACCTGGGCAGGCAAAATTCCCATTTTCTCCTGCACTTGGGCTACACCAAATTCTCGCGGGGGTTGGTTCCCACGCCCATAAGTGGTAACCATGTAGAGAATTGTAATGTTGCCATCGGGGTCAACCAGTTGAAACAGGTCGCGATCGCCGCTCAAAATTTTGACCCGAAAGCCATCCGCTAAGGCGCGTCGAGCCAGGGTGCCAATCAGATCATCAGCCTCGTAGCCAGGAGCAATGAGCAGTTGCAAGTTCAGGGCTAGGAGTAATTCCTGCAAATTTTCTAAATCAGGCAAAAAATCAGGCGGAGCCTCTGGCCGCCCCGCTTTATAGGTTTCATCAGAATCGTGGCGAAAGGTTTTTTCATCGGCATCAAAGGCGATCGCCACATACTGGGGTTTTTCGGTTTCCAGGGTATCGACCAACGCCTTTAAGAACCCAAAGCAAACACTGGTGGGAATACCCGTTTTGGTGCGTAACCCCCCCTCCTGATTTTTGGCATGGGCATAGTAAGAACGAAAGGCAAGGGAATGCCCATCAATGAGCAAAAGCAAGGGTTTCGTAGCATCAGGCTGGGACAAGGCAGTGGTTCAGTAAGGAACAGCCTCATTGTATCGATACTCTTGCCAACCGAGAGAGTCAGGCTCAGGCCATTGGCGCTTAAAGCGAGTGCCATTGCTTAGAATAGAAGCCCAATGGGGCATCATGTCACGTTGCTATGGCTAGTAGACTGACGCATAATTCTGGCCGCCCTCACCCCAAGTCCTTGCCCAGAACAGAAGAGGGGCTGTGCTCCAGCCCTCCTTTTTCCCTCGATGGGATAATGGGCACAGCCCTGAATGACAGGCATTTCAAAACAGGCATTCCAAAAAGGAGAATGAGGGTGGGCTTAGGCCGGTTCAGAAATTCTCGCCTTGTTGGGCTAGGTGACTGAGTCTATTGGAAGGGCCAGGATCTGTGGGGCATCGCCCCCAGCTAGGGGGGTTCACCCCTGCACTCCGCCCTAAATCACGTGGCTATGGCTATAGTAGAAAAATGGCACCGATTTTCTATCGTCCATTTGATCCGGATGGATGCTGATCCCGAATTGACTGAGACCGTC
The DNA here is from genome assembly GCA_938023035.1 of uncultured Leptolyngbyaceae cyanobacterium. Taxonomy (GTDB): domain Bacteria; phylum Cyanobacteriota; class Cyanobacteriia; order Leptolyngbyales; family Leptolyngbyaceae; genus DSRU01. The sequence continues at coordinate 56,654 of CALIDI010000021.1, read as the reverse complement.
TCCTCAGTTCACCCCTTGGATCCATTCCCTAGGATATCGACTGTTTTCAGCTGTTAGCCCTTTATCTTCGAACGTTTATGCTTGCCACTCCGCTGCTGCGCACCAAAGAATTGCCCAACTTACAGTATTCCTCTGCTCCAGATCGCTTTGATCAATCTTGGGCAGCCCCTTTGGCAACGTTGCTGGGGTTAGGGCGGGCAGCGGGAGCCGACTTTGTTGAATTTTTCCTAGAACGGGTGAATTACATTAGCAGCCTGGCAGAAGATGATGCGATTACCAGCATTTCACCCCGGCTCTCGAAAGGGGCAGGGGTACGGGTGTTTCGTGGAGCAGCGGATTGCTATGTCAGTACAAATCAGGTTACCTTTACGGGCTTAAAAGCAGCGCTGGAAAAGGCGCTGGCCATTATGGGCCTGCACCTACCGGCTCCAGGGGCTTTTGTGCCAGAAATCAACCTGGAACCGCTCCGCGACTATGCCACTCTGCGGCAGAAAGATAACTGGTTGGCGGAGTGTAGCTCTATGCGAGAAATGGGAGAGGTGCTGTTAGCGGCCAGCGATCGCCTGAATCAGCTAGCAACCCACGTGCAATCGCGCCGGGCCGTATACTTCCGCGATTGGCAAGAAGTCCTGGTTGCCGCAAGCGACGGCACCTTTGCCCGCGATATTCGCCTTACCCAATCCGTTGGCTTTAACCTGCTTTGTGCCGATGGGGCACACCGCACTTCGATTGGAGAGCGCGCAGGAGATACGAGCAATCCCAACTTTTTGCGCCATTGGGACTATGAACAATCGGCGGCTGGCATTGCCGAGTCAGCCGGCAAAATGCTCTATGCCGACTACGTTGAGTCGGGTACCTATCCGATTGTGATGGCCAACAAGTTTGGTGGCGTGATCTTCCACGAAGCCTGCGGCCACTTACTTGAAACCACTCAGATTGAGAAGCGCACTACCCCTTTTCTAGATAAGAAAGGGGAGAAAATCGCCCATGAAGCACTGACTGCCTGGGATGAGGGCCTGACTGAAGATGCCTTTGGCACGATTGATATGGATGATGAGGGCATGCCAGCCCAGCGTACCCTATTGATTGAAAAGGGGATTCTCAAAAACTTTATTAGCGATCGCGCCGGGTCGATGCGCACGGGCCACCCCCGTACTGGTAGTGGCCGCCGCCAGGGCTACACCTATGCCGCCGCCTCTCGCATGCGGAATACCTACATTGCACCGGGTGACTACTCGGTTGAGGATCTTTTTGCCTCAATTGATCGGGGGATTTACTGCAAGAAAATGGGCGGCGGCAGTGTGGGAGCCACCGGCCAGTTTAACTTCGCCGTAGATGAAGCCTACCTGATTGAACAGGGCAAGCTCACCAAGCCATTGAAGGGAGCCACTTTGATTGGCGATGCCACTGAAATTATGCAGAAGATTTCCATGTGCTCAAATGATCTGGATCTTGCGGCAGGCTTCTGTGGTTCTGTCAGTGGTAGCGTCTACGTTACAGTGGGCCAACCCCACATCAAGGTTGACTCCATTACAGTTGGAGGTCGCTAGAGGGTGAGTCTCTGCCCCTAGAAAATCTCTGCTGCCTGAATACAACGCCCATCGCCTCTGAAAAAGCGTCCTACTCTGGCACCGGCAAGCCAGAAAAACCATTTAGCTTGACCATAGGAACGCCGCCTTTGGGAGCGATGGTGACCCCTCGACGAACGGGGGCAACAGGGGATGAATCCACAAGAGCAAGGGAGTGGTTGCGCAGCAGCGTGGCCAGTACCAGTTTCATTTCAAACAGGGCAAAGGCGGCCCCAATACAACGGCGGTTACTGCCCCCAAAGGGAAGAAACTCTGCCGCCGTGAATTGTCGTTCAAGAAACCGCTCTGGCCGAAACTCAAAGGAATTGGGAAAGAGGTCTTCCCGATGGTGCGTGAGATAAATGCAAGGAATCAGGTAAGTGCCGGCCTCAAAGCGATGACCGCCAATCTTGAGGGCTATCTGGGTTACTCGTGGAGCCGCAATAAAGGCAACAGGGTAAATTCGCAAGGTTTCAGAGCAAACCGCATTGAGATAAGGCAGGCGGGAGATTGCAATAGGATCGGGAGAATCCCCTAAGCTAGCCAGTTCTACCTGAAGGCGAGCTTTTGTTTGAGGGTAGCGATGTAACCAGTAGAGTGCCCAGGTCAAAGCAGTAGCGGTAGTCTCATGGCCTGCGATGAGAAGGGTCATCAGTTCATCCCGCAGTTCTCTATCGGTCATGGCTGTCCCACTTTCATCGCGGGCGGCCAGTAACAAACTCAAAATATCGCTGCCCTGGAAGAATTGCTGGCGGCGATCGCAAATTTCGGCATAGATCAAGTCATCAATTTGTTGCCGCATTCGCAAAAATCGGCCCCAGGGACTCCAGGCTCCCAAGTCTCGATGAAGCCAAGGAAAAAACGCCAAACCAAACCACAAGCGCGAGGTCGTGTAAGTCAATAGTCGCTGGAGTAGGGCTTGCAGAGTCTGACAGCGGCCATTATCAGTTAACCCAAACACCGCCTTCAAAATCACCTGAAGGGAAATCGCTTGCATAGCAGCACGAGTGTTGAAGGGTTGCTCCAGTTGCCACTGCTGCGCAACGTGCTGGGTCGTTTCACAAATAAGTTGCCCGTAGGTTTTCATACGCTCGCCATGAAAGGGCGGCATCAGTAGTTGGCGCTGTTGCCGGTGGCGATCGCCATCCAACAACAAGACAGAGTTATCTCCCAAAGTTGGCCGCAACAGACGGTTGGCTTTGCCAACTTCAAACTGGCTGGGGTCAGCGGCAAAGAGTTGGGCGATCGCATCGGGGTGGCTGAGAATCACAAAATTGTTGTACTCGCCTAGGCGAGCAACAAAACAATCGCCATAACGACTTGACCAGGTATCGAGATAACTCAAGGGTTGGGCAATCCACCAGAGCAGTTGCTGCAAGGGATGTTGAGGAACAGCGGGAAGGGATGACATAGAAACCCTCTCCTAACAAGGCCGTTCTGACTGCTCACAGGCACCAATGCTCACCCAACAACCAGAAAGAGCGCCATCCCCCTGGTCATACCACTCTTTCTTCCAAATGGGGGCATTGTGCTTCAGGGTATTGATCGCATATTGACAGGCCGCAAAGGCCTCAGCTCGATGGGGGCAACCCACAGCTACCAACACACTAATTTCACCCACCGCCAAGCGCCCTACCCGATGCTGAATCACGACATGGTTGACATCACCCCAGGTTCGCCGAATATCAGCAGCAATTTGTTGAAACACGCGGATGGCCATTGGCTCGTAGGCCTGGTACTCTAACGCCACCACCGGTTTACCATCGGTCTGGTTACGCACCATTCCACTCATTACCACAATCGCCCCATTCGCGGCATCATCCGCCTGAGCGTATACTTCATCAATGGAAAGCGGAGCAAATTGAATCGTAAACCGATCACCAGGAAACTGAAGAGTCGGTTGTGCCAGAGAAGTGAGCGCCTCAGCAGACATAGTTGACTACTTTAATGATCCTGATCAAGCAGTGTAGAGTATTCCCCAGCTTCTGATCATCTAGCCAGCAGAAACCATCCATCCGTAGGATGCCATTCCCCAAGACCCCAGCCATAATACTTAGATAAAAAGATACCCGAGCTGGCTCAGCGGTAGGAATGGCACGGGTTTAGGCAGCGGCAATACTTTCGTCGACAATGCACTCCCTAACTTTGAGCCAGACCCTCAGTAAATGCTCAGCTATCCCTAAAAAAAACCTGAATCAGCGTCGCAAATAGGAGACTTCACCATGCTGGATCCGGGAATGTGCCTGCAAGAAAACTTAAGCGGAGAACTGGGCCGACTGACGTGGCGAGTTTTTAACGCGCTCACACGGGCTGATCGTGTGATTCCCCTGCTCACCATCTGGGTTGCGTTCCCCTGGTTTATCAAATCGATTCGACGCAAGCGGCTGATGAGTGGCATTGGAGTGGGGCTGCTAGCCCTCTATCTGGTGATCATTTCCCCAATGGCCTTGGCTGTGGGCAGCCGGTTACTGACGGTTCCCCTCCCCAATGATCAAGGTGGAAAGGCCGATGCGATTGTGATTCTGGGTCGCGGCCCAGCGTTTCGCCCCCAGCGGGTGCAGGTCGCTGCAAAGTTATGGGCAGAAGGCCGCTCGCCCCTAATTTTTGCCAGTGGACGGGGGGATGCCATTGAGTTAGGAGAAATGTTGCAGGCTGCTGGCGTACCCGAAACTGCGATCGACGGAGAACCCTGCTCCCGCACAACAGAAGAAAATGCCCAGTTCACAGCCGCACTCTTACAGCCCCGTGGCATCAAAAATATCGTATTAGTGACAGATTCCCCCCATTTACTCCGTTCCTCCCTCACATTTCAGAGCTTGGGCTTTGAAGTGACTCCCCATGCCAGCCCCATGCCCCCCTATCTTGTAGGCAAGCGTAAGGCGTTTCTGGTCTTTCGTGAATATCTGGGATTAGCCAGTTATGGCCTTTTGGGGCGCTTTTTACCACGAGAATCAACCGATACTGTAGCGACCGCCTCCCAGCAAATCGTACCCACTGTTTCGGGAGAATCTCCTCAACCTGTTGACCCATTAAACCAAGGCTAAGGGGGCAGTTAACTGGAGCCGAGGCTTGTCACTGTCGCAAAGCTTGCATCCAACGCGATCATATTGCTTGTGCCTGACTCGTTTGTACTCGCCTTAAAACAATTGCCGATCAAACCGACAGAACGTTTGATCAGATTAAGCATGGGATGCTCTCTGATTACTTGATTAAGCAACTCAAGCACCCATCCGTTTCAATGTCCCTTGCGTAAGTCCTGATCCCAATTGCAACAGATATACTGCAACCAGAAAATTGGTTAGGACACAGAGTATAGGGGCAGAAACCCTTGGCTGGGGGCACAGCCCCCACATCCCTTTAATTAACTAACTCGATGCAAGCTATACCTGTGAATCAGGCATTGACAAGGCTCTAAACAGGCTTTGGGAAAATAGGAAGCAAAATCTCGAATTCCGTGCCTCTTCCCGGTTCGGAAGCACCTGGAAAAAACCAGGGCGATCGCAAAATCAAGTGTCCGTCGTGTTTTTCCCGAACAATTTGCTGCGTGATGGGCAGTCCTAAACCTGTGCCATCCCCAGCGGCCTTAGTGGTAAAGAAATCCTCAAAAACCTTGGCTTGAATTTCTTTGGGAATACCGGGACCGTTATCTCGGATGATCACAGCCGCCCAGCGGGTACCCGGAATGGCAGGACGCGAACAGGGGTGAGATGGGGTGTCCTCTGGCAAGCGATCGCGAATTGTCGTTTGGATTGTGATGCAAGGTTCCCAAGGGCGTGTTTTTGTCAGAGGTAAGCCCGACTGATTATGCCGCGGTAGCCCCTCCTGTTTTGCCAGCGTGGCATCATACTCCAACAACGCATCGATCGCATTGCTGATGATGTTCATGAACACTTGCCCTATTTGACCGCTACAACACAACACTTCGGGCAAATCGCCATACTCCTTCCGCACTGTGATGCCCGCCTTAAGGCGGTTGTTCAAAATCAGCAGAGTGCTATCCAAGCTTTGGTGTAAGTCAGTCGGATATTGTTTTACCTCGTCCATGCGGGAAAAAGTGCGCAGGCTGGTGACCAAATTACGGAGGCGATCAATACCTGTTTCCATACTTTGCACCACCTTCGGTAGATCATCGAGGATGAAGGGTACATCAATGCTTTCCTGCAACTCCCTCAAGGCAGGGCTGGGGGCTTTTATCTCTTGCTCAAAAGCATGGATCAAGGTAGATAAATCAGCGGTATATTCCGCGATGTATTTCAAATTACCCCAGATAAAGTTCACCGGGTTACGAATCTCATGGGCAACGCCCGCCATCATTTTGCCCAAACTTGCCATTTTCTCCGTCTGCATCATTTCCGATCGCGTCTTTTCCTTCAGCAATTCTGCCGTCAGTTGATGAATCGTAGACTGTGCCTGCAAGATGGTATGAGTATCCACCAGATAGTAATCTGAGCCGCTGATGGTTGTCGCTTCCACCACGATTGGTTCATAAAGCAAATCGACTGGACGGGCAATCGCCTGCTGCGCAGCAACTGCAATGGGTGTTGTGTTGCAGAAAACTAGTGCATCCGCAGCAACAAATTTCAACAGCAGTTTCATGGGGCGGTGGAAAAATAGCTCTCGCCCATAGGTACGACTAATCGCTTCTAGAAACCGTCGCCGCGACACTAAACCCTGCAAAACCCCGCAGTTCACCAAGACGACCCCTGGCAACACTGGGTTTTCCTCAAAGGCTTGATAAATGGTAAATCCTAGGCAATCTGCATCAGCAACGAAATGATGCAGATGCAAATCTGCCAGGGTTGAATCCAGATTGAGTCGTTCCATGACTCTGAATAGAATTCCACTAAAAACTGCTTAAGCGGATGCCTTGGGTAAGGGAAGCAGATATCCTTTAGGAACTCCCTTTGGAAACCCACGCCGAATATGGGGTCGAAGGATGTGCGTTTTGATCCACCCTAGAGGAGTTTTTGCAATTGCATGGCAGTCACCCTGTTCACTTGCCACTGCTCGACAGCCGACCCCTGTGATCTAAGCACCCTCCCAGAAAAACCTTGTATTTATTCTCACACGTAAGTTTAGGCTAACACTGTTTTTTACAGCACAAAGAAGATTTGATTTAATCTCTGTTTAGTGTTTGGTTAAGGTCATCTAGAACGCCCTAGTTTCTCAGTCGATTTGATCACTAGGGAATGCTGTCTTCACTGGCCGCATAGCAATTCAACAACCTCTGTTGACAAGTGGATGAGCCGATGGCGAACATCGTCAATGGAAGCATCTCTCCAATTCTTTGCTCTGGGAAAGTCGGAAAATGTCCGCCAAATCCTGATGAACACTGGAACTGCTTAAAGGAAGGATAAGGTCTGCAATCCCGCTGATTCCCATGACAAGTGCCGTGGTTATGCTAATAGGCGATCGCGCAGTTTCTTGCACTCATTCAGCAAAGTCGTGGAGCGAAACCATCCCCTCCCCTAATTGCCCCTTCTGGCAATTTCAGTAAGGCTGGCTCAATGATGCCCCTAGGCTTCACGATAGTTTGTGCAGCGATGAAATAATCAACGTAGCCCGCGGTCGTCTCACCTTCAAGTTGGGACTCCTTCCAGATCTTGAGATGCTCGGTACTGGCGATCGCCTCTTCGCAAATAGCATCGATCAGCAGCTTTTTTTGATTCTTCGTAGCCTTTTAAGTCAAAGGTTTGCTCTAGGCGATACCACCCCCTGGGAAAAGGGGAGTGGGCTTCACCGGGGGCACATCTAGTTCCCAAGGGATGAGAGCCTCTAAGTTGATGTGTTTGAGAGCTTCGGCGTAGCTAAAACTAGAAAAATTTTTCTTTCTGGATTTTGCTACCTGAGCCGATGTGCCCGCCATAAGATTGAACCTCTATGAACAGCCATCTGGCTCTATGGTGACGCCGATCAATTGGTAGCCCTAATTCACTGTAATCAATAAATAGTAAGAGCAGTGCCCCCTTAGCAGGGGGTTCTACTCCCTCCACCTCCAAAATCAGCGTCAATTGATCAACCACACTCAGCGACTTCACCCTTTCAGAAAGTCGAATAGGCTGAGTCAGCGTATCTGCTGCTTAACCCTAGAGGTTTACCGCTTGAGTACGACGCAGTGAGCATGGTGCGTGGTGTCGCATCGCCCTACTAGGCAGAGGCCAAGGCAGAGCGAATCGCTTCAATGCGCTGACGATTAACCCCTAAGTCGGATTGCCCCAGGCGTGAAGCCGAGCGCACTTGAACGGTGCCTGCGGTCTCATCTAAGTAGAATTCCACATCATCGACATACCCCATCAGTGCACTGGTGAACTCAGCGTAGATGTAGTTATCCGTTGCTTCAATAATTTGAGCGCGGGGCTGAGCGGCAACAATTGCTTTCAACTTTTGAAAGGTTTCAGCAGGGGAGCCATTGAGGCTGAGCGGTGCGATCGCATGTTGTTTGTCTGTGCTGGAGGTACTCACACAGTTCGGCGAATCTGGACAGGGCAAGAGTTGGCCGTTATGCACACCCAGGGTTGTCGGGCGTTTACCGGAAAAATGAAAAAGAGCGGCAAGCATAGGCTGAGGAGTGATGGGGTTGGCGTGAGCCGTGATTACATTGCCCCCGAAGGCGATCGCTAAGACAAGGAGCGATGCACAACACCAGCGCCACAGTGCTAAGGATATACCAGTCATGGGCGATTTAAGAAAGTGGGACATATAGGTAGTATGCCTCACTCTGCTTTTTGAGAGAATAAGTTTGACTTATTTCCTCCGCCATCGGGGGAACTTTGCCCCTGCTTAGCTCATCTGCTGCAATACATCCCCGATTCAACAGGGCAATCCTAGGGCATTGCCACTCCTTGATGGGCCAAAAGGCTAGCAGTGAATCACCCCAAGCTAAAGATGGGGTGGCTTGTTTTCAAGTTGGCTGATTGGCACGGTGGTTCGTCTGGCTGATTTAGTTCCCAAAATTGTGAGGCAAACCTGGCATGAAGTGGCTGGCAAACATAACCAAAATATTGATTGTGATGGCTTTGGCCAGTGGCGTTGTCCCCTCTGCGATCGCTCAGACCCAAGTGCGCAAGGGCGTGCTCTTGATCAACCAGGTGCGGGCTCTAGCCGCGAGAGAATCGACCCTATCAATGGGCAGCCTGCTGGATCTCAAAACGGACCCCAACTTTACGGGAGAAATTCAGCAAATTATAGACAATGCCGCTAGGATTTTAGATGACTACACCGTCGTCAATCGGGGCGGCTTTTTTCCCGAAAATCGAGGGATTCCTCGTGAACGCCAGCTTACGGTTGTAGAGGCGGTCTACCAGATCTATGCATTGCCCAACGGCAATGAGCTGTTTCTATATCGCTCGCCCAAAGCCGACACGGCTCAGTACTTTATTCGTCGAACAAGATAGAGATTATGGCCGACCCGATTACGCCCCAGATTAGCGATCGCATCTGCAAGCATATGAACGAAGACCATGCCGACGCCATTTTGCTTTATGCCAAAGTCTATGGCAACGCTACAACTGCAACGGCAGCCCAGCTCACCTCCATTGATCCAGAGGGCATGAATCTAGCAGCCCAGGTAGACGGCACCACAACCACTCTCCGGATTCCCTTTGACCATCCTCTGCGAGACTCAGAAGATGCTCACCAAACCTTGATTGCCATGGTACGCGCAGCGCGTCAAAAGGCTTAAGACGGATGGCCGTTTCGATGCTATTGAGGTCAGGCTGCCGGTTAACCAAGGGGTTGGCCCGCTGGGGTCTGCTGTTTCTCCTAGTGGCACTGTTGGTGAATTGTGCAGGCCGTGGCGATCGCTCAGCCACCACCAGTCTTCCGGCTGAAGTCGCTGCAACCCACACCCTGGTGTACGGCTCAGGGGGGCAACCCGTCAATCTCGAACCGGGCAACATTACCGATGGCAACTCCTTGATCGTGCAGGATCAAATCTACAATCGCCTGATCGAGTTTGAGCCAGGCACGAGTGAATTAAAACCCGCCCTAGCCACCGAGTGGAGCGCCTCTGCCGATGGCAAAACCTGGACTTTTAAGTTACGACAGGGTGTCACATTTCACGATGGCACCCCTTTTGATGCCGAAGCTGTGCGGTTTAACATTGAGCGCTGGTGGGATCCCAACCATCCCCAGGGCTATCGCGATGCTGGCAGAGCCTATGAAGCATGGCAGCAGATTTTTGGCGGGTTTAAGGGCGACCCCAATTCTTTACTCCAAGCAGTCAACGTGGTTGACCCAGAGACCCTGCAACTGACCTTAAAACAACCCTTTTCGGCTTTCCCCAATGGCATTGCGGCTGGTTACTTTGGCATTGCTAGTCCAACAGCAATTAAACAAGCGGGGCCAGCCTATGGCACTCCTGGCTCTCTGGCAGTCGGTACTGGCCCTTTTATTTTCAAAGAGTGGCGCACGGGCGATCGCATCCTACTCAAGAAAAATCCTAACTATTGGGTTAAGGGGTTGCCCAAGAGCGACCAAGTCATCGTGCGGTTTATTACCGACCCGGCTGCCCGGCTGGCCCAGTTGCGAGCGGGCAGAATTGATTTTACCGTTGACCTTAGCCCTGATCAGCAACAAGAAATTGCCGCCGATGCCAATCTAAAACGACTAACCCGCCCCTCCTTTAACGTTGGTTATTTGGCATTGAACCCTGCCTATCCACCACTGGCAGACGTAAAAGTACGCCAAGCGATCGCCCTGGCCATCAACCGCCCCGCCATTGTGCAGGCGTTTTGGGGCGACCTCGGCAAACATGACGCTCACTTTATTCCCCCAGCCTTGGCCTGGGCACAATCCCCCAGCTTAGAACCCTACCCCTATGACCCAGATAAAGCCAGAGCCTTACTGCAAGCAGCCGGTTATCCCAACGGCTTTCGTCTAGAACTCTGGTATATGCCTGTATCGCGCCCCTATTTCCCCAACCCGAAGCCTATTGCTGAAGCCTTTGCCGCTGATCTAGGCACAATTGGTATTCAGGTTGAGCTAAAAACCAAGGATTGGGCGGCTTATTTAAGCGATCGCCGAAAGCCCCCCGGTTATCAGGCTTTTATGTTGGGTTGGACAGCAGATTACGGTGACCCCGATAGTTTTTACTACCCCCACTACGGCCCTGGAGCCACCAGCGATATTGGCAACTGGAAAAATGAGCGAGTCTGGCAATTGCTCGATCAGGCGCGTGCGGTGAACGACAAAGCAGAGCGTGCCCGCCTGTACAGCGCGGTCGGCAATATTTTGCATCAAGAAGTGCTGCGCTTACCGATTGTTCATTCCCAGCCACTCCTGGCCCAGCGCCAAAACTTGACGGGGTGGGTACCCAGTCCCCTCGGCTCTGACCCCTTTGAGGAAATTGTCAAGCAGTAGTCAGCATTGAAACAGACCATCCCTGTATGGCAAGGGCTACAGGTCAGACTTCAAGTGACTCTCAGGAAAGAACCTGCCCAGCAAAGCCGTCTGCCCATCCGCTGGGGCAGCCCCTAGCCGCTTGAACCCGATGATGCGGCATTTGCTCTCTGGCCGTGCTGGCTCTCACTGCCGATCAAAACCATTAGTCCCCGTCCTCTTCTTCCCCCTGAAGCGTTGGCCGCTCTGGGGGCATTGTCAGCGCTAGATGCACGGTCACCATACCTGTTCGTTGAGTTTGGGCAGGCACCGACTGAACCGAAAGACCCGTTGAATGACTCCGCAAAGCCTCTGCTACCGGATGATGGAGAAGAGCCATCAGGCAAGAGCAACCCGCTAACACCAATAAATCTACCTCTCGCCCGGTAAGCTGATGCCGAGCCGCAGGCCGATAGCGAGAAATTGAGCGTACTCGGTTGGGTTTGCGTACCATTCTGACTCCTTCAAGAAAACTGCAAAGCCTGAATCATCCTAACCTTCAGAAAGATAATTCGTCGCTAAAGTTCCGCTGGCAGGAAAGTCGCACAGCAGGTGCCCGATTGGCTCATTCGGCAGTGGGGCACTTTTGCCCACCCACAGCACCCGTCCAGCATCGGATTATCTGTCATCCAGGGGTTAGTGTACCCAAAAAGAGAAACCGCATCACTAGGCAAGCAATGCGGTCAGCGCTTTGAGCAGATTGGGGATCAGGCGTTGGGCTTGGAGAAAATAAACACTCTGGCACTGTCATCAGGAGGAGCGATCACAGGTGACTCGGCAGAGTAAGATTGGCTTCTGGGCCGAGACTTGGGCGCGGGTGCGGGCTAAGCCTTGGGTCAGCTTGCAAGCGCCGACACGTCAGACAGCGCTTACACCCGTTGGAAATTAGGGTTGACTTGCAGTGCCCGCTCTACCCTAGGTAGGATTTCCCGAAGGCGACCTGATTAATCAAGGTCGTACCCCGGCTGGGCCGCGCTGCGGGCCAATTGGGGTTGAGCGCAATCGCCTGGCTACTACTGGCGCTCGCCGCCTCATAGGGCTGAAATTTCCTAAACCTATCTCAGCAAATGCTTAATCATGTTGTCTTTCATCATCAACTGCCGAATCACCTCCAGAAGATATTTGTGAGACTCTTCCAGACTCAAATTTTTAACCTGCTCTTCATAGACTTTGAGGTTAAATTTCTGCTCTAGACTCAGATCGGTTGGGATATCCATAAAAGGTTTACCTGCTCTCCGGCATTCTACAAAAGATGACAAATGGGTCAGAATACAGCTTTGATCAAAAGGCTTCGGATAACATCCGGTACTCAGACGTTAGTACTGGGTAGGCTTTCTGAGCCACGATCCTCCAGTTGGTCACAGTAGCCACCAATGTTAATAACTCGTAACTAAGTAGTTGAATGTTAACAAAAATTACGCTTACTTGACAACAAGAATGTTTTAGACGGTATCGGATAAACCTTTTTACTGATTGGCTTTGGGGAATCTGGCTGCAATCCGGTGGTAAGGCCGGGTTCGGTTCTTCAAGCTGCTAGCCCTCTAAAGTTCCAGCCAAGTTGCGGGAAAAACAGACCGGCTCACGTGATAACGTTTACTTATAACCCTCGTTTCCAAAGAGTCAAACAGGTTAGTCTATCTATAAGAAAAGGGCGAACTTTGAGCCGCATTGGTTTCATGGCCGACACGAGCGCATCTTTAGGTAAGGTCGCTGGTGCGGATAGAGCGTTGCCATTCTTTACGGGTCGTTACTTACAGGTTGAGTGGAAGCATGAATGTCATGGAGTTTTTTGAACTCAGTGCAGGACGGTGGAGATCGCAGCGCACCACCCATCACCTGGCCTTTCGACGGGCAGAAGGGGGGGAGTCTGAGATTCAAGTTGAAGCGTTAGCCGCCAACCATCCTAAGGTGATTGAGATTTGTCAGCTCCACCAGATCGATCCCTCTAGGGCCGTAGGAGGTGCGTTCGTTTCCTGGCAGGGGTCCATGGGGTGGGATCGCAGCGATGAAAATCACCAGGGTTCAACCGTGTTTGCCCTAATTCCAGATGACGAACAACTGCGTCAGGGCATTTTGCTGCGCGAACGAGGCTACGCTGAAGTTGTCCCTGTGGCGGGTCAATACCACATGGATGAAGATGATGCCTTAGTGCTGATTACCGAGTACGAAACCATGAGTTCCATTGAGCGCTTTTGGTTTGCTAACCCCAGCCTGCGTCTGCGTACCAGCACAGTCAAGCGGTTTGGTGGCTTCAGCACGGCTACTTTTTGCACTGAGTTTCGTCTCGCCGATGCTGGCGAAACCACTGCTGAAGCAGATGCCATTCCTAACCCTGACCTCACCCCTGATCAAATGCGCAACGCCGTCGCACCCACGAAATATGCCTCCTTTTTCGGCTGGTAGGGTGATCCTCACTACCAGTGCGGATCCCTTCACGCGCGGTCTTGATTATCTCTATGGGGTTCGTAGCTTGGCGCTGACCCCTGACCTAGTTGACTTAATTGACCAGCGGCAAGAAGAATGGCACATCCCGATTTGTACCTGGATTGGACAAAACATTGATGCAGTTAATACCCAGCTCAACCGGTACTTAGAAGCCTGTCATCAGTGCTTTTATGCTGGGGAAGCGCCCTCGGTGCAAATCTTTGCTGCTCCCCTTGCCAGACAGGCGGGGATTGATGCCCTCTGTAATTTGGACACGCAGCCTATCACTCTCCTCATTGACGTGGGTCGAGTAGTGCCAGAGGATTGGCTGTTGTTGGTCGTGCATGAATATGCTCATGCCCATGCCCGCTCGCCTGGACATCATCAACAGTTTGCGCGATCGCTGGCGCACCTGTGTCTGGGGTTGGAAATTCCCCTTCCCCCTGATCAGGGCGATCCACAAACCTGGTTACCCTTTTATCCATACTGTCGCTCGACCCAAGACCCATTGGCCTTTTGGCAGGGTCAAGGAGAACCGGGGCGCAGTCAAGCCCTCACCCTACCAGCCCCCATCCCAAACAGTAGTGGTAGGAGGGCGATCGCGTGACCCAAGGCAAATTAAGTTATGTAATTTTTATTAGACTAAATCGAATAGTGCTTCCCCACTCCCTATATGATCAGGAATAAATTTGTAAGGTTTCGCAAGAAAAGGGAGATTTTTTAGGCGTGGCACTTCCTCTTTTAGAATATTCCCCAGTTAGTCAAAATCAACGAGTAGCGAGCTATGAAGTCGGCGGAGATGAGCAGCCCAGGATTTATTCCACCGATAATCTGCTGTCTCCTACCGATATGGATAATCTGATTGAAGCGGCCTATCGTCAGATCTTTTTCCATGCCTTTGCGTCAGATCGAGAACGTTTTCTAGAGTCTCAGCTTCGCAGTGGCCAAATCACCGTTCGTGACTTTGTCCGTGGCTTGCTTCTTTCTGATACCTACAAACGTAGTTTCTACGATCTCAACAGTAACTATCGTTTTGTTGAGCATACTGTCCAGAAGGTGCTTGGCAGAGATGTTTACAGCGAGCGCGAGAAAATTGCCTGGTCAATTGTTGTAGCAACAAAGGGGATTGTTGGGTTTGTAGACCAACTGCTCAACAGCGACGAATATCTTAGTAATTTTGGGTATGACACTCTTCCCTATCAGCGGCGTCGAATCTTACCAGGCCGAGCTGAAGGAGAGCGTCCTTTTAACATTCAGTCGCCTCGCTACGACGAATACTATCGCGGCAAGTTTGGCTTCCCGCAAGTGATTTGGCAAACAACGGTGCGCCGATATGTGCCTCAAGATCAAAAGCCCCGCGCCGGAAGTCCTGCTCTGTTTCTTGATATGGCCCGTAGCATTAGCCCGCGTGCGGGTACACCTCAACGGTTTTCGGCACTCAATATCGACATTGAGCGTTGCGTTCCTCGACGTTAGGCGATCGCCTACAATCGACCGCCTACAGAGGCCGGTTTTGCCCGTATCGCTGCGACCTGCGTCGTTAGGGCTAGCAAGGCATTGACTTTTGAGGCACCCGGTTTAAGTTGAGAACCTTGATTGAAGGATAAAACCTGTTAGAAGCCCCCTAGATTTCCTAAAAGTCTAGGGGGTTTTACTACGGCTCTGATCAATACAGATGAGGTCAGACCGAGAATACGTCACGACAGTATTCCACTAGGGGCTACCGGTGAATCAAGCAGTAAAACAGATGCAAGCGCACTCAGCATCAGGCTCACCGGGCATCAGGCTCATGGGGAGTCCCTCAGTGTTTTGTGTCCCTCATACATGCAAAGGGCCGAAAACTTGAGTGCTTTACCACAGAGACGTAAAGGGCACCGAGATCTAGAGCTATGTTCTCTGTGGTCAAGTTTTAAGTGATAAAGTCCTTGTTTCTTAGAGGGCATTACCTGCTTTGAGCTGCCCCTAGCCCGATTGACTCGTTGCTTAATCTATCAATTACTTAATCTATCAACTTTAGTCGTCCCGCTTGAAGCGAATCAAACACCCGGTTGATCTGCACCCGCTCTTCTAAACCCAGTTTATGGGTTGCCAGCAGCAGGGTTGTCAGTTGAAGGTAATCCCGCCGGGTAAGGTGCCCCTGACGTGCGATTTGTTCCACAAGTTGTTGAACCGTAGAATTTCTCCGACCCGATACCATCTGCATGACTTCCCTGATTTTAGATTTTCTTTACTTTCTATTAGCTTGCCCAATTGACCGAGGGCCGAAATCACTCAGCACTTGAATCAACAGGGAGCTAGCCTTGATGCTTCTAGCTTGCAGGTGCAAGAGTAGCGTCGCCAATTCTTTCATTCCAAATACGACCCCTCAGCCGTTGAGTTGACTTCAGCAATATAGCGACGCTAGGTTGCTGAATCCACCAAGGTAGGGGGGATTGGGCCATCGCACCAGCCAATGGAGGCCTATACCTGGCTGGTTAACAAAAGGTTGATGATTCAGACCGCTGCTATGCGCAGGAAACAGCTTGGTTAAGATGGGGGCAAACCCAAGTTATTTTTTCCGGCCATGCTGCCCGTAAATGAGCGATCACAACATCACCAAGCTTGGCAAACAGAGCGATCGTGGAGTAACGCCCAGAAAGCCAGGTTTTCGGCAGCTTCTACACTTATTACCCTTTTATCAAGATTTTGATAATAGTTGTGCAAACGGTTAGGGTAAATAGGTAAAGAGTCGATGAAATCAACCCATGCACATCTATCGCCTGCCCGCACGGGTGGATAACTACATTTTTTTGTTGCATGATCCCACCACATCTACTGCCGCCGTTGTTGACCCAGCAGAATCGACCGATGTACTCCGGCAATTGCAAGCTCTAAATAGTCGGTTAGTGGCGATTTTGAATACCCATCATCACCATGACCATGTCGGGGGGAATCAGGCACTGTTAGCAGCTTTCCCAGAAGCAATTGTCTATGGGGGTGCAGAGGACCGAGGGCGGATTCCAGGGCAACAGGTGTTTTTGCAGGAGGGCGATCGCGTCATCTTTGCCGATCGCACCGCTGAGGTTCTCTTCGTCCCTGGGCATACCCGTGCTCACATTGCCTACTTTTTTGCGGCCCCTCAACCGGGCGAGCCAGCAGAGTTATTTTGTGGCGATACGCTCTTCTCCGGTGGCTGTGGCAGGTTGTTTGAAGGAACCCCCAGCCAGATGGTGGCTTCCCTGAGCAAACTGCGAGCGTTACCCGACCATACCCGCATTTGGTGCGCCCATGAGTACACCCTCAAAAACCTACAGTTTGACCTGACGGTCGATCGCGAAAATGTTGCTTTGCAGCAGTACTATACCGAAGTCGAAGAGAGCCGCAAGCGAGGAGCAGCGACGATTCCAGCACTCCTAGGTCGCGAAAAACGCATCAACCCGTTTTTGCGATGGGATGAACCGACCCTCCAGAGGGCTGTGAAGGCCAGCAACCCAATCCAGACCTTTACGCGTTTGCGGGGGATGAAGGATCAATTTTAATGCGGACGAAAGGACTTGAACCTTCACGCCTTGCGGCACTGGAACCTAAATCCAGCGCGTCTGCCAATTCCGCCACGTCCGCAATTTGGCTTTTCTATCATAGCAGAGCTGTTGAACGGTGGGCGAATAATCTCTCACCGCTTGGCAGAAGTCTAGGCCAAGCCAATTTGCCGCAGCATCTGCCAGTGTTGAGAAAGAGGGGCCAGGGTGTTGGCTGCAATCATGCCGCTGGCGGCTACTGCTGGCAGGCCAATGCCTGGAAAGGTCGAATCACCGCAACACAGCAGCCCAGCCAGAGGGGTTCGACTGCTGGGAAACAAACCTTGGCCGGCTCGGAGTGCTGGCCCATAGGAGCCGCGATAGCGGCGCAGAAACCGGGCATGGGTCAGGGGGGTGCCCACTAGCGTCACTTCGCAGCGATCGCGAATATCGGGAATGACCTGTTCTAGTGCTTGCCACATTACCTCCGCCCGTTGCTGCTTTTGCTGCTCATAGGCCCGACGATCCCGCTCTAGCCCCTCCCATAGGGCATAGGGTTCATTGGCCGGAGTATAAACATGGATTGTGTGGTAACCCGCGGGCGCAAGGCTAGGATCCAACAAGGACGGGATTGAAATCAGCACTACGTTTTGAGGGGCTGTGAGTGCATCCCAATTCTTCACCGAGATGTAGTGACAAGCCAGATCAGCGGGTAGCCCGTCTGCCTTAATCCCTAGATGCAAATGCATAAAGCTATCACAGACGGGTATTGCTTGTTGTTGAGCGCTCCATCGGGAGGGCACTGCCCCTGCCGGAAATAGGGGTAAGGTATCCCAAATTGACGCATTTGAAACCACCGCCCGGCGTGCTCGCAGCGTTTTCCCCTGGCGTAGTCGCACGCCTACAGCCCGATGATCTGCCACCAGAATTTGCTCAACATGGGCATTGAGCCAGAGTTGCCCTCCCTGTTTTTGCAGCCCTCGAACTAGGGCTGTGACGATCGCCCCACTCCCCCCCAGGGGATAGTCAAGCTGACTATTGGGGCGATACCAGTCGGCAAACATAAAAGCCACTTCAGCGGCACTGGTGCCGCTGGCCGGTAAGCCCGATAACAAAAAGCAGAGGAGATTCAGCCAGTGAAGAATGAAGGGATCCTGGACGACTCCCTCGATAATCTTGGCGAAGTTGCCAGTCAGGCGTGGGATCAAGCCAATTTGGGGCAATAGCGCCGGGCTAAAGCGCCCAATTGTCAACAAAGCACCTAAATCGAGCCTGAGCGCCGCTGGGGGAAGGGCAATCGCTGCCGCTGCCAGGGGCGCCATGACCTGTTGCAATCGTCGCCACTCTTCGACAGCAGTTGCTCCACCCAATTGCTGCAAAACATCGCAGAATTGCTCAGCCCCGACCTGGGTGGCAAAATTTCCCTCGGGCAGGCAGCAGCCCCAGGTATCGTAGTGCACCCAGGGCAAATCTTCCCCAATTGCATCCAGCACCTGACGCAGGGGGTTGGGCGAGGGCGACACCGATAAGCCCGAATAGAGCGATGGCCCTGAATCGAAGATAAAGCCTTGACGCTCAAAGGCGTGGGCGGCACCACCGGCGATCGCGTGGCTTTCGCAGACGACCACCGAAAACCCATAGTGGGCCAGCAGAGCAGCACAGCAGAGACCGCCGACACCACTCCCGATTACAATCACATCAACCGTTTCGTCGGCTGGAGGCATAAACGTAGAGGGTATTGGAATAAGCTTTAATCGCGATCGCCCGGTTGCTGGGTTCATTGGGAATTGAGCGGGAGTGGGAGCACTACCCCTAGCCCAGCATTCCACCGCTGCACCTCGTCTGAAGCCAGGTGGCTATAGCGATAAGGAATGCGACTCCAACTCAACGGCAAAATGGAAGGTACCCCCTTACAAAAGCCCCAGAGAATCCAAAACCATGCTTCCGTGCGCCCTGGGTCTTTGAACTTCAGGAGCAGGTGAGCAAATCCTGATTTTGTCGGATTTATTTAGGCCACAGACAAAGCCGAAGGGCGGCGATCAATGACCCGGTCAATCAAGCCATAGTTTTTGGCTTCTTCCGCAGACATAAAGAAATCCCGCTCGGTGTCTTCAGTAATGCGCTCTAGGGGTTGCCCTGTGTGCTCCGCCAGCAGCTCATTTAGGCGGCGCTTATGGTAAAGAATTTCCCGTGCTTGAATTTCAATATCTGTTGCTTGCCCTTGGGCACCCCCTAGAGGCTGGTGAATCATAATGCGCGAATGGGGCAGGCTCGTGCGCTTTCCCTTCGTACCCGCACTCAAAAGAAAGGCGCCCATGCTAGCTGCCAAACCCATACACACCGTAGAAACATCTGGGCGAATATGCTTCATGGTGTCAAAAATACCCATCCCCGCGTGGACAGAGCCACCAGGAGAATTGATGTAGAGATAGATATCCTTTTCTGGGTCTTCTGCATCCAGAAAAAGCAACTGGGCCACAATCGTATTGGCAATATCCGAATCGATCTCCTGCCCTAAAAACACAATGCGCTCGCGCAAAAGCCGGGAATAGATGTCAAACGCCCGCTCGCCGCGTCCAGACTGTTCGATAACGGTGGGGATCATGGGTTTCTCTTCCTAAAGTTAGATTCTATTGTAATGGGTTGATTCTCTGCCGGGGAGGCAGGCAAAGTTCGGTTTTACGGCTTGCCCTCCCTGGCTAGACGCTTCATATTAGGAGAGAAACGATTCAACAATTGAGCCGACGTTTGTGATTACCGAAACTCCTACACTAACGACCTTCGAGAAGCATTATTGGGATTGGAACGGGCATCGCATTTGTTACACCGTGATGGGTAGCGGAGCACCCTTGGTTTTGATTCACGGGTTTGGAGCGTCGATTGGCCACTGGCGGAAAAATATTCCTGTCTTGGCAGCG
The DNA here is from genome assembly GCA_938023035.1 of uncultured Leptolyngbyaceae cyanobacterium. Lineage (GTDB taxonomy): Bacteria > Cyanobacteriota > Cyanobacteriia > Leptolyngbyales > Leptolyngbyaceae > DSRU01. The sequence continues at coordinate 36,869 of CALIDI010000021.1, read as the reverse complement.
GCGGGATATCGCGTGTTTGCTCTGGATCTGTTAGGTTTGGGTGCCTCTGCTAAGCCGGCGATTGCCTACTCGATTGAGCTGTGGCAGGGCCTATTGCACGACTTTTGGCAGACTCATATCCAGGCTCCTAGTGTCTGGGTGGGGAACTCCATCGGCGGGTTGCTATCCCTGGCGATGCTGGCTGATTATCCGGGGACTGCTCGGGGTGGGGTGTTACTTAATGCGGCAGGTGGGTTAAATCATCGGCCAGAGGAGTTAAATCTACCTCTACGCCTGATGATGGGGGCTTTTAGCCAGGTGGTGCGATCGCCCTTGGGAACGTTAGTGTTTAACCAGGTTCGCAGTAAGGCTAGCATTCGGCGCAGCTTAAAGCAGGTGTACTATGACGCTACGGCCATTACCGATGAGCTAGTCGATTTAATTTATGAACCGGCCTGTGACCCTGGGGCAGCAAAAGTTTTTGCCAGCATTTTGACGGCTCCGGCTGGCCCGTCGCCGGTGGAATTATTGCCAAAAGTGCAGGCACCTCTGCTGGTGATTTGGGGCGAAGCCGACCCTTGGACGCCCATCAGCGCCGCGAAGATTTATCAAAACTTGGCTCAGTCTCATCCAGTGACCTTTGTCAGTCTACCCGATACGGGCCATTGCCCCCATGATGAGCGTCCCCAGGCCGTAAATCAGCAAATTCTAGAATGGTTGCAGCAGCTTTCGTCATTCGCTGAGACAGGACGGGGTAGAATCAACCCTAATCCTTTCTAGCTTCTACTGCGCGATCGCCATGTCTTCAGCATCCCTGGAATCCACCCTTTGGTCGGATGTTTTGCAACAACTCCTAAACCAGGAATCCCTATCGGTAGAGCAAGCCAACGCTTTGATGCAGGGTTGGCTGCATGCAGAGATTCCCCCGGTGCTGTCGGGAGCCATTCTGGCTGCGCTTCAGGCTAAAGGCGTTTCGGCTTCTGAGTTGACAGGCATGGCCCAGGTATTGCAAGCCCAGGCCCAGCCGGCAAATCACGCGGTTCCAGTAGGGGCGATCGATACCTGTGGCACCGGTGGCGATGGGGCGGGCACCTTCAATATCTCCACAGCAGTCGCCTTTGTGGCTGCCGCCGCTGGCATTCCAGTCGCCAAGCACGGGAATCGCTCCGCCTCCAGCAAAGTGGGATCTGCGGATGTCCTGGAGTTTTTAGGCGTGAACCTGGCGGCACCCGCCGAAAAAATAGAAGCCGCTTTGAGCGAAGTCGGCATCACCTTTTTGTTTGCACCGGGCTGGCACCCAGCAATGAAGGCAGTGGCTCCCCTGCGCAAAACCCTGAAAGTTCGGACGGTGTTTAACCTGTTGGGGCCGCTTGTCAATCCTCTGCGGCCAACCGGACAGGTGATGGGGGTTTATGATGCGGCTCTGATTCAGCCGATCGCTGCCGCCATGGCTCAGTTGGGTACCCAGCGAGCAATTGTTTTACATGGGCGAGAAAAACTAGATGAAGCTGGGCTAGGGGCACCGACGGATCTAATGGTGCTGGCAGAGGGGCAGATACACGCCGTTGTGCTGAATCCAGAAGAATTGGGTCTGACTCCAGCACCGCTGACGGCGATTGCGGGCGGAAATGCAGCCACCAATGCCGCTATTTTGACGGCAGTGCTCCAGGGGGGAGGCACTTTAGCACAGCAAGAGGTTGTGGCTCTCAACGCGGCTCTGGCCCTCTGGGTGGGGAGAGCTATTCCTCAGGAGGAAGATCCCTACAGGGCGGGGGTAGAGATGGCAAAGGCGATTCTCAAAAGCGGTGCCGCCTGGGATAAAGTCGAACAACTGGTAGCCTTTTTGCGTTAGGGATAGAGGTTCACCGCAGTCAGAGCTAGGGTTAAGACAGAGCGCAGAATGGCACCCCTGGCTAGGGGCAACACTCCTAACAATCGCTTCACCCCCAACCCGTTCAGTAACCGGGCGATCGCGCTAGTACCGCCCGGCGGAAGTTTATGGACTCGTCTAAGCTACCCTCATCCCCTTTTATTGAATGGCCGCCTTCTTGAATGCCCGCCAGGGCTGTGCCCCTGCACTCATCGCGGAAGAAGGGGAACCGAATCGACTCTCCTCTCCTCGGGCCCCCATGAATGGGAGGCAAGGGGACAGGGAGAGGGGTGAGCGTGAGGGCAGACAGACTGATGCCTGAGATGACTGAGTCTACTAGCTCACCAGAGCGCGCCAGAGGCCACGGAGAAATGGGTCGGAAGTCTCTGAGTCTCTGGCCTTTATTGTCAGGGTTGGGGCATTTCTGTTGGTAAAATCTCCGCTCCTGATGGGTTTCTTCCCTATTGGGGTGGTTGCTTTACTGTAACGGTGAAGGCCGCAGATCGCCCAAATTCCTCAGGGGCGTACTGTAACCGGGCTTCGGCACCGGGGTAGGCAAAGGTACCCGGAGTCACCGAACGAACTAGATAATGCAGGGTATAGACTCCAGGGCCGAGGCGATCGCCAAAGGCAACCATCTTGTCTTTATAGAGGGTACGATAGCCCAACTGCCAGCTATCGCTCTGCATGCGATAGGCTGCGCTGGTCGTTTGGAAGCTATTATCTACAGCTTCAAAGCCAGCGGGGATCGGATCCGTAATCACGACGTGATCGACGGGGTGATCGGTGATGATTTCTAACTCAATTTCAAACACCTGCCCTGTGGTCACGGTCAGCGGTTCAGGAGAATAAAGACCATTGCGATAAAGCACCTGATCCTGATTGGCCGGGCGCAGCAGGCGAGTAACCCGCAGACCATTAAACCGTCCTGGTTGGTCACCCTGTAGGCGATAGCGGTAGGCCACCAGATAATGCAACAGCCCTCGTCCCGATTTCGTCAGTTTCAACTCCTGATTGCCCCGGGGTAATCCACTCATTGGGATTTGAGTCGATACACTGGCGGGGCGGTCGCGCTGAAACTGCTCTTTCAGTAAGGGTTTGCCCGCCAACTCAACTGTGGCTTCAAAGCTGGGGTCGGTGGGTTGGGCCTGACTATAGGCTATCAAGGCTGCTAGCGCCTCCGCATTGTCGTAGGTGCTTTGCCAAGTACCGTTACGACGTTGGTCGAGAAGTCCTTGCAACAGCCGCGCCAGAGTTTCGGGGTTTGCATCCTGGGCCGCAAACAGTCGTAGTGTCTGCGCTTGAATCGTTGTGGGGGAGTGGTACCAGCGCCATTCAGAGGGCAGGTTGACCGTCGCACTCCGACCGGTTTCTGCCAGAGTTTGACGAATCTGTTCCGTCATTTGTGCGCCTTCCCCTTGCCAGCCAGGCGTCTGGGAGAGGAGGCGGGCTAACTTGATCTGGCTAACGCGGTCAAACTGGTTGCGCTGGGCATACAAATCGGCCACAAAGTCGTTGCGGCGATCGCCCAATTCAGCCAAGGCCAGCAGGGCCTCTAACCGTACCTGGTTTTTGCAGAGGGCTTCTTTACAGAAATCGTACTGCCCTGGATTTGCCAAAATCCGATTGAGGTAATCGGTTAAACCATTCTGGAGGCTCTGGAGGGCCTGGGCTGGAGCAGACTCTACCGGAAAGGCCGCTTTGGCCTGGGCGATTGCCTGAGCTGCATAGGGAGTCACAAAGGGGTCAGAGCGGTTTTGCCCTGGGAAGGCGGCAAACCCCCCATCGGCCCGCTGGAGCTTTTGCAGGCGCTCAATTGCCTGGCTTGCCTGCTGGGTTGGGTCAAATTGGCCCAGGGTCTGGTTTTCTCGCTGGGCCAGGGTTTGCAGTTGGGCGGCGATTGCTAACTGACTGGCGGCAGGTTCCAGAAAGGGTAAATCCGTCTGGTTAAAGACCTGCTGGGCCGGAGCAAGGATTTGCGGCATCAGGGTGCGCGCCAGGGTCAGGTCTAATCCTCCCACTTTGGGATCCACGTTATTCGCCACATTTAGGGCCACTTGGGTGCCGCGATCAGTACTCCCGGCTTCAATCACCTGCTCTATCACGCTGTGCTCCCGAATTTCCAGAGGCACCTCAAAACTGTCGCTGGCGTTGTTGAGCGCAGCCGTAAACGTGACCTTACCGGCTCCGAGTTGCTCCACCGTTGCAGGAAATCGAAAGGCACGAGAACCGGACTTGAGCGCCGCCTGCTGTTCGGCTGTTTGCTCCAGTTTCAGGGGTTCAGTCACTGTGCCATTGACTTGCACCTCGCCTTCTTGCCCAGTGTTGTTAATCACAGCTAGCCCAATTTCTGGGCGATCGCCGGGGCGGGCAAACTGGGGCAGCAGGGGTTCGGCAATGAGGGGTTGGGTGGTCGTGAAGGTGGCATCTGTTTGACCAAAATGCAACTGCCCATCCGTTGCCAGAGCCAGTACCCGCCAGGTTGTCAGGTCATCAGGTAAGGAAAACTGCACCGTCGCCTTTCCATTCGCATCCGTTGTTATAGTGCCGTTGTAGTAGGCCAAAGCGCGAAAATCTCGGCGGGTGCGGGTACTGCCAGCGCCACTAGAGAGACCACCACCATAGCCCCAGCCTTTAGCAAGCGGCGACGCCTGGGGTTGGAGGACAACATCCGGGCGATTATCGCTCAGCCGCGTCGAAATCGGTTGCTCTGCAAACACGGTCTTTACTAAGTCAGGCGGGCGATAACCCGTCAGTTGCAGCACCGCTTCATTCACCACCGCTACTGTGAACTGGCCACGGATCGGTTTGTCTTCCCGATCCGTCAGACTCAATTGCAGAGTCTGGGTGGCACCAGGTTCCAGAGTCGAAGTGAGTTGGGTTGCGAGCTTCAGGTATTGTCCATCTAACTGAGTTTGAAACGGGGCAAAGCCAATCCGTACCAGTTTATCTAGACTACCGGGTTCAATGCTGGCCAAGGGTTTACCCTGCCGCACTAGCACCACTTCCACCGCGGCGTTGGGCAACATGTCAGGAGTTACTGTAAATTGCACCTGTGGCGCATTCCCTGTTACTTTGGTAACGCTCTGGTGCAGGATATTATGACGCACCACCGAGAGGTAAAGCTCGGCTTCTGGATAGGGTGACTGAACCAGAACGGTGGCGGTTTCGCCGGGTTGGTAGGTTTCTTTATCTAGCTTCAGTTCGAGGCGGTTGTTTGTGTAACGGTCAAGCCAACCCACTGGATCGGCTCCCGTCACCCAGATTTGGCTGTCTGTGGCAGTGGCTTCTGGCGCTCCTGGAAAACTCGCGCGAATCCGGTAGGATCCCGCACTGGTTGGAGTGAGCGTGACGGTCTGAGCCGTCTCTTTAGAAGTCACAGTGGCCGTTGCTACAGTCTTAAATTCCACCTGGTTTTGATCGGTGCGACTCCCTTCGACTAGGCGAGCAATTCGACTGTATTCCATCTGTTGCAGCTCAATTCGCACCTGTTGGTTAGCGATCGCCTGGCCCTTAGCATCGGTCACCACCACCTCCACGGGCAAAGCCTGCCCGGCCTGCCCGACAAAATCACTCTTCACCCCAATTAAGCGCTCACTCGGTAGCACCACAAAACTTGCAGAATCTGTTACGGCCAGGTTAGAAACATCGGTCACCTCGGCATCGACGCGATAGGTCATCGGGTAAGGTAAAACCGCTTCCAGTTTTACCTTCTCTTGACTGTTGCCCTGGGCATCTAGAGCGCGGGTCACTTGCAGCACATCAGCCGCAATTTCGGGAGCCTCTTGGGGGTAAAACCACTGGCGCCCAAAACTGAAGTCAGACCAATTAGGTGGCGTAAACTCCGTTTGCTGACGGGTCACCGTCAGTCGCATCCGGCCATTTTCTAACGGTGCACCAAACAGATAGCGACTTTGAACCTTCGCCTTTAGCTCTTTCCCTGCTAGGGCGATCGCCCCTGGTTCTGTAGAGATTCCCTCTAACGTTAACGCCACCTGAAAATTGGGCGGCTTAAACTCGGCAATCCGAAATTGGCCTACCATTTCAACGCCACGGGCACTTTTTGCTCGGAGCGTGTAAAAGCCCAGGGGTTGATTATTGTTGATTGTCCAATCGGTCGAGAAGGTACCGTAGACATTGGTCTTTTGCTCGGGCAATTCCAACCGCTGCCCATTCGGCCCTTCAATCGTGAGTTGATAGGGCACTTCCCGATCCGTTGTCAGTACCCCTCCTTGAACGGAATGAGCAAAGCCGGTAAAGTGGGCCGTTTCCCCTGGCTGGTAGAGGTCGCGATCGGGCACAATCACCCCCCGCGATAGGGGAGTCATTCCCTGCCAGCCGGCACTCACACCATATTCATAGGAACCGCTGTACTCCAACGTACGTGTAAACGCCCAATCTTGGCCAACCTGAGCGATCGTCAGCAACTTGGGAGGTTCCTTAAAGCCCTGCTCCGAACCAGCGCAGGTGCGTAAATCGGCAGCCGTTAGGGCTAAATTACCGCTGCTGTCCGTCTTGCCTCTGGCACAAGGCGCTGGATCTGGTCGAGATTTGGCGTCAAGCCGTGACAGGTAAATTTGCACATCTGCCCTGGCCACAGGTGCTCCATCGGCCAGTCGATGCACCCGCACTAGCCCCCCCTGGGGAAACCATTGAGCAAATATCCCCAGGTTTGTTACCTGCACCATGCCGTAAATCGTAGGTTCGCGCCACTTTTGCTTGCCATCTTCCAAATAGGGGTTCGTCCGACCTTGGATACCATAGGCCAACATCCCCGTATTGCCGCCCAGTTTCTGGCTTAGGGGAATCGCTGTCTCAACCGCTTGATTTGGTCGCATGGCCACTTTATTTGTTTCCCAGCGGTTAAACCGGGGGAACCAGCTATCACCGGCTTCATCGGGATAGGCCGAATCACGATAGACCATATCTTTGGGCTGGAGCACCCGCACCGTAGATTTAAACTCTGATAGGTTGACCGTTGAGACATTCAACTGCAACCCTTTACCAGCTGGAAAGATATTGAAACCAGAGGGTGCCCACAAATCCGGAGCTACATTCCCGGTTGTGAAGGTGACCGTTGTAGGTTTACCTAGAGTCTGACCAAAGACATCGGTGATTTTTTCTCCCAGGGTGAGCTGGTAGCGTGTATTAGGTTCCAACGCCCAAGGATTCAGTCGAAAATAGCGATCGCCCTCATAGAGCTGCACCAGCTTAGTTTCTGGCTTCGGGGCAGGGGTCAGCTTCAGATTTGATTCTATGCTTTCTTCCTTGAGGCCATTGCTAAACAACAGTTGAGGAATACCCGATTCAAAGCGGCCAAAGGTGCCGCCGCTATCGGGCTTGCCAACCAGTTGCATTTTGTCGAAAGCTAGTGCCCCATAGGTTTGAATCTGGCTAACAAATTGACCTTCACTAGGCAAATTTCCCCGCACGGGACGCACCCCTGGTGTGATCTGAAGCTGGTAGCGGGTGCCCTTTTGCAACTTCTGCCGGGGTTCCAGCGTATAGATCCACTCCCGGAGAGACGGATCAAACCGCTCTTCTTCCGTCAGATTATTGGGATTGCGCTCTTCTTGCGCCACTTTAAGACCTACACTAGCCGATTGACCGGCTGGAATCAATTGCACATGCTGCCGTAGGGACGTCAGATCAAGCTCTGTATTTGCTGTCAGCTTCAGCACAGGCTGAAGCACAAAGGGCTGAGCATACTCGGCCTCAGGCGATCCAGGCGGGGGAGATGAGGGCAAATTGGTAAACTGAATCGGCTCCGTCTGAAACGTCCAGGCAAAATCTTGGTCGAGGCGATGGTTGGCTAAATCGGCTAAACCGGCTTTAAGGGTGACTTTAACCCGTGTCGCTTTGGGAATCGCCTGCTCTGCCTGAAAACCTACCATCCGCGGGGTTAGCAGGCGAAATTGCCCTGGTAGCGGTGGCACTAGCTCAAATTTTTTAAGTAAATCGCTTTGCGTTTCGCTTTCTAGGCTTTCAATTGGAATCAGGGGTTGCTTGAACCGGATGCGAATTTGAGCGGTTGTATTAGCCGTTTCTATAGGGCTAATTGACTCAATCCAATCTGGTAGCTTACCAACTTGCACTGGTGTGACCGCAGGAAGGGGAGTCTGCTCTCGACCAATTTGGGTCGTTCCGCAACTGCCGATCGCCACAACCAGTCCCAAACTTACCACACTCAAACCCAACCACTGCCAGATTTTTTGCTGCCAACGACGCTGCGAGCGCATACCTGCTTTTCAACCTATGCCTATACGGTCTATCTTCTCTCGCTACTGCGGCGATAGCTGGCGTTCCTGGAGATTGCGATAAATCTTTATGTTGCGATAAATCTTTATACGATTAATCCTGATATATCGTTACGTCATTGCTTTCTGAGCCATTCAACACTTTCGCCGCAGAAACTTTCAACTGTGTGCGCCAGCCCAGGGTCGGCGTCACCTTTTTCATGGCGACAGCAAGTCACAAAACAGAGCCTATCACCTTTGCAGGCCCTCATCCCCTAGCCCCTGCTCCTACACTTGGGCGAAGGAGCACCGAGCCATCTCAAAGGCCCTCTCCCAAATTGGGAGAGGGATTTAGGGTGAGGGTAAAAGTGACATGCACCCTTACAAAGTCTACTCAGCATTGACAGTTGAGCACTGGGTTTTATCCTCAGCATTCTGACCAGAGCTATACTTTTTCTTTCAGAGTTTCAATGACTCCCTATGTCTCAAACGGTCTGTTTATCTCCTCGATGCAATCGCCTGGCCTCCCTGGTGGCTAGCTTTGCGATCGCCCTACTCAGCAGTTGTACCCCCAGCGGCGACCCGATTGCCCAAACCACCTGCACCACCGCCATTGCCGAAGCCATCTACACCTGGCGGGTTAACTACTGGACGAGTCGTACCAGCGCCGCTGGCCAGCGCTGGGAAGAATTTAGCCGCACCCAACTGCTGACCCAAAATGGTGTAAAGCCCGCTGGAGCGGTTACAGGGCCAGATGATAATGAAGTTTGGTATCCTAAGCTGCCACCGCGACCGACCCCAGATGAAATGGATGGCCGCCGTCGTCCTGGCGAAATGCAAGACCCCCCAGAGTTGCTAACAACCATCAACTACAGCCTGGAATGTGCCGATGGCCGGCTCAACACCGATCGGCATGTTTACCGTCAGGTGGCCAAAGCCATTCGAGCCGGTGCCACTCCAGCGGTCAATTACACGTTGGGGCGTGCCCTTAGCACCGTTGACTCTACCCCCGCCACTTCGCCCTAGAAAGCCCCCTCGCTAAACTAGACTCGCTAGACTAGAAGAGTCGGAATCTGCCACGTGGCAGAAACCTACTTTGAATCTCAACAGTCTTACCAAGTACCCTCATCAAACATTGGGCAGAGGGCATTCCTGAGATTAAGGTGATCCACAAACGTTATCGCTGAAGCAAACTCGACGGCTAAGAGGTTTAGTTAAGAGGGTGCTTAAAAGCGCATTCTCGCGGTGATACGAACAAAACCCTACCTCCGCAGGTTACGAAAGGCATCGGTAGGTTGATTCTGCGGCGGATTTAGACTCCTACCGTTGCAGTTCTAACTACTGGACACTTTTCAAACGCCCCCCAAGCACGAAGAGTACCCTATGCGCCTCTCGCACCGGCAAGCCGCAAGATCCGGGTAGCGTCTTTGCTGAAGTTGGGCTTAGCCCTAAGTGCACATTTTTTAGTTCCCTTGGGTCGCTTAGATGCAGGGTGTCTTCCCAATCCACACCCAATCTTTTCTAAAATGCCCGACAGGGTCGTCGATTTTTAATGGTATGAGCTTCCCTGTAGTGCGCTGCCATTTGCCCCCTTGCCTCTTTCTCCCTACATGACCAGCTCCTCCAGCTCAGATGCTATTGCCGTTCTCAATCAACAGTCGCTCATTACCCTGGTGCGAGCATTGCAGTATTCTCGTGGGGAGTTTTCCCTGATTTTGGTGCGATGTAACTATACCCATCTGCGATCGCGCATCGTTCAGCAATTACGCGATCAATGCCCGTTTCCGATTACGACCATTACCCTCCCCGAGCAGGCAAAGACCCTCCTGACCAGCATCCGCATGGCACTGAAGGGCGAAGGAGCCGCCAAAGGCATTACCCTCAGTACCCTCTGCCATTACTCTGAAACAGAAGATGAGATGGGCGAACGGACTCCAGAAGCCCTGATGGTGTTTGGGTTAGAAGCCGTGCAGGCGATCGATGCCCTGCTTACTTCCACCAACCAAGTACGCGAAGAATTTCGTAAACGGTTTCCCTTTCCCGTAGCCTTGTGGGTCAACGATCACGTTCTGGCCAAACTGATTCAAAAAGCGCCCGACTTTAAGAACTGGGCCTCCGTTTCCGTTCGGTTTGAGCTGCCCCCAGCAGACTTGCTGCGCTTTCTCAAAAACCATACCGATCGCTTATTCGCCTCGATTTTAGATGCTGGTGATGAGCAAACCCCAGCCAATTGGACCACACAAACCCCTAACTTACTGCGTGTGCCCGAATTAGAGTTTGCCATCAAAGATATCCAAAGTGGCACAACCGTTTTGACACCAGAGTTGATTGCCAACATCGACTTTTTGCAAGGGCAACTAGCCCACTCCCAGGGGCAACTGCCCAATGCCCATACAGCCTACGAAAATAGCTTGCGCTACTGGTTACAGGTTGCAAAGACTGAGACGACCGCCAGGGAATCGCCGCCGCCCCAGGAAATCGAAGGCCCGAATAAAAATGGGGTGCATTTTCCCCTCCCCGCTAACGCCCAGCCCCTATTCTCTTCAGCGTTACTGCTGCATCCAACTCCGCTAGATCGGGCTGCCTGCGTTTGTTTTTATCTGGGCATGGCCTGGCGAGCCAATGCCGTCTTAGAACGGGCGCATCGGTTATTTTCCTACCAGCAAGCCGAAACCTACTTTCGTCAAAGCCTGGAGTTATTCGAGCAGGAACATCGGCAGGATCTGGTCGCCCGCTTTGTCATTGCCCGCTTAGAAGTGATGCAAAAGCTAGCCCACGCGATCAAAATTCCCCAGGTGGATTGGTGGCAAGCGCTTGAAAATTTGGCAGCCAATGCGCTGAAACTCCATCACCTTTACAGTGACCCGATTCGGCAGGCGCGGGATCATGGCTTTTTAGCCGAAGTCATGCTGGTGCGCGGAGAGTATCGTCATGCCCGCTACCATGCCGATGCAGCTCTGCGAATTCTGCACAGGGTAGAATCTGATGCGGATGAGTATGATGTGCTGCACCCTAATTTAGAAAATAGTTTAGAGATAGCAAATACCTACCATCGCAGTTGGTATCTACTGCTGTTAGCCAAGGCCGAACAAGGTTTGGGCCATCTTGAAACGGCGATCGCCCATCTGGAAACGGCCAGCCACCAGGCCACCCCCCAGGCAGACCCCACCCTCTACATCCGCATTTTAGATACCCTACGGCGCTTTTATTACGATCAGGGTCGTTATCGAGAGGCCTTTCAAATCAAGCAATATCAACGCACTATCGAACGCCAGTTTGGTTATCGAGCCTTTGTGGGTGCTCTGCGGCTTCAACCGCCTGCGATCGCAGGGCTGCCCCTCGTCTTTGATGCCCAAGCCCTGCTTGCCCAAGAAATTGCCGCTTCCGGTCGGCAGCAAGATGTTGAACGCTTGATTTCGCGGTTAGGGCGCGACGACCTAAAACTCACCGTGCTCCATGGGCATTCGGGTGTTGGCAAAAGTTCAATTATCACCGCCGGTCTCATTCCCGCCTTACAGGATCGACTCATTGGCGAACAAGTTGCCCTACCGATTCATTGCGATCGCTACCGCGATTGGCAAACGCGACTCCGGCGGCAACTACAGTCTGAGGCCGAAGCTCTATCCCTCCCCCTTGCACCCGAACTAGGACCGCCATTACCCGATGCTTCTTCAGCACAGAGCACCAGCCCCTCCTGGCAGCCTTTGATCACAACCCTGCAGGACTTCGCCCATCAAAACTATCTGCCGATTTTAATTTTTGACCAGTTTGAAGAATTTTTCTTTGAACAGGAAACCTCTACCCGCCGCCGCCCGTTTTATGAGTTTTTGCGGGCCTGTCTCAACTTAGATCGGGTAAAGGTCATCCTGGCTCTCCGAGAAGACTACCTCCACTACCTGCTAGAAATCCAGCGACTGCCCCGCACCAGTACCATCGAACTGGATGCGATCGCCGATATTTTAGGAAAAAATGTACGCTACCCCCTAGGAGACTTTTCCCCAGAAGATGCCAAAGCCGTTATTACCAGTCTCACGAACCAATCTCAGTTTTATTTAGAACCCGATCTCATCGACGAATTAGTCCGTGACTTAGCAAGAGAGACCGGAGAAGTGCGCCCGATTGAGTTGCAGGTTGTTGGGGCCGAGCTACAGGCAGAAAACATCGATACCCTGGAAGAGTATCGCCACAAAGGGCCTAAGGAGCGACTGGTACAGCGATCGCTCGAAACAGTGATTGATGACTGCGGCAACGAAAACGAATTAGTGGCTCGTACCGTTCTCTACGCTCTCACCAACGACCGCAATACCCGCCCCCTCAAAACCCGGGACGACCTAGAAACTGACCTTGTGGATCTGGGCCTCACCCATGAAATCGACAAACTTGACCTAGTGTTAGAGATTTTAGTGGGTTCTGGCCTAGTCTTTCTGGTTCCCGAAAACCCTGACAATTGCTATCAGCTTGTCCATGACTATTTGGTCAGCTTTATTCGCCAGCATTGCCAACCGGCAGACATCGAAAACAGGAGCCAGAGTAGTCACCCCCTTCACTTGCCGCCATCTTTGAAAAATGCTGACTGGCTGATCAAGCCCTCCACCTTTTTGCCCGCAGCCCTCCAAACTGATCCTCTGGATGATATTTACCGCTTTCGCCTGTCAGAACCCATTCAACAGCGGTTAGAAGAATTACTCGAAAAACAAAAAGCTAATGCCCTAACCTCCGAAGAAATGGCGGAATGGCGGGGCATCGCCGAATTGCTGAGAATTTTTACCTGGGTCAACGCCCAACTGGCCGCCTCCATTTCAGAAGATGACGACCTGTTGAATCAGGCAGAAGACGCCACAGAACCCGATGAAACAGAATAGTAGGACACAAGACCAATGCTTGGCATCTAAATAGTTTAGAGACATTCAATCCAAACTCATCAACCTGAATTTTCCTGAGGTTTATCAAAATTCTTCTGCACTAGTCTGTATCGACGACTGATCACAGAATTTATAGACTAAAAAAGTGTTCCTAAGACCAAGAAATTCCGTGCAACTTCCAATCAGTAGCTCTCCTGAGATTAGATAGCAATTAGAGAGAGCATATTACCTTTGCAGGCCCTCATCTCAAAGACCTTTTCTCCGCCCCCCTATTCATAAGGGGGCTGGGAGAGGGATTAGAGCAATCCGGGCGTACCCAAAAAGGGTGAGGGTAAGAGTGACATGCACCCACAGCCAAACATTATCACTTGTTAGATTAAGCATCTCAAAGAGTTTATCAGGAGTGGAAAAACCACTTGTACACATCTTTCATCGACAGGTTAGAAGAACCAATTCATTGGCATCGAAATCACAACAAAGCAGTCATCACACCATTGAACTTTAATTTTGAATTGTGAGTAGCCGAAGCCAGCCGCACCAAGCATTCAATCAGCTATCTGCGTCTCTATGCGTTATAAAAACAAACTCCAACACCCAATTCAGTCTTTTTGTTTGCTGCCCCTAACCCTAGCAATGAGCTGGTCAATGATCTACGGCTCATTTCTCAAAGTAAAAGCAGCTTCTGAGATGATTCAGGTTCTCCTCAACCAGTCACACCAGTTGACTCAGGCAAGCGTTGCCCTCAATCGTCAAATGAGTGTGGCCAAGAGCCAAATGCAAACCCAGCAAATGGCCCATGGTGGGGCGGTGATGGGTTTGCATCTAATGGCCGATCGCAGACCGCTGGAAAATCAATCGGCGCGACCTTCCGCTCCATTTAGGCAATCGCTCGCCCACCTTTCTCCTGTAGAGCAGCAAATCATTACCGAAATCAACCGAATTCGCCAAAACCCTGCCGCCTATGCCGCAGAGTTAAAGAAGATCCGCATGTTTTATCAAGGGAATCTGCTAAAGCTTTCAGGAAAAGCCGCCATTAAAACTCAGGAAGGCCCTGTGGCAATTGACTCTGCGATCGCAACCCTACGCCGCTTGAAGCCACGCCTCCCCTTAGCCCCCTCGCGGGGGTTATCCCAAGGAGCACGAGATCATGCTAAAGACTTGGGAAAGCACGGAGCCGTTGGGCATTATGGCCGCGATCGCAGCGACCCCTTTACGCGCATCAGCCGCTATGGCCAATGGCAGGGCTTAGCCGGAGAAACCATCAGCTACAGCCCGATCCACACCGCCCACTGGCATGTTATGCAACTGATCATTGACGATGGCGTGCCGAGCCGCAGTCACCGCCACGCCCTATTGGGAGATGCTTACCGGTTTACTGGCGTCGCCTGTGCCCCTCACCGGGTTTATCAGAATGTTTGCGTGATAACCTACGCCGCTATCTATGAAGAAGACACAGACCAAAAGCCATGAAAAATGAACCCTATTGACTCGTCCGTCTTCTTAGCATCAGCAGCAACCGCTTACACTCCACCCGCTGGCCCCAGAGCACGCCCTTCAACCGCACTGCGGAATGGTTCAACTTGATCGGTATAACCAATGGGCAAAACAACCTCCACATTCTCGTGGGGGTTAGGGATAATCACCCAGGTCTCCACAGTGCCCCCTTCAACCCGGCTAGCCGCATCCACACCGGCTTCAACCGCCCGCTTCACCTCTGAGACATCCCCCCGAATATTCACGGTAAAGCGGGCACTCCCTGCCCGGATATAGCCCACCAGGGTAATGCGCCCAGCTTTTACCATGGCATCTGCTGCCGCCAGTACCGCCGGAAATCCCTTTGTTTCAATTGAACCAACCGCCTTCGGCATTCCTGTCTCCTCGTGAACCTATTGGAAATCATAAACCTTGTCCCAGTCCAGAACGAAAGGGGTATCGATGGGAAAACGACCGGTTTCAAGCTGGACTTGGTTGAAATGACAATAAACCTAAGGTGAAATCTAGAAGTTATACTCGAAAAGCCTCCACTAGGGGAGTAAAGTCAATGGGCATCACCGCCTCTACATTTTCGGGTGGGTTCGGCACGATGTAGTGGGAAACTAAGCGCTCGCCGGGAGGCGTTTCGTTCGCGGCAATAATTCCTGCCGCGATCGCCTGTCGCACTTCTGCCGTTGGCCCCCGCACAGCCACCAAAAACTCTGCCCGCTCCGCTAGACCAAAATAAACCAGCGTCACCCGCCCTGACTTGACCATTGCATCCGCTGCCGCCAGCACAGGAGGAAACCCATCTGTCTGAATAACGCCTACTGCAAGCGGCATAGACTGCTCCTAAACATCTGTATCAAGAATCAAATCATAACCCAGAGATTATTCTATGCGGCTTTGGGCCGTTTTGAATTTTCAGTTTTAAGTCCTCATCTTTATTTTGAATTTTGGTTCATTTTGAATTTTGGATTGGCGATTTTGGATGGTAGAAACCTCACAGCGCGGAACGTTCAATCGAGTATCGCCGCATTCTTGGGTGAAATTAGGGCGTTGCTTAACCCAGGCATCTCTTGCCCGCATCCCCTAACCCTTCTCCCATTGGCATCAGGGTGCTAAAGATCCGGTTCCCTCTCCCAAAGGAAGAGGGCGAGGGCGAATTGGGTCATTCCTAGCTAAATTCAGCAACGTCAAAATAGGTATAACCCTGCGAAGCTGACAGGTAGCCCTCTATACTCAATTTCAATGAGGCATCTCCTAGCGCCGACAAAGCCAGTTTTGAGTGGGCTACTCTTGATAAATTGGCAACGCCACTGTAAATGTTGAGCCTTCCCCTAGGCGACTCTTGACCTGAATAGAGCCACCCGAATGAATCAGCAATTGTTGTACGATTGTTAGCCCCAACCCCGCCCCACCCGTATCTTCGGCAGAGGCCTGGCGCACACGATAGAAGTGATCAAAAATTTTGGGGATTTCCTGAGCCGGAATCCCAATTCCTGTATCTTTCACTTCTAGATGAACGGTCGTAGCATCGTGGCAGCGGGCGCGCACCCAGACCTGCCCGCCCCTGGGGGTAAATTTGATGCCATTGTGAATCAGGTTAATCACAATTTGCTTCACCCAACTACTGATGCTGGCGATCGCCGGCAAATCATCGGGGATCGTATAGGCCAGCATTACCCCCTTTTCTTCCGCCAGGGGTTGGTAGGTACTGACAACCCCTGGTACAATATCGGCCAAAAGCAAAGGTTCGATCACCACCTTACTAGCACTTCGATCAATTTGAACCAGTTCGAGCACACTAGTGATCAGGGAACTCTGGCGATCGCACTCCTTCGCAATCAAATCCATATAACGCTGACGCTGAGGAGGCCGTAAGCTAGACGAATTCAACAGCGTCAAAGCCGTCTTAATCGTCGTCAGGGGAGTACGCAATTCCTGCCCAACATTATTGAGAAAATCATCCTTAAACCGCACGGCATTGAGTAACTCCTCATTCTGCAAGTGCAGAGCTTTCGCCTGTTCAGCCTGTTTACGGTAGCTATTGGCCCGTTGCCACTGCTCTTCCTGCTGCTGGAGCTGGCGCATCAACAGGTCGGCTAGTAATGCCGATTGGGGCACCGCCTCAGATAACTCGCTGAACTGGGCTTGCCAGGGCGTGTCTGCAGCGGCGCTAGCATCAACGACCGGAGGTATTGTGACCGTTTCCCCCAGAGAAGATTGCAGCAACGCCAGATAGTGCACCAGCGATCGCACCGTTGTTGGCTCAAACTGACACAACAATTCTAGAGTTTGCTTTTTATCGGTGGCATCTTCATTGGGTGACTCGGCACCTGACTCAAGCTCCCCAGCCACTGAGTCGGGAAGCGTTGCTCGACGTGGGCGCGATCGGCGTGCCACCACCCCCACTTGCAACTCCCGCGACCAGATCAACAAGAAATACTCACGTTTAAGCGGGAGATGAGCAGGCAACCAGACCGTCACCATATCTCCATCTGCTGCCATTGAGCACCCACTGAGTGAAGCCTCCTCCAACTCTTCCTCAGAGGGAGATTTAAATGTGTAAACTCCTTTTGCCTGGGCAGATTTTTGTCGATAGTGTTGTAACTCTTCTTGCCATACCTCCCCTCGTGGTAGCTTGGCCCAGACCAAGGCCGGAAGCTGACGTTCACTCAACAAATTCAACAGCGCTCCCACAAATGATTTAAATGTGGCGGGACTCACACAAACAAACGGAGCCTTAGGAGTTTCATTGACCGCCAGTTCATAGAGAGAGCCTGGAAACGGCAAAGGGCTTGACATAACAGGGCTTTGATTAACTGAGTGAGGGCAACTCTCTTATCATCCTGCAAGATTTAAGATCTGTCGCCCAAATCTCAAAAATTCACTTTAGCCAGATAGTTTATCAATAGACCGGACA
This sequence comes from uncultured Leptolyngbyaceae cyanobacterium, assembly GCA_938023035.1. GTDB lineage: Bacteria > Cyanobacteriota > Cyanobacteriia > Leptolyngbyales > Leptolyngbyaceae > DSRU01. The sequence continues at coordinate 19,523 of CALIDI010000021.1, read as the reverse complement.
TGTTTGCGTCGAACCGCCCTCATCCCCTAGATTCTACGCCCAAGTATGGGAGTAGGGAAGACCGATTCAAAGTCCCGCTCCTTGTTTGGGAGAGGGATTTCGGGTGAGGGCTAAAGCTGACAGCGTAGCAAGGGTTTTCAGCACTCTCACAAAAACCGTCCGAAGTATTGGTTGATACCATCTTGACGTTGAATTGGTGATTTTAGCTGGTAGATACTCGATTGAACACTGGGTGCTGCTAGGCTTCCCCTATCTCAAATCAGGTAGTGCTCTTATGCACAGGAGGTAGCACCCTCTCATAAAGGTAAAGGGCAGAGAAAAAGAATCTCGAACTGGCGAACGCTTGCTGAAAAGCTGCTGGAAACGCCTGATGATTCTCTATCCTATAAGAAATAGGACGATCTATTCTCCCACGACTCCTTAGAGGGTGTTGGGAAAGTGTCTGGCGGTTCAAACGACAACGATAAGAGACCAAGTTCGTCACCGCCACGGACTTCAACCCAACTAGAGCCTGCTGTAATCTACAGAGGCAGAGGCTTTCCGTATCACCACGACTTAAGTCGTCAAGGCTACCGAAAGTTTGGCTTTATAAAGTATCTCCTTAACCTCTCTAAAACTATCGGGACTCTATCCTAATATCGATCCTTAATCTCTTCAGAAGTAGTGATCTTTTCAAAGCTATGGTGTATCAGGCTGTTGTCGTTTTGTTGAGGGTACAACTGTCCGCTGATTCGTCGCTCTACTGTTACTTTGAGAAACCGCAGGAAAAGAATTTAAATGTCTTGAGATCATTATTACCTGCTCTGCAAATTGTTGGTAGGTCGAAGGCGCTTTTGTCATAAAAACCGGCAGGGTGTAGCGAACAGTATAGAAGACGAGTAGACGGCGTTTGTAAGTCAAGTAGAGCACGATACACGCAATGCCACCTGCAAGCAGAATTAAACTCACTAAAAATAAGCCCGCCGTTACCAACGAATTCACAAAGCATCCCAGCCCAAAAATCACCAAAAAGCCCCCTAGCGCTAGCAGTAAATACTCTGGGCATTCAGTGACTTCGATAGTATCGATATTTTTGATTCGTACCCAGGATTCTGTTTTCTCCATCCCACTTATGAGTGTTGCATGAAGGGTGTCACCCATAATCTTCACGCTAATGGTGCCGGTTGAAGGGGTAAGTATGTTACCCCAGACCTTAGCAGGTTTGCCTGATATTTCTGTGATCCGTTGATTTGGTGGCATAAAACTGACTGGAAATGACTTGTGTTAATTAAATTGAGGCGGCAGTTCTGAAGGCGATAAACGACCGGGATCTGTGGGGGCGGGCGCATTGGGATTGGGAGATGGTGCGGGGGAGGTGCTCGGTCGCGGGGTCACGGGGCTACTGGCGGGTGCACCTGCTTGTCCGGTTCCAGGGGCTGCCAATGGTAAGGGAGCAGCTCCTGGAATCGGTACAGGGGGTAAAGGCGCGCCGGCGCTCCCAGGCACACCGGCTGGCAGGGTGGGTAGCACGATCGGTGAGGGAGTTGGGCTAGGGGCAGCGGGGTCAAAGGTTTCAATCACGACTGAGCGGGTGACACTTTGTCCGGCGGCGTTGGTGGCTTTGAGGGTATAGGTCTCGGCTCCTAGGCGCTGGGTCACGCGATAGGCGATCGCACCTTCGGGTTTAACACTGCCAGGAGCAGGCAATAGCTCCACTTTCAGATCCTGGCCACCTGTTACTTTCCAGGAAAGTATCACCTGCCGCACGGGTTGATTGGGGTTGATAGGAATCAAGTATTTGGGACGGGCTTCCTGGTTATCAATCTTAAATTCGGTAATCACCGGCACCTGAGCCGGGGGAGCCACAATCTCAATCGATGCGGTCTTTTTCACATCACTGGGTTCTCCTTCGGCATCTTTCGGTACGATTGCCAGCTCAAAGGCATACTTACCGGCTCTACGGGCAGCCGTTGGCACTCCTTTACACATCAAAACCGAGCGCAATTCTTTGCCACAGAAGGGATGCAAGGCCTCTGGGATGCCCTGGCGCAGATCATAAACAATGGGCTTGCTCGCTGTTGCTGTTTCTTCTGCCGAACTACTCAGACGCAGTTCCTGTAGTGCCTTGGGGTTGCGCACACTCCAATTCAACCGAATGGCCTCCCCTTCTGCCTCTTTGTAGGTGAGGTCGGCAGCCTCCAGGGTGAGAATACGCGGCGGGGCTGGTGGACGGGGAAAATAGCGCCAGAGCAGATAGCCCGCAGTTCCTAACAACAAGGCCGCTAGTACCAATAGCAATAAAACCTGCCACCAGGAGCGGGCACGCCAAAGCAACACACCCGGCAGGCGGGGGTTGACAATCGGTAAGGCTTGCGGATCTGTGGCCTCAACGTAGAAATGAATGGCCTTACTTTTACCGAATAGGGGCCGTTGCCACCATTTCAGAGGTTGCACCTGCAGCGGTACCACCTCCGACTGGTAGGGCGGTAGCAATAAATCGGTTGCGGCCAGGCGATAGTCGCAGGTGGGGTTATCTTCGCCGCCAACCGCCAGCAGGTGAATGGTCCGTTCGGTATTTCCCCGGTTTTGCAAGCACACTTCATAGTGGCCAGCCCGCTCACGCACAGCCCCCCGAAGCGTGCGCAGTTCTAAAACTAGGTCATAGAGGGGGGGGACTTCTAGGTAGACCAGATCCAGCAGGGCCAGATTGGGATTATTGGCCGATTGCAACCGCAGGGTGGGGGAATAAATGCCCGCTGGGGTGGTGGCTGGGGGATGTAGGATCAAAAAAATCTCGCCCTTGGCACCGGGGTTGAGGGCCAGTCCATTAGCTTCTAGCACTACTCCTGGCGTTTCGAGTGCTTCTGGATAGCGAATGGTATACCATTCTGGGGAAATATCTGGGCAGGTCAGACGAAAGCGATCAACCCGGTTGGAGATATTGTGTACTGTTACTTTGACTTCTAGGGGCACCTGCCCTGGCTGGCTAGAGCGCGTAACAGGCTGTACCAAAAAGGTAGGGTCTTTGGTCTTCTGCACTTCGCGCACTGGCGGCAACACTCGTACACTTTGCTGGTAGTAGAGGGGGGTCACTTCGGGATAATGCTCCCGTGAGTCAATTACCAGCGTGTAGGTGTAAAGCTGGGGGGTTGCCGAAGCGGGTACTTGAAAGTGAAACAATACCTCTCCAGAGGTACCAGAGGCGATCGCCTCTGAACGGGAATGGGCTTCGCCAAATCGACGCTGGGGCGGCGGTGCCAGAGCCAGGCGATCGCTGGGGTCATGGCACCATTCATAGGGGGGTGTGCCATCTTCCAGATACACATCTACCAGGGCATTGCGTTGCCCCTGATTGTTCACCGTAACGGAGAGTAAAAATTCCTCCCCTGCAACGACCTGTTGCTCTCCGCTAGGGTTACGAATCACTGCCAGGGGCGAACCCGGCGCTAACGCCTGAAACAATTGCTCGGCGATTTGGCTGCTGCGTCGCTGCCCGCTGACTTTTTGGTAGCAGATCACCCCATTCACCGTACTACTTTCAACCAGTTGGCTATCGATCAGGGTGCGTAGCCCGGTTAGGGTCAGAGCCGGGTCTTGCTGGAGTCGCGCCGCCACCTGCTCTAGGGTGAGGGGTTGCGTCTCGGTTAAAAACAGCCGGGCCAGGGGTTGCAGATCAAGCGGTAACAGCAGCAAATCGGCAGCCGTCAGGCCAAGGGTGCTACTAAGGGCGGGAATGGGTAACTCTTTCGTCATAGGGTTTACCGCCTGCCACAGGATGAGTTGAAACCTTTTTGGCGCATGACGCGCACTTGCGTATCTTCGCTGCCCAGGGCAATCAACAAATCCTCTTGCTGTTGTATCAGGGCCACACTGCGAATTTGGGAGTTGGGCGAGGCCACAACCTTGCCAACCCGTGATTCTGGCAGGCGTTTAGCATCGGCTCCCAGCCACCATACCCGCACTTTGCCATCATCTCCAGCACTGGCCAGATAACAGCCATTGGGGCTAAGGGCGACGGAGTGCAATGGGCGATCGCTCCCTTGCCAGCTTTCCACAATTTCACAGGTATCTTGGGTGCAGGTCATCACTGTCACGTTGCCCCGATTATCTGAAACCGCCAGCAGAGAGGGTTGATACTCCGCCGTTGCCAAACTTAGGATGTAGTCATCTTTACTGCCGGGGGGGTAGTTGAGCAGCTTTTGGCGATTCGTTTGCCAGTTCCACAGTACTAGGCGGTTAAACTGGCCGCCAATCGCTAGAGTCTGATCGGCAGCCCCAATGGGGGCGAGGGCATAGGCTGCAAAGCCCAGAGCGGGTGTACTACCCAGGGCTTGTTGTTGCAAGCTGCTAGGGTCACTGAGTAGCCGATCCACTGACCATTGTTGCACGGTGCCACTGCCATGACTGCTAAACAGATAGCGGGCATCACGGCTAAAGGCCAGATCTAGTACCCGGTCATCCCGCTGGCGGGTGAGGGTTTTAATCGGGTTGCGTTGGGGGGCGATCGCACTCCAGATTTGCACATCCCCATTTTCAAGACCTGCGGCGACCAAGTCATTGCTCACCGGGCGATAGCGCACCACCCGCACTGATTTACCCGTGCGCCCCAACACACCTAGGTTGCGTTTATGGAAAGGGGAGAAGAAGCCGGGCACTCGCCAGTTCATCAAACTCTGATCATCCGAGGCGCTCACCACGCGATCGCCAACCCCATTAAACTGCACCGAATTCACTGCCCGGCTATGCTTAAACAAAGGATTGAGCAGCACAAACCAGAGCAAGCCCAGCAACACCACTCCCCCCAGAGCCTGGGTTCTCAGCGGCAAGCGCGGATGTATCCAGAGACGCAACAGTTGCGTATCATTGCGGACATCTAATCGTTGCTCTTGCATCTGGGCCCGCACCAAAAACAAATACTTACGCGGTAGACCCAACCAAGGCCGACTTGGTTTGCTCACCTGCAAGTTAAACTGCACTCGTTGCAATGGCTCTAGTGGTGTGTAGGGATCTTCATCTTCATTGCCCTCTAGAAAGTTCACTGCAGCATTCGCCAAAGACGCCAGTCGCGAAACCGGATGATGGCCATTGCCAGGGTCGTTGGCGCGATCGGCGGCTGCCATCTCAAGGTCGGCCGTTGGTTCAGGGGTGGCCAGATAAATCTCACACCGACAACTAGGTTGCCCTTCTACGGGTTCTAACTCCACCCTGGTCTGTTGGGGCAAATTACTCTGGTTGTCGAGTACCAGTTGATAGGTCGCGGTTTGGTCGGCCCTCCCCAGCAGCCACCCTTTTCCTCCCAGATGCTGCATCACGGGCTGACAGATAAAATCGACGTAGCCATCGGGGAGAATATTGACAATCCCCTCGGTAGAGTCTAGGCACTCGTTGCCACGATAAATCCCCACCGTAAACCAGTGATTTGACGCCTCTGTGATCCGAGGAACACGGCAACGAAAGGTAATTTCGCGAGTGCCAGAGGTCAGCCGGGGCAGGGGTTCTTCTGCCTTTTCCAGCCAGCTTTCAATGGTTCTATCCTGATCTTTGCCGCTAATGCGTAGTACGGCATCGATAATCGGCTCCTTCGACGGGTTAAACACCGTGACAGGAATCAGAAAGCGATCGTAGGGGCGTTGCTCAAAGTTCCGAGTCGGCAGGTTCACCCGTAGAGGCACTTGGGTTGCACTCGCCTCCACCTGCAACCGCACAATCCGGCGTTCCTGTTGCCGCAATTCTGGGGAAGATACTAACACCAGCAGGTTCATTCTGCCGATAAAGCCGGGTACTGGGGTATCCAGAATCCTTACCCGAAACCGGGTTTTGCTACCGGGGGGCTTTTTCGCAGAAACCTCTGGAGACAGCACATACCAGTGATTACCGCTCTCCCCAGACTCTAACTCTAGTTGAAACGAGGCAAACTGATCGCTTTGGTTAATCACCTCCACTTCAAATTCTGCGATCTCGACGCCGGGCTTAAAGGATAGGACTTGCTCTAGGGTGTTAATTTCAATCGGCTTAGAAAGCTTAGGCATGGTAGGGCTACCTGAAGAAAGCAGGAAAAAGAGTCGGCGCGTTTAGTAGATAGATGCGTATTGCTCATGGTCAATGGCTATCTGCCATGAGCCAACAGCTAATTACGGCTTGGCTGGGAGAACAAAACTAGGAGAACAAAAATTGACCGATGGCTCGCGCTAGAAAATGGGTTAAATCTGTCCAAGAACTTGCTCGATTTGCTCAGAACGGGAGTTGCTCGCCTGGCCAGCCGCAAAACTGGTGGCCATCCCCAGGGTAGAGGTCGTGGCTGGCTGAGCATTTGCCTGACGTGATTGCACCCCATAGCTTGGAGGAGTCTGTAGCAGTTGTGTCCAATTCCGCCGTTTATGGGCAAAGTTCAAGAGGTTAATGCCAAATTCCTGGGCCGATCGCAGGGTTTCTCGCGGCAGTAAGCAGCCCTCGGTGAGGCCCCAGGCACTCGCCAAGTCACCCAACACCATGACAATGCCACCCCCTACCAGCACCTGCACCGGCTTGCTAGCAATTTGGGGGAATTGGGCAAACACAAACGGCTCTAGCCGCAGGGGATGCTGATGGTTGGGCGATTCGACTGCCCGTAGCTGGGGGGGTGGTTCCAAATATGTCAGTGGTGTGCCCACAAATTGAGCAAAATCCATTATGCTCCGGGCCAGGGTGGCTCCACTGGCAGGCACATCTACTAACAGCACCCCGCCCTGATCAATATACTGCTTCAGGGCGATCGCCTCGGCCTGGCTGGGAAAGAAGGGGGCTTCCCCCGTCAGGTACAGCACATCGTAGGGCAGATCCACCGCATCTAGCTCTAGCAACCCGACCCTCCCAAACCCCACATCCATTGCCGGGTAGAGAGCTGGTACCGATTGGGCAAACTGTGCCAATTGGGGCGATCGCCGAGTGGCGGTGGGGTCATCCGAACGAATCACCTCGCCCATGTGCACGACCCGTTGAGGCCGCAACTGAGCCAAGGGGCGATCGCGCAAGTCAATCTGGTTTAGCCCAGGGGCAAACACATCCTCCGGCAGCGTGAGCTGGCTGACATTCGGAGCCAGATGAATTCGGCACAGCTCAACCTCTGTCGGCGTTGGGGGAGTATTTTTCTCATCAATTCGAAACGTTTCCCGTACCCACTCCTGCGACTCTAAGCCCTTCAAATCCTGCGGGTCTACATAACTCAGCACCACATACACCATCACCGGATGCAAACTCGGTTTCGTCGTAATGTGGAAATCAATCACCTCTGGCACCACAATCGGGTTGCCAGCCCAATCGATCGCAATCCCTGGCTGAATCTGTAGCCAACAGCCATCGCGATATTTACTGGGCACCTCCGACGGCGGCAGGCTAGGATGCACCCCTAAGCCAGAAACAAGGCCCGGCTGATGCAACGCTTGATAGTGCAAATTTTGGCGTTGCCGGTGGTAATCATGGGCACGTCGCCAGCGCTCAGCCGTGATGCGCAAGCCATCCGTAACCTGCAACCGCTCAAACACCTGAATCGAAGGAAAGGGAAACGATTGAGTCATGGTAGAGGGCAATGGTGCATTATATAGAAGAGAGGGGGGATACCCCCACGATGGGGTGCCCTGTCCAAAAAACCCCCTGTTCCTTTGCTGAGGCACAGCAGCGCACTAAACAAAGGAACAGCAACAGCCAGGGGAAAGGAACAACCGATCGGAAACATCAGGAAGGAAGGCTCCGGTCTAAGCTGCCGTATTAGCAAATTCGGCGCAACTCCGGAAGGATCAGGACGTTTTTTCACTGCGAGTTGTAAAGTAAGAACGGATGCCCCTATTCGAGATCATCTGTAAGATCGTCGGGCTATGGGGAAGAAGTCTCTAGGAGACCTGGCTCAGACGATTTCTAGCCAATCAGCAACCCGCGCTCAGGGTTAGATTCCCGTAAATTTTGGGTGGGTTACGCGGGTCGGTGGAAAAATTGCAGTAATCTGGATTCGGTAACAATTGATCACTATTGAGGAGTCAACCTTGGAACGGACATTTCTGGCAATCAAGCCCGACGGTGTGCAGCGTAAGCTTGTGGGTGAAATCATCCGTCGTTTTGAGGCAAAGGGCTTTACCCTGGTTGGCTTAAAGCTGATGAGTGTGAGCAAGGCCCTGGCCGAGGAGCACTATGGAGTGCACAAAGAAAGGCCCTTTTTCCCTGGCCTGGTTGAGTTTATTACCTCTGGCCCAGTTGTGGCGATGGTTTGGGAGGGGGAGGGTGTGATTGCAGCGGCCCGCAAGTTGATTGGAGCGACAAACCCCCTCAATGCGGAGCCTGGGACGATCCGAGGCGATTTTGGGGCCAACATTGGGCGCAATATTATTCATGGTTCTGATGCACCTGAAACAGCCCAAACGGAAATTGCCCTCTGGTTTACAGAGGAAGAATTGGTCAGTTGGCAACCAACGTTGATGAGCTGGATTCACGAATAACGATTCTGTTGGCTTTATGGCCATCGCGAGGTTGCGGCGTCCATTGGGGGTTAAGGGGGTAGAGGGGCAACACCCTAGCCAAGGGTTCTCCCCCCTTAACCCCAGCTCCAATCAGGTGGCTCTGGCTTCTCACTCGCGCCTGTTGAGAAATCAACGAGGTTGGCAGAGTCGGCCCCTTTGAAAACCATTGAAAATTGACAACGACACCACTCAGACAACGATAGGGATGGGTATGCGTTACTTTTGCCCTCACCCTAAAGCCCTTTCCCAACTTGGGAGAGAAACTCTGAGGTTGGCTCGGCTTCCCTTCTCCCGACCCGGGAGATGAGGGCCGAAAGGTGGCATGCTCTCGATCAGGAGAGCCGCTATAAGCTGGAGCAGGGCAGGCTGGTGTGGACTTGATAGGGGGCAGGTAAATGCATCAGCCAGTAGGAAACATCGACTTTGAGGAAAGCTCCGAGTTTTAGCAGCAAATGCAAGTCGGCCAAGTTCAGCGATCGCGCTGTGTGTGCATCCGCTGATTCTTCCTGAAATTGGCTCCAGCGTTGCCATTCTGGCACAATCCAGGCGTGCAACTGGCGGAAGTAAGTTTCTTGCGCTTGGGCCAGAGACAAGCCCAACTCCATTTTTTCCCCTAATTGCACTAATCGCTGCACTCGTTCGACCTGGCGTTCAGCGGTTTCAGCGTCAAAGTGATAGAGCAAAAACCAGAGACTCTGCACTAATAAGCGCTCTAGCAACTGCTTCGCCTCTGGCAAATCAAATCCGCACCGCATGTAACTGGCCTCGGTGGCGATCGCTCGTAGTTCATTTAACCAGATAAAACTGGCCTGGAGAGACTCCGGCGACAAATCGCTGCTCTCCTGTTCGAGCGATCGCAAGGCCATCAGGGCGCGTTGACTCAAGGCCACCTGAGCAGCCACCTGTAGTTCTTGCGGCACCGGTACTTCATCTCGGTGAAAAGCTAACAAGACCCCGTAGTTATCGCGGTAGACCTGGGTATAGAGCTGGTCGAGCCGGGTTAGGGTTTCCTGGGTTAACAGCCGCATAATGCGGTGACGCTCTTCGGCAAAGAGACTCTGCAAACTATAAGATTGCCCACCAAACAATTGATTCATTGCCAGGATAACCTGGGCGGCACTGGCTAGTTGCAGGGCGGCAAATAGCCGCTCCTTGAGCTGAGCGTAATCTAAGCGGCCATTAAAGGGCTGAATACAGCAGTGAAAATCCCACCCACCCAGGTGTAAAACCGCAAATACTAGGTGCCGACTTTCCCAGGTAATTTCTGAGGTCAGTTGCACCTGCCCAATCGCCAGGCTGAGACTGCCCAGATGCTGCACCTGATAATCGAGCTGGCGCGTGTGATAGCAGTAAACCATTTGCTCCCGGGCGTAGGGGCAAAACAGAGAACTAATGGCATAGTGAGCGGCCACCTGCTCTAAACTAATTTGCGCTGGTTTTACCAGTTGTTGGTAGACACCCGCACCATTGCCAAATAAATCGACATTACTGGGAGCTTGCTCTAGCCGGCGAATAAACCCCCACTCTAGTTGAATGCCGGTTACCTCGCCTGCCAATTCTAAGGCGCGAGCCGCGTAGCGGAGAATCTGAGTGCCCTCAGGGCGAGAAAGCTCTTCAAAAAACCAACCACAGCTCGTGAACATCAGCAACGCGTGCCGTTGCATTTCCAGCAGGCGTAGAGCATCGACCCGTTCAGCCGCAGTTAACTCATGAGCCTGATGTCGGGTGAGAAATGCAGTGACATTTGCCGTGGAGCGATCGCGGAGAACCTGGATGTACTCGTCTCTGACCCGCCAGGGGTCGCGCAACAACTTACATCCGGCCTCCTCATAAACTTGAATCAGCTGATCTCGCAGCCAATTTAAGGCATCGCGCAGGGGTCTGCGCCATCGCTGATGCCATTCACCACCACCACCACAGCCACAATCATCTTGCCAGCGATCAACGCCATGGCTACAACTCCAAGCGGTAACCGGTTTCAGCTCGACCTCCCAGGTTGGGGGGCTAAGCGCCAGGTAATGGGCAAAGTTGGTTACTGTCCAGCCGCGACTGGGAAACTCATGGGTAAAGGCGTAGGCAAGGCACTTCTCAGTCCCACCCTTGTGATGCCCAAAGGTTTCGCCATCGGTCGCAACGGCAATCAACTGACTGGGCCGATGATCCCCTTTGATAGCCTGGCCCAACCGTCCTGCCAAATAATGAGCATTGCTGAGGGCATCGTCAAAGCCCATATCCCGCGAGATAGGGCCATCGTAGAAGAAAATATCAATAAACGCAGGGTTTTCTGAGTTTTTGTGGGAGTGCAGATAACAACGATAGGGACGGGTAGGATCAATCTGACTCCCCCCGACCTCATGCCACTCTGGATGGGGACAGTCTGCACTAGGCTGGGGCCGACAACGTTGGGCCTGGGAAGGAGCCAGGATGATAAAGCGAATGCCCTCTGCCACAAGAGCCTCCAGGGTCGCAGCATCAACCGCTGTTTCTGCCAGCCACATGCCTTCGGGATCACGGCCAAAATGGGAACGAAAGTCGGCCTTACCCCAGCGAATTTGAGTGCGTTTGTCTCGCTCATTAGCGAGTGGCATGATGATGTGGTTGTAAACCTGAGCGATCGCGTTCCCGTGCCCATTCAGCCGTTCACAGCTTTTGCGATCGGCCTCCAGAATACGTTGATAAGTTTCAACATCATGCCGCTCTAACCAGCTCATCAGGGTTGGGCCAATGTTAAAGCTGAGATATTCGTAGTTGTTAACAATCCCAATCACTTCTTCCCGATCATTGAGCACCCGAGCAAAGGCATTGGGGCGGTAGCACTCCTGACAGATACGCTCATTCCAGTCATGGGCGGGGCTAGCACTGGGCTGGCGCTCAATGGCATCTAGGTAGGGGTTTTCCCGTGGGGGCTGGTAAAAATGCCCATGAATGGTGACGTAGACCCCCTGGGCTGTGTGTAGAGCTGGAATATGGGCGGATGAGTGCCCTGAAGGGGCGATCGCAGCATTCGACATCTGAACGTCAGAAGGAAAAGTCATAGAACTTGGTTTGAAACTTTGCTAAACAGCACTGTTGCCGTGAATGGCAGACAAACAGGCACGTCATCAATCACACATCAGGCTTCTAAAGGCAACACAGACCGTCAGCGGGGCATCTGCTCTACCACCCGACCTCCAGGGCATCCAGGGGTTCCATCTCCCCAGCTAAATACCCAAACACTCACTGCAAACCAGGACATTGCACAAACCCTGGAAAAACGATCCATCGGTCAATTAGAGTGGTGCGTTCTAATTCAATCGCAGAATCGCCGTAGAATTTCTCATCATTACGGGGATCACGAAAGTTTTTACATTCGCCTAAAACCCTTAACAAATTGAAACCTCATGCTCAGCAATGATATGGCGTTAGCCAGAAAGCCTAGGACACAACCCAGTGCTCAATCACCAATGCTGGGTAGGCTTGCTGATGTGGCTATTGCCCGGTTGCTAAGTCTATGCTTCCATAGCTGTTTTTATCTGGCAGAAGCCGCCAGATCCGCAACTCGTAGACATAGAAAAAGCTAAAAGTTGCCATCGCAGAAGGATGGCTTTTGAATTTGGCATCATCCCAGTTGTCTGGGCAGGCAATGACGCCCCCGAGCAGCAAAATCAGCAACCCTAGATCACTAGAAAGATAGGTAAGGTAGCATGGGCTAACCTAGGGATGGAATGAGCCAACCCCAAAAAAACGATAGGCTGCAAGCTCAAGCTGAGGATACGGAATCAGCGATCGCGTTTCGCAGCATTGCTCTTCTTTCCAGAGTTCTGCTGGCCGTAGAAGTACCAAAAGACATCAACAACCAGTACAGATTTCAAGCTCTTCGCCTTTTTAACCGGCCCTCAAGCCCGCTTAATTGAGGGTATAAACCTGACCATCAATCAATAGGCGGGTAATCCCCTTCGCTTGTAAATGAATTGCCGCTTTTTGCAAAATCTTGCCATCGGGTAACTTAATCACCCGTTGGGTACGGGGGTTAGAAAAGCGCTTGGCGACCCGGTGATTATCAAACACTGGCAGGGTTTTTTCCATGGTTTCCGCATCAGGAATTTGCCCCAGTTCCCCAAACTCACCTAGGGGGCGGGCCACCAACTCAGCAAAGCGATCAACCACAAGGTAACAAATCCGGGGGATGAGTGCCTCCTCTAAGGGTAAAACATGCACAGTTGCCTGCCGATCGCGATGTCCAACCAAGATAGGAGATTCCGGCAAGCCATCGTCTTCAAAATCGTCGTCCTCATCCCCGTCGTCCTCATCTAGGTCATCATCCAGATCGTCTTCCAACTCATTGGCTTCGTCAGTTGGATCAAACAGGTCTGCTTCAATTTCCTGCAATGCTTCAACCGGCTGCGTCGGCAAATAGGATTCGGAGGTGTTCTCAGATGCTACTCGCAGGGAAGGGCTAGCCGCTTCTTGGCCAAATAAAGATTCCTGGACGACGGTTTCTGCCTCAGTTGCTTGCACTGCCGACGAGCGTTTGCGCGACCGCTTAACCGTCGGGGTCACTGCATTCGCAGGAGTCACAAATCCTACCGGCACATCCGGCTCCTGGGATACGACTGGAGCCTTCGGACTCACCGCTGACTCAGCAGAGCTAACCGCATTTGCCACACTCGCGCCCCGTTTTTTCTGCTGAATCAAGACTTCATATTCCGCTTCACTAAACCCAGTCTTAAGAATTCGATTAATCGTGCTAGTGCTGACGCCAAAGCGACTCGCCAGGGTTGAAGTTGTTTCACCGGGCAATCGGTAAATTTCCAAAATCTCCTGCTTCTCTGCATCCGATAACCTGCGTATACCCATGCCCTTACCCCCAGTCAACCTGCTCTATTCTAAGTCGAATCTCCAGGGATCACACCGCATTGAGCCAATTAGGTTGCTCGTCTTCGACCGGCTGACCGCCGTGAGCGGCTAGACACGTCATATTCTAGGGCAGCCCCAATACCAAACAACACCCCACTAAAAATCCAAAAGACTTCCGGCAGGCTACCGCTCTGATATTCGCTCGAGGTGTTAGTAGCGTACTTAAACCAGATATCCGCCACATAGAGACAGGCCGCTGCCGCCGCAATCATTCGCCAGGATTGGGCAAACCGCCCTCCCCAAAAAGCAAGGAGCAGAGTAGCCGCTAAGATCAACAGGAGAATGTCGCTGATGATATAAAACCAATCAAAAAAAGGCTTGGCGGGTGCAAGGAACTCAACCGCCTGCTGTGCCCACTCAGGGGCCTTTGACACTTCGGGTTCTGGCTTGGGGGCTGGCAGCGCGGGAACCGGTTGCTGCGCTACAGCGTTGAGCAAGATAGCTGGATGCTGCTGGCTGGGTGGTGCCTGAGCTAGCAAGACCACAGGCGAAGCCCCAGAGTAACCCCCGGTCAGAGATGGCCGTTGCACCTCGGAAGCTGTGCGAGAAGAGATAAACCAGGCGAGCACAATCCCTAGGGCTGCAATCAAGGTAACGATACCCCATTGCCAAATCTCCAGGTTGAGGCGGCGGGCGGTCACTGCTAGCAACATCCCGACAATGAGTAGCGCATAGGTCAGCACATAGAAGATATCCCCTGGCGAGACATCAGGTTGTAGTCCAAAAATATCTTCCCAAAGAAAGAAAAATAGATTACCGATAAAGTAGGACAACATCCCCAAGCCAATGCAAGTCCAAACGTTACGACCGCTAACAATTTGCCGACTGAGCCAGTTCCGTAAGCATAGCAAGAAGGCAGTAAAATAGGAGACTTGCTCAAAAATCCAGGTGCCAAGAGAGTACCAGAAGGGGCGATCCTGGCCAGGAGGGGTGGCGCTAAACAGCAAAAAGAAGAGTAGGGCCAGCACTGCCCAAGTGACGGCTAACAGAACAATGGTTTGAACAGAAAGCGCTGGTTTAGAGTTTGTCGATTTATCCAAGGGATGCCTCCCATCGTACAGCAGGGCAATAGGGTTGAGCCAGGTATCAGATCGGGATTGAAGCCCCGAGCAACAACGAATCCTAACCAAAACCTATCGGAATTAAACAGGAATTCCGCTAAAACCAAACATTTCTTTATGCCCAGGAGTTAACGCCATAACTTTCCCAGGGGAGAGCGGTTTAACCAGCTTTGAAATTGGCTGCGATCGCTATCCGACAGATCTTGCAACATATCCACTGCCCGCTCAACAAAGGAGGTATTGCCGAAGTAAGCCTTACCCAGGCGATGCAACTCTTGCAGCAGCGTATTGAGGTGGTGCTCTTCCCAATGGGGCAACTGCGCCGTATTGATTGGATCGAGTTCTAGCAATGACTTAACCGCCTCCGCCGATTCAGCCTGGGGAAAATGCCATTGCTTAAACACTTCTGCAATGTCTTTTTGAAACAGCCCCGCTTGCCGCCCGCCAAGCAAATCTTCAATATCAATAAATACACCCTGCAACATGAGCAAACTCGACCGCACGTAGGCCGGTGGCACTGAGGCTCCCCCTGCATCTGGCTCGTTGGCGATCTGATCTAGCCGAATTTTACCCCAAACGCTATAGCGTTCCGGTTCTTCTAGCAGAACGCAGGCTTTGCCCTGATTATCGGTCAAGTCGCGCCAAAAAGCTTTAGCTTCTTCTTCCTGGCTAGCATTGAAAACGTTAATCAAGCGAAATGTTTGCCCCTGATACGTCAGGATCGGAATCTGCTGATCCCGTTTGGGGTGCTGAACACTCGATATTTCAACATCCTGCCGCTTTAATATAAACATGGGACTGATGAGATTCGCTAGAACAGACAACTGCAATTTTGCCAAGTAAAGTCAGGGGCGCGATCGCTCGGGGATAAGAGCAAGAGCCAACCTCTAGGGGATGATTCAAACCTGAGTCAATTCCAATCAATGGGATTGACTGTCAGTGTACATCCCCAACGCTGTTTTTAGCGTACGTCCTGCTAAGAACTGGTCAGGGCAATCGCCGCATTCCTAGCTTACAATCCCTTTGGGAATGCGTTAATCTGATAACCAAAGGTTCTAAACGCACCTACGATTATAATGACAGGGGTCTTTAGCTCAGGGGATAGAGCAACCGCCTTCTAAGCGGTCGGTCATTGGTTCGAATCCAATAAGACCCGTTGTTGTAGCCTTTGAGAGGGCGTTTCAAAAGGACTCGGCAGTCAAAATTGCAACGACAGGAACTACAGCCTTCTTGTCGCCTAGCGCAGTCGCTATTGGTGTTAGACTTCGATCTCGCTCAATCGGGGGCGTCTCCCTAGCAAACCAACCATCAGCCGAAGCGCAATGCTGCGGGCCAGGGGGATGTGGCGGAGAGCCTGCAACCCAAGGCGGCGGAACCACACTAAAGGCACCCAGGAATTGGAAAAGAGACGATTCAATAAATCTGTAAATCCAAGAATCGTCAGATTCTCCAATTTGCGCCATTGTTCGTACCGCCGCAGCACCTGCGGAGCGCCCAAGTCTTCTCCCTGACGATGGGCTGAGAGCACCACCTCTGCTAGGGCCGCCGCATCCCGAAAGCCCAGATTAATTCCCTGGCCCCCAACCGGGTGGCAACAGTGGGCGGCATCCCCAATCAAAGCCAGCCGTGGCTGGGTGTACCGGAGGCTGTGTTTCAACTGCACCGGAAAGACAAACCGCTGTCCCACCATTTCTAGTTCACCCATTTGATCGCCATAGCGCTGCTTTAGACGGCTGAGAAAAGCAGTCTCATCCAATTGGGCGATCGCAACTGCTTCCTCTTTAGGGGCCGTCCACACAATCCGGCAAAGATTATCGGGTAGGGGCAAAATCGCAAAGGGACCCTCGGTCTGAAACCGCTCATAGGCAATGTCCTGGTGGGATTTTTCTGGCTTGATAAAGGCCACCACGCAGGCTTGCCCATACTGCCAGCCGGCTGTGACAATTCCAGCACTCTGGCGAATCGGCGAGCGCGCCCCATCAGCCGCAACGAGCAACTGAGTTCTCACAATCTGAGTCTGCTCCTGAGTTTTCAGGGTCAGCTCAACCTCGTCAGCACTATAGTTCGTATTCACCAACTCCGCTGGGCAAAGATAGGTCACACTGGCGCAGTTCTGGATAAACTGTTGCAGTGCTGCCAGCAAAACTCGATGCTCGGCCACATAGCCTAAAACGTCGGATTGCAAATCCGCTAGGGTAAATTGCACCTTGCCGGCATAATCACCATCAGAAAGGTGAATCTCCCGAATCGGATTAACCCCCGGTCGCATTGCTGGCCACACCCCAATCTCCGCAAAAATATGGCTGGAAAGCAAATTGATATGGTAAGCTTGACCCTTCATTGCGGCCACAGAAGTGGGCTGGGCCTCAACCACCAGCACCTTTAGTTGGGAGTGCCGAAGCGCCGCCGCCAACGTTAACCCCACCAGCCCTCCACCGACGATTACAAGGTCATAGTCAAGGCCAACCGGATCGCGGGGTTGGAGCTGAGATTGGGGGTAATGAAGCACAGTAGACATTACTGAAGGTCAAGTTCTACAAAGATTTGTGATAAGACTATTCTGACGTGAATATCGGGTGAATTCAAGTTGCGTCGTGGTTAGCCGGAAATCATCATTAGGATAGGAAACCCCAAACCTGGTTGAGGAATTGTGCCCTATGTTGCCTGTGATTTACTCCGATGAGTTCTTAATGCACGATACGGGCATTTTTCATCCGGAGCGGCCAGAACGTCTGACGGCGATCAAGACGGCTCTGGAGCAGGTGGCCTGGAGTCAAAAAATTGATTGGCAACGGCCTACCCCTCCTGAGCAACGGCCCATTTTGAGTACCATCCAAAAGGTTCATGACCCTGCTTATGTCAACGGGGTGCGCTTACTTGCCAATCGAGGCGGCGGTTACTTAGATAGGGATACACCAATTTCAGCCCGCAGCTATGAGGTGGCCCTGCTCGCAGTTAGCGCCTGGTTAGATGGGGTTGAGCGCGTGTTGCAACGGGGCGAACCGGCATTTGTACTGGCACGCCCTCCGGGGCACCATGCGGTCAAAAATGCAGGTATGGGGTTTTGCATTTTCTCAAATGCGGCGATCGCCGCCTATTATGCTTTAGCACAACCGGGCATTCAGCGGGTCGCAATTTTAGATTGGGATGTGCACCATGGCAATGGTACTCAAAACCTGGTTGAGGCTAATCCGCAGATTGCCTATTGCTCGTTACATGAGTTTCCTAACTACCCAGGAACAGGCAAAGCAACCGACCAAGGCCACCATCAGAACGTTCTGAATTTGCCAATGTCACCGGGCAGTACCCTGAGCGACTATCAACACGCCTTTGAGCAAAAGGTGATACCCTTCTTAAACCAGGTTGCCCCCGACTTATTGATTGTCAGTGCGGGTTATGATGCGGCAGCAGCAGATCCGCTCTCACGCATTTTGTTGCACCCTCAGGATTATGGAACCCTGAGTCGCTACTGCTTACAAGTGACTCGCAAAATTATGTTTGGCTTAGAGGGCGGCTACGATTTGGAGGCGATCGCCCAGGCCGTTGTTGCCACCCTTGCTCCCTGCCTTAGTCATAGAGATGGCGATTAAACCTCCGACTCGCTCCTTTTGAGGTTATCAGCCCCAGAAATCGCCGCCTGACTATTGACCCCATAACAATAGATTCTTAAGATTAGACTAAGATGTAAAAGTGTAAAGAAACATTACGTACTTCTCAGTCATTGCAGTCTCTACTCCACACATTACGGGCAAGGCTAATATGTCGGACTTTAAATTTTGGGAGCGTGGGCGATCAGCGTTAGCTAGTCTAGCTAGGTCAAAGTATTTCCTGGTCGGGCTTCTTGCTGTTTGTCTGTTTTGGCTGCTACCTGTGGCGATCGCACCCCACACGTCGATGGCAATGGCCTTTAACAATCCCGACCTTTTGCCCGATAAGCAAACCCCAGTCATTGACTTAGCCAAAGCACTGCCCAGCGGTGAAGAAGAGGCGCTGGCCAGAGATTTAGAGGCCTTTGAACAAGAAACTGGTTGGAAACTACGAGTACTCACCCAATTTGACCGGACTCCTGGCATCGCCGTAAAAAACTACTGGGGGCTAGATGACCATAGCCTGCTGCTAGTGGCCGACCAGCGAGGCGGCAACCTGCTCAACTTCAGTGTGGGCGACGCCTTTTACCCCTTAATGCCACGTACCTTCTGGATTGAGTTGCAGACGCGCTACGGCAATCAGTACTATGTACGCGAAAACGGCGAAGAGGGCGCAATTCTCGGCGCGCTAGAAGCGGTAAAAACCTGCCTCCGCCAGGGAGGGTGTCAGGTTGTTCCAGGATTACCCCAGGAGCAGTGGATTTTAACCTTGGTCACATCGGTATTGGGCGGTGTAATCTGCGGCTTTGCGGCCCATCCGCGCAAGCCGGGGCAGGCATTCGCCTGGCAATGGGCACTGATCTTCTCGCCGCTGTGGGGCATTCTATTTGTTGCCTTTGGCGTTGCCCCGGTGATTACACGCACTAGCGACTGGCTTCCACTCTTCCGCAATATCAGTGGCTTTCTGGCCGGGGCGTTAGTGGCTTATCTAATTCCTGGGTTTAATCGCTCTCCTAATGCCCCTGAGGCATAATGCTGCATCCAAGAAAGTTTTGATGGGTTATAGCTCCCATCATTTAAGTCGAATCAACTTTCTGGTAATCCCGACCTGTTAAACCCTGGTTAACAGACTGTCCAATTAAATTTGAGATAGGTTTAATACCGAATAATTTGCCCAATATCCCTATCTGTGAAAGCACTGGCGCAGCATTCTGAAAACAATGCCTGCCTATTGGTTTCTATCCATCCGGTGGGTCACGATGCTGAGCGATGGTGACTTCAAGGCGCGATCGCCCCCACCCCTTGCCTCACCCATCCAACGGACTCCGCCCCCCCATCCACCCCGATTCAGCACGTGGGTGTAAATCATGGTTGTCTTCACATCCTTGTGGCCCAGCAACTCTTGCACCGTGCGAATATCATAGCCATTCTGCAATAAATGCGTCGCAAAACTATAGCGAAACGTATGACAATTGACCCGCTTTTCAATGCCCGCGGCTCGTGTTGCTTGCCTC
>CALIDI010000020.1 GCA_938023035.1 uncultured Leptolyngbyaceae cyanobacterium | reverse complement strand
GTTATGTTCTGGTTATATTTCCCTGCCATACTCTTTAGCGGTTGAATTGCCGTGAGGGAATGATTTTCGCGCCCTTATTCAGCACTGCCAAATTCAACATCCTTTGAGAGCACGAGAACACTGTTGACCCAGACTCATTTTTGATGACGAGGACTCACAGTGAACACACAAACACTCGCTTTAACCGTTGGTTTGACCGTTTATTTGGTTGGAGGATTATCAACCGCAAGCCACGCCGAAACCGTTTCCAAGACTGTGAAAGAGTGGACGGCGCAGATAGAAGCATCTGAAGCCACGGCCACTCCAGTTTTGATTACCAATATTCGGCTCGATCGCATACAAGGGCGATTGCAAGTCATTTTGGAAACATCAACAGGATCATTGGTGCCAACCACTCGTGAAGCCGGGAACTCACTCATCATTGAGATTCCGAACGCGGTGTTGTCTTTGGCAACGGGCAATGAGTTTCGGGCTGAAAAACCATTGGAGGGCATTTCCAGTATAGTGGCGCTGCAATCAGGGGTTAGCAATGTGCAGATCGCGATCGCTGGAACGACAGCGATTACGGACTTGGATGGGCCAACGCATACACGTTTAGCAATGTGCAGATCGCGATCGCTGGAACGACAGCCGTTCCAATGCTGGAAATTATTCCCAGTCAAACTGGCTTGCAATTGAGCCTAACTCCTGATGATGACCTACTAGAAGAAGAGATCTTAGTCACTGGAGAATCATCTTTAAGTAATCCAGTTCCTCAAGTTGGAGCATCACGAGAGGTCTTTGAGAATCGTAATAATCGTCGTTTAGGAGACATCTTAAGAAGGCTGCCGGGAGTGACGATCGAAGGGCCACCAGAAGAAAGTAATGATGCCCGATTGAGAGGGTTAGATAAAGAGTTTACCCGGACGCAAATTGATGGATTAACACTACCAGATGGGGGTGAAAAGCGAGAATTTCAGGCAAATCGGTTACCTTCCTTTTTAATTGAAGATGTCACGATCATTCGTAACCCGACGGCTGAATTTGAAAGTGATGGTACTGCAGGGCGTATCAGTGTCAAAACTCGACCCCTACCCAAAAAATTCTTCTTTGAAGGACGCGGTGCCTTTGGGGGGCAGAATACCTTAGGCGGCGATTGGTTGAACTTAGAAGCGGGAATTGGCGATCGCCCTACACCAGGATTCGCCTATTTGGGGGGTATCAGTGTCCTCAAAAGCCCTACGACCGTAGATAAACTCAGAACCTCTTCTAATGGCGAGAGGGAAATTGAACAAGAAAATAAAACGCTGAAATTTACCGACTTTACCGCCACATTGGGTTTCCCCTATCAAAATGGTGAAGTGCAAATTAAGCCTTTATTTTTGGGTAGTCCTAAAGATGTAAGGATAGGGAAGATGAAGTTATCTCAATTGCTTTATGTCAACTGCTCCACTTACCTGCCCTACTTGTAACTCTACTCATGTCGTCAAGAACGGCAAAATCCATAACGGTAAACAGAACTTTAAATGCCGTGAGTGCGGGAGACAATTTGTGCAAGATCCCCAAAACAAAATCATTGACCAGGCAACTAAAACGTTAATCGATAAACTGCTGCTAGAAAGGATTCTCTTAGCTGGAATTGCCAGAGTCGTTGGTGTTTCAGAACCCTGGCTCCAAAGTTACGTCAATGAAAAATATCAGCTCGATGTTCTTGCAGGATCTTCGAGATATTGTTGAGGGTGCTAATAAGGGAGCGAATACCAAACTGGACACCCCTTGATGTTCTTGCAGAGCAAGACAGACTAGAACTTATCGAACAAATTACGAACAAATTACGAAGGTGTTTGAAGGAGTCAGTCGTGAAGACGGGATCACTCTCCGCGAAGCAAGGGTGATTGACGATTGGGGCGGTGAAGCAGAACGTGCTGCGGCGCGGTCATTGGGCACAGACCAGTGCTGGCAAGATTTTCGGCATAGGCCGCGTTGACGGAAAACGGTGTGGCTGCTAGCGGAGCAGCCGGAGGCAAGTGTGCCAGAGGCGAGTAGGAGTGCCGCTAAGAGTTAGAGTATTTATTGGGGCGAATGAGCGGGTGCAACCGGAACCAATTTTGGTGAGTCATCGTACCGGTGTGCTGGAGCAGACTAAGGCGGCGGTCATCCTGACGATGCAAGACACCACGGACTTAAACTTCAGCGGTTTGAAGCAGACCAGAGGCTTGGGCTTGATCAAGCAGAGCCAACAGCAAGGGAGTACGGTGCATCGTTGCTTTGCTGTTAGTGGCAGTGGCACACCGTTGGGACTTTTGCAGCAGCACACCTAGACAGGAGCGGGCGGGCAAATGGGGAGAACGGTGCCAAAAGCCACCTATGAGAAGGAGCGTCAGCAGTGGCTCGACGCCTTGACAGCGGCAGAGCAAGGCATCGATGCGACGGGATGCCTCATGCCTGTAGGGGATCGTGAAGCTGATACCGAGAATGTGCTGCGGGTCGAAATATTTAGACCAAAGATTTTTCATAAGCCCGATAGGTTCTATAAATTGTGCCACCGGAAGCCTCAATCAGCTTGCGGGAGGGGTCATTATCTTCATACACATGCCCCAATTCTGCGTGTTTATAAGGCTTCCCTGGCTGAATGGCACCCTCCATTCCCAGGTAGATTAAGGCGGGTGACACTAACTTGCGGCGAAACTCAGGGAGTGAGCAGATGACTACTACCCGCGCCTGGTTAATCTGACGACGATACCAAAGAAATTTTAGAATGCCCCACCCATCTAGCTTGCCATTCACATGCTTGAGGGCAATGTTGTAGTCCGGTAGCGCCATAAAAAAGCCAATCATTTCACCGTTATATTCCGCGATCGGAAAAATATCCGGATCTACAATCGTCTTCAAATCCTGGGCTTCTTCCAAAAATTGCTCCTCTGTATGGGGAGTGGCACTCCAATTATTGGCAAACAACTGACTAAAAAGACGATGTAAACCGCGACAGTCTTCGGTGAAGCCCGTCCCTTTCAACCGGACTGGACGAAAGGTCACCCCAGATTTGCACGCCACCCGATAAGATTTTTCAAACTTGCTGGCTAGCTCATGGTTAAGCGGCAGTAAATAGGAGTAGGCATCTTTTGCTTTGTACCAGCCCTGCTGTTCCATCCACTGAGGATAGTAGGGAGGGTTATAAGGCATCATAATCATCGGTGGGGTATCAAATCCGTCAGCCAAAAAGAGGCAGCGGTTGTGGGTAAACAAATCCACAGGGCCACGCGCTAGGGTCATGCCCTGCTGGCGTAGCCATGCACAGGCTGCATCTAAAAGAGCGGCTCCCACCGCCTCATCCTCAATGCACTCAAAATAACCAAATAACCCGACTTGTTTGGTTTCTCGCTCAATTAAACGAGGATTTACTGCTGCGACCACCCGGCCAACGGCTGTCTTTCCCTTTAGGGCTAAAAATCCCTGGAGGCGACCAAAGTTGCGGAAAGGGTTGTCGGGTGCCAGTTCTTTCGCAATTGTGCGGCGTATAGGCGGTACCCAGGCGGGGTCATTACGATAAACCAACGCAGGGACCTCCAAAAATTGTTCCCATTGGGCCTTTGTTGTGATTGGCACAATTTGGAAAGGAGGGGCTGCCTGTCGAGTTTCTAAGGCGTTGACTGGGGGCATGGGTTGTTTTATCGGTTCTATAAAGATAGGATTCTATCACCTGAAACCTTACCACAGAGGCACAGAAAACACAGAGCCAGCTCTTGGTGCCTGCTGGGTCTCTGGGGTGGTGCGCTCAGGGTTTCAGTCCCTCGCCTGCATAAGGCCAAGGACAGAACCCAGACCGGTTTCCCGGTGATTTGGATGCTGAGTACGCTTGCTTCAGGTTTACCGCCTGATTCCTCTATATTCTTAAGTTAATCAATGTAGGGCACCTATCCATTGATAGGGAAGGGTTCTATTTCAGCAGTGGTCAACTCAGTCGGACTTGTTAACTGTATCTAGCTCTACAGGAGGTAAGGCAGATGCTGAGAGCAGCCATACTTTAGGATCCCATTTCGGCATTCGCAAAACCCTTGAGTACAGAAATTTGCAGATTGCAGATTGGTTAAGTTTGCAGGTCTCAGCAGGCCGGTACAGGTGTTTGAGGCATGCTGCTGATTACAGCCCGCTGCCTCTGTATGTTAGGGATATTGCATCCGGATGCGGCTGGTTAAACCAGAGCCTGCCAGGAGCACTAAACAATCGCCAAAGCCAGGGGCGCGGTTGGTCACTGTGGGATTTTGAGAAAAGCCGTAGCCTTCTAGGGGTATTCCAACAGAATTGCGGTCAAAGCGGCCATTGCTATTGGCATCGTGATACACTGCGATCGCATAACTTCCTGATTGTAGATTGGGAAAGTTGAAACTCATGGTATTGTCTGCAATCTGACTACATTGACGCTTAACGACCCCTTGGTCACCGTAGGGAAACCCCTGGGCTGTCGAGAAAACCTTAATGCAGAGATTGCCCCGGTTGCCTCGAATACCCGTAACTTCTACATTTAGGTTACTGCGAAGCTGGGCCTGGGCAGGAGGGGGTGCAATCATACTCAAGCAACTGAGGCCAATCAACCCCCCGCATCGTAAAAACTTTGGCATCAGAGCATCTCCTACAGTAAACAAGCAAGTGTTTTAAAGCAAAGTCTGAGTTGAGTCAATCTGCTAATTTGATTCCCATTCAGGTGTCTCCAAGGGCAAGCGTTTAAGGCAAAGTCTGAGTTGAGTCAACAGACCTCAACTCTATAGCGCCATTGCTAACGGATTAAGGCCGAAGTGCAGAGGTGGAAATCTTGGCTGGGGCAATGTCCCACCCGCTCCTTAACCCCTAATAGCTGAATCAACCGGGCGATCGCGATAATTCGCCAAGTCGGCTAAAGACAGATTTTGGTTCTTTTTCATGGCCACTGTACCAGGTGATCGAACCTGGCTTCAAACCTCGAAAGCTTACAAGGGTGGGGGATGGCTACCCAGGGCGATCGCGATCGCATCGACCAAGCGCCCGACAGGAAGCACTTCTAACCCCAAGGCTGGCACCACCTGCCCCTTTGGCACCAAAGCCCGCTTAAAACCCAGTTTAGCCGCTTCTTTGAGGCGTAGTTCTAGCTGAGACACTGGGCGTACCTGGCCACTCAGGCTGAGTTCTCCAATAATGACCAGACGCGGGTCTACCGTGCGATCGCGAAAGCTAGCCACCACCGCCACCGCCACCCCCAGATCGGCAGCCGGTTCCCCTACACTCAGCCCCCCCGATGCTGCCACATAGGCATCTAACTTAGATAGGGGAATACCCACCCGTTTTTCTAGCACCGCTAAAATTTGCAGCAGGCGATTGTATTCAATTCCTGTCGTAGAGCGGCGAGGTGAGGCATAGCTAGTAGGGCTGACCAGTGCTTGTAACTCTGCCAGGATGGGGCGGGTGCCCTCACAGGCCACGATCGTGGCACTCCCAGGGGCACATTCATCCCGATTCCCTAAAAATAACTCGGAGGGGTTGGGTACCTCTTGCAGCCCGCGATCTGCCATCTCAAATACCCCAATTTCGTGGGTAGCTCCAAACCGATTTTTGACCGAGCGGAGCAGTCGGTGGCTGGCAAAGCGATCGCCCTCAAAGTAGAGAACCGTATCCACCAAATGCTCCAGCACCTTTGGCCCCGCGATCGCCCCCTCCTTCGTCACATGGCCAACGATAAACAGCGTAATATTCTGCCGTTTGGCCAGTTGCATCAACATAGAGGTGCATTCTCGCACCTGGGCCACTGAACCCGGCGCGGAGGTCAAAGCAGAAAAATATAACGCCTGAATACTGTCAATCACCGCTGCCGCCGGTTGCAAAGACTCCAACTCCGCTAAAACTGTATCCAAGTCAATTTCTGGCAAGAGGTAGAGTTCGGCATTGCTCAGACTCTCCGCGCCATCGGCCCCACCCAACTCACTCTCTTTTGTTGACGGCCGATGGCGCTTTCCTTCCAACCGTTTGGCTGCCGCTTTGGCTGTTGGCTCCGGCTCTTCTGCGGCCATGCCTAACCGAGTGGCGCGCAACTTCACCTGCTGGGCAGATTCTTCAGCACAGATATAGAGCACACGATAGTGAGCGGCCAACTGATTCGCCATTTGCAGCAACAAAGTCGATTTGCCAATACCCGGATCGCCGCCGATTAAGACTAACGAACCTGGTACAATACCGCCACCGAGGACACGGTCTAACTCCCCATAGCCCGATGAAAACCTAACCTGGGGGTGGTCAGAAATCTCAGCCAGAGTAAGGGCAGATCTGGCTTGAGGGGAGGTAGCAGCGGCTTTACGGCCCTTGCCAGCGAGCCGCTGAGTCGTAACTGCCCGTATATTTGCTGCCGGTGCCGTCACAACCTGCTCTTCCAGGCTATTCCAGGCGGCGCAAGCGGGACACTTGCCAAAGTATTGGGAAGACTCTGCACCACATTGAATACAAACATAGTGGGTTCGAGCTTTTGGCATCTCAAATCAACCTGATTTGCAAAAGGGTTCTTTAGAAAAGGTAAAGGCTGAGACCGTGCACAAACGCTTGATTCTTAAAGCCGTTTTTTTTGCTGTGGGTTTCGGGCGATCGCGATCAATAATATGCCTTTAAGAAATTATGATCTCTAACAAAACTTAAAAAACTCAGAAAGGTTTGCTCAACTAGAATTGCAGGAGTTAAATAGGTGAAAACTGAACTAACATTTAAATGATAGGGTACAGAAATTCATCAACCGAAATTTAGCTTAAGGAGTTTCGTCAAATTGGAGAACCATAAAGAAAAGATCCTGGTAGTGGACGACGAAGCCAGTATTCGCCGGATTTTGGAAACCCGCCTCTCCATGATTGGGTACGACGTTGTGACGGCTGCTGATGGTGAAGAGGCTCTCGAAACCTTTCGCAATGCCCATCCCGACCTTGTCGTCCTAGACGTGATGATGCCTAAGCTAGATGGGTATGGAGTTTGTCAAGAGCTACGCAAAGAATCGGATGTGCCGATTATCATGCTAACTGCTTTGGGCGATGTCGCTGATCGGATTACCGGCTTGGAGCTAGGTGCCGATGATTATGTGGTCAAACCCTTCTCTCCAAAAGAGCTAGAAGCGAGAATTCGCTCAGTCCTGCGCCGTGTTGAAAAAACCGGCACCTCTGGTATCCCCAGTTCAGGGGTCATTCAAATCAACACGATTCGAATTGATACCAATAAGCGCCAGGTTTACAAGGGAGATGAACGGATTCGTCTCACAGGTATGGAATTTAGCTTGCTGGAACTGTTGGTAAGTCGATCAGGTGAAGCCTTCTCACGGTCTGAAATTTTGCAAGAAGTGTGGGGCTATACTCCCGAACGCCACGTGGATACTCGTGTGGTCGATGTCCACATCTCGCGGTTGCGGGCAAAGCTCGAAGAAGACCCAAGCAATCCTGAGTTAATTTTGACAGCACGGGGAACGGGTTATCTTTTTCAACGCATTGTTGAACCAGGTGAAGAGTAGTTGGGCATCGGTTGTATGATTCAGGACATGCTTGAATAAAAAACTCTTCTGAAGAGGATGTTTAAGAGAACACACTCTGTCTGTGTGAATTGATCCCTGAAGTAACCCTGCGCGAAATCACCTGAGTTCACGCCTATGCTGGACATGCACACCGCGTAGCTGCAAACAGATAGGATCTGCAGTGCCCAACTAAGTTTGCAGGGATCTGCCACTGCCGATCTCAATCATGAGATAGCGATCGCCCAAGCAACGTCAAACTTCTAGGTAAGAATACCTGTGCGTTGCTCCAATCTGTCATTTTGATTCGGGACTAAGCGGTACTTTCAGCCTCTGAGTACAAGCTTAATAGCACCCCTCATCCAGCAATTGCGCTCCCTTACAATCGTCTAGAAACAGTTCAAAAAAGTCGCGATTACGGAGGCGCTAATCCCATGGCAGAACAACTCATCGCTGTCGCTGTAACAAACGATGGAACCATTGCAGCTCATGCAGGCAGAGCCTTGAAGTGGCAGGTTTACACTGTTTCAGATGAAGCAGCTCCCTGCCTAGCCTGGACGTTAGATTTAACCCGCTTTGGCTGCTTGCACGAATGGCATGTGCGGGGTGACGGAAATCGCCATCCCCTGCATTTTGTTGATATTGCCCTCGCCGCATCTGCGGGTGAAGGAGTGCGCCAAAAGCTACAGCAGCGAGGGACAGAGCTGCTAACCACCCGTGAAGTAGATCCACAAAAAGCAATTGCTGCTTATCTAGAAGGGAATTTGCCTGAGGGCTTGCCCCACGAAACCGTGGTATGCCATTCCCATTAAAAACAATGGAGTAGATAGTCCTAATTCACTTTAAGCAGAGAAGAGTGGAGGCTGCACCCCCAGACAAGGGGTTCTGCCCCCTCTACCACCGAAATTCGCTTCAATTGATGGTGCACAGCTACTTACGGCTCGACTTTTAAGAAGATTATGAATCTAGCAACCCCGTATAGAGAGCATGTTACCCTTGCAGGCTCTCATCCCCTTGCCCCTTCTCTCAGGTTGGGAGAAGGGGTGCCGAGCCATCTCAAAGTCCTTCTCCCAAACCCCCCATTCATAGGGGGCGGGGGGCAAGGAGCGGGATTAGAGCAATCCGAACATACTAGAAAAGGGTGAGGGCAACAGTGACATGCACCCCCCGTATACGCCTAAAGTGACCGTCTTGGGACAGCCTGCTGAGCGAGGCCGATGGTTACTAATTCCTTTAGGAATGGTGATTTTACTTTGCTTAGGCAGCGTTTATTCCTGGAGCATTTTTAGAACCCCCTTAGAAAATGAGTTGGGGATTAGTGCGACTCAAAGCCTTTTGCCATATACCTTTGCGTTGGTGTTCTACGCTGCCACAATGCCGATCGCAGGCTTTTATATTCCTCGAATGGGCACCCGTCTCACCACTGCAATTGGCGGTAGTGTGGTCGGCTTGGGCTATATCTTAGCCAGCTTTGCGACCCAGATTGAAGTCTTGGTCTTCACGTATGGCGTGATTGCTGGAATTGGAGTTGGGATTGCGTATGGTGTCCCGATGGTGGTTGCAGCGCGTTGGTTTCCTGACAAAAAAGGATTAGCAGTGGGGTTGACCATCGTCGGCTTTGGTCTTTCACCATTTATCACGGCACCCCTTGCCAATCAACTCATCGGTGCTTACACTGTTCGTCCTACTTTGCGTATTCTCGGTGTCGCTTTTGTTGCCATCATTGTAACCATTGCGCTGGCCATGAAGTTACCCCCCCAAGGTTGGCATCCTCACCGGGCGATCGCATCCGCTCAACCAATCCTGACCTCAAAGTACTCTCAGAATTTATTCAGTCATCGATCGTTTTATGGATTATGGATTTGCTACGCGATCGCTACCCTGGTGGGTCTGAGTGCAATTGGCATTTCTAGCCCGGTTGGGGAAGAGATCATTGATATCAATCCAAACGTCGCTGCCAGCAGTGTCTCCATGTTTGCTGTGTTTAATGGGGTAAGCCGTCCGCTGTTTGGTTGGCTCAGCGATCGCTTCAAGCCGCACTATGTGGCAATTTTCTCCTATGTGCTGATCTTCATTGCCTGTGTGTTGATGGTAAATGCTCGAACTGGTCAAGTCGCCACCTATCTAATTGCCTTTTGCCTGTTTTGGTTCTGTTTAGGCGGCTGGCTGGCTATGGCGCCAACGATAACACTACGATTCTTCAATCCTAACCAGTATGCTCAGAACTATGGCATTGTGTTCACGGCCTATGGCGCTGGCGCTTTGATTGGCACCTTAGTGACGGGGCGCATTCGAGATTTATTAGGGACGTATAACTATGTGTTTTACCCTATGGCATTTTTGGCAATTGTTGGCATTATCGTCGCTTCCTTACTGCTCAAAAGAGAAAAATCTGCATCGGTTGCTTAGAGTAGAGTAAGGGCAAGAAACCCACAAACACTTGAGCACCTAACCTTTTGCAGGAGCAGATAATCTAAGAATCACGGGGACTACTTTTGACCCCAAAATGCACAACCGGCCATCGGACAATTTAAACTTAGCAGACAGTTACAAATCGCTAGTACAGCAAGGCAGAAATTTCTGAACTAACCTCAGCCACCCTCATTCCCCTTTAGTTGAGTACCTACTAGGGCTACGTCCCCCTCTCCCTCTTGATGGGAGATAGAGAGGGCAACCGGACTGATGCCGTGGTGTACGGGGAATGTGAAACATGCCCACAATTAATGTGGTACTGCTACTGAATTTTGTTATTGCAGAGTAACTTCCTAACGAGGGAGTTGCTTCAGCGCCAGGTGGTAACGATGGCGCAGCAAAATGGCAAGGGTCACTTCTTTGAACAACCAATATAACCCCGCAAAAATTAAGAAGATGACACCCGTAATGATAGTGGGCCGCCGTTCTAACAACTCAGGAATCGTATCGACGACCTGATGTAAACGAGTGACTAGGTACCAGCTATTCAACCGCTCAAACCGCCCCAGGTACACGCCGATCGCACTCAACCCATGCAACCCTAGCTCAGCCTGCCAGATTGCCCGCTGAAAGCCCTGCCGTTGGAGGTAATGGCCCATATTAATCAGAGCCAGCCCATAGGCTCCAAAACCTAGAACCACAAACCCAACATACTTGGGAATTACCACCAGAAGGTTAAACCAGAGGGTTTGGTTGCTCTGGATTTCGCGTACTAGGTGGATAAGGTCGGTTAAGACATAGGGAGCATTGGGCAAAAAGGCCACAAAAATGAGTAAAACCAGCCACCAGAGGGGCGATCGCCGGGGATGCCCCCGAAACAGATAAAAACTCAAACCCAATGGCACAAACGCCAAAAACAAGTTCCAGAGCATCCAGCGACTAGAACTGAGTAGCGAAGCCCTAGCGGCTTCTATCCACCAATCCATCGGCAAACCTCTCACCCTCTTGCAAAAACATCCGGTAGCTGGTTACTACAGCGACCATTGGGGGAGTTTCGGAAAACAGCCCGAATTACCTCCACCTAAATAGCATCCTGCTTCTAAGACTCTTGGCTTTCATCTGCTTTTACTTCTGGAATAATGGCAGGCCGTTCCTTATCTTCCCAGCCAGCGGGACGCTTCGAGTTGTACCAGGCGATTGAGCCAATCGCTACTGCGGCAATAAAACCCACTACATAAACAGCGGTAAAAGCCGTGGGAAACTGTAGGCCAGTTTTGGCCGGTACATCCATGAGAAATTGCATTGTTCTCTCTACTCCGTGTTTCAAAATTGTTTGCCGCTGGATCCCAAGTCATGCCTGATGCCTCCCGGCAACTGTCTTTATCCTACTGGATACCTCCCAGTCGCAGGGCGATTGCATTGTCGATCAGATGCAAATTACCCGCGAGATCTTTGGCACTGAAGCTTTCAAAATAGGGGCGTACTACCGGTGGAAACTGGGCGAAGTCAAACAAACCATCACCATCAGCAATATCGGCCCAAAAGTAGCGCAGGGCTGGTAAAAGTGGCTGAGCTTCTGCCAAGGAGAGGTTGAGGGGTGGGCCGGTGAGCAACTTCACCATAAACTCGCTAGAGCGATCGCCCATTAACTCGCGCGAGACGGCGACTAAATTTTCCCAACCGGGTACAGAGCACACGCGGCCTGATTCAATTTGAAGCCAGCGATCGCCCTGAGCATCGGTTACCACTTGCAGAACCCGGTAGGGATGAGGATAGGTCACTAATGAACCCGTAGTAATGTCATACACCGAATCGGCCCAGGCAACATCCTGCACATGTAAATGCCCAGTAAACACTAGTTGCACTCCAGCCGCTCGCAAAATAGCTCGTAGCTCTGGAGCATTTGCCAACATATACCGCTGACCCAGAGAATGGCGCGACTGATGCGGTAAATGCTCGACCACATTATGGTGAATCATCACCAGAATCAACTCCCCTCGATGCTGGGCTAATACCTGCCGCAACCACTCCAACTGAGCCGCATCAAGCCGCCCGATTTGTTGACCAGAAGAGTCGAACATGTTGGAATTTAGCCCAATCAAGCGCACTTGGGGCAGCACTTCCTGAGTGTAATAAAGCTGAGTTGGCTCGTCATAGCCAAACTTGGCATAAATCTGGGCAAATTCTGACGCCCCAATCGACCAGCTATCTGCCTGAGCTACGGGAATATCGTGGTTTCCGGGAATTACGTAGACGGGATAGGGTAAACGATGGAGTCGCTCTACCAGCCAGTGGTGATTGGCGGGTTCTCCATGCTGGGTTAAATCGCCAGGAAGTAACAAAAAATCTAGCTCATAATGGCTCAAGCGCTCCAGAATGACCTCCAACACGGGGATACTGACCTCAACTAGGTGGAGCCGCCGGGGATGCTCTCGGAGGGTTGAGGGTAAAGCGATGTGCAAATCACTGATAATCGCAAAGCGAAAATTTAGACTCATTGTTCTTAAGCACTCGCCCATCCATGCCGCCTTTACCAGCTCGATTATGCCAAATCCCTCCACAAAGTTAGTCATTTGACGTGGTTGAGTCTGGATGTGAATCACCCAATTCACCCTCCCCCTGCCCTCTTCCTAAGCGAGAAGGCACTAGAGGGTGAAGGGGGGCTTAGATTAGTCTTAGAAATTGCCACCTTGCTGTACTAGGCTCAGGGTGCAGTTGGCAGATTTTGCTATTTTTATTCAAATTTCCTGAATTTAACGAATTTAAATTTGATGTTAAGTCTACATGGACAAACTAGAGCGCGATTTTTTTACCAAGGGCAGCGGGCTACACTCATAATGATTAGAGCGGGGCTGACGTTAGAACGCTAAAATTTTGCTTTGGCCTTGATCCTGCGATCGCCGATTGAGAGAGTAAAAGAAGATGTCTGAGAATTTAAGGAGCCGGGTTGTTACCCAGGGGGTGCAACGTTCGCCTAACCGTGCAATGTTGCGGGCTGTTGGCTTTAGTGATGCCGATTTCACCAAGCCGATTGTGGGGATTGCTAGCGGCTACAGTACCATTACCCCCTGCAACATGGGCATCCATATCCTGGCTGAGCGGGCCCAAGCTGGGGCAAAGGCGGCTGGGGGAATGCCCCAACTCTTTGGCACGATTACCGTTAGTGATGGCATTTCTATGGGCACTGAGGGGATGAAATACTCCCTGGTCTCACGCGATGTGATTGCTGATTCCATTGAAACAGCTTGTAACGCGCAGAGCATGGATGGAGTGCTGGCTATTGGCGGTTGTGACAAGAATATGCCAGGGGCGATGATTGCGATCGCCCGAATGAATATCCCGGCGATCTTCGTTTACGGGGGAACGATTAAGCCAGGGCACTATGACGGTAAGGACTTGACCGTTGTCAGTGCCTTTGAGGCGGTGGGGCAATACAGTGCCGGCAAAATCTCCGAGGATGAAATGGTGGCCGTAGAGCAGCATGCTTGCCCTGGGGCCGGTTCCTGCGGTGGCATGTATACGGCTAACACAATGTCATCTGCCTTTGAGGCCATGGGCATGAGCCTGATGTACTCTTCGACGATGGCAGCAGAGGATGTAGAAAAAGCGGATAGTGCTGAAAAGTCGGCCCATATTTTGTTGGATGCGATTCGCCAGCATCGCCGCCCCTCAGACATCATCACCCGCCAGTCGATTGAAAATGCGATTTCAGTAATCATGGCCATTGGGGGGTCTACCAATGCGGTGCTCCATTTTCTGGCGATCGCCCATAGCGCCGGTATTCCCCTAACGCTGGATGATTTTGAAACAATTCGTGCCCGTGTGCCCGTCCTCTGCGACTTGAAGCCATCGGGCCGCTATGTCGCCACCGACCTGCATCGCGCTGGGGGCATTCCTCAGGTGATGAAAATGCTGCTAGTGCACGGACTCCTCCATGGCGATTGCCTTACCATCACTGGCCAGACGATTGCTGAACTACTCAAAGACATTCCAGATCAACCCCGGATTGATCAAGATGTAATCCGCCCTTGGGATAACCCCCTCTACAGTAGCGGCCACCTGGCCATTCTCAAAGGCAACCTGGCAACGGAGGGCGCCGTTGCTAAAATTACCGGCGTGAAAAACCCCAAAATTACTGGCCCTGCCCGTGTATTTGAGTCGGAAGAAGCCTGCTTAGACGCTATCCTGGCCGGTAAAATTCAGCCGGGAGATATCATTGTCATTCGCTATGAGGGGCCAAAGGGTGGCCCTGGAATGCGCGAAATGCTAGCGCCCACTTCGGCCATTATCGGTGCAGGTTTAGGCGATTCTGTGGGGTTGATCACGGATGGCCGCTTTTCTGGGGGCACTTACGGTATGGTGGTAGGGCATGTGGCTCCCGAAGCCTATGTGGGGGGTGCGATCGCCCTAGTGCAGGAGAACGACACCATTACAATCGATGCTCCTGCCCGACGGCTGCATTTGCATCTCTCTGATGCAGAGTTAGAGCAGCGCCGCGCCCAATGGCAACCCCCTGCGCCCCGCTACACATCGGGGGTGCTAGCCAAGTATGCCGCCCTTGTGTCTTCTAGCAGCCTGGGTGCCGTCACCGACCTCAACTTGCAACTTTAAGCGTGGGCTTGTCCCTCTCGGCCTAGTTTCAGGGAAAGCGAGGACGAGCAGGCTGGATCCTGGCTGAAATCTCCGGGATAGAGCACTCAGCAGGCGTAGAGTTGAGATAGGGGCAGTCATACACAACACCTATGTTACAGATTTACTACCTGCCTGACCAACGCCTGGTGGAGGTTGGGCAGGATGCTGTTACGATTCTAGATGCGTCTCTAGAAGCCAATATTCCCCACACCCATGTGTGTGGCGGCAATGGCCGCTGCTCTACCTGTCGTGTCCTGATCAGCGAGGGGTTAGAGTACTGTACCTCCCGCACCCCTGCCGAACAAAAACTGGCAAAACAGTTGCACTTTACGCCACAAATCCGCCTAGCCTGCCAGACTGAATTGCAAGGGGAGGGGATGATTCGCCTGCGCCGTCTATCCCTTGATGCCGAAGATCTCGCCCTGTTTCACGACCAAGCTTACGGCAAGATTAGGCCTGCCTTTATGGGCAGTGAACAACAGGTTGCAATTCTGTTCGCCGATATTCGGGGCTTTACCGCCTTTTCAGAAGCTCTATTACCCTACGATGTCATCTATGTGCTGAACCGCTACTTTCAACAGATGGGGGAAATTATCCACCGGCACGGTGGAGTGATTAATGTCTATATGGGGGATGGCTTCATGGCTCTGTTTGGGGTTGAAAATCCTGAGCGGGCGGCGGAGCGAGCTGTGCGCGCCGGGGTTGAGATGTTGGCGGCAATTGAACGGTTGAATCCCCAATTGGAGGCGCTCTATCGGCAACGGCTGCGGATTGGCATTGGCATTCACTGTGGTCATGCCGTCATTGGCACTATCGGTAGTCCGCAAAATCCTCAGTGGACAGCGATTGGGGATGCGGTTAATCTGGCCAGTCGGATCGAATCGGCTAACAAGGAGTTGGGCACGCAATTGCTCATTTCAGAGGCGACCCGGCAGGCGATCGCAGCCCCCCTAGAGTTGGGACAACAGTTTCAGGTGGCGATCCGTGGCAAAAGTGGTGAGTATTGCCTGCACGAGGTGCGCGATATTGCCCCTGCCCCAGTGGAGCTTCATCCTGTGATCAGCCAACCGCCCCAGCATGTCAAAAACGTTCTGCCAAACTGGCTCAGTACATGGGGCGATCGCCTCTGGCAATGGTTGCGGCAATGGTTGCACCTTTAAATTCTGCAATCAGATAAATTCTGTATTCAGATCGAGCCAAAGGCGCTTTCAATCTGCCGAAAAACTCTATAAAATTTCCAACGAAACTAAAATCTCACTTGATTTTGTGGAGGAGTAGCAGATGGCAAGTAATAATAGCGGCTTCTGGTCAGATTTCCGAAACTTCATCACGAAGGGAAATGTGGTGGATCTGGCCGTAGCGGTGATTCTCGGCGGAGCCTTTGGTAAAATCATCTCCTCCCTGGTTGAAGATGTGATTACCCCAGCAATTCTAAACCCTGCCTTGCAGGCGGCTGGTGTGGATAAGTTAGAAGACTTGTCCGTCAACGGCATTCGTTACGGAGTGTTTCTGGCAGCGATTATCAACTTTCTGGTGATTGGGTTCAGCCTGTTTATCATCATTCGTGCAATCGAAAAGGGAAAACGCCGTCTGCTGCGCGTACAGCCAGAAGCTGCCGCTCCTGATCCAGTAGCGGTGCAACAGCAAACCGTCGCGGCTTTAGAACGGCTTGCTACTGCTATGGAGCAGCGGCAACTCTAGGGGTTGATTGGCTGAAAGGATGGTTTGTCGAATATCTAAAGCGGCTCCATGGGGCCGCTTCCGGGTTATTGGGCTGACGCAAGTGTGCAGGAATGATCGGCCTCTGCCTCTGGTGGAATTAGCGCTACAACATGGGGGACTGGGCGAGGGACATAGCCCACCAGCGATTCTCCTTTATAAGCCAGAGAAGTGCTGGCCCCCGAGTCAAGCATGACCGCATCCCGCAAACCTGCTTTTGCCAGCGCAACCCCCAGGTCAACGGAACCGATGGGATCGGCAGTTACCCCCACGACGGGCTGCCCAGCCTGGTTAATGCCCCAAAAGGCCCGGTGCCGAGGTTCGTTAAAGTCAAACAATTTACCAAACCGCGCTGGGGGTTGGGGTTGGCTGTTTTCTACTAAAAAACCTGCCCCCACAAAGGCATCGGTGACATCAGGCATCTCAGCCTGTACCCCTTCTAGGGTGTTGTGC
Source organism: uncultured Leptolyngbyaceae cyanobacterium (assembly GCA_938023035.1). Lineage (GTDB taxonomy): Bacteria > Cyanobacteriota > Cyanobacteriia > Leptolyngbyales > Leptolyngbyaceae > DSRU01. The sequence continues at coordinate 2,789 of CALIDI010000020.1, read as the reverse complement.
TTGGTGCTATCAAAGGGCACAAACCGCACCCCGTTTGGCCCGATCAATACTAGGGGGCGGCCATTAATCAGGGGGATTTCGCCCTTGCGCCCTGGGATAAACCGTCCGTGGTTGCTACTCAGCACAGGCCCAAGCATTTCGTTAGAGTCAAGGAACTCCAGTGAGAAAAAGCCCCCATCGACGGCGGCGATCGCCCGTGTCCCCGCTAAAATCTCTGGCACCTGCCCCCGAGTCTTGGCATGAATTGTTGTCGGCCTCCCCCCAGAGATTAGAATGAACCGAGTGTTATCGATATTGGTTTCTGTCTTTTGAACCGGGGCAGTGAAGTCAAATCCCGGATTCCAATTTACTTCTGACAGACCACCGCCCCAGGCGATCTGCACCATCTCCGCCAATCGCGATTGGCCAATGCGCCCAATGGCCAGCAAGCTCTCAGACTGGCCTGCCAGCCGCTCATCAGCATCATCCATGGTTAAAGCCGCCGAGTATCCTGCCGCTTGTACGGCCTCTGCAACCTGGGCATTGTATTTGCCTTCTGGATAAACGAAATAACGAATGGGAATGCCTAACTCCGTCTCCAGAATTTTTTGGGATTCTACCAACTCAAATTCGACTTCGGCAGGTGAAAGCGTCGTCATCACCTTATGGGAGACACTATGGGAGGCGATCGTCACTAGCGGGTCTTTCGCCATTTCCCGTATTTGCTCCCAGGTCAGGCTTGATCGCCCCATTTTGGTACCGACCTTAGTGGTGTAGATGGAAAATAGGGCTGGATAGCCATACTTTTTCAATAGGGGGTAAACGTGGGTGTAATGCCCTTCGTAGCCATCATCAAAGGTCAACAAAATTGGCTTTTCTGGCAGGGCCGCGCCTGTGCGCAGGTGCAGCATTAACTGATCCATGCTAATTGGGGTGACACCCTGCGCTCGAATGAGTTCTAGATGTTGCTCAAACTCTGCTAGCGTCACATCAAAAAACACTTGCTTTTCTGCCAGAATGTCGTGATACATCATCACGGGCACCTTGGCCTGTCGCGCTTTGGCATGAAGCTCAGGAAAAGGACTGGCGTTGAAGTAGGAAAGTAATCGCGCCGTGGCAAGACCAAAGACACTGCCAACCCCTGCCATTGGTTGATCGACCCAGGCCACAGTCTGGGTCACATTCCCTAAAAACTGCTTCAACTCTGAGGAGGGGCGGTTGGCCCCTGGCTGAGGGCACTGCAAGGGTGAGTCTGGCCCATTTTCAATCAAAGATGCAGCGATCGCCGTTGATTGCCAGAAAGGCACAGAGAGCAAAGAGACTGCCAGAATCTGGCACAGCAACCCCGGCGATCGCTGATACCAACACACCCCAAAACGACGAGATAACCAAGCAGGCAGAGTAAACATAGGGTCTTGTATACCGTAAGGGTAGCCAGAAAAACTTTTCCCCTGATAGATCTACCCTATTTGAGGACTTTTGTCAGGTTCTTTTGATCACGTATAAGCACACCACGATGACTCGGTTAGATAGGGACCGCGGCAACTGCTTTCTGGCTTAGGATCGAGGATGTGATGAGCTATAAATCCTCACCATGCCCACTGCTTTCGCCCTCACCTGCAATGAGGAAAGAGAAGAGAGGAAGAGGGACTTTGAGTCTGGTCCTCATACTCACAAACTTGTGAAAAGGGGCATCGTCCTGACGGGCCTGTAAGCGAAGGGGATGAGGGTGGTGCGACACAAAAGTGTCCGCACAATTGAGGAATACGTCTGTGCCTATGGTGAGATCATCACTTTGTTAACAGCAGCGGCGGCGGCCTCTGGTTTGCCCTTGGCGGGAAATATGAGAATGCTGCGAATCTGTGGGTCGTTGACTAACTCCTTTAAACGATGAAGTTGTGTATCTGAAACGGCTACGCCTTCGTAGTTTCGGGCATAGTTCAATTCTTCCTTGAAGTTGGCATCGTTGTAGATTTGGATAAAGGCCCGATCAATCCCCCAATTTTGCCAGTCTGCTGCAAAATAGCGTTTACCCCAATAGGGGTTGTGGTGGCAGAGATCAAAACTAACACGAGGGTTTTGCTTTTTGATCTCCGATCGCATTTGCTGGACAAAGGTGGTGAGTCGAGCGGTGCGATCGACTTTTCCTGGTAGCGCGGCATGATACCCCAGGTAGTCATCCCATTGAACGGCATCAATCTGAGGATACTTGCGGACGAACTCTACTGAAATGTGTTTGAATAAGCTCGCCACTTCTGGGATTTCAACATCTAACACATAGTGATCAATGCCAGGATAGGTACGATCGACGCCTGGAACAATCCATCGCTTTGCTACTGCCAGATCAAAAATTGGACTATTTTCATCAATTTTGATGCCTTTTTCAAAATAAGCATGAACTTGCATTCCTTGTTTGTGCGCTTCATCAATCAACCATACAAGCCATTGATCTTGAAACTTATTTGAACAGCTTTTGAAGCCAAAGGTTTTTTGCATCACATCGCTGTTGTACATGGTACAACCATTTCCCCAGACTCCATGAATAATGGTATTCAATCCCTGTTGTCGATAATATCGCACACGTTCACGAATCATCTGCTCACTCGCATTATTTGTAACCTGATAGCGGCTCAAATAAATGCCTCGAATCGCCTTTTTTCCCCATGACGTTTGAGGAGTGGGTGGGTTCTGGAGGTGTGGCGAGGGAGCAGGGGTTTGGGCGGGGGTAGGCCGGGAAGATGCTGTTTGGGGTTTAGGCGTTGTAGAAATTGCAGAAGCAGATGGGAAGGCAACTTGTTGGGGCTTGGGGG
>CALIDI010000019.1 GCA_938023035.1 uncultured Leptolyngbyaceae cyanobacterium | reverse complement strand
TGACAACGTATATGCCAAAGCCATTAAGATGCACATTCTGGCTTTGAATCGTGCCAACCATCATCCAGCAGAGCGTTTGCAGGTGACGAGCATCTTGCCATACGATGTCCCATTGACGCAGCAATTGAGACAGCGCATCATAAAGACCGGAAGTAGGGGTCATTGATTTGACTGATTTATGGGTTACTTACCAGCCTCAATCATGCTCTGCTTCTCTCCCAGCTTTCGGTTCATGCCCTCATAGTTTTGTCAGTCAAGCAGGGGTTTAACCGTTTACTTACTTTCCAGAGTCCAGGAGCCATCCCAATCATCTGCGGGGGGGGTTGTGAGCCAATAGCTACAGCGCTCAATATGGAGCTGGGCTGATTTATCATCAGGGGCGATCTGACGCACTTTGGCAAATTCTGCCATGGCCATGGGAAAGTCGCGATTGCGGTAAAGCCGGAGGCCCTCATGGTAATGCTCAATGATTTCCTGTTTGTAGCTGGGAATGGGATCACTCCGCAATCCCAACAATTCATAAATGGCGACGGGTTTATTTTTACCTTTAACCCGAATGTAGTCGAGTTCCCTCGCCCAAATCTTATCGGCGCAGGGGCGATAGGTATACTCGCTGATGATGATGTCGGTACCGTACTGTTTGCTGGCACTCTCCAGCCGAGAACCCAGATTCACCCCATCCCCAATCGCCGTAAACTCCATGCGCTTGGTAGAGCCAATGTTGCCGCTGATTACCGTGTCTGAATTAATGCCAATGCCAATTCGAATCGGTTGATAGCGATCGCCCCCATGTTTCTCATTTTGCCGAACCCAGGTTTTATTAAACTCGGTCAATCGCTGGCGCATTTCGATGGCAGTCTGCACGGCCATCCATTCATGATCCTTTAGGGGGAGGGGAGAACCATAAACCGCCATAATGGCATCGCCAATGTACTTATCCAGGGTACCCTTATAGGCGAATACTGCATCTACCATCGTCTCAAAGTAGTCATTCAGCATTTTCACCACTTCTTCTGCGGTGAGGCTTTCAGTGATGGTGGTATAGCTGCGAATATCGGAGAACAGGACGCTGACTTCTTTGCGATCACCACCCATCTTGGCGGCATCGGGGTTTTCTAACAACTGCCGTGCCACCTCTTCACTCATATAGCGAGACATGGTCAGCTTCAACCGTTTTTCATCGCTGATATCTTCCATTACCACCAGTGCCCCAGACACTTTAGTTTTATCGGTGGCATCGGCAATGGTATTAATCGCCAAGTTAATGCTGCGTTCCTCCAGCTCATCTGCACATTCCAGGGTTTGATCAGGGTAGTATTCTTCCGCGTTATTACTGACTAACGCTTCATTAAACCATTTGTAAAAGTCGGCTTTTTTCAGCTTTATCAGTTCCTGGATGTGGCGCCCCTCTAGGGGGGTGTTTTCTGGCAGGCCCAAAATTTCTTTGGCGCTTTCATTGGCTGAAATGATGATGCCTTCCCGATCCGTGGAAATAACTCCATTGGTCAGCGATCGCAAAATATCGCGCTGCATCTGCTCTTGCTGCTTCACAGTTTCAAACAGCTTGGCATTTTGTAGAGCCACCCCGGCCTGAATGTTAAAGGTGGTCATAAATTCTTGATCGGTGCGGTTAAAGCTAGCCTTCCAGCATTCAGGTGCTTCTGGGTAGTTCGCTGGGTCATAGGCTGGATAGTCCCCCTGTTTGATCTTATTGACCAACTGGGTCACCCCAATCAAGTCGCCATCGGCATTGAAAATGGGCATGCAGAGCATACTGCAAGTGCGATAGCCGGTTTTTTGATCTGTTTCCTTTGACGTTTGAGAATTGGGATGGTCATACAGATCGAAGGGAATTAGGAGTGGCTCTCCAGTGGTTGCTACTTGTCCGGCAAAACCAGCTCCCCGGGGGATGCGCAGCTCGGTGAGCTGGTCGTTGATGGGAATCTTTGTCCACAGTTGATCCTTTTCTGCATCGATCAACCAGAGTGTACTACGATCTGCGTTCATCAACTTTTTGGCCTCATCCATTACCTTCTTCAAGGTGTCTTCCAGATCGAGGCTGCTTTTGCTGAGGGATTGGGTCGCTTGAATGAGCGCATTTGCGGCTCGCTGCCGTTGGGTTGCGACGTAGAATGAACGGGAAGATTCCAGCGTTAACCGAATCGAGGGGGCAAAGTCTTCAAATACCTTTTCATCTTCGCTGGTAAAGCCCCGCTGGTCGATTTTTTGCTCTAGGTCTGCCTGCGGGGGGGCATCCGGTTTGAGTTTATTAATCAGTTGCACGACAGCAACCAAATCTCCCTGCTCATTTTCTAGGGGCATGGTGAGCATGGTGTAGGTACGGTAATTGTTCTTTTTGTCAATTTGTTTAGCTGCAGCTGAGCGCGGGTCGTCGTAAAAGTCGAAGGGAATATTCACCACTCGGCGAGACATCGCCACCTCACCAACGATGCCCCGATCCGCTGGAATTCTTAGCTCAACGCTTTGCCCCCCTTCACTTTGGGCGATCGTAGTGTAAAGTTCTCCCTTCTCCGGATCGAGCAACCAGATGGTCGTGCGATCTGCATTGAGCAACTCCCCTGTTTTTAAGGTGATGGAGCTGAGCATTTCTTCTAAGATGGCGTCAAACCCCTGCATATCCAGCATGGAAAGGGTTTGGTTGACAATTCTCAGTTTTTGCTCAACATCTGTAACGACTTCGCGAAACCGTTCCTTATTGAGAGGAGCCAGGAACGTACCAAAGTTACCCCCCCTGGCAACTAGTGCCCCCCCTGGGCTGCTGATCGCATCTCCATTGGGGGGAGTTTTGAGAGCTAAGCCAATGCTGGATGAGGCGGTCGCATTATCCTCCAGGGCAGTCATCTTGGCTTCACCCCCTGCTTTGGTGGTGTGGGGGGTGACATCAATAACGTCCTCCGAACGGTTGGGTTCAGGCAGATGCGGCGTAGGGGAGATCATGGTTAAAAATAGCGTTAAAGAACTCAAACAATAACCAAGCATTGGGCGATCGCGAACTTCTTGCAAAACCTCACATCAGCCAATTAACCTCATAAAGTCACCATCATAGGTGAAGCATGACCAGAGCGTTGTTGTCCAATGACAATCCAGCAGCTTTACGAGCACTTACAACTATTAACCTGGCAAACGTTGTTCTGACAAATGGGCAATTGTGCTTTCTTCCTTTGAGGGACATTTCACGTTTTATATTGCCCTGTGAAACGATTCTAGTCAGCACGATAAGTCACCATCAGCAAAATGGACGACTTAAGCCAATTGTGTCATCAGATAGGAAATTTGGGTGGACTCTTACCTGAGATTATGGCAAAGGGGAGAGACAAGACGCTTCTGGCATTCTATCAATAGTGATACGCAAACATATCAAGACATCTAGGCAAAAGAAAACCGCGAAAGATTCAACTCTGGTCGGGAGCTTCGCTTTGCACTTCGTCCTGACCTTGGCTCGTAGTTTTATAGTCGCTTTAAGGGTGCTGGCATCATGGGGCTTCAGGCTTGACCGCGTTAGCAAAGGCAGCCGTAGCCAAGTTCTGGGTTTTGTTGGCATAGCCCCGACCTCATTAGCGTGCACTGATATCGCTATCGCCGGGTTGCTGAGTCTATTGGGGAGTTTGGGGGCGCTTGCCCTCAGCTGAGGGTAACCCTACACCCCGTTCTCGACAGATTAGGCGGAGGGGTGCTTGCGACTAGACCGTGACTTTGAGCTCTTAGTCGGACGGGTTGCTGTTGCTTTTGAGGTTGTTGGCTCTGGCGAGGTTGTAGCCAGGGAAGCGGCCTGTCGCAGGGTCGCAGCTTGTTTCAGCAGGGATTCTGCAAAGGCGATCGCCTCCGGATCGGTTTTGCCTCCTGCCAGTTGGGCTAGTTCTTCCCGGCGTTGCATTTCTGTCAGTGGTACGACCCGCACCACGGTGCGCACGGCGTCGGGTTCCTGCTTCAAGTCATTGCCATCTGGCGGAAAAGCCTCGTGGGTTTTGCCCCTGGTTTCATCTGCGGGGTCATTGAGGCGCACGCCATCACTATCAACTGTATGTTTGCTGACTTGTAGGTGGGTGTCGGCAGTCGCAGCGACGATCGCCTGGTGGGTGACGCAGAGCACCTGATGGTGCTGACTCAGATGGTAGAGCTTTTCGGCGATCGCCTGGGTAACCCGTCCCGAAACACCGACATCAATCTCGTCAAACACTAGGGTACCGACGGGATCAACCTGGGAAAAGCTCGACTGCAAGGCCAACAAAAAACGGCTCATCTCTCCGCCAGAGGCAATTTCGCTCAAGGGCTGGAGCGGTTCGCCAGGGTTAGGACTAAACAAAAACGTGACCTGATCAGCACCTGTGGCCGATGGTGGTACGGGTTGCACCTGCACATGAAACTGCACCTTTTCCATGGCTAGGGGCCTGAGTTCATCTACCAGTCGCTGTTCTAGCTGTTGTGCAGCGGTTTGACGCAACTGGGTAAGTTGCCCGCAGGCGGCAATCAATTGCTGCTGACACAACCGCTGAGCCTGCTCCAAGGCATCTAGGGATTGCCCGCCCCCAGTGAGTTCTGCGATCTCTTGCTGGCGTTGCTGGTAGAGGGCGATCGCGTCCTCTAGCCGGGGGCCATACTTACGGCAGATTTGCTTAAGTTCAACTATCCGCTCTTCGACTTCTTGCAAGCGTTGGGGATCGGCCTCAATATTTTCGCCATAGAGGTTGATGCCCCGCCCCGCCTCCTGCACCTGAGTCAAAGCGTTGCTCACCAGCTCCAGGAAGGGCTGAATTTGGGGGTCGTATTCTGCCATGTCTTGCAGAAGGTGCTCCGCTGCTCCCAACAAATCGGCAGCGGCAGTGCCACCCTCCTGATCATTGTCATAGAGCTGTTGATAAACCTGGTAGCTTTTTTGCTGAAGTTCCACGCTATGAGTTAAACGTTGCCGCTCTTGCTCAAGCTGGTCTAGCTCATCCGGGTCACTTAACTGGGCTGCTTCCAGTTCCCGCAGTTGAAACTCAAACAGTTCTAGCTGCTGTTGCTGTTCTTGCTCAAAGCGGCGGCGTTTTTCTAGGCTCTGGGTCGCCTGCTGATAGGCGGCGAAGGCGACTGCAACCTGCGCTCGCTGATGCAGGAGAGGATCACCACCGTAACTGTCCAGCCATTCCCGTTGGAGTGCAGGCTGTCCTAGTTGCACAGTTTGGCCCTGGGCCGTGATCTCCACCAGGCGATCGCGCAACTGCTCGAATGGTTGCTTATCAACCACGACCCCGTTGACCCGAGGGCGGCTGCGATTAGCCTGGCCCGCACGAATCTCTCGACTACAGACCAGATAATTGTCATGGATCGGGGCAATCGCCTGCGCTTTCAACCAATTCATCAGGCCAGCATCCAAGCAAAACGTCGCCTCAATCACGGCTTTCTCCGCGCCGGTACGCACTACTCGCCCGTTGACCTTGCCCCCCAAAACCGCATCAATGGCATCCAAAATAATGGACTTACCAGCCCCTGTTTCGCCTGTCAATACTGTCAACCCAGCCGCCAGATTCAGTTCTAGCCGATCAATCAAAGCAAAATTTTCTATCCGCAGGGAGAGCAACATGGAAGGCCAGAATGAAAGAAGTGAATCGCTAAAAGAGTGTTCGAAAAAATTGAGAGGTAGGAAGACTCGACACTCACACACTCCCCCTTAGCCACCTGATCTCCCTAGGGGAATGAGCCAAGAGCGAAAAATAGGGAGGAGCTTAAAAGGTTTTCCTCTTTATATAGACGCTGGTAGGTTTCCCTAAGATAATAAAGACAGCAATGTTGACCTGAGATTAACCCATAGGGAAGCATTATTGATCATCGCAGAAGACCCCCAGGGTAGAGCCTTCTCTATGGAAAAGTCTCTACTTTTGAATAGGAACAGCGGTCTTTTAGAAAAGCGATCGCTAGCAGTGCACGTGGGATGCATGTCACTTTTGCCCTCACCCTTTTCTGGTATGCCCGGATTGCCCTAATCCCTCTCCCAAATTGGGAGAGGAACTTTGAGGTGGCTCGGCCCCCTTCTTCCAGGTTGGAAGAAGGGGCTGGGGGATAAAGGTCTGCAAAGGTAGCATGCTCTCGTGCATATGTATTACTAAAGTTGCCAGTATCCTATCAAATCGTAGCGGTCTCTGAGGTTTCTGACACAGGGATTGATCATGGTTGCCTCACCTCTGAATGATTGCACCCACACAGGGTTGGGCAAAACAGCAGTTGCCGATTCTGCAAAGACTTCATTATCTTGGAAATGCATGGTTTCTCAAATCCAGCCATTAGGATTAGCCCATCAAGTCTTACGTTATGCTGTATCGCCGTTTTGGACGAACCGAACTGCAAATGCCTGTGCTCTCCTGTGGGGGCATGCGTTACCAGTACAAATGGCAGCATTTACCCATGTCGGAAATCCCTGCTGACAATCAAGCCAATTTAGAGGCGACGATTCGGCGGGCGCTTGACCTAGGCATTAACCATATTGAAACCGCGCGGGGCTACGGCAGTTCCGAGGTTCAGTTGGGGCAGATTCTACCGAAACTGCCGCGGGATCAAATGATTGTGCAGACCAAGCTAACCCCCAAAAGTGGACGCAATTTTATCAGAAAACGCCGGGAGTTTCGCCGGGAGTTTGAGGAATCGCTACAGCGCTTGGGGCTGGAGTATGTCGATCTGCTAGGGATTCATGGTATCAATAATGACTCATTGTTAGAAGACACCCTCAGCTGGGGCGGTGCGCTGGAGGTGGCGAAGCAATTGCAAAAGGAAGGGAAAGTGCGCTATGTCGGCTTTTCTACCCATGCGCCAACAGAGGTGATTATCCGGGCCATCCAAACCCATCAGTTTGATTATGTGAATTTACACTGGTACTACATCAACCAGACTAATTGGGCCGCGATCGCTGCCGCAACCCAACAGGATATGGGAGTCTTTATCATTAGCCCTTGCAACAAGGGCGGCTTGCTAGATAAGCCCTCCCCTCGACTAGTGGAACTATGCCAGCCCCTGAGTCCGATGCTGTTTAATGATTTGTTCTGTCTGAGCCACTCCCAGGTTCATACGCTCAGCATTGGAGCCAGCCGTCCCACTGATTTTGATGAGCACATCAAAGTTCTTGATTTACTAGACCAGGCAGATGAACTGTTGCCGCCGATTATTGAGCGCTTAGAAGCCGCAGCGGTGGATCGGCTTGGGGAAGACTGGTATAAGACCTGGCATATTGGGCTACCCAGCTACGATCAAACTCCAGGGAATTTAAATATTCCAGTGATTCTCTGGTTGCGTAACCTGGTATTGGCTTACGACATGGTCGAGTATGGCAAGATGCGCTATAACTTATTGGGTAGTGGGGGGCATTGGTTTCCAGGAGCGAGGGCAGAGCAAGTAGATCCTGAACAACTCCGCCCCTGTCTACAGCAAAGCCCCCATGCTGAGAGAATTCCCCAATTGTTGCAAGAAACCCACGCCCTGATTGGGGGCGAAGTTGTGCAGCGGTTATCTCAATCCTAGCAGGGGTACTCTAAGCGAGCTGCTCAGGGTCAATTCCCAACTCCCGTAGCTTAGCAGCAAGTGCTTCAGCCCGCTGGCGCTCTTGTTCGGCCCGCTGGCGCTCTTGTTCGGCCTGCTCCGAACTCCATAGCAACAGGTTGCCGGCTTCATCCCACCAACGTAACCAATAGGCAGTTTGGCCTAAGCGCTCTCCCTGCCAGATGCCCAACCAAAGATTTAACTCTGGGATCAGTAGATGTCCTTGAGCATTTGTTGCCTGCAATTCATAGGTGCCTTGTTGCAAATGACGCACTTCTAACTTGGGTTCGTAGGGGTCGAAGGTCACATAGGTGGGAACCTGCAAAATCTGTTCGTAGAAGTAGAGTTTGCCATAGGGTGGAGTAGATCGCACTGACAATTCACCCCCTTCTGCTTCTGAAAGAAACTCCATCACAACTGCGACGGGATCTCCTTCTAAATGAGGGGTATAGCTGCGTCGAATCATGCCATCGGCCACGGGCCTAACCTGGGGTACATAAAACCAGTCCGGGGCCTTAACCACGATTTTCTTGTTAATGGTGGCAACCAAGGCAAAATTAGAGCCAATCAACATCGCAGGTGTGATTCGACCTGTAGCTCCTAGGGCATCCGTCAAGGCGGCTGCCAGCGGGGGTTGTTGAATATTTTCCACTGGGTCGTCGGGTAGCCTAAAGTCTGAGGGGAGTGGTTCCCAGGTCACGACAGGGTGCGCTGGAGAGGAAGGGGGGGAGGGAATTTGAAGAACCATCGATTAACACCTGTCTGGTGAGTGCTTGGTGGTGGCAGGGGTAACGCGATCGCCCCAGCCCCCGCAAGCCAGATTTCTGTGTGGAAAACGAACCCTTTAACAGTAGTACAAAAGACAGAATCCAGCCAGGTTTGGTGCGTGACGTGAGTCAAACAGAAACTTAAATGGCAAGAACCAACCCGTAAGCGCGAGGGCAACACAAAATAAAGATTCCATTCTAATTTTGACGATCGCGTCGAGTCGCCACTTCCCCCATCAGGATATCCCGAATTTTTTCTGCCACAAGGTCAGTTTGCTCGAGCATCGCGAGATGACCACAATGCGGAATTTCAAACACGTTTGCACCGCACTCCCCAAACAGGGGATGAAAGCTAGCCAGATGGTGAACGTAGCGCAATTCCATAATTTTATCGTCAGCTCCTGCCAGAAAATAGACAGGTTGTGGCAACTGACTCACTACCAAGGGAAGCTGGTGGACTTCTGCCTCAGTGGTCGATTCTAACAAGGCCCCTAACGCCGCATCCGGATGAGCCAGAACAAAATCCCGTAAGCGTTGCTTGCCCCACCGCGCCGAAATGCTCTGATTCACACTAGCTCTGGCAAACAGCACATCCAACAGTGGCACACGAGACAACCAGCGAGGTCGGAGCTTGACTAACTGCCGCCCGGCCAGCCGAAACCGCTCAAACTCTTCCTTAAGGTAAATGCCGCCGCCCGCATTCAAACAAATGACCCCCTGCACTTTCTGGGGCATTTGGGCAGCGGCCCATAGGGCAATACTACCTCCCAAGGAGTGACCAATCAACCAAGCGTTTTGAATGTGTAAAGCTTTTAACAACAGATTTAGATCCGTTGCATAGTCTTGCAAACAGTAGCCAGTCGCTCCTTGGTCGGGCAAAGGTAGATCAGACCATTGAGATTGCCCAAACCCGCGCAGGTCGTAGGTCAAGCAACGGTAGGTATCGACTAGCTGATCAACCAGGGGTTGCCAATAGGTACGGCTGAGCAACCAGCCGTGGATAAAGACCAGAACCTCTGGAACACTCGTTGGTTCCGTCAGGTCGTAAAAGTGCGGAACTCCCTTGACATCAATGCTCGGCATATTTCTATGCTAGCCTGAGTCGGTATCCGACCGAGTACTCATTTTTAGTATTGTTGGCGACCCAGGAGCCGTTGTCGGACTCCGTCTGCGATTTTGGGCCCCAGATAATCGGGGATTGTCACTTCATTAGGGCCAAGCAGGTAGAGAATTAACCGGGTTCGCCCCCGCCAAACGAGTAAATTCGCATTGACTACCAGCAAATCTTCTTGCCAGATGGCATACATCACCTTGTAAAACAGGCCCGGCTGGTTATCGGCTTCAATGAGGAGCGCCGGTAGGTGAAAGACTGGATCGACGTAAAATTCGGTTTCAACTTGCTCCAAGCCAGCATCTAGGTTAAACTCAACCGCCAACATTTCCTCGACTTCAAAGCGGCCTGCTAGGGCTTCACGAATAGCACGGCAGACATTTTCAGCGGTTTTTTCAGTCAAGGCTTTGCCACTGCGAGAGACGATGAGCTTGATAAACACCAGCATCGGGGGATAGATCTGCCCATAGAGGCTAAGACTGTGAATGGTCAAACCATAGGCTGCCAACACTCCAAAAATGTCGCTGAGCAAAAACGACTGATTGCGATAGGCAAAATGCAGCGCACTCTTCGTCCCTTCTGGTTTTAGCTCGATTACCGCTTGTCGAGTTTTATAAAGCTGGTAAGCAAGGCGCAGATTTTGAAGTTGGATTTCACTGCTGACAAACTGCTCATAAAACTGGGGAAACGCCCGGTTGAAGCGCTTCAGCAATTCTAAAGTGGACGACTTTAAGCCCAAAGCCATGGCGAAAAACGATGCTGTGTTTGCTAAAAGCTTACCTAACGACTTCACTAGAGGGGCGATCGCCCCCGCAGGCACCCGGTATTGTATTCTACCGATCAACTCTCCCTATTATGACGAGGTCTGCCCTAGGGGAATCAGATTTTCCCTGCTGGAGAACCAAACAAGACTAGAGTGCACACTGTAGACAAAGCGTATACTATCTACTGTGATCTATTACTCTCTACTTAGCCACATCCGCATGGGTTTCTGGAAAAGCCTGTTTACTGGTTCTGACGCTGCCTCCACTCCGAAACCAGTGCAAATGGAGGCAATACCTGTGGATAAAGCGGGTGAACGCTCGTCCACGCGAATTTATTTCAGCACTGAGCGTGATATCGACCTCTATGAACTAGAGGAACTGTGTGATGCAGTGGGGTGGTCGCGACGGCCTTTAAGAAAGGTAAAGAAGGCAATTCAATACAGCTTCTTAGTTGTCTCCATGTGGGAACAGCGGGGTACCGTCAAGCGTTTGATCGGCTTCTCGAGAGCCACCTCTGACCATGCCTTTAATGCCACAATCTGGGATGTGGTGGTTCATCCCGATTACCAGAGAAAGGGGTTAGGCAAAGCTTTGATGAAGCAGGTGATTAAAAAACTCCGCAGTGAAGATATTAGTAATATTACTCTGTTTGCTGACCCCCAGGTGGTGGAGTTCTATCGGGGGTTGGGCTTTATGTCTGATCCAGAGGGTATTAAGGGAATGTTTTGGTATCCTGACTAGGGCTGAATGCAAATAGCGATCGCCCCTACCCACAAAGGCGGCGATCGCCCAGTGATTTGCCTTAGGTCAGGCTTAGATGAACCAGCTTAGACCCGTGCAGCGGCTGAAAACGAGGTTTTGTCAGGCTTTTTACTCACTTCCTGCCCATTTGCATGGCGCTAGGCAGGCACGTTAAAACGTTCGGATAGAAGGACAGATAAGAGAAAAAAACACGCTAGGGGTTCCCCTGCCTCCCTGTCCTAGCCTGTGTTCGTACTGGCGAGCGTTTGGAGTGCCCTAGCGTATGGCGGGAATTTGCTTAGCTCTAAACGCTGTTCTTTTCAACCACAACGGTTTTAGCAATGCGATCGCCAAATCGTTGCTTTTGCTCAGAATTGTTAATCAGCACGATTCCCACAATGTAGAAGCAGGGCAGGGCATCAACAATTCTTAAGACATTACGAAGAATGGCAGCCGTCCAGTCAATGGGCGAACCGTCTTCGTTTACCACCTTGATGCCCACCACCTGTTTGCCGAGAGTCGCTCCCCGTAGCCCCTCTAGGCCAATGTAATAGACAAAGGAAATCAGTATACCCAATAAAGCGGCTGGCCCTTGTAAAGCAAAGCTTGCCCCCCCTTCTGTAACTGTAGTGGTGCCAAAGACAGAGGCCAGCAAAACATTAACCGCTTGCAGTAAGATGCTGTCAATCAGGAGGGCAACAAAACGCTTACCTAGTCCAACGTATACCATTCTCACCTCACAATCGTTGAGTTAAATTCTCTCAATCATCATCCGGCCTAGAGGAAATTGAGAAAAAATGCAGTAATTCTTATGATGGTTTTCTAAAACCTAGAGGATCTAAAGAGTTTGGGAGATTTAGAAAGCGCTGCTATCGCCATAGCTACCTGATTGAGGACAGGGTGCAGAGGTAAGCCCCTGGCTGGGGCAACACCCTCCTATCCCGATGAACCTTCAATGGACTGAGCAACCTAGCGATCGCCAAGTATAGAGATCGCCATATTACGCGCATTGATTCAGATCCCATTCACAACGGTGTTTTTAGAGTAGAGACAGCGAATGTAGAGAGGTGCTATGTACATCTTGATTTGTGGAGCTGGATTGATTGGGTTGACCTTAGCGCAAAACTTGATCAAACTGGGACACACCTTAGCGATGGTCGATATCGACCCAACTGCCTGTCGTTATGTGCGCGATCGCCTCGGAGTCATGGCTTTTGAGGGCAGCGCAGTCAGCACAGAAGTTTTAACCGAGGCGGGGATTCGCAAAGCCGATGTGGTCTGTGCAGCCCTACGGCATGATGCTCTGAATCTGGCGATTGTCTCTTTGGCCCGGCATTACGAGGTGCCCCAAATCATTTCCCGAATGCGGCATCGCGATTTTGAACTACCCTTGCGCCATGCCGGTGCCCATCGCATCATCAGCACTATTGATTTGACTGTATCAACAATGGTGAATGCAGTGGAATATCCCCAGGTAGAATCCATGATGCATTTTGAACAAGGACAAATTGAAGTCCTTAAACTCGCCATTCCATCTCAGTGCCATATTGTTGGTCGCAACCTGGCAGAAATTGCCCAAGACTCTCGGTTTCCAGCAAATTCCCTGATCATTGGTTATCAACCCTATCCCCACCTGAATTTGATGATCCCCAATGGCACAACCGTGCTAGAACCCAATTCAACTGTGTTAGTTGCAACTAAACCAGAGTCGTTGCATCCTGTGATCGATTTTTTACAAGAATGTCTCCCTTCAAAGCCTTTGCCAGAGTCGCAGGTCTAGTGCTGTGTCACGCTTAAAGACTAGAGTTGGCGGTCGGTGCTCTAGCTCTAGAGCGCTCACTACAACCCAGCACAGCCCCTTAACATTTCAGGAGTGGTTGGCAGTAGGAGGGGCACCGTATTTCCTGATCTAGCGATCGCGACTACTCATCCTCCAAACTCATTAACTGATAGTCGATCGCCTGTAAACGGGGGATAATGACATCTTCGGAGATAATGCGCTTTCGCGCCGCATCGTTTAAAGCACTGCGCTCTACCATCAGCAAGCGACGGCGGACGGCATTGAGTTTTGAAGTTCTGCCAGGATTGCCCGTGAGTGAATCTGGGCGACGATTGTGGAGATCGCGCAGCATATTTTCGGCCTCAGCTACTTGAAGTTGATAGGTCGAGCGCATCTCCTCATACAGCGCCTTCGATAAAACCCCAGTGTGATGCAGTACCGCTAACTCATTTTGGGCCGCCTTTGCAGCAATCAGTTGAGACTGTAGCCTTTCGATTTGTTGCCGTGATTCTGAAATGGTTGTAATTTTCAAACGTTTAACCAACCAGGGGAGACTCAGCCCCTGACCGATGAGTGAGACAAACACCGCCCCATAGACCAGGGCAATCAAATCGCTGCGCCCTGGCAGAGTGACGGGTAGACTTAGAGCCAGCACCATTGAAAGGGAACCCTTAATGTTGCCCAAAAACAAAACATGCTGCCAGCGCAGAGGAATCGGCAGATCAAACCGATTAGACAGGGCGATGAGCGGATACACCGATAAGATACGCCCAATTTGATAGGCCAAAATCGCCAGCAAAACGGCAGGAATAATTCTCCAGAGCAGTGAGGGGTCAACCTCTAGCCCAATCAGCAGAAAAATAAACGTATTGACGCAAAAATCAGCGTATTCCCAAAAGTTGAGCAGGGTAATTTTGCTAGATGCAGAGATTGCTTGATTTAAACCGCGGTTGCCAACTGTGAGACCAGCAACCACGACTGCCACCACTCCCGATACCTGTAGCCATTGCCCCGTCTGATAGGTGCCAAAAGCGACTGCAACGGTCAACAAAATACCACTGAGGGGGTCGTCAGAGAGGGCCACAAAGAGCACAACACAGAGGGAACCGATCGCGAGACCCAGCAGCACCCCACCCACAATCACAAGCAGTAGTTGCTGCAGCCCGTCTAAAACGGGAATCGAGCCATTGGTATAAACTTGTAAAAATAAGCTAAACAGCACTAACGCAACACCGTCATTGAACAGGCTTTCGCCTTCAACGATCGTAGATAGGCGACTGGGTACAGCGACTTCTTTAAACACGGCAATCACTGAAACCGTGTCTGTAATTGCCAGAATGGTTCCTACGAGCAGGGCGGGGAGCCAGTCTAGATTCAGGGCAAATTTGAGAACGACCGCAGTAATGCCAGAGGCGATCGCAACGCCCGGCCCAGCCAACAGACTAATCGGTCTGATTGTGCTGCGCAGACGACTCACATCCGTATTCACGGCTGCTTGAAACAACAGAATCGGCAATAGCAAGTTCAAAATCAAGGCAGAATCCAGCCGCAGGGGGCGGGGCAGAAGGCCAGTGACAGCCAACCCTGCTAACACTAACCCGGTAACGTAGGGCAGTCGATACCGGCGAGACACAAGGGCAACCCCGGTGGCTACTAGCAATAAAATGGTAAGGGTCGTTGCTAGTTGAGCAACGATTTCTGCGCTCAGTTGCCCAGCCTGGGGTGCAGAGGTGAGTGGGTTCGCGACAATCAAAGGCCGGTCTTGCAGCCAGCGACTTAGCCCAGTGAACGCAACATTCATGAAAATCAACATAAACGAGGGTGCGATCGCACCCTATCACAGACTTCGCTTTGTGGATCACAGCGACAATGGCGGATAAATTTTGCAATGCTATCTAATCCCTTACCCCCAGCCCCCAGCCAGTCGATGCGCCAGCAGGGGCAGCAGTATTTTATCGATCCTCAAGGACAACGACTGCCCAGTGTCACCACAATTTTGAGTGCCACCCGCCCCCCAGAGCAGCGTCAAGCCCTGGCAAGCTGGAAGGAAAGGGTTGGGGCCGAGGCGGCGACTCAGATAAGCGGTGCCGCGAGTCGGCGTGGCACCGGTACTCATAAGCAAGTGGAGCGCTATCTGCGAGGAGATGTTGTCAGGTGCAGTGAGGGAGTACGACCCTATTGGGAAAGTATGAAACCAGTTTTGCAAGCCATAGACGAAGTGCGGTTGTTAGAAAGCACAGTGTTTCACTATGACCTGGGTTATGCTGGCAAAGTCGATTGTGTTGCGAGCTACACGGGGGTGCCCTGCCTCTGCGAATGGAAGACGAGCGATCGCCCCAAACAAAGCTTGGAGAGGCTTTACGATTACCCACTGCAACTGGCGGCTTACTGGGGAGCGGTCAATCACTTTTATCGGGCAGAGGGAGTTGATTTGAGCCACGCCCTGCTCGCGATCGCCCTGCCCAACGCACCGGCTGAACTTTTTTGGTTTGACCGTGACAGCTTGATGCCCTATTGGCACCAGTGGCAAGAGCGGGTACAGCGCTACTGGCGACGCCAGGGTGGGCAAAACTTCTGTCCCTAGGCTATAGTACCTTTATACGAAAGTACATCCATACTCAAAACTTTGCCTTCCCGGTTTTACCCTACAGGTAGGGTGAAGGTATTTTTAGTGCACTAAATATGGTTGAGCCGAATCCGATTCAAGGGTATAGTTGGAAAACCCATGCCACGGCACCACTGCTGAACTGGGCCATTCGTCCCGCTGTGCCCCTTGCTCAATCTCTTCCTATGGTTCAGGAACTCAGTTTTCAGTCAATTAGCGATCGCCTGCCACCCCAAAATACCGACGCAGAAGAATCAATCCTTGGGGGGATTCTCCTAGATCCTGAAGCTTTGGGGCGTGTTGCTGATTTACTCCGCCCCGAAGCCTTCTATATTTCAGCTCATCAAGAAATTTATCGGGCCATGCTCGCCCTCCATGCCCAGGGTTGCCCCACTGACCTGATGAGTGTGACCTCCTGGCTGCGCGATCAAGGCCTGCTTGAGCGTGTGGGGGGGCAAAGTAAACTCGTTCAACTGGTCGATCGCACCGTTAGCGCAGTCAACATTGACCAATACGCCCTCTTAGTAACAGACAAATACATTCGTCGCAAGCTGATCAAAGCAGGCAATGAAATCGCGCACCTGGGTCATGATGCGACCCAAGACTTAGAAATTGTCCTCGATCAGGCTGAGCAAAAGTTATTTGGTGTTACCCAAGATCGCCCTCAAAATGGCTTGACCGCCGCTTCTGATATCCTCACCGATACCTTTGCCGACATCGAAAATCGCTTCACAGGTATGGTAATGCCTGGTCTCACCTGCGGTTTCTATGACCTGGATGCCATGACCCAGGGGTTCCAACGGGCCGATCTGGTGATTGTTGCTGCACGTCCCTCAATGGGAAAAACCAGCTTCGTCCTGAATATTGCCCGCTATATTACGGCTTTCCATAAATTACCCATCGCCATTTTTAGTCTGGAAATGTCGAAGGAGCAGCTAGTCCAACGTCTCCTTTCCAGCGAAGCTCGGATCGAGAGTGGTCGCCTTCGCTCTGGGCGAATTAGTCAGCAAGAGTGGGAGCCTCTGGGACACGCGATTAGCGTGCTATCCCAATTGCCGATATTTATTGACGACACCCCCAACATCACCATCACTGAAATGCGTTCTAAGGCGCGCCGTCTCCAGGCTGAGCAGGGGGGCGCCCTAGGCATGATTATGCTCGACTACCTGCAATTGATGGAAGGGGGGAGCGATAACCGGGTACAGGAGTTGTCGCGCATTACCCGTGGCTTAAAAAGCTTAGCCCGCGAATTAAGTGTGCCGATTATTGCCCTCTCTCAGCTCAGCCGGGGGGTGGAGTCGCGGACAAATAAGCGTCCAATGATGAGTGACCTGCGAGAATCTGGCTCAATTGAGCAGGATGCAGATCTGATTATGATGCTTTACCGGGATGAATACTACAACCCTGACACCCCGGATCGGGGGATTACTGAGGTGATTGTAACCAAGCATCGGAATGGGCCTACCGGCACCGTCAAGTTATTATTTGAGAATCAATTTACCCAGTTTCGGAACCTGGCCAATCCCAGTCGTAGCTAGTAGGTGTTTGGTCAGTGGATACTTAGCCAGTGGATAGCTGAGCCAATATTGTTGGTTGTGAAGAACGAGGAGGATGCAGGTTATGGGCAATCACTCACCCGCCTCAACTCCCAATATTTTAGCAAGCTGGCAATAGAGCGACACCTAATCAAACGCCTAGCGCTTTAGGGTTTCTACTCTTCCGCATGGCACATTCAAAATCTAAGCTGTTACAAGAAATCGCTGGAGCGATCGCTACAAACTCACTAACTTGAGAGCTTCTTTAGAGCTTTGGAGCAGAGGAGAGTACAAGCAGGTTAACCACAGTAAAAGCCCGATTACTTTGAGTGTTGACCCAGCTTTAAACCTCAGCCCTGTCAGCAGAACTAGACCAGCAGAGGGCGAAAACCATGCTTGACGGACACTTCACCAATTTGCTCCATTTTCTCAACCGTAATGCGATTTCGTCCCCAGGAGAAGTTGGTGTGCCATTTTTCAAACTCCAACAGCATTGACTCAGCAAAACAAGCAAAAAGCTGCCGAGCTGGGACATCCATGTTAACAATCCGCATGATGTTCCAGTCAATATCGAGGGAATGCTCCACAATGCCCCCATTCAAGACAATGACCCCGTCCTGTTGAATCTTTGTCCCGAGATTTTTAGGATAACCCCCGTCAATAAGTAGACAGGGCTGTCTCAAGACATTGGGATCAATTTCCATCCCTTTTGGCATACTGGCCACCCAGACAATGATATCGGCTTGGGGCATCGCCTCATCTAAAGCCAGAATCTTGCCGCGTCCTAGCTCATCCTGGAGGGCTTCCAGTCGTTCTTGATTGCGGGCAACCAGCAATAACTCCTGCACATCGGTACGTTGATTGAGCCAGCGACAAACAGCACTGCCGATATCACCAGTTGCTCCACAGACGGCTACAGTCGCCTGGGATAAATTAATCCCTAGCTTTGGGGCCGCCTGTTCAATTTGGCGCGCAATGATATAGGCGGTATGGGTATTACCAGTGGTGAACCGCTTAAAGTCGAGCATGACATTGCGGACATGACTCACGCTTTCCAGGTTAAAGTTCTCAAAAATGATGGAAGAAAACCCACCAAGGGCCGTGATGTTGATGCCATGCTTCTGAGCATGGGCCATGGCATTCACAATCTTACGAGTTGCTGCTTTAATTCGCCGACTGGCCAGCATTTCTGGTAAGAAGCAAGACTCTACATACCGCCCCTCAATCACCTGCCCAGTGATGCTCGTAACCCTAATCTCATCTACGATTTGTGGCGGGGCACTGCACCAAAAATCAAGCCCTTGATCTGCGTATTCCGGATAACCCAAATCTCTGGCGACGGCTTGGGCATGCTCTAAGCTGGTAAGGTGACCAATTAAACCAAACATGAATGGTTCCAATTATTCTGAAGCGAGTTTTAAGATATCATTAATGAGCAAACGTCACTAGCGTACCTAAGAATGGTGTTTGAGGCTACCCGTCTGCATCGGAAACGCAAAAAGACTCGATTTAATCATTTAAGGGAAGTTGCCAGGGCAATCACTTAATCTAATCGGTAAGGCAAACGCAGACCAAGTCGGGCGATCGCGCTGGTAGGCTTCAAACCAAGCTCAGGAGCCAACGTTAGTAGATGGCTAAATGCTTGAGTCAGAATGTTCTATCAGAATGTTCTAGAGGAGGCACGACTTTTACGCCTCTAGCCAGCCGCTCAAAGCAACAGGCTTCTGACTATGGAGTAGGCCATAAAATCGCTCAAGTCACAAGCGATCGCGCTGCAAAACAGCGCCCTAAATCGAAGTTGCGAAGCTGCCCTGTAACCGCACCCTAGAAAACCAGAGAACGCCAACCTAGAAAAACCTGACTCGGAATGATTGGCCTACGCCGATCCTCTCCCAGTTAAGCTGCCGCCAGACCCATCGCCGACATCCGCATGATTTCTCGGGTCGTAAATCCGATATTTTCTAGAGCCTCTCCGTACTGAATCATAAAGTCTTCTACCAGGGCTTCCTTCTCCATACCCAGAATGCGGGCATCTACCTCAACTTGATTCAGCATTTGCCAGACTAGGGGGAGATTTTGCTGGTTAGCTTCCTCTAACTCTGCCTTAGCATCAGCAAAATTCGCTTTCAGCCATTCTTCACCAAAATTAAGATGGCTATACTCGTCTTTCACCACACCCTCAGTAATCTTGCGAGCAAAATCATCCGCCACAGGAATGTAAATGTTGTAAGCTGCGATCGCAAAACACTCAATGATCAAAGATTGGATCAACAGACAGGTAACGACCTTGCCTGCTGCGGCAGCCTGCTGAAAGTTGCCATGGAGTTGAGCAAAAAAATCGCGGGCAAACTCCATATCTGGGATTACGCCCAGATTTCGACCGCAGGCTTCAAAGCCCTTACGATGTCGATTTTCCATTTTGGCGAGGCTGAGCAGTTGGGCAGCGTCATCCGGCAGCAGTTCAGCTAGCTTTTGGTAATTATCTGTGGCTTCCTGCTCGCCTTCAATCACAATGGCATTAATCCGACTGTAAGCATCTTTGTAAGCCTCACAGTGAAAATCGATTGCTACACTCGCCTCAAGCTGCGGCATAGGGTCTCATCTCCTCAGAAAACTAGCCGATTGCTCGGCATTAGGACAATATGACAATACATTAAGGTTGAGTGTTACAGATCATCTCAACCTGCACTTGTATTACTTTAGCCTTTAACCGCTGCAAATCACCAATGTCCCAAGAGAATCTCTCCTCCCTTCGACAAGCAATTGCCCAGGCTCTATGGCAGCCATTGACTAATCTCATTATGAGTCTGGGGGCAGGGTTAACCCTCTTACCCCTAGTTATCGTTATAGCAACCGCCTGTCTGGTCACTGGAGGGACGCTAGAGCCTAATGTCGCCCATTGGGGCATCGCAAACTTTCAGCAAGCCTGGAGGCAGGGTGACTTTTTACTGGCTTTTGCCAACTCACTACTTGTGGCCTTAGGTGTTGCTGCCGGCCAGATCTTGACCTCTACTCTAGCCGGGTACGCTCTGGCACGGCTTCACTTTGGCGGTCGAAACATCGTTTTACTGCTGGTGTTAGCGACCCTGGTGATCCCCTTTCAGCTATTGGTGATTCCGATCTTTCTGCTGTTGAAAGCCGCTGGCCTAATTAATACCTATGGGGCGCTCATTTTACCCACCGCTGCTAGTGGGTTCAGCATCTTTTTAATGCGGCAATATTTCCTGACCATTCCAGTCGAGTTAGAAGAGGCAGCCATGCTGGATGGAGCCAATCGTCTCCAAATTTTAGGATGGGTGTTGCTACCTTTGGCCCGTCCTGCCATTGTAACCGTTGCTTTGTTCACTTTTGTCGGCGAGTGGAATGACCTGTTTAAACCCCTTGTGTTTACAACTCGCCCAGAACTGCGCACCGTGCAGCTCGCTCTGGCAGAATTGCAAGAGCAATTCACAAACGACTGGTCTGTGCTGATGGCAGCCGTCACAATTACTACTGTGCCTGTAGTTGTGGTGTTTTTGCTGGGTCAACGCCAATTTATTCGAGGTATTGCCAACACAGGAATCAAAGGCTGACCACGAAAACCAAGAAAGCGTAGAAATAAGGCCCCGATTCTGCCGACTGATTCAACCCCTTGGGCAGAGACTGCTGCTGGCATAGCCTTTTCGTAGAGTATCCCCCACGGTACAAGATTGCCTGCAACTCCCTCAGGCGATTTTCAGAAAGGAGCAAACCCTTCAAGATGGCTTCCTGCGCATCGTTGTTCAGGTCGGGTTGCAGGGAGCCAACGAAAAGATCGCTTGTGTCAGGTGTTTACCAGCAACCTCTGGAAAGCTAATGTTAAAAGCTAGTCAAAGCTAGGGGCTAACGGCTAACCGCTCTGATCGCAACCTTCAGACAACAAAGCTAGGAGCTTCTCCCTGAGAGGCCTGCCAGCTCCGAGCATCGTAATAAAGGTCTTCCAGAGAGATGCTGTAAAGCGCCTCCAGCAATTTTTGGTGTAGCCGGTTCCATAGGGTAAAAGTGACCCAATCCTCTGCCTGATCATCATTAGGCCGATGCCGAGGAAGGGGATCAATACTCTCGCCCACAGCCTCCAGAATATGACCTAAAGAGATTTGTGCAGGGGGATAGGCCAGTTGATACCCCCCTTGCACTCCCCGGATGGATTGCACTAATCCAGCGCGGCGCATCTCAATCAGCAGCTTTTCCAGATAGGGGGCTGGAAGATCTTGACGTTGGGCGATCGCTCGTACCGAAGCTGGCCCATAACCCGGCTGTAGTGCTAAATCAAGTAGCGCCTTGACGCTGTAATGCCCACGGGTAGTCAACTTCATTAAAAACGGCGGCAGAGATCAGTGGCAGAACGCAACCAGGTGTAATCGCTAGCTTTGGGAAGGCCCAACCCTAGCAATAGGCAGTGACATCTTCACCACAGACATCTGCCAGATAACAGAGCGCCCGAAAACGCAAGCCCACAAACTGCTCATAAAGGGGATTGAGCTTACAGAGAGGAGGGATGTAAAGAATCGTGCGCCCAAAGAGGGTAAAGCGACGCTCAAAAGGACATTGGGCTGGAATCATACGACAAATCAGATGAGCCAGCTCTTGATCGTCAATGACTAGCTCGTCAAGCCATTGGCGTAGGGGTTGAAGCGGCGCAAAACGACGTTGAGCAGGCCGTACAGGAGACGTAGTGACCGGAGTGAAGGGAATTTCGCTCGAAACCCATACAAACTGCCCACTGCCTGAAGCGGAAGGGGTGTTAGGGTAATGTTTCATAATACCTCGGCCTCATTCACATGAGGATTGAAATATCTATCTCTACCTACGCTAAGAATCGGCTGCTTTCCTGAATAAAATCCGATTGCAGGTCTGAGAAGGAAGTGAAAAGTTGATGCAGACATGATTAATGTGAACCATACAGAAGTATAACGTTCCTTCTAGGAAAAAGGTGCCCCCATATGGGGCGAAATCTAGCCAGAAAAATTACGGATCTTTCACCTTTGAGATGCAAGGGCCTTTTCTAGGATGAAGACAGCTACCAAACACTATCCCTTGAGCAAACTTAACGGAGCGGGGGGTAGTTGGAAATGTAAAGAGTCGCCCATGACACTCTCTCAAAGGTGAACCGGACAAACCCGTTCAGTTAACTTGATCGTGAATGGCGGATACCCCTCTAAATTAACCGTGGCTACCTTTACTATGACCCGTTGCCAGCGGCAAAGGTCGCGTTAGATGGGCAGTTGTCAGAGTGGAATAGGGAACGGTCAATCAATGCTTGAAATTGAAGAAAAGTGTGTCTAAAAGTACAGAAATTAGATTGACGCAATATGCCTAGCATTGCACGTGCTGGCGCGCCCTCTGGATGAAAGTTATGGGATGTAATGGTTAAGTATTTATGCTGATTGAAAATCTAATTTCTTAGGAGATTGACACGTTACGTGAATTAGAAGACATGAATTAAAAGCTGAGTCATTCATGTCTCTGCTCATCGAGGTTCATCAATCTGCTATGTCTTCCGCGTTTTTGGTGATCAGTTATCCCATTTTGAATGTTGGAGGTGTAGTGAGCTGGTCGAATGATTTGCGATTTTAGATAGCAGAAGCCCCACAGCGCCAGGTGTTCAGCTAGATGTTTATCCTATTTTCTGTTGAAATCGGTATCACTTGATTCATAGTGGACATAATTTATCCAGGTGCGCTAGTGCTTCTATCCATCAGCTTAAGCAGAGCAATAGCTGCTACCAGAGTATCGGCTTCGGTAGCGGATTTATCTTTGCGCCAGCGCAAAATGCGCGGAAACCGCACTGAAATTCCAGATTTGTGGCGATTGGATTCGGTGATCCCCTCAAAGCCAATCTCAAAGACCTGGCTTGGCTCAACGGAGCGGACTGGGCCAAACTTTTCTAGGGTATGTTTCCGGATCCATTTATCCAGCTCATTAATTTCCTGGTTATCCAGCCCCGAATAGGCTTTGGCAAAGGGGACGAGATCCTGCCCTTGCCAGAGGGCAAAGGTGTAATCGGTGAAGAGGTTGGCTCGCTTACCGCTGCCTGCCTGGGCGTAGAGCAGCACTGCATCAAGAGACATTGGCTCTAGCTTGTATTTCCACCAGTAGCCCCGTTTTCGCCCGACCAGATAGGGGCTATTGCGAGCCTTCAGCACCAATCCTTCGGCCCCCTGCTGTCGTGCCTCTGCGCGTAATTGTTCTAAATCTGCCAAGCTCGAAAATTCCAGGGCTTGAGATAGTCGTGCTACGGGAGAAGGAAAAGATTCCAATAGTTCTAGGAGCTGTTGACGGCGATCGCAGAGGGGGTAGTTTCGCCAGTCTTTTCCCTGCCACTCCAGCAGGTCATAGGCAATCAGGCAAACCGGATTTTCTGTGATCATCTTTTGACTGACGCGTTTACGCCCCAGACGTTTCTGCAAATGGTTGAAATGCATCGGACGATCGCCCTGCCAGCAGAGGATTTCGCCATCTAACACCACCCCACTGGGCAAGCTTTGCAGAAAGGGCTGCAATTCTGGAAACTGATGGGTAATTAAGTCTTCGCCCCGTGACCAGATAAAGCATTCGCCGCTGCGGTGGATAAGTTGGGCGCGGATGCCGTCCCACTTCCATTCGGCCTGCCACTGGCTCAAATCTTCGGTTTGAAAGCGATCGACTTCCAATGGGGAAGCGAGAAAGAAGGGATAGGGTTGGCTGGGCGATCGCTCTGTTGCCTCTGGGCTGAGCAGTTGTTGATAAAAGCCCAGCGTCGGAGCAAAATCCCCCATGAGACGATGGGCCAGAACTGCTTCTGGGATACCTGTAGCCACTGCCAAGCCCTTGATCACCAGTTTTTCAGAAACCCCAATCCGAAAGGCTCCTGTTAACAGCTTATTTAAAACAAAGACTTCAAAATTATCCAGAGCGGCCCACCAGGAAGTGATACAAGCCACCAGTTCAGTCTCGGTTTCTAGGTCTTTTACCTGGGGAATGACGCGCTCCATCCACTCGTGCAAGGGGAGGTTGAGGTCATCGACTGCCGGCTGACCTTGGCGCAAAGGGATATCTTGCAGCAACAGGGCAATGGTTTCGGCGGAGTCGCCCACTTGAGCATAGCAGTCACTAAATAGCCACTCTGGCATGGCGGATACTTGCAAAAACACCTTGCGCAAGGTGTGCGCCGTCACTAGGCGACGGCGCGTTTTGCCCAGTAAGAGGTAAAGTGCCCAAACCAAGTTGCGTGGTTGCTCGGTTTGAAAGTAGTGGGCCAGAGCCTGCACCTTGGCATTGGTGGATGTTGTCGCATCGACCTGTTGAAACAGTTGGGCAAAGCGCTTCATGGCAAACAACAGCCTACCGTAAGAGTGGAAAGGCGCGTGCAATTATGACGAGGCGATCGCCCGATTGCAACAGAATCTCCTTATCTGGGTTAACCAGCGTTTCTCGATGCTCGTTCACCCGCCGATCAATCGCCACCAGAATGGCATCGTATTCATCCTTCAGTTTTTGAGTGGCGCACCAAAACGTTAGCCCTGTCCAAGACTCTGGCAGATTGACCTGGTAGAACTGGTTCTCTACCTGAACGGTCAACAACTCTGACAAAACATTCACTGCTCCCAAGTTACGGGCAGAAGTGGCAATCAAGTGACTGGCTAGCTCATCCGCCACAATCACATCCTCAACCCCAGCAGAACGTAACTGCACATCATTTTTGCGATCGAGCAGTTGGGCACAGGTGTAGATTGCTGGATTTAACTTTTCAATTGTGAGTGCAGCCAGCACCGTGCGGGCATCCCGATCCTGATCGCTGCGCGGGTGGGTAGAGTCTGCTAGTAAGATGGCACGACCCGCGTAGTAAATTCCCACACTTTCTAGCACATCAATCATGGTGTAATCGCCCTGATAGTAGAACAACTGGGAACGATCTACCTGCCGCATCTGATAAGCAGGGGGTTCTTCCATTTCTGCCACAATCACAATCGGGCAATGTTTAATTTGGGGGTCGGCTTGAAGTTCTTCAATCAACAGGTGGGCGCTGCGGTTCCAACCGCAGATCACAATATGGTTCCGCAGTTCATCCAATTCCAAATAGGTGACCTCCATTGCTGTTTTGAGCTGCCGTACCATCACTGCCGAAACCAAACCTGTAAAGACGGCAAACATCGTCAGGCCGCCCAGCATCACAATCAGGGTAACGAATTTACCCGCATCCGTATTGGGTTCACCCCCAATCGGCTCAGCCGCGACTAGGGTAAAGAAACTCCACCAAAGGGCCGTTTTGAAGGAAGTAAAGTCTTCATTATCGTTACCCTCAAGCAGATAGATCGCGATCGCCCCCGATAAGATAATCAACCCAATCAAAACAAACAATCCTAATTGCGCGCTCAAGCCAGCGGCAAATACCGAAGAAACCCGATTCAAATTACGGTTAAGGAGTACCCCTAATCGCAGCAACCGCAGCAACCGCAGCAACCGTAGGAGCCGATGCAAATAGAAAAACGGTACCACCGCCAGAATATCTAGCCAGTAGTGGCGAAAAAACCGACGTTTTTTGCGCGCTGTGAAATAGCGGAGCGATAGCTCAACCGCAAAAATCAGCGTAATCAAACTTTCTGCCACTTCTAGCTGCCGCCGCAGGAGGCTCTCTTGGCCGAGCAGCAGCTCTGCTACCACCACTACCACCGACAGCAAAATAAGCAACATCAGTGCCACCTCTGTACCTGGTGCATGCAGAAAGCGGTCAATGCGCACCTTGAGTGGAATGCCTGGTGATGCAGAGATTAGCGTTGTTCTGGGTAATCGAGGTTGTCTTTTTTCGACTAACATGGCCCTCGTCTAGAATTTAAAAGACCCGGACGCAGGGTAATCAAGGGTGTTTTTTGTACCACCATCACCCTAAGAGGAAATGCCATCAGGCAGACAACGATTAATTTATTCAATATCGCCTTCTCCTTCAAACAGGGTTTTTAAGGGCATGGCCTCCAAACCATACTGTTCGGTGAGATAACGGGCCAACGCTTCGGACTGCCCATGGGTCACGTAGACTTGCTGCGCCTTGGTTTGGCGTACTGTTTGCACCAACCCCGGCCAATCGGCATGGTCGGAGAGGACAAACCCCCGCTCGTAGCCGCGTCGCCGCCGTGCCCCCCGCACGGCCATCCATCCTGAGGCAAAGGCCGTCTGCGGTTGAGAGAAGCGCTTCATCCAACTAGAGCGGTGGGCCGAGGGTGGGGCCAAAATCAAATCGCCCTTAAATTTGTAGCTACGGGGCTGGTCTGAAGTAGACAGGGTTGGAATCATGCTCACCCCGGCGGTGCGATAGCTCTCAGTCAAGCTATGAATGGCCCCATGGAGATAAACAGTCTGGTCGGTGAACTGAGTTAACTCGGCCAAAATTCGTTGAGCTTTGCCAAAAGCATAGCAAAACAGCAGGGAGGGGCGATCGCGATCGCTCTGCCACCAATCATAAATCTGTTTAACAGTGGTAGCTCCTGGTTGCCAGGTGTAAATTGGTAAGCCAAAAGTTGCCTCTGTAATAAAAGTGTGGCAAGGAATCACTTCAAAGGGGGCACAAGAGGGGTCAACACATCGCTTATAGTCGCCCGACACCACCCAAACCTCATCTTTATACTCGACTCGAATCTGCGCCGAACCAAGCACATGCCCAGCGGGATGGAAAGAAACCCAGATATTACCAAATTTGAGCGGTTCGCCATACTCCACACCCTGAAACTGGATCTGACTACCCAGTCGCTTTTTAAGAATGCCTTCAGAGATCTGCGTGGCCACGTAGAGGTGAGAACCAGCGCGGGCGTGATCAGCATGGGCGTGGGTAATCAGGGCCGTATCGACGGCTCGCCACGGGTCAATGAAAAAGTCACCAATTTCGCAGTAAAGTCCTTCGGGACGCACGGTGATAAGCGGCATAGGGGAACCAAGGCGCTGAAAGGGAGGGGCGATACGGCGTTTAGGCTGGCCAGAAATTCTGTCTAGCTAGTACAAGAGCAGAAAAATGAGGGTAAAAATGTTACTTTTAGGAAGTTGAGTCAGTAAACCCTTTTAGAAACTATGCGGGTATTGCGGCACCTTTTGGGCATTTGCGTTGGTCTGATTCTAACCTTGCAATGTTTGGCGCTGCCGGCGATCGCAGCTAGCTCAGCAGCGATTCGCGCTTTTGACGACATTGAAGTCGCCGTGAAAGATTATTCCGGGCAGAGCTTGATTCGAGCAGAGTTTGGTGATGCCAAGTTAACCGGGGCGAATTTTAGTGGAGCCGATTTGCGAGGGGCCGTGTTTAACGGCGCGTCACTGAAGCAAGCAAATCTACACGGGGTTAATTTTAGTGATGGCATCGCTTATATCACCGACTTTGCTGAAGCCGATTTGAGTGATGCAATTTTAACCTCGGCGATGCTGTTAAAGTCGAGCTTTAGGGGCGCAAATGTTGAGGGGGCTGACTTTACCGACGCTGTCTTAGATCGGGCGCAAGTAATTGCACTTTGCAAAACGGCTACAGGTAAGAACTCAGTAACAGGAGTAGATACACGAGATTCACTGGGTTGCCCCTAGGGAGAAAATCGATGACACCAGCTTTGCTCGCACTGGATTTTGATGGGGTCATCTGTAATGGGTTGCGAGAATATTTTCAGACAGCTCGAAAAGCCTACTGTGAAGTTTGGCAGCCAACCAATCCGGAAACGCTTGTGGAGTTAGCAGATTTGTTTTATCGCTTGCGCCCGGTGGTCGAGTCTGGCTGGGAAATGCCACTCCTCCTACGAGCACTGCTGCTAGGGGAGTCAGAACAGGGCATTTTGCAAAGCTGGAGTACAATCGCCCAGCAACTGTTGCAAACTGAACGCCTGACTTCGCAGGTGCTCACGGGGGCAGTTGATGAGGTGCGCGATCGCTGGATTGCGGCTGATATAGCCGGCTGGCTTGCAGAGCATACATTCTATCCTGGAGTGATGGAGCGATTGCAGCAGGTACTCGATCAAGGCACCCCTGTCTGGATTATCAGCACCAAGGAAGGCCGCTTCATCCGGCAACTATTACTCCAGCAGGGATTGCGTCTCCAGGGCTTAACAATCCTGGGTAAGGAGGTGAAGCGCCCTAAGCATCAAACCCTGAGAGAGTTAGCGGCTGCTTATCCAGATTCTCCCGATATTTGGTTTGTGGAAGATCGGTTTAAAACCCTGCTAGGGGTGCAGCAGCAGCCCGATTTACCCTTTGTTACGCTGTTTCTGGCCGACTGGGGCTACAACACATCAGCAGAGCGAGTAGCGGCTCAACATCACCCAGGAATTCAACTCATTTCGCTGACTCAATTTACGGCGGATTTCTCCAATTGGATGGCTTAGTTTACCCAAACGGACATTCAGCGGCGGTTCAGGAAGATGAGAAGCACAGATGCGCTGGGCTGTTTGATGAGCCGTTTAAATTCCACAGATCCGCACAAGGGGGCTGTTATGGCTATTGCTAGTTGGCTGAGTCTATTGGGGGGCTAAGGGGAGCGCCCCTAGCCAAGAGTTCCACCTCCGCACTCTATCTTCAATCAGGTGGCGATCGCAACAGGTCGGTATCGCAAACTCTGGATGCATTATTTTTGCTTAGTATCTGAATTCTGAGACGGTGCTAAATCTAGATGGGAATCATCTAAGTTTGCCCTCACCCTGGCGCTCTTCCAAAGGCAAAAGCAACCGGACTTTAGCTCCCTTCTCTTGGCAGGAGAGAAATATACCCCGTCCTGAAAGCATGTCACCTTTGCAGGCCCTCATCCCCCAGCCCCTTCTCCCAACCTAGGAGAAGGAGAGCCGAGCCATCTCAAATTCCCGATCCCGCCTTAGAAGAGGCATTGAGGGTGTAGCTTGCTTGCGGCAGGGTGGGTCATGAAACTGGGATGCACTTAAGGGGATGAGGGCAATTCGTACCTTACGTCAAGCAAAGCCGATTTTTATTTTTATAAGAAATGTATCAATTTTTTCCAGTGAAATTGCGCAGTTTCTCCGCCGGCGATCGCTAGATTTGTTCTCCATAAGTGCCTGATCCAGCTTCACCGAAGAGGTGGAGAGGGTTGACCAGTTGGCTTTCTAGGGCAAACCAGGGAGTTCTGCCGTTCGCTTTTGGCGAACAGTGTTAGGATTGCCAACAGAAACAACAGAGAAAGAAGAAGGTACCACATTACATGGAAGAATTGGTAAAGTCGTTATCCTTTGATGGTAGGGATATTCGACTGAAGCTCGGTGTTTTTGCTCCTCAAGCAGGTGGCGCAGTTTTGATCGAATCGGAAGAAACATCTGTGCTTGTTACTGCGACCCGCTCCGCTAGTCCCCGTGAGGGCATTGATTTTCTACCCCTTTTAGTGGATTACGAAGAGCGTCTCTACGCAGCTGGGCGTATTCCAGGAGGGTTTTTGCGCAGAGAAGGGCGACCGCCCGAAAAGGCTACTTTAACGAGTCGATTAATTGATCGGCCCCTGCGCCCACTCTTTCCCAGTTGGCTGCGCGATGACATTCAGGTGGTGGCCACCACCATGTCAATGGATGAACGAGTCCCTCCGGATATCCTGGCTGTCATCGGTGCTTCGGTCGCAGTATTGTTGGCAAAGATTCCGTTTAATGGCCCGATGGCGGCTGTGCGAGTGGGTCTGGTGGGAGATGATTTCATCATCAACCCAAGCTATCAGGAAATTGAAGATGGGGATCTTGACTTAGTGGTAGCTGGTACCCCCGATGGCATCATCATGATTGAGGCCGGGGCCAACCAACTGCCGGAGCAAGATGTGATTGAGGCGATTGACTTTGGCTATGAGGCCGTGCGTGATTTAATCCAGGCTCAGCTTGATTTACTGAAGGAATTGGGAATTGAGCTAGTTAAGGAAGAACCTCCCCAGGTTGACCCCACGCTAGAAAACTTTATTAAAGAGCGGGCGACTGTGCCGGTTAAGGAGGTATTGGCTCGATTTGAAAAAGATAAGAACGTGCGTGATGCCGCTCTCGATGCGATTAAGGCAGAAGTAGAGGCCGCGATCGCCGAATTGCCTGAGACAGATCCAGTGAAACTGGCTGCTACCGAGAACCCGAAGGCTCTTGGGAATACCTTTAAAGATGTCACGAAGATGCTGATGCGTCGCCAGGTCATTGAAGATGGCGTGCGGGTAGATGGACGCAAACTGGATGAGGTTCGCCCCATCTCTTGTAAGGTTGGGTTGTTGCCAAAGCGCGTGCATGGTAGCGGCTTGTTTAACCGTGGCCTGACTCAAGTGCTCTCCATTGCCACCCTGGGTACCCCCGGCGATGCTCAAGAAATGGATGACCTCCATCCCGATGAGCAGAAGCGGTATCTGCATCACTACAACTTCCCTCCCTTCTCGGTGGGGGAGACCCGCCCCATGCGATCGCCCGGTCGGCGCGAAATTGGTCACGGTGCGCTGGCTGAGCGGGCGCTCTTACCCGTTTTGCCTAAGAAAGAAGAGTTTCCCTATGTGATTCGGGTGGTGTCGGAGGTGCTATCTTCCAACGGCTCAACCTCTATGGGTTCGGTTTCTGGCTCAACCCTGGCCTTGATGGATGCCGGCGTACCGATTACCAAACCTGTAAGCGGAGCGGCCATGGGCCTGATTAAAGAGGGCGAGGAAGTACGGGTATTAACCGATATTCAAGGAATTGAAGACTTCTTAGGGGATATGGACTTTAAGGTGGCTGGCACCGATACAGGGATTACAGCCCTGCAAATGGATATGAAGATCACAGGCCTGCCGCTGGAGGTGGTAGCCCAGGCCATTCACCAGGCCAAGCCTGCGCGCCTTCATATTCTCAGCAAGATGCTAGAGGCGATCGCCGCTCCCCGTAGTGACTTATCGCCCTACGCCCCCCGTTTGATGACCCTCAAAATTGATCAGGATATGATTGGTGCCCTGATTGGCCCAGGAGGCAAAACAGTCAAGGGCATTACGGAGAAAACCGGAGTCAAAATCGACATTGCCGACGACGGTACTGTAACTATCGCCGCTACCGATGGGGAGGCCGCCAAGCGTGCCCGCGCCATGGTTCAAGGATTGACGCGCAAACTGAATGCGGGAGATGTTTACGCAGGCAAGGTGACGCGCATCATCCCGATTGGGGCCTTTGTCGAGTTGCTCCCTGGTATGGAAGGGATGATCCATATTTCCCAACTGGCCGATTATCGGGTCGGCAAGGTTGAGGACGAGGTCAGTGTTGGCGATGAGGTGGTTGTGAAAATCCGTGAGATTGACAATCGCGGGCGAATTAACCTGACGCGCCTAGGCATCCATCCCGATGAGGCTGCCGCCGCTCGGGGTGAGGTCGCAGCTCCTGCAGAGGTCTAGGGTTCCAGTTCATAACCTCTAGGCTATGATTGCTACAGCTAATGCGGAGCTGTGCGAGGGAGAATTAGGAGGTTCTGACGTTACTGAATCTGGATAAGAATCACCCAATTCGCCCTCACCCTAAATCCCTCTCCCAAGTAGGGAGAGGGACGTTAATCCGAGCGACCCTGCACCCATTTGAGGAGAGGGGTATAGTCTTAACGGATATTCAAGAAAGGGGAATGAGGGCGAGTCATCCCTTTGTTAAGCAACACCAACATTCTGATAAATTACCCTAGCGATGCCTCCTAGAATTTTTATCTAGGATCTTGCTAGGTTTTTTGGCGTTTCCCAAATCTCCACCGCAAAATCTGCTGGGTCTTAGAAGGTTACCAGAAACAGTCGTATCCTCTACGCTCTTTGACTCTGATGCTATCGCTACCTGATTGATTTGGATCAGACTGAGGGGTAGAACCCATAGCTAGGAGCAACATCCCCACCCCCTAGTAGACTCAGTAACCTGGCGATCGCTAATAAAATTTCACCCCAAAGTTGAAGTTATCCGGGGATAGTTCTGGATTTTCTGCGCCTCTGTAGTAAAACTCTCAGGTTTCAAATGGCTTGAATCCAGGAACCTTAGGGGGTCTTTAAATCTGCGATCGCTGTTTTAGCCAAACCCGCGATTGCCTGATCGGTAGCTCTTGGCAAATGGTGATACTTGCCACCCGATTGTTTCGCCAACTCCTTCGCAAACCCTGTAGAGACAAACTTATTTTCTGTATCGATCACCAGCAGCTTAAACCCAATCTCTCTGATTTTAGCAGCGATATCCAGCAGTTCTCCCTTAATATCGGGCTTCTCCTCTGGCGGAAGCGTTTCCCCCAAAGAGCGGGCGAGGGGCACGTTGCCTCGTCCATCGGTAATCGCCACAATCACCACCTGGCCAACATCTCCCGACTGTTTGGCATTCATGCCGACACGCACGGCCTGGGTTAAACCGTGGGCTAGAGGGGAACCCCCACCGCAGGGAAGCTGATCCAGCCGCCGTTTAGCGGCTTCAATCGAGCGTGTTGGTGGCAGCAGCACCTCCGCCTGTTCCCCCCGAAAAGGAATAAGAGCCACCTGGTCACGGCTCTGGTAGGCCTCTGTAAGGAGGCGCATTACCGCTCCCTTGGCCGAGTTCATTCGATTGAGCGCCATTGAACCAGAGGCATCGACCACGAAAATAACGAGGGCACCGGCCTTGCGGGCTAGCCGCTTGGCGCGGATATCGGGTGGCTCGACATAGACTCGTTTCCCTTGCCCTGGAGCGGCACCCCCTACCGTTGCTCTTGCTCGTTGCTTGCGTGCCTTTTGATAGGGGGCAGCGGCTCGCAGGGTCGCATCAACAGCGATTCGCCGCACTTTGCCACGGGGCAACACTGGTTTGATATAGCGCCCCCGATCCTCTGAGAGAATTAGTGTGCGGCTACCTGATTTACCCTGGCGGGTTGCCATTTGAGCAAAGTAAAGCACCTCTGGATCCAGAATCACCC
>CALIDI010000018.1 GCA_938023035.1 uncultured Leptolyngbyaceae cyanobacterium | reverse complement strand
GTTTCCACTTGTTGCAATTGTTGGACTAGCTCATCGAGACTTTCTTTGACTTTAACCGAGGTGACTCCAGCCATTGCAGAGGGAATCTAAACTACCCTCTCAGTCTACTCTATTTGCCCTATATCCAATTTAAATCGGTATCACTCAAGAAAAATTTGGATCTATCCGGTTATATCAGGCAAGGTCATGGCAATAACCGTATCGAAGCTGAAGTCAGCTCAAACGGTTGAAGGCTCAAATATGACGATCGCGCAATACAAGTGGCTTAACCCACGTTGCTAGTTTGCCCGAGTTGGGTCAAGAACTGGAGTGCTCTGGCAATCAGCCGTGCGCAGTCGTAGGGTGAACTTTCGTAGAAGCTGCGCCAGGCCATCGCTTTGTAGTTGGCATAGTTGCCCACATGTTCTGGGTGAGCGTCGAGCCAGGCCAAGCGGACAGCATGACCGATTAACACATCCAGTACAATGTAGTCTTTAATCTGTAAATCAGGGTTCTGCTCGGCGATCGCGGCCAGTTCCATTAACGCTTCGACATTTACCTGGCGATATTCTGGAGCCTGAATTTTATTGAGCAGATGCTCGACCCGCAGGGCAAAGTTCTTTTCACCAGGGGTCATTTCCATGATAATTTCGCGGTCGAGGCGATTCCGTCGTTCGAGCTTGTCTCCAATAATTAGCCCTTGGCAATGGTTCAAAACCTGCCAAACGCTGGGGTAAAAATCCGGTGGTACGCGATTAACTGTGCCATCGAGCTGACGTTTGCGTAACCAATTCTCATGTTTGGGAAGCTCCTCTTCTTGCTGGCGGATCACCCACTGAATGTCTTTGATCTGCTGGTTAGTTGCTAGCGATTCTTGGGCAAAGAGGGCCTTACCTAACCCATCGTAGCCTGTCAACACATGGCGCAGGCGGCTTTGAATTTCGTAGGGGCTGAGTTGTAACAGGCGATCATAGGCTTCATCTTGGGTAATGGCTTCGGCCTGAGCCAGTTCGGTGGTCAGCAGCAAAATCAGATAACCCACCCGAATCGTGAGAAAGCCCTTAAACAAATCTGGCTCTGAACGAATCAACAGGCTAAGGTAGATGAGAATCTCTTGGGTTAAAACGCGATCGCGAATATCTTCCCGACAAAACTCCTTGAGCTTACTCATAATCTCCTCTGGAGCCATCGGCTGCGTAATCAAGGATGCTTCACTGTAAGAGCGCCCCACGGCAATCTGTTTCTGCCGCACCAAAATATCGGTAACGGCATCGGACAAGCTCATACTGACCCGGTCATATAGTCCGGCAACGCGACGCACCACACTCCAGAGCTTATGTTCTCCGGCTTTGCGGTAGACCTCATCCAACAGTTCTGAAACGAATACTGGCGTCTCTGGCTGTCCCAACCCCGTATCAAACTCAAAGCCCCGCAACCGCACCAATGCGCTCAGCAGTTCCACTTGCTCGTAGAGATTGTCAGACTCCCGCAGGCAGGAGAGCAAAAACTTGATATTGGTTTCACTTTCGAGCTGAAACTCTTTCGTCACGCTCAGGGGATGGCTACGCCGAGGGTTAAAGGCCAGGTAGCGACAATCGGGCCGGGTATTTTTTAGCGCGGCCTGAGTAAACTCAAAATTATGGAGAAAGTCAAAGCGCTCAATGTTAGACGTGAGCATCAACTGATTGAGTTGCCCGAGTTTAACCTGTACGCCGTTGCAAGTTCCTACCTTAAACTCCTGCAACAGGGCCAGCAATGGCACCGGGTCAAGGGTTCCATCTTTTTCCTTGAGCATCGAGTCGGTAAGCAGAAGAGTAATCGTGGGGCGACCCAGCAAGCTCCAATGGCGCTGAATGTAAGCAATTTCGGCGCGAATTTGGGTAATCAAAAACTTGGTGTCATAGGTCAGGTAAAACTGCTGCTGATCCAAAAAGGAGGGCAGAAACACAACAGTTTCGCCACAAATTCGATAGATCCGAGCTGTCGTTAAACTGCGGAGACGGCGGTGGGGGCGACCACTCAACTTGAGTTTATCGTTGCGCCCAATCTGGAGATAGGCATCGGCCAGCTCTTGGGCTTGACGCACTTGAATCGGGGCCACCTGCTGGATCGTTTGGGTTGCAAAGCCATAGGCAGCAAGTTGGGCTTGGAGGGCGTCTGTCTCAGCCAGGAGGGCCACCTGCACAATCGGTTGTCGTTGATGGCGAATGTGAAGATGGCGACCCAGGGGGTCAATATCACTGATGGTAATGAGGTCTTCTTTGACCAGTTGCCCCAAAAAGTAGAGACTTTGCGCCCACACGAGGGGCACATTTTCGTTGGGCAGGCGGAGCTGACTGCCGGGTCGCTGGCGCTCGGCCTCGAGGTTGGCTGCGGGAACATAGTAGAGTTCGGGCAGGAGCCGTTGCCCATCTCGCTCAATGAGTAGACCTTCTAAGCGGGTCTGGTAGAACTCTACCTGTTCGCGATCGCCCCGAAATAAGGCATCTAACAGCAAATAGGTAAAAAACAGGGGCCACTCACATTCAATGTGCTCAAATTGCTGGAGTTCCCAGGGTTCGTAATGCATACGGGAGTGGTCTTCAATCACCGTCTGGTGACCATCACGCAAAAATCGCTTGCAGCCATAGTTGCCCTGAAGTTTAGCGATGATTTTCTGGCGGGTGCGATCGCAGAGTTCAGTCTCCTCCACCGCAAAGGCTGGAAACCCAATCACACTCAGTAACGCTGCATCTACCTCCTTAGAACTCGACTCTCTTGGCAACAGCGACTCTAGGGTAATACGGGTGCGGGCAATTTCATCAGGCAAGACGTGAATCACCGAGCGCTGACAGCCCTTTACCCCAAATAAATCTAGCCCATTGATCGCCTCTAACGCAGCTTTGGCCATCCCCACTGAGCTGGCATTTAACTCTGGGTTACCGTGATTAATCTTGGCCCCTCGTTCCCAGATGCCATAGTCAGGAGTGCGATAGGCCCGCCCAATGTAGTAGACCAGATTTTGGATAAAGTTCACCTCATCCGTATCAAAAATGATGTGCAAACCCGAGGCTGTCATCTGGGCCAGCATTAGCAAAAACAGGGAAGTGGCGTCTAACTGCAAATGCCCCCACTTGTCATCCTCCACAACGGTGCCACCGGTCTGGGTGTCATATTTAGCGTGGAGCGCATTCAGCGGATGTTGAATTTCCTTAAATTTTTCTACTTTCTCCGCCTGGCGCATCATGGCAAACAGCAGCCCCCGCATTAGCTTGATCACGCTGTGCTCCAACTCAAAGGCGCGGCCAGAGTTGTCATCTAGCTTGCGGTAGGCTAAGGCCAAGCCCCAAACGGCCAAAATGCTATAAACATTGTCACGCACCCAGGCATCCGTATAATCACCGTGGGCATTAATGGCGGTACTCGCTGGCAATAGCCCTGTAATTGGGTTTTGGCGATTGAGAATAATGACCTTGATCTGCTGATAGTAATGGTTTAAGCGCTCTCGCAGGACTTCCGTCTTCATTGCTCAACTTGCCAGTAGTAGAGAGTTCTATTATCGACTCTATACCGAGAAAGTTCGTGTGGAGCGCTACGGAGTCAGTTTTTACGGAGTCAGTTTGAGGGAGTCATTGGATGGCAAAGTCGGGTCGATTGATTGTGTTTGAAGGGGGCGAAGGCAGTGGCAAAACGACCCAAATTCAACGGGTTCAAGCCTGGCTTGAGCAGCAGGCGCAGCAAGCCGAAGGCGACTTTCCCCGCTGGGTAGCGACCCGTGAACCAGGGGGAACGGAGATGAGCCAGCAGATTCGTCAGCTGCTATTGGGATATGACGGAGCCGAGCCATTGCAAGCCCGCACCGAGTTGTTGCTCTACGCGGCGGATCGGGCACAACATGTGGAATGTTTGCTACAGCCTCAACTGGCGAGTGGTGCCTTGATTTTGTGCGATCGCTACACCGACTCGACAATTGCCTATCAGAGCTATGGTCGAGGTTTAGACCGAAGCTTAATTGACCAAATCAACCAGATTGCCACCAATGGGTTAGCCAGTGACCTGACCTTTTGGTTAGATGTTCCCGTAGAGGTCGGATTAGCGCGCACCCAAAAGCGAGGGGCGGCGGATCGCATCGAGCAGGCTACCCTTAGCTTTCACCAGCGGGTCTACCAGGGCTTTGCTGAGTTAGCCCAGCAGTATCCCCAGCGGATCGTGCGGATTGATGCCAGCCGCAGCGAAGTAGAAGTAACCCAGCAACTTGAGGCCGTGTTGATTGGTAAACTGCGAGAATGGTTTATAGGGGAGTGAAGGATTCAGTGCCTCTAAGAGTGAAGCCGGTACCCAAGAGCGAAACCATTCATCAATCTAAAACCTACGAATCTGCAATGGTCAGTACGAGCTTACCGGTCATGTCCCCCGTCTCGAGTTGACGATGGGCCGCGATCGCCTCCGACAGGGGTAAGACCTGGCTTACTTGCAGGCGCAATTGTCCCTGATCAATCAGCCGGGCACACTGGGTTAGTATCGTAGCTTGCACCTGTTGTTCTTCAACCAAGTTTTGCAGCATGGGCGTTAGCATTAGCTCAAAACTTACCCGTTGGTTGCGGCTACGGGCCACTTTCCAAGGCGTTTCTGGAGCCGGTTCTAAAAGGGTGACCAAATCTCCATAGATTTGAGTGGCAGCAAAGGACTCTCCTAAAACTGGCCCCCCGACCGTATCAAAGGTGACATCAACTCCTTGCCCATCCGTCCATTGGTGTACCGCCTCTACAAAATTGGTTTCTCGATAGAGAATCGCCACATCCGCTCCTAGGGAACGCACAAAATCCGCTTTTGCCCGACTGCTCACGGTTGTGCCTACCATTGCCCCTTGCAGCTTGGCCAACTGCACCGC
Organism: uncultured Leptolyngbyaceae cyanobacterium; assembly: GCA_938023035.1. Taxonomy (GTDB): domain Bacteria; phylum Cyanobacteriota; class Cyanobacteriia; order Leptolyngbyales; family Leptolyngbyaceae; genus DSRU01. The sequence continues at coordinate 193,698 of CALIDI010000018.1, read as the reverse complement.
TACGTGGCCGACTCCCCCAGCGCCCCCATGAATGAGTACACGCTGGCCCGCTTGTAACCGGGCGCGATCATAGAGGGCTTCCCAGGCCGTAATCAACACGAGGGGAGCCGCTGCCGCCTCGATAAAGCTGAGCGACTTCGGCTTCGGAGCGACAAACCGCTCATCTACAACCGTCCACTCTGCATAGTTGCCTGGTTGTCCCCCCAACCCACCTTGACAAAAATAGACAGCATCCCCTGGCTGAAACCGCTGAACAGCAGTGCCAATCTGTTCAACGACGCCCGCTCCATCACAGCCTAGAATCGCAGGCAAGCGCTCAGGGTAAAAAGTGCCCCGGCGGCGCAACTTAGTATCAATCGGATTCACGCCCGCTGCTTTGAGCCGCACTAACATCTCCGTTGGTTTTTGAATGCGAGGTAAAGGTACCTCCGCTAGTTGCAAAACCTCTGGTGCTCCAGGAACGGTCATAATGATTGCTTTCATCGGTTAACCTGAATTGCTACAAACGTTTCTACAAACTCATCATTTTGGCGGAAAATCAGTCGATCTTTCCTATGCTGTCTCTTTTTCAAGGCGCAGCCGCTACCATGGAAAGTACTAGAAAGTGTTTCAGATTTGACAGACAGCCATGGCTCTATCCACAGTTAATATTTCGCACATTTCTGACGAAGACTTACTTGATATTTGTCGCTTCGCCGAGGTCATTGCCTGCGAATGTCCAGGGTATCTAGCTCGGATTTTGCGCCAAGTGCGGTCATTCCAGCGCTACACGGTAGGCTGTATTGAGCAGTTTCCAGAAGACCAGGAAACCCACCTTTGGTTAGTAGAGCAGGCTGAGCAAGTGGAGAAACTTCTGTTTCAAACCGTTGTCGAACTAATGCGTCGAGAAAATCTGCTTGACGAGTCCGGTAATGTTTTGCTTGACAGACTGTCTGAACGGGCTAGAGAGATTGCTATGAGGCAACTGGGAGATTTGTAGCAAGCGGGATGAATTACCTTGTTCGTGATGTCTTGGTGGACAAGGGTCAAAAACTACTGCTTACGATTGCAGCTTCTGGGTTATCTGGGAAATGCACAAAGGGTCGCAAGTTCCTTTTCGCTTCGTTAGCATGAGAAAGCTTTCAGAATAATGATGTAGAGAAACGACGGGGATTTAGCTTTTCAATCCCATAAATGCTTGAGATAGAGGTAAATAGTTGTTGGTTGGCCGGGTGGGGCATTTGGATGGGCGATCGCCCTGCCAGCGACCGAACGTTCACGGGTGGGTCGTGTCATTGATAGCTCTCTCTTTGTCTTCTACCAGGTTTGCCTATGTCTACTGGAAAAAACGACACAGTTGCGCTGGTTGTATCTTTCCTGGTTACTGCTGGGCTAGTCGGTGCAGGTCTCTGGTTCTTTCGTCATCTATTGCCTGGAAGTCAACAAACGCAAACGCCTGCCCCAACGGGGCAGATTGATCCGAATCAGGTAGGCAGTGGGTCGCTTGGTACAGCACCTGACCCCACCCAAAACCCTGGAGCGCTGAAGTTAGATACCAGCTTGCCCAATCCCAATGTTTTGACGATGGATGGTAGCGTCACGATTGTTGCCATCGTCAAGCAACTCCAAATTGCCTACGGTTTAGTCAACCCATCCCTACCCACGACCTACGGCATCCCCGATGGTCGCCCCAATGGTACGAATGCTGGCATTCAAAACCTGATTAACGATCGTGTCTGGATTGCGGCGAGTTCTCGTCCTCTCAAATCGGAAGAACTCCAAAGAGGGTTACAAGGCATTCCTATTGCGCGGGACGCCTTAGCTATTGCCGTCGGGGTCAACAACCCCTATCAAGGAAGCTTGACCATGCAACAACTCAAAGATATTTTCCAGGGTAGAATTACCAACTGGGCTGATGTCGGTGGGCCAAATCAAGCGATCAAGGTCTATAATCGCTCCCGCGATAGTGGTACTCACACCTTCTTTCAGGATGCGGTTTTATTGGGTCAGGCCTTTGCACCGGATGGGCCTAACTTTATAACGGCCCGCCAGGATGAAACAACGCCTTTACTCCGGGCTTTGGGCAGGGATGGCATTACCTATAGCACAATTACTCAAATTGCGAACCAGAAGACCATTCGCTTGGTGCCGGTTGAGGGCGTTTTACCCACCGATCAAGATGCCGTTCGACAGGGGCGCTACCCCATTAGTCGGGTTGTCTACTTGGTGGTGAAAACCCGCACGGCCCCGGTGGTTCAACAATTTATTGAAACCGCACTTTCCTCCCAGGGGCAGCAATCTATACAGCGGGCGGGGTTTATTCCAATCCAGTAGGGGTGGTTGAGTTTACCTGGGTTGAGCGATCGTCCTCTCGTCAATATGAGCGCTGAGACTTTTGCACTTTGCTGTTTTTTTGGCTGCTTTGCATAAACTTGCTTGGGTTGCCCGATAGATGAACGTACAGTTCAGGTAACTGTGCAAGTTCAGATCACATAACGCATTGGCGATCACTTTACCGGGGTGATCGCTTTTTTTAGCTCAAACCAGCGCCAGGAAACTGCTATGGTAATTGTGGCCTGCATGATAGAAAGTCAGCCATGACCACAACTGCCATTCAAACCAACTGGGTCAAGCTACCCAATGGGGCTTTGGAAATCGATGCCTATTTGGCCCAGCCAACGACATCGGGGGCTTATCCTGGCGTGATTGTGATTCAAGAAATTTTTGGGGTGAATGCCCATATTCGCTCGGTCACTGAGCGAATTGCTCAGGAAGGCTATATCGCGATCGCCCCTGCCATTTATCAGCGCACCGCCCCTGGCTTCGAGGTGGGTTATACCCAGGAAGAAACCGCCCTCGGCAGAACGCATAAAGATTTGACGACGGCAAGTGAATTGTTGAGTGATATTCAAGCCGCGATCGCCTACCTCCAGACTCTACCCGCCATTCAAGGAGATAAATTTGGGGTGATCGGTTTTTGTTTTGGTGGACATGTCGCTTACCTAGCGGCTACCCTGCCAGCCATTCGAGCGACGGCCTCCTTCTACGGCGGCGGCATCACCACCTTCACCCCTGGAGGAGGGGAGCCGACGATTCACCGCACTCGGGAAATCCAGGGAACCCTCTATGCCTTTTTTGGTACCCAGGATCCACTCATTCCCAATGAGCAGGCTGACCAGATCGAAGCGGCTTTGCAGGCGCACCAAATCCCCCATCGGGTCTTTCGCTACGCCGCTGGGCATGGCTTTTTCTGCGACCAGCGTGCTGACTATCATCCTGAAGCGGCGGCAGATGCCTGGCAGCATGTTAAAGAGCTGTTTGCAACCCTAAAGCAATAGATCCCGGCTTTAGGTTTAGCTGGGTTTCCTGGCTAAGGCAGAAGCCTGAGTGGTGTCTGCGAGAGGTGCCTGGGTTAGTTGTTGGATGGCTCTCCACCACTGGTGACGGCCATGTTGATGGTGCCAGTACCAGTACTCGCAACCCCAAAGCAGAATAGTGCTGTACCCGGCTTCGGCTAAGGTGGTGACTAATTCAGCTGTACGGCGCGGGTTCGCACTGGGGTAATCGGGCTTACCCATGGCCACGAGTTGATTGGGTTCCCAAGGTTCTGCCTGGGCTTCGGCCACCCAGGCTTCCTTGCCGTGAGTCACTAGGTTGGTTTGCCATTGGCGGAGGGTGCGCCAGAAAGGGGGCAATGGCTCCAGGTAGAAAAATGTATTGGCCAGAGGCACTTTGGTGTAAACATTGAGACCAAAGGCATCTACCAGCGGCATACTCAGTTTCAAAGCGGTTTGGTCGGCCTGGTCTTGAGCAGCAGGTAGGGTAATCGAGCCAGTCAAGAGCATTTTTTGCTCGGGTCTGGCCCACGATCGCACCAGCTCGACTTCTCGGCGCACAAACTGATAACTGAGAAAGCGTCCCCCAGCGATCGCCAGATGGGTAAAGGGTTCATTTTCGATCTGCCAATGGGTGATGGCTGGGGCCGGGCGCACATGTTCCACCACCCGCTGCAAAAAATTCAGCCCATGGGCAGCAATCGCCGGATTGGCATCCAGCGGCAGATGATTGCCCTGAGTATCATAGCGATCGCGCAACCAGTCAGGGAAGTGAAACTCTGGCCAACGCGGAACCTTCATGCCAACCGCCAGGGCGACCTGAATCCCACGGCGATCGCATTCTTCTAACAGCCAATCAATCTGACTAAAATTAAAATCATTTTCTGTTGCCTCAATTTCATGCCAATAGGCGCAAAGGCGAATCCGGTCAAGCCCCAAAGTTACCACCGCCTTAAAGGTCGCCTGCCAGTCTAACTGCATGTAATAGCATTGGAGCTGACTAAAGGTTGTACCTAAAATCGGTGGACGTTTCATCAGACGGTCTTGATAGGCCCGCGATAACAAGGGAAAGGCAAGGCTTCCCCCAGCCATTGCCGCCAACCCGGCAGTGAACTGAAGCGTTGCTAACTGCCCTAGGCGACGGCGCGAAAAGGTCTTTTCAGTGGGGTAGCGGGGCATTCGCAATCAGTAGAAAAATCAAGTAGCCGCAGCAGGGGAATATCCCTCGCCTACTGTCGGTGGTCGAGCTGACGAATGGCCTCTGCCTCAAGAGCGAAATTGCTGACTATGCCAAAACCTCTATGGGCGATCGCCTCGACTTAAAGAGAATCAGTTGAACCACCCGTTGCTTAGGAGCGGTGGGTTCAACTCGGTTCTGCTGAACTGGTATTGGGGCTAAACCTGCCCCGAACAAACCTCTCCGTCGGTTTAATTTTCGGTGCTGCCAAGCTAAACATGACTCTATTTTTCTGCCAAATTGTTTGATCGGGCCTTTTCTCAAGCAAATTTAAATGATTGGCTCTCTTGGGTATGCTGTCAGGCTATTTTTGCGGGGGCTATGACCTGTCAATATGTATGGCTGTAGTTACCTGATTGAAGACGAAGGGCAGGGGCAAAACCCTTGACTGGGAGCAACGCCCCCACCTGGTCTTAACCCCCAATTTATTGGGCAACTGGGCGATCGCTATCATGCCGACTAAACCAGAGCCAGCGACCGACAACCAATTGAGTGCTTTGGCGTTGCAGAGCTGCTGCTGGCCAGAAATCGCCCCCTAACCAAAATAGGATACCTCTCCTCAACTTTCTGGTTATCTATTTCTCATCCCAACCCGATTCCACCGCCTGCGCTGGGATTGAGTGGGGACGGTCGTTTTCGCTGGTTTCTAAATTGTGATGGATTAAACCTCTGACGATTCTAATCCGGCGGCAGGTGGCGGTACAGGAGTCAAGTTTGGACGATTAGACAGCGCTGAGGTGGGCTGCCGTTGAGCAACGGTGCGGGGAGTTACCACCCAGCGGTTGAAGCCATGGAGATGGTCATACAGCCCAACAATGGCGATCGCATTTTTAAGAATCGTATAGAAGAAGATAAACAGCCCATGCTGCCAGTAGTAGCGCCAGGGATAGCGCAGGGCGGCCACTTTGGCTGTCACCAAGGTAGCGTAGATACCGCTGGCAAAGGTAACCACTGTACTCACCCACAAAAAGGCATTTTCAGCCGGCGGCTCTGCTAGCGGGTAGAGCATAAAGCTTAGGAAGAGTGGTAAAACCTGGAGCGCCAGCAACGAGTAAAAAACGCAGTAGTACAGGAGATAGGTCCAATAAATTTTTTGCCAGAGGCTTAGCTTTGCTGAGCGCCACACCCGCCGCTGATATTTGAGGCTCACCTCTAGCCAACCGTGAGACCAGCGTTTTCGCTGAAACCAAAAGGCATGAAAATCAGCCGGGGCCAGTTCCGTGGTAATGATGCTGCGATCATGAATGATTCGGTATCCACTCAGCAAAGTTCGCATTGAGGCATCAATATCCTCTGTTAGCATGGCTGGGTTAAACCGAATGCGCTTCAGCACGTCGCTGCGCCAGTAGCCATTAGAGCCACCAAAAATTGTCGAGTCCATTAGATAGGATTTGGCGGGATGAGCTACGCCGTAAACCATTTCAAATTCCACCGCGATATTTTGGGTAAAGAGATTATCGGCATGATTGCGAATCACGTTTCGCCCTTGCACGACGTCGTAGTGTTGCTCCAGCCAGCGCCAGGCCCGCTCAAAACAATCAGCAGGGGGGTGATGATCTGCATCCAGAATGCAGGTAATTTCTCCTGTAATTAGCTCCATGGCTGCATTCAGATTTTCAGCCTTCGAGCGGCTGCCTTCAACGCGCAGTAGGCGCAGTTCTGGGTGGGCGATCGCAAGCAGGCGCAAATCTTCTTCAACGGGTAAGTGAACCGGGGTATTGTAGGCCAGAATAATCTCTAAGCCTGCTTTGGGGCGGCGCACAGTTGCCAAAATATGATGAATCGTTTCGAGGATAATATCCTGCTCATTGGGTAGGTAAGCTGCCACCAGCACAGTACAACGAGGTACCGGATGAGGGCTGAGAGGCAATTGCTGACCACTAAGACCCAAGGCTTGCTTGACCCAGCGCAACCATCGGTCTAAGGCGTTGCGTGGGCGGGGTTGCTCAACAGTGGCAAACCGCCGCATGAAAGCAACGGTGCATTCGGTCATGATAATGAGCGAACTGACCAAAAAAAAGGCGGCGATCGCCAGGTGTAGATTGAGCAATGAAATGCCTCCGATCCGGAGGCAGTAATAAAACAAGGTTGGTACACCAATCAAGACGACATGGGCAAAGATGAGTTTTGTAATATCGTCCGTCCACTTCCTCACAGGGGTTCTCCTTTAGCCATGGGTTAGGGGGTTCATTTCTAGTCAATCCAAACAATTGAGCACGTTTAGGGGGCTAAACCGGGGTCAGGCTAGATCCTCCGATAGGTAGCTTCTTCTTGATCCGGTGGTGTTTCGGAAGGTTCTAACTCGGTTTCTGCAACCCACAGCGATCGCTGCCCATCGGTAACCTGGCAAAGCCAGATTTCCTGTTCATCTAGCAATGGCTCGCGCTTAACAACACGCCAATCAGGGCGATCCTGATAGCTCACAACCTCGCCCACTTGAGGCCGCCAGTGGCGCGGAGGTAGCTGGGGCGATCGCCGCAAAACAAAGTCTAAGTCGCGCCAAATGCCGCGCCCAAGCTTTCGCCAAAAGGGCACCATGGCCTCTACGAGCATCGCCAAAACAAAGGTGCCCAACACCATCACAGGTAGCAGTAGGGTATAAAGTTTGACATCATTCCGAATCACCAGTTTGATCGTGCGATCAATCACAAAGTAATGGAGCAGGTAATAGCTATAGCTGTGCTTTCCGAGCCAGGTTAACCATGCTTGTAACCAGCTTGGCTCCGTCAGTAGACGCAATCCGACCATTCCAACCAGACCTAAACCCAGAGGCAAGAGCAAGTCGGCAACTACCCAACCCCAGCGATCAAACTGTGCTAGAAAACCCAAGCCATACAGCCCCAATCCCATTCCCAGGCACCGGGGCCACCGCCAGAAAACCACGCCACGCCCGGCCTGATAAGCCGCAGCAGCTCCCATCCCCATCACAAACGTGCTCAGGCATGCCAGAGCCGAGGCAAAGGGTTGCCAGCCCCCCCCGGTATCCAGCAAAACATAGGGCGGGTGCGCCCCCCCAGCCCCCACCGCCAGACTGCGGTAAAGCAAGGTTAGGAGGGTGCTGACCCACACTAGGTTTCTCACCCCCCAGCGCTGTAAGAGGTGCCACAGCAAGGGAAACAGTAACGTCAACTGGAGTAACAGGGGCACCAGCCACCAAGTCGGATTGGTGCGCTCTAGGATGCGCCCGCTGTAATCAAATAACAGGGGAAAGGTAAGGCCAGCAAAACTATACCAGGCATTGGGCGTATAGCTGTCAGTCGCCTGGGCGATCGCCCAGAGCGTCGGATAAGCCAGCAATGCCACAATCCAGTAGGGTAGCAGCAACTGGCCTACCGCCCAGCCTAAAAATTTCCCCAGGTGCAGGGGGCGTCCTTGGAGTGAAAGCGCCAGACGAAACCCGTAGAGCAAAACAAATACGTCTAGGCCCTGGTAACCCAGGCGGCTGATTACCCCAATGAGTTGCCATCCCCACCCCTGCTCAGATAACCCACCGCTATCGAGTAAATCTTGGAGATTTTGCCAGAAGCTCACCGGAGCAGAGCGATGGACGTAGCCTGTAAACAGCCGATGAGCCTGATAAAGCGATAGCCACAGCACGGCTAAAGCTTGCAAAATTGCAAGCCAGGCAACTCGTTGAGCAGGATTGATCGTTGCAGTAGCCATAGATAGATCAGAGAAAACAGGAGCAAATTGAGCGACTCAACATTAGCCAAGTCCACACCTAGTTTTACCTGCGGGGAACCAGTAGGCTCCAAGCTCGACTTGGGCTAAGAAAAAGTCACTGGCTTTGAGAATCGGGCAGAGAAATGTTGAGGTTTAAATGCCCCCAAACATCCACTATATTCACCTTCTGAGCCTGAGCCGACTGCCAACTGTAGATCCACCACTGACTGACCCAGTGACCTGTGGGCAGGCGCAAATAAACCACTTGCATCGGTTACCTTTACAACTTGTAAGCTATACCCGATGACAGATTACAAATGTTTGCATTTCATTACATCCGTAGAGCCGAAGCCTTTGGTTTCTACTCCTGCGCTGTTGGGCGAGCAAGAGAGGGTCAGGCAAACCATGGACAGGGGAGGAATAGGGTTCACCCCACTTAATGTAGCCTTTGTCCTCAATCCCTTTCCCAGGACGGGAGAGAAGCTTTGAATTCGGCTTCCCCTTGCCCATTTTGGGGGAAGGAACTGGGGGATGGAGCACTTTGCGCTTCCCGCAGGGTGGCAACCTTGCAAAACTGGGATGCACCTGAAGAATGCCTGCTGACGCCAAGAAACCCAAAGAACTATTGAGCACAATTGCGATAAAAAAGTTGGCGGATCGAGCGATTTTAGAAAAAAGTCGCAATTTTTTGCTAGGCAGCGTAAATTATCATCATTGCCTCATTCACCTGGTTAAATTTGCCCATTGCTTTCAATCATTTCTTGCAGTGCAGCGGCTCTGCATGAAGGACTGGTTTTTTTTGGTGAAGTTGCACCTGTTTCGATATTTTTGCTGATTTAATTTGAATGCGTACATCGGCCTCTAACCATGTCTGTGATTGATATTTCTGACCCGGAACTGTTCTTACAGCGCGGCTTACAGCTATTGCAAATGGGGCAATATGCCGAGGCTTTGATGACCTTTGATGAAATTCTACAGCGTTGCCCGAATCGAGCTGATATCTGGTACCACAGGGGCATGGCCCTGTATGAATTGAAACGATATCCTGCGGCATTGGAAAGTTTTGATCTGGCCTTGAATATTGCGCCAAAGGTGCCAGTGATTTACAACTATCGAGGCATGACGCTGTTTGAAATGGAGCGCTACGAGGAGGCGATCGCGAGCTATCAGGCCGCGACTCGCCTGAGGCCCGATTATCATCAAGCCTGGTATAACCAGGGCAATGCGGCTGAAAAGCTGGGGGACTTGCAAACAGCTCTCGATTGCTTTGAGCGTACAATTGCGCTCAATCCAGAATACTCTAAAGCCTGGTTTAATCGGGGTATTCTGTTTGCCAAAATGGGGCGCTATGAAGAGGCGATCGCCAGTTTTGATCAAACCGTGGCCCAGCGCCCTAACTTTGCGAAAGCTTGGTACAACCGGGCCAATTTGCTCAATCAGCTTAAACGCTATGAAGAGGCGTTGAGCAGCTATGACTGGTTGCTTTCTTTGCGGAGTAACGATTCTGCCATTTGGTATAACCGGGGAAATGTGCTGCAACGGCTAGGCCATTACGAAGAGGCGATCGCCAGTTATGATGAGGCGTTACAGCTCAATCCTGCGATGTACGAAGCCTGGTATAACCGAGGCAACAGCCTGGATCAGTTGGGGCGTTATGAGGAAGCGATTGAGAGCTATCGCCAGGCACTCAGGCTAAATCCCGATTTGTGTGCTGCTTGGTATAACTGGGGTACTACACTGCATCGTTCAGGTCGCTATGAAACGGCCTTAGAGTGCTACGACCAGGCAATTGCCTTGATGCCCGATTTTGGTCGGGCTTGGTATAGTCGCGGCGTTGCCCTGCGAAAATTAGGACGCTACGAAGAAGCGATTGAAAGCTGCGATCGCGCCCTCGCCATACAAGCTGACTTTGCCGAAGCCTGGTACTGTCGTGGCGTGGCGTTAGGGCATTTAGGTCAAAACGATGCTGCGATCGAGAGCTATGACCGGGCGGTGAAGCTTCAGCCGCAGTTTTATCTGGCCTGGTATCGCCGAGGAACCGCTCTCAGCCACCTGGGCAAACATGCCGATGCTGTTACCAGTTTTGATCATGCCCTACAGATTAAGCCAGACTTTCCTGATGCTCAAGCCCGTCGCCGCCTAGCTTTACAAAGCTGTCAAGGGGAACAGGTGATTGCCTCAGAGCGCCTCGATGAGGCCACCTCGGACTCAGACAATATGCTGGATAGCATCTTCTTTAATGTGCCCCAAGCCCCATCGGATACGGATTGAAGCAAGGGCGAATCAATCAGGGTATAGCCCCTACTGGACGAACGGCGCTAGAACCACGAAAGTAAGAGGGCTGTCTATCCTGCCTTGCTTGGGGTTATTTATGTCGATTCACACACCAGATTGGGTTAAACACGCAGTCTTCTACCAAATATTTCCAGATCGTTTTGCTCGCACCCAGGCACCTCAACCGTTTATCTTTAGCCAGGCTAACTGGGAAGCCTGGGGAGATCCTCCCACGTTGCAGGGCTACAAGGGAGGTGATCTATGGGGAGTCATGGAAAATCTGGATTATCTGCAAACCCTCGGAATTACAGCGATTTACTTCACGCCGATTTTTCAATCAACGGCAAACCATCGCTACCACACCCATGACTATTACCAGGTTGACCCAATTTTGGGTGGGAATCAGGCTCTGCAAGATTTGCTGGAAGCGGCTCACCAGCGTAGCATCAAAGTCGTGCTGGATGGCGTTTTTAACCACGCTAGTCGGGGGTTTTTCTTTTTTAACGATCTTCTTGAAAATGGCCCCCATTCTCCCTGGCTCGACTGGTTCAAAATTGAGGGTTGGCCCTTGGCTCCCTATGTTGGCGATCGCCCAGCCAACTATGTCGGTTGGGCAGACAATCGCGCTTTGCCAGTCTTTAACCACGACAATCCGGATGTGCGTGAATACTTAATGCAGGTCGCGGAGTATTGGCTAGAGTTTGGCATTGATGGGTGGCGCTTGGATGTTCCCTTTGAGATTAAAACCCCCGGTTTTTGGCAAGAGTTTCGCCAGCGGGTAAAAGCGGTGAATCCGGATGCTTATATTGTCGGAGAAGTCTGGGGTGATGCCCAGGAATGGCTGGATGGCACTCAGTTTGATGGTGTGATGAATTATCTGTTTACAGCTCCCACCATTGCGTTTACAGCGGGCGATCGCGTGCGCCTCGATCTCGTCCAAGATCGGGCCTATTCCCCCTATCCAGCCCTAGATGCTGCTGGCTACGCCGCTAAAATCCAGGATTTGCTCGGTCGTTATGACTGGCAAATTCATCTAACCCAACTTAATCTTCTGGCCAGTCATGATACAGCCCGCCTGCTTTCAATCGCCCAGGGCGATCGAGCCAGTGTCGAACTAGCGACCCTACTGCTACTCACCTTTCCAGGGGCACCCAGCATCTACTACGGGGATGAAGTCGGTTTACCAGGAGAGCTTGACCCTGATAGTCGTCGCGCCTTTCCTCCAGAAAGCCAGTGGGATCAGGCATTACTGGATTATCACCGCCGACTCATCGCTCTGCGCCATCGCCTACCAGCCTTGCGTACAGGCGCTTATCAGGTGTTACTGGCACAAGGATTCGTCTACGTTTTTGCTCGGCAGTTGGATGCCGAAATCGTCATTGTCGCCATCAATGTGGGTTTAGATGCGGCCCAAGTACAGGTCTCCCCTGACGATCGCTGGGCCTCATTGGAACGGTTACCCCAAAGCTGGCAGGTGTCATTTGGCCCATTAACAGTGACAGGCACCTCTCAGGGGTTAGCGCTACAGATCCCGGCTCGCAGCGGCGGGGTTTTGACTGCCCGATAGGCGAGGGCGGCGCTTTAACAGCGATCGCAGCGCAGCGATCATCTCAGCCTGGGTAGTAGTACTGGTGCCAAACTGCCGCACCACAATGCTGGCAGCCAGGTTTCCTAAAACTGCCGCTTCCCAAGAAGTTGCCCCCCGACTTAGCCCCAGCGTTAAAGCGGCCACGACCGTATCCCCTGCGCCCGTGACATCGTAGACATCGGTGCGGTTAAAGGCAGGAATATGCTGGCTGTGATGACCTGGCTCAAACAGACTCATGCCCTCTTCCCCACGGGTAATCAAAATGGCCTTTGCCTGAGTACGGGCTAATAACTCCTGCCCCGCCTGCTCTAGAAGCCTCTCTTGGGTTTTGCCCAAGTCATCCGTTAAAGCGTAGCCCAGAGCCAGCTCGGCCTCTGGGAGATTGGGCGTGTAAATGGTTGCACCAACATAGTGGGAAAGTTGGCGCTGGCTATCGACAACGCTACAGGGATGGGTCAAAGCCGCCTCAATGACTGGGGGCGTAAACACCCCATCACCATAGTCAGAACACACAATTGCATCGACCGTCGCAACCTGATGACGAATGATTTGGGCTAACCGCTGTTGTCGCGCCGGATCAGGCAGTGCATCTGATTTGCGGTCAACCCGTACAATTTGCTGAGTCACCGATTGACGGGCATGGCCAGAAATCCGAGTTTTGGTAACGGTGGGGCGATCGCGATCGATCACCACCCCCGTTGGGTCAATCTCCGCCTGCTCAAACATTCGCAGCAACGCCTGCCCCTGGGCATCATCGCCCACCACCCCCACAATTTTGACCTGTGCGCCTAACGTTGCCAGGTTAAAAGCGGCATTCGCTCCGCCCCCTGGCACCTGTCGCGTACTCTCATGACGAATCACCAATACCGGGGCTTCCCGCGATACCCGCTCCACTTGGCCCGTCAAAAACTCATCCAGCATCAGGTCACCCACCACCAGCACCCGTGCCTGCCTAAAGTCAGCAATCAGATCCAGCAGGCGCTGCCTGTACTGCTGCAAACAGTCAAAAAATATAAGTTCCGGCGATACCGACCCATCCATCTTCGTGCTAACGATCAGGCCGCATTCACAAACCGAATTTTATAGTGAATCACCCGATACTCTTCCTCAGATTCAGGTTGCGGCTTTAATGCCTGCACCTGCTCTTCCACCTGACGAATAATGGCCTGATCCAGTTGTTTATCTCCTGTGAGTACGACTAAAGGTTCACCAACCACCTGCCCCTGCCGATTAGCCACTACCATCATGAAGAAGGGGTTCACCGACACTTTGTCTATCTTCTCCGCACAGGGCGTTTTGTCAGGGCAAGGAATATTCAGTGGGGGCGCATCCCGATTATTTTGAGCCTTAATAATTAATTCGGCAGGGACTTGTCGCTCGATTAAATCTTGATACCAGGCGAGCCATTCATTCGATGCATCCGCTTCTGATACCGGTTGGCCAATTTTTTGAGCGAGCTTTTGGGTGAGTGGCTGTTGCGGGTCTTGGTTGTTACGAGCAGGAGGCTCACCCTTTTCTTCTGGCTTCTCTGCCGGTTGCTCAGGTGATCTCTGGGATGTTTCAGCCTTTGGGCTTGCGATCGCTGGTTCGGTCGTTAACTCTGACTTCAGTGAGTCTGAGGCAGAGCTTTTGTTGCTCTTTTTGTCAGCCTTATCGTTCAGGTCAATCCGTATCTCGCGCTGTTGCTGACGGCGTGGATCTGGCGATTGTCTGGTTATCTCTAGGGAACCACCTGGGAAAGGTGTACCCAGGGTTCGACTTAAATCCAGCGGGGGAAGAGGAGGGGGTAGCTTTTCCGTGGGTAGAGAACGATAGCGAAAATCTAGAGAGGTTTTATCTGATAGGTCAGGAGTGCTGGAGATTCGAGGTAAGCGACTCTGCTCTAGAGGGGTGAGTTCCACCACCTGCACAGTGCGCAGCGCCACCTCTTTTTGTTTGGTTGTGGGGTTTAATGGCAGCGCTAACAAAACAACCCCGTGAATCGCTAGAGATGCAAAGGCTGCTAACGCGGCAGGAGTGCGTAACAGGGGCACGAGCCTCGTTTTGGCTGAGCGCAGCCCTCGGCTCAAATCTTTGATTGCGAAATGAACCCTTGCCATGTCACACCACTACACCGATAGGTCTAGATTTCATCTTAGCCTTGCTGGATTAGATTGGACGCATCCCTTAGACACCTGCGAAGCTGGATCAAGAGTGAAAGGGCGAAGAGGTAGAAACAGTAAAAAAGGCTGGTTGATTGACGAATCTTTTCTCCTGGACGATTAAAACCGCAGATAGGCGACCAAAACCCGCTTTTGCAGGTTACTGCGCAACTTTAAGGCAATGTCCGCATCAATGCTGAAGAAGATCACGCATATATACAAGTCTTCCGAGCGAAAATCCATCCCTACCGTCTGCTGTGCTGAGTGCATCGAGCGCATGTCACCCTTTCAGGCCCTCATCCCCCCATACAAATTCACCTATTGCAGTAAGTGCTTGACTAACCCCTTCCGCTCCTTGCTATGAGTGATACCCTTCAATGCCGCAAAGTGATCCAGCAGCTTCTCAGCGGAAACACCGGGATACACACCAAAGCTCTAGGGCAGATAGCCCAACACCTGGCACACCTTCACTTTTTCTTCCAGGACATTGATATCACCCCACTGGATAGTGCCCTCGCTAGCCTCCTGGAGGGTAGCAATGGTGCGCATCAGGCTGGATTTGCCCGCTCCATTTGGCCTCAGTAGACCAAACATTCCCATGGGAATATCGAGGTTGACCCCATTCAGAGCTTTATAGCCGTTGGGATAGGTTTTTGTGAGATTATGAATTTGAATTGAGTGAGTTGTAAGAGTTGAGCACATGACTGAAGGATGCATTACTAAGGTTGTTAAAAGTTGCATCCTTCGTAAGACATTAAGATGCGTAGTCTAAGCGAGAGCAAAAACCGAAAAATAAAGGAATACTTAACAGTTCTGCAAAACCCATTGCACTATTTGCTTGCAGCTCAACGTTTCCAATCTTTATCACAAATAACCCTGAACTCAGCATCAGCAGCTTTCTTCCGCTCGCTGCTGCGCAGTGCATAAGCCTATCATGAGCGTGAACTCATGGGGTGAAAGGTTCTCTCCTGCTTTAGTAGAGGGGTATTGTTCTAACGGGCATTCAAAAAAGGGGATGAGGGTGGTTTCGGTTTCATTCTTAAGTACTCAGGTGGGCGCACCAAAACCGCCGCCACCGGGTGTTTCGATCACAAATATGTCACCAGGCTGCACCGACACCGCTGCCTTGCTAGCAAGGATTTCAATTCGGCCCCCTTGGCGCTCGACAAAATTGCGTCCTGTGGCACCGGGGTTGCCTCCCGCTAAGCCAAATGGGGGAACCACCCGATGGCTAGACAAAATCGCCGCTGTCATCGCCTCCCGAAACTGAATACGGCGAATCACCCCATTGCCGCCCCGGTGTTTGCCGGAGCCGCCGCTGTCGGAACGAATGGCAAACTCCTGCACTAGAACGGGGAAGCGCCATTCGAGTACCTCTGGATCGGTCAAGCGGGAGTTGGTCATATGGGTTTGCACAGCATCGGTACCATCAAAGTTAGCCCCGGCTCCAGAACCGCCACAAATCGTCTCGTAGTACTGGTACTGGTCATTGCCAAAGGTGAAGTTGTTCATGGTGCCTTGGGAAGCAGCCAGTACCCCTAGTGCTCCATAGAGGGCATTGGCGATCGCCTGGGAGGTTTCCACATTGCCAGCCACCACTGCCGCTGGATAGTGGGGGTTCAGCAGGCATCCCTCTGGAATGACTATCTGCAAAGGTTTAAGACAACCCGCATTGAGGGGAATATCGTCCTCAATCAGGGTGCGAAACACATAAAGCACCACTGCTTTGCTAATGGCCAAGGGGGCGTTTAGATTGGTAGCTTGTTGCGGCGAAGTGCCTGTGAAATCGAGACAAGCGGAGCGTTCTTGCCGATTCATTGTGATTTTGACTTGAATCTGGCTGCCATCATCCATGGGGTAGGTAAAGTCCCCATCTTGCAGCACATCTAACACTCGCCGTACTGCGGCCTCCGCGTTGTTCTGAACGTGTTGCATGTAGGTTTGCACAGTGGCCAATCCGTAATGCTCGACCATTCGCCGCAGTTCCTGTACCCCCCGTTCATTGGCGGCAATTTGGGCACGTAAATCGGCTAAATTTTGTTCCGGATTGCGCACCGGATAGGGGCCTGCCGTGAGTAATTCCAACAGTTCGGCTGATTGAAATCGTCCTTGCTGGACAATGGGCACGTTGTCTAACAGTACGCCTTCCTGTTCGATTGTTGTGCTATCGGGCGGCATGGAGCCGGGGGTGATCCCTCCGATGTCGGTGTGGTGCCCCCGTGAGGCGACGTAGAAGAGGGGACATTGGGGGAGGAGAGCGGCAGAGGAAACGGAGGGATTGGGGGGAATAAAAACGGGAGTGATAACGGTAATATCGGGGAGATGGGTGCCACCGTTGTAGGGATTGTTAGAAGCAAAGACATCGCCGGGTTTGAGGGTAGCTCCCTTGGCCTGGATGAGGCTTTTGACGCTTTCACCCATAGAACCCAAATGAACGGGAATGTGGGGAGCATTCGCAACTAACGCTCCCTGCTGATCAAAAATAGCGCAGGAAAAATCTAGCCGTTCTTTAATATTGACCGAGTAGCTTGTATTTTGCAGGGTGACGCCCATTTCTTCAGCGATCGCCCGCACTCGATTGTTAAAAATCTCGAGTAAAACGGGGTCGGGGGTTGTTTCTGGAGCACTGGTTACAGCACTAACAACAATTGAGGGGCGACCTGTTGCCTCTGGCTTTTCCCTTTGCTCTCGCCGCAGAATCAAATGGTGACGCTGGGTGAGTTCTGCCCACCAGCCCGGTTCAATTACGTTGGTTCCTGTGGGTTCGATAATCAGGGCTGCACCATGAATGCGATCGCCCGGTTGCAAATCCCGACGTTGATAGACTGGGGCCTGTTGCCAAGCTCCCTTAGTGTAAAGCGGGACGGTGGCGACAGGGGTGAGGGGCGCTGACCGGTTTGCAGCCGCCAGCGGTTCTTCCAGAATGCTCATTTGACCAATGGCTTCAATGGCAACGGCCTCTACGATCAGGGCCTGATCAGGCATGGTAAACCCATAGCGCTGCTGGTGGGCATGCTCAAACTGGGCACGCATGGCGGCAACACTCCCAAAATCGACCACCAGAGCCGAATCGGTGCCTGCATAGCGGAGATGGGCTTTGCGCAGAACATGGATCTGGGGTTCTGCAATTCCCTGCTGCTGGATTTCTGCCTTGCCTGTCGTTGCAATCGCCGTCAGGGTCTGTTGAATAGCGGGCAGGGCCGCTTCGGTCAGTGCTACCTCGATCGCCTGTTCCCGGAGCGATCGCACCTCTGCCAGACCAATCCCATAGGCAGACAATACCCCTGCATAGGGATGAATGAAAATCTGATTCATGCCCAGGGCCTCGGCTAGCAAACAGGCATGTTGCCCCCCGGCCCCCCCAAAGCAGCACAGCGTATAATCGGTAACATCATAGCCCCGCTGAATCGAAATTTTTTTGATCGCGCTGGCCATTTTATCAATTGCGATTGCCAAAAAGCCCTCCGCCACTTGCTCGGCTGTTCGCCGATCCCCCGTCTTTGCCCGAATGTCGTTAGCCAGTTGCTCAAACCGCTGCTGCACGATGGTCGTATCCAAGGGCAGATGGCCCTCCGCCCCAAACACCTGAGGAAAAAAGTTCGCCTGGAGTTTACCCACCATGACATTGCAATCGGTCACCGTCAGTGGACCTCCCCGGCGGTAGCAGGCTGGCCCCGGATTGGCCCCTGCTGACTCTGGCCCAACCCGATAGCGCGAGCCATCAAAGCTCAAAATTGACCCGCCGCCTGCCGCCACCGTGTGAACCGCCATCATCGGTGCCCGCAGCCGCACCCCCGCAACTTCTGTTTCAAAGGTGCGCTCATACTCACCGTTAAAGTGAGAAACATCAGTGGAGGTGCCCCCCATGTCAAACCCGATAATCTGCTGGAAGCCTGCCATCGCACTAGTCTTGACCGCACCAACAATACCGCCTGCTGGCCCAGAAAGGATGCTGTCCTTGCCCTGAAACCGCTGGGCATCAATCAGTCCACCGTTGGATTGCATGAATAAAAGACGGGGAAGAGTGGCGGCGGAGCAGGATGGAAGGGGATTTTCTGGCGTTTGGTCGGGGGTATCGGGCTGCTGCGCAGGATGCTTGAGTGCTTCAGCCACTTGGTTGACATAGCGGCGCAAAATTGGGGAAAGATAGGCATCGACGACGGTAGTATCTCCCCGACTGACCAGTTTCATCAGAGGACTGACGGTGTGGGAAACAGAAACCTGGGTAAAACCGATCGCGCGCACGATCTCGGCGACTTGTTGCTCATGGTTTGGGTAGCGATAGCCGTGGAGAAAGGCGATCGCGCAGGCGCGAATGCCATCGTCGTAAGCTGATTGAAGCGCTTGCATGAGAGCATCATTGATTTGCACCGGGGTTAACACCTCCCCCTGGGCGCTGTAGCGCTCTTCTACTTCAATCACCCGCTCATAGAGCATTTCGGGTAAAACAATCTGACGAGCAAAGATTTGGGGGCGGTTCTGATAGCCAATCCGCAAAGCATCCCGAAAGCCTTTGGTGATTAACAGCAGGGTGCGATCGCCCTTCCGCTCCAGCAAAGCATTGGTAGCGACGGTCGTGCCCATTTTGATGGCAGCAATTTGCCCAAGCGGAATGGGTTGCTCGGTTGGAACCCCCAAAATCTCCCGAATACCCTGAATCGCCGCATCCTGGTAGCGTTCTGGGTTGTCTGACAGCAATTTATGCAGGCGAATGTCCCCAGATGGACTTTGGGCCACAATGTCGGTGAAGGTGCCACCGCGATCAATCCAAAATTGCCATTGTCCTGAAGAGGGTTGGGCTAAAGAAGTCGTCGGTTGTGTCATGCAATCATCCCTCGGTGCTGTGAGTAGCCTAGCAAGGCAAATTGGCAAATGGATACTGCACCTGCCCGCGGGTTGGCAACACCAGGGAGCGATCAGGACCGATCGCACTTACCCTGGTTGCACCAGGTTCTCCAAGCCCTTGACCACCCGCGCCGACTGAATTTGATCGCCCGCTCTCAACTTCTCCAATACATCCTTGCCTGCCGTCACATAGCCAAACACTGAGTAACGACCATCCAGCAAGTTTAACCCCGCTGGCGTCAGTTCCGGCTCAAACAAAAAGAAGAAAAACTGAGACGAACCCCCATTCGGGTCATCGCTAGGGCGTGCCATTGCCATCGCCCCAAAAGCCGAAAAGGGAAGTACAGGCAATTCCTTATAGCGACCGGCATCTTCTATCGTGATTCCATAGGTGGGTTCCTTATCTCCTTCGACCAACACCTCCAGGGGAATCGCCCGGTACTGCTTTGTCTTTGGATCAATAAAACCAACCTCCGGGCCGGGGGGATCGCCAATTTGTAACACGTAGTTATCTTCTGCTCGGGTAAAAGCCAGGCCATCATAAAAGCCGCGCTGCACCAAGTCCACAAAGTTGCCAGCCGTGATGGGAGCACTGTAGCCATCGACAACCGCCGTGATATTGCCCTTGTTGGTTTGGAACTCAATCGTGGCATGCCCCCGCAGTTGAGGTAGGTGACGGTACTCTGCGGGCACCTCAAAGGGAAAACCCACCACCATCGCTTCTTCGAGCTGCCCCACCCAATCGAGCAGTTGATTGCGGGTTTGGTAAATTTTTTCCTTATCCTTCGCTTCAACGGCTTGCTCAAGCTCGCTCAACCCAGTTTTGAGCTGCTCAATCAGCGTTGTTGCAGCTTCCTGTTTTGCTTCTGGAACGCTCGCCAACAGGGCCTCGGGTTTTTCTAAAACGCGTTTCGCTTTGCTGACATCCCCTGCGATCGCCCCCCAGCGCTTCACGGCTCGCAACTGCTGAGAAATATCCTCTAAGCTCTTTTGCAACTCTCGCACCGGTGGATTATCGATCGGCAAGGCATAGCGAAGTAGGGCCATACCATCAGTAATAGGGTTACCTGCTGGCAAACTGCTCGGTCGCCTGGCCGCAGCTCCTAAACCCAAAGAAAGAGTCAGAACCAGAGCAAGGGTTAAACCGGTTTTGAGCCAGTGCTTAAGTTGATCAAAATCCCGTCGTTTCATAAGTGCCGCACAACTTTTGGTGGGGTGTCAATATCAGTGGTTTCGACCCCCCTATCTTGCCATAGGGTTGTCCCTCTCAGGAAATAGAGTTTTGAATTTAACCAGATGCAGAAGCTTTAAATTGATTGGTTTGGCATTAATCAATCCTTCAAACTTTCTAATGTCAAACGACCTAGAGGAGTCCCTGGTGCATTCTTATATCTCTGATACGCTGGAAAGAGTCAGATCAAGGGTTTACACAGCTCTATTAGCCTTCTATTAGCCATTGCCATCTACCACTATGTCAACATTTTATTTTGATACAGAGAATAACGGTCATCAGTCCTTTGAGTTACCTGGTGCCCGCCCCCACTACAATCCTGATCGCCCCGGTCAAGTTGAGCATATTTTTCTTGATCTGACGCTCGACATCCCCAATCAAAGCTTTGCAGGCACTTGCACCATTCGACTGAACCCTGTCCGCGATGGCATTGCTAGCCTTGATTTAGATGCAGTGAACTTAGCGATAGAGTCGGTTCAGGTTGATAGGATGGCTCAAGCCTTTGACTACAACGGAGAGCAACTGCATGTGCACTTGGGGCAGCCCACCCAGGCAGGCAAACCTATTAGCATTGCGATCGCCTATGGGGTAGAAAAGCCCCAACGAGGCCTTTATTTTGTCGCGCCCAATCCCGACTATCCCAATAAACCCACTCAAGTCTGGACTCAGGGCGAAGATGAAGACTCTCGCTTCTGGTTTCCCTGTTTTGACTATCCTGGCCAACTTGCGACTTCAGAGGTACGGGTGCAAGTCCCCAAGCAGTTTCTGGCAATCTCTAATGGGGAACTGATTGACACCAAAGTTGACGGAGACCGCAAAATTTATCACTGGTTCCAAAAAGAAGTGCATCCTACCTATCTGATGACTTTGGCCGTCGGTAACTTTGCGGAAATCCGCGATGAGTGGCAAGGTAAGCCGATCATCTATTACGTCGAAAAAGGGCGAGAACCGGAAGCCCACCTCAGCATGGGCAAAACCCCCCGAATGTTGGAGTTCTTTAGCCAGCGGTATGGGTATCCCTACGCTTACCCCAAATATGCCCAAGTTTGTGTCGATGACTTTATCTTTGGAGGCATGGAAAACACCTCCACAACGCTGCTCACTGATCGCTGCCTGATCGATGAGCGAGCCGCCTTGGATAACCGCAGTACCGAGTCGCTAGTCGCCCACGAGTTGGCCCACCAATGGTTTGGGGATTTGGTGGTGATTAAACATTGGTCCCATGCCTGGATTAAGGAAGGCATGGCTTCCTATTCAGAAGTCATGTGGACAGAGCAGGAGTACGGAGCCGATGACGCAGCCTATTACCTGCTCAATGAGGCCCGCAATTATCTGGATGAAGATGCTTCGCGCTATCGTCGCCCTATTGTTACCCATGTTTATCGGGAGGCGATTGAACTCTACGATCGCCATTTGTATGAAAAGGGTGCCTGCGTTTATCACATGATTCG
The DNA here is from genome assembly GCA_938023035.1 of uncultured Leptolyngbyaceae cyanobacterium. GTDB lineage: Bacteria > Cyanobacteriota > Cyanobacteriia > Leptolyngbyales > Leptolyngbyaceae > DSRU01. The sequence goes on along the minus strand of CALIDI010000018.1, from coordinate 171,954 downwards.
TGCCGAATTAGGTGAGGAACTGTTCTGGCGGGCGATCACAACCTTTGTCAATGACTACGCCCACCAAACAGTGGAAACGGTTGACTTGCTCCGCACGATCGAAAAAGCCACGGGTCGCAATCTGCTGTTTCTCTTTGACCAATACGTTTACCGAGGCGGGCACCCCGACTACCAGGTGGCCTACAGTTGGGACGGAGATAGCCACCTGGCTAAGGTCACCGTAACCCAGACCCAAGCAAAGGATAATAGCGACCGGGCCAATCTCTTCGATCTCAAATTGCCCCTTGCCTTTGGCTACGTTGAAACCGCTACTAACGATGGCTCACCCAAGTCTGTGCACCAAACCCAACGTCTATTGATCCGAATCCATGAACATCAGCAGAGCTTCTATTTCCCCCTAGAGAAAAAGCCCGACTTTATCTCCTTTGACTTGGGGAATCACACCCTCAAGACCGTCACGTTAGAGTATCCCCTACCTGAGTTGAAGGCCCAACTACGCTATGACCCTGACCCCATTTCTCGCATCTATGCCGCTGCTGCACTCGCTAAAAAAGGTGGATTAGAAGCCGTTAAAGCCCTCTCAGAAGCACTCCAGACCGATTCCTTCTGGGGGGTACGGGTAGAGGTTGCTACAGCCTTAGCCAAGATCAAGCTGGATCAGGCCTTGACTGGCTTGCTGCCGGGGCTAGAAGATGCCAATCCTCGAGTGCGGCGGGCGACGGTAGAAGCCCTATCTGGGATTAAAACCCTGCAAAGTTATCATGCCGTTAAGCCCCTAGCTGCAAAAGGAGACCCCAGCTACTACGTGGAAGCCGCTGCCCTGCGCGCCCTGGGTAGCATTGTGGCGGGGAACCTGGTCGAAGGCGAAGAAGAGAACGTGCTGGAATTGCTAAAAACCGCACTGAAGGAGCGGCAGGGTTGGAATGAAGTCGTGCGCTCAGGGGCGATCGCCGCCTTAAGCCAGATGAAAACCTCAGAACCCGCCCTGAACCTAATTCTAGAATATACCCAGATAGGCATACCCCAAGCCCTCCGTCTAAATGCCATCCGCGCCCTAGGAACAATTTCGACTGGACAAATCAACGTCAACCTAGAACGCATCCTGGCTCGCCTGCAAGAACTCTCCCGCGAAAGCTTTTTCCTAACCCAGGTGGCCGTTGTCAACGCCCTCGGTCAAATGGAAACAGCTCGTGCTATTGGAATTCTCCAGGCTCTTGCGGAGCAAACCCCCGATGGGCGCGTTCGGCGCATCGCCGAAGAAGCGGTTCAGAAAGTGCAGAAAAATATCGGCTCGGATAAAGCCCTCAAACAACTGCGCGAAGAAATCGATCAGCTTAAAAAAGAAAACCAGGAATTGCGGAGCCGCCTAGAAACCCTCGAAGCCAAAACAACGTGTGACAACCCTGGAGGTTGACCGTATCATAGCAGCTACCTATTGTTAGACTATGGTATAGTAAGAAACTTGGGAAAGACTGCATTTATTCTCCCGTAGGAAAACGTAGGTATCATGCAGTTTGTCTAACAATCAAGAGTCATCACAAGGAGATAAGCAAGCAAAGTCATGATCAAGTTGCGATTAAAGCGCCTGGGTAAAAAGCGGGAAGCCAGCTACCGAATTGTTGCGATGAACAGCACAAGCCGCCGTGATGGTCGTCCTCTTGAAGAGTTGGGTTTCTATAACCCGCGAACCGATGAGATGCGGTTAGATGTTCCTGCTATTGTCAAGCGACTGAAGGAAGGTGCCCAGCCGACCGATACAGTTCGCAGCATTCTTGAAAAAGCAAAGGTTTTTGAGCAGGTCAATGCCTGAACCCGTGATCAACCCTACTAGCCACTCAGACGTTCCAGATTTTGCGGAGCTAGTTGCCTTTTTGGTGCGTCCGTTTCTTGAGCAACCCGAATCGATTCGGGTTGACTGCGAGTTATCGCTGAGTCGGCGCAAGGTGTGGGTGAGGCTTGCCTTTGATGCTGATGACAAAGGGCGAGTATTTGGCCGGGGAGGGCGTAACATTCAAGCGATTCGCGCTATTTTGAGTGCAGCGGCTCAGATTTCAGGCTATGTTGCACATTTAGATGTATACGGTAGTCCAGCGAGTTCGCGCGACGATGAACCGCAGAGTGGCAGCCACTCCTCAGGGCACCGAGCACCGACTCGTCGTGCAAGTCAGCGCGGTGGCTTGCGTTCTCCTTCGTACTGACCTTCTGTTAGGCAGGGCAAGGCAGTTATTTTAGGGATATTGACTGACTGACGATACGTGGTCTTTTTTAGTCATCTGAAACCAGAAAAACTACAGTCACGAGCTGGTTTCAAGGAACTGGAGAAGTTTAATAGCACTCCACTAGGGAAACATACACTTGTTAGCAAGCAGATTGCCGATAAATGTTAACCCTAGTCTCCACTGGTTCTTAAGGTGCTGTATTGTAGATTTCATGGCTATCGCTAATCAAGGAGGTGACAACAGGGCGTGGCAGAAATCCGTTTAGGCGAAAATGAAACGATTGATTCCGCATTAAGACGTTTTAAGAAGAAAATTCAAAAAGCTGGAATTCTTTCTGAGGTTCGGCGGCGTGAGCGCTATGAGAAGCCTAGCTTGCGGCGTAAGCGTAAGGCTGAAGCGTCTCGTAAGCGTAGCTATTAACCTTGATTGGCATTAGCCATGGATCAGCAGGGAAACTAGATGGGTTTTCCTGCTTTTATTTAGGCGATCCAACGCTCTTTACCATGCTTCTTTTGCTAATGGCAAGTCAGGGAGCTTAGCTGGTCTTGGCGGTTGAACGCTCGATTTGGGTCTGGGCGGGTATTTGAAAAGTGTCCGGTGGTTAAAACTGCGACGATGTAGGTTTAACTCTATCGCTGTGAACTTCACCCAAACGGAGTCTGCGGAGGCAGGCTTTGGTTCGTAGTCCTGCGATTTAAGTCGGCCAGGCTACCAGGGGATAAGCTTTTGAAGTGTCCTCTTAGCTTCGCTTTGGATGGGACCTAGTTGATTGTACTAAACACTCATTGAAGGGTATGACGCAGCCTCTTGTTGGGATTATTATGGGCAGTGATTCCGATCTGCCGACGATGCAGGCCGCGATCGCGGTTTGCGAGGAATTTTCGGTGCCCCACGAAGTGGCAATTGTTTCGGCCCATCGTACCCCAGACCGGCTGATGGAATATGGCAAAACAGCCCTGCGTCGGGGGCTTAAGGTGGTGATTGCCGGGGCTGGGGGTGCTGCTCATCTGCCGGGGATGATAGCAGCAATTACTCCTTTGCCGGTGATTGGTGTACCCGTTCCGAGTCGGTATTTACAAGGGGTCGACTCCCTCTATTCGATTGTGCAAATGCCTGGAGGGGTTCCTGTGGCAACGGTGGCGATTGGCAATGCCAAAAATGCGGGTCTACTTGCAATTCAGATTCTAGCGATTGAGGATGCAGCATTGATGGCAAAGGTACAAGCCTACCGCCAAGGATTAACTTCCATGGTGCTGGAAAAGCAGCAGCGTCTGGATGCAGTCGGTTACCAGGGGTATTGCGATCGTGATAGCCCCTAGCCACGCTCCCAATCCTCAGTTAAGGCTTACGCCGCAGGTGGGGTGAAGCATCCGTGGGAGGAATGGAGGAGTCTCCTAACTCAGGGTCTCTGGTTGGTAGAGACAAGGGTAGTCGCTCTTCCGGTACGCCCATGGATAATTCTGAAGCCGGTAAGGTCAATTCTTTGGCGATTGCTGGAGTCTCTGCCAGGGTAACTTCCTCTTTTTGGGTTTCTTTCATCGTCAGGGGCAAACGTAGGGGTTGCCGTTCTTCGATCCAGCAGCTTGCCAACGGTAGGGTTTGATCCAGATCGTCTAGAGGGCGAGGCACTAGCATTACCGCATGCAGTTCTCCAATCCGTTCCGCTTCAACCATGCCTACATCTAGGGCGATCGCAACATTCGAGACACTTCCTCGAATCACGACAGTACAAAGACCTGCCCCAGTCGTTTCATAACCGGCTAAAAATACATTGGCAGCCTTCAGCATGGCATCAGCCGCACCTACCATTGCTGGAAAGCCTCTTGTTTCTAGAAGCCCTACCGCCATGTTGCTGAGCTTATGGTGGCCCCGCCCTGTTGCTAATTGAGCGAGACGGTTGCCAATCGGTAGCACGGCTTCCAGGTTCGGCATCGGTCGGGCAATCACCAAAGTTTCTAGGGCTTGGCCAAATTGCTGAGCCCGCTCTGCCCCTTCCTGCACCGCGAGACGCACATCGGCAACCCCACCTCGAACAATAGCGGTACAGCGTCCGCTCCCAATTTTTTCGTAACCGACCAGAGTTACACCCGATGACTTCAGCATATGGTCGGCAATGCCAACAATGGCCGGGAAGCTTTGGGCTGAAACCAATCCTAAGGCGGTATCCGTAAAGTCTTCGCGTCGAATCATCGTTCCTCAGGGGCAGGGATTACGCTGCTTTGGGTGGGTGGCTCAAGGTAGTAGAAGAAACCGTTGCAAAGAGTGCAAAGGGAATCGCTAACCGAAAGTCCGGATCCCAGCAACAAGACAAAGGTCATACCCTGATTCTAACCCTCTCATTTCCCTCATTTCCGTTGATTGTGTGATCCAACCCACTTTGGGAAAAGATGGCTGGCAATCAATCATCCCAGGGGTCATCGGAGTGGGCAGGTTTTTCTGAGATGGGGGTGGCATTGGGCTTGCTATGGGGAAACAGTTTAACAAACATACGATTGACATACATTTGCCCGTAGACATTTACTCCGGTGCTGTTTGCTTCTGGAGTTGCTGCTGCTTGGACTGGCTCAGGCTCAACGGCTTCAGTGGCCACTGCCGCAGCGGCGATAACGGTGGTTTCGCTGCTTTGCAATTCATCTGCCTGGCGACTGGCATCCCCAATTAAGGAACCGGGTGAAACAACCTGGCTCTTAGCGATCGCCGTGTTTAAAATTGTGCTAGCAGTGCCAATACAGGCATGGTCGCCAATACTGACCTGACCAATGAGCAGTACTTCTGCCCCAATATTGGCACCCTCTCCAATTTCGATAGCACCATTATGAGCATGGATGATTGAGCCTGCCCCGATACAGACACCAGCCTTAATCACAATGCGGCTATTAGTATCAGCTTGAATTAACACTCCTGGAGCAATTGCGACCCCTTCTGCCACCAGCACATCCCCACTCACATGATAGTGAGCGGTTGTAATTGGCTGTAATCGCAGTAGCGGCAAAGACATGACGCAATCTCTCATCTATAGAAGCTAGAAGGGGTGAGTGGTTTACCCCTACTCACCCCCACCACTCCTAACGGCTTACTTCGTACTTGGTTTCTGAATCATGACTTCTGTCACCCGCCGCTTTGCCTTTGGATCGACCCCAATTAAGCGGACATAGTGATGAGGATGCTCACTCAAGAATGCCTGCACAGCTGACAAGACGCCTGCCTCATGATTGGCGTGAATAGGGGCACCCGTCGTCCAAGAACCAATTTTGTAACGCCGCTCATCGGCAAACTCTAAGCTGATGCGATGCCCCTGGCTGAGCAGTTGGCGTACCTGGGCGGCGGCTTCACTACTGGTGCCACTGGTAGAGCCACTAGCGAAAGTACTCCCATAACTGGGAGCCGACCCTGAAGAGCGAGCCGCATCGGTCGTGGGAATCGGTGCAACCGCAACGGTCTTGCCATTGGGACGATGTACCACCACCTCTGCTACGCGCCGCTTGGCCCGTGGGTCAATGCCAACAATGCGGACATAGTGATCTGGGTGCTGAGCAATAATTGCCTCAACTTGGGCGATCGCGGCTGCAAACCCACCCGACTCAACCGTTGCGGCGGTTGTCCAGGAACTGGTTTGAAACCGGCGTTTATCGGCAAACTCAACCCCAATCTTATGGCCCTGCCCCACCCACTGATTGATCTGCTGCGTAACATCCGGACTTAACCGGGCTGTAGAGGGATAAGCAGTTGCCTGAGCAGGTCGATTAGCCGGGGTTGAGTAACTCCCCGACCCCGAAGAAGTGACCGTCTTACCATCCGGACGCTGAATTACAATCTCGCCCAATCGCCGCTTGGCACGGGGGTCAATTCCAAACATACGGACGTACTCACCTGCATGCTCGGCTAAGCAGCCCTCTAAGGCAGCAATCACCTCTGATTCACGACTGGCTTGAATAGGTGAACAACTTGACCAAGAACTTACCTGAAAATGACGTGCATCTGCATGCTCAGTGCCAACCCGGGCACCCTGAGCAAGCAGGTTACGGACAAAGGCGATCGCCTCTCCGGGCAAACGCCCCCTTGCCTGAGACCCAGAAGCCGTACCATAGTTAGCCGCAGGCGCTGCGCTATAGGCAACCCGACCATTATTCCGAGAGACTTGTACCGTCTTCCCCTCAGGACGCTGAATAATCGTCTCAAAAACGCGCCGCTTGGCCCGTGGATCAATCCCGATCAGGCGGATGTAAGCCCCCTGATGCTCGGCCAGACAAGCCTCCAATTCTCTCAGGGCAGCGCTATCACTCGTCGCCTGGATTGGCGCACAACTCTTCCATGAAGAGGTCTGAAACCGACGTTCGTCCGCATATTCGGTTCCAACTCGATAGCCCTGAGCGAGCAACTGTCGCACATGATTGACGACATCGGCACTCAGGCTCGTTGATTGATTGTGTGCGTAAGTGTTCATATCTTGCTGACTGGAAGTACTGGACAAATTTTGTTCTTCGCGAAGCGGAGCCATTCGAGCAGCGCTCTCAGAGAGTCCGCCCTGCCTCAGCACCGCATTCATTCCCACCACATGAGCGACAAACTGCTGATCGCGCTCCTGTACATCTGGCAATCGATCCGCTTGCTGTTGGGATGTAATCACGGCACCGGAAGGCACAAACTTGCCCGGCGGAATTTCGACATCCTGAATCAGCACATGCATCATGATGATTGTGCCAGCTCCAACGCGAGCATTAAAGACCGTTGAGCGAAAGCCAATAAAGCAGTTAGCACCAATGTAAGCTGGGCCATGAATCAAAGCTAAGTGAGCAATGGTAGTACCTTGACCAATCCAAACAGAGTAGTCACTACCGTCATCACCTTTAACTTTTCCGTGCTCCAGCCCATGAATCACAACACCATCTTGCACATGAGCACCATCTCCAATGTAGAAAGGAGCGCCTTCATCTGCACGAATTGATGTACCTGGTGCGATCAAAACATTAGCAGCAACGCGCACATCTCCAATCAAATTAGAGAACGCATGGATATAAGCTGACTCGTCAATCTTGGGTTCAGCAAGCGTCCTTGACCAAGGCGTTGGCGGAGCCGCTTGCATACGGACTGCCATATTCAACTCTCTCTCTTGCTAAAAATCGCAACACGCCTGAAAAGGGTGGAGAGCAAAGCACAAGCGAACCTGAGCCGGAAACTGAACACAACTAAGCTGGACAAGGCAAATGACGAATTCAGAAGCCCTCTTACCTAGTCCCTCCCTAGCTAGTGCTCCCCGGCTCACCACTGTTCCCGTTTGCTGTATAGCCGTTGCCCATCAACACTCACTGTGTCAATAATGGCAATGACCGCTGCATCAACGGGGCGCTGCTCACTCCCTGGAACCTGACGAGCGGCACTCCCTCGAGTCACGAGCACCCACTCGCCAACTCCAGCCCCCACTCCATCTGCTGCCACCTCATAGACAGGTAGGGGCTGGCCTTCATCATCTAGCAACTGCACCACCAAAAACTTGACGCCTCGGAGGCTGTCTTCTTTTTGGGTACTGGTGACCGTGCCACGCACCTTAGCAATTTGCATCGGAGATTATGAACGGCTAATAGGGCGAATACCGCTGACGCTTTCACGGAAAGGCTCCACTGCTTCGGTGTAGCGGATGGGGAGAACATATTCCAGGTTTTCATGGGGACGGGCGATGATATGGGTCGAAAGTACCTGCCCCCCATTGACCCGTTTGACATTTTCGATGCCAGCTGCTACAGACGCCTGCACTTCCGAAACATCACCGCGCACAATGACCGTAACCCTACCACTACCAATCTTTTCATAGCCCACCAAGGTGACGCGAGCCGCTTTCACCATCGCATCAGCGGCTTCAACTACGGCGGGGAAACCAAGGGTTTCAACCATTCCAACTGCAATTGCCATTTCCGGACTCCCTTCCAAATTAACGTTTTTACAAATCAGACGCTTACCTTTTAAGGGGCAAAGCCCTGAACCTTTTGACTCAATCCGCTTCCATTAGCGGATTCGACTGCTCGATATTACAAGCAATTCTGTGGATGCGCGATCGCCCCATACCTACAACAGCCTGAACTAGGCTGCCGGGATACAACATCACATACGGAACTGATCCACCGCTTCGGTGTAACGAATCGGCAGAACATATTCCAAATTTTCGTGGGGTCGAGCAATGATGTGGGTAGATAGCACTTCTCCCCCATTCACCCGCTTCGCCGACTCAATACCGGCAGCCACTGAGGCTTGCACCTCTGAAACGTCACCGCGCACAATCACAGTGACACGGCCACTTCCAATTTTTTCGTAGCCAACAAGGGTGACACGAGCCGCTTTCACCATTGCGTCAGCCGCCTCAACCACTGCGGGGAAACCCCTTGTCTCAATCATTCCAACGGCGATTGGCATTGTCGCTCTCCTGAGAAATAAGCAAAACTAATCCTTGTTATCAAGTCAAAAAATTCGACGAGGTGCCGCATGGTTTGACTTTCAGAAATCTTTTACCTTTCCTACATCAGCATAGGATTGTGCCTGACGCTTGACAATATAAAGCTCAATGATACTTGCAAATCAGGATTATTAATAAAGTTAATTAAATTTGTCCTTTGATTGAGGGAAGACGGAGACTATCCCCCGGGAAGAGACTGGATCATGCTAGCCACACCCTACCGGATGGCTGTTAGTGGGGCGTATCCTAATCGCAGGATGCCAAGGTGCTAGGTGCTTTGGGAAACTACGTCCCTCATCATAGACCTGTTGGGAGACGAGGCAATGAAAAACTTGATGAACAATAATTTATACTTATATATAAAATTTATTACATCTTTATGTACGGTTCTTTGTGATGCAAAGCTCGTTTTTTTTACAACAAATGGTTAAGTAAATTTTAGTATTCTTTAAGAATGCCAGTTGCCCATTCCCAGACTACAGTGTTATCCAAGACTCTGCATTTGGGAGTTCTCGTTGATTAGGGCCGGTCGGTGATTTGGGCGAGATACTTTGGTGCGTTCATCATTTGCGACTCTCTGAACCCCTTGAGCGATCGCTTGTGAGTGACGGTGAGGGGAATGCGGCGGTCAATTCGGAGGTCGTCGCTTCTTGGGATGCCCCCGAAGGGTTAGGTTTGATTGTTGGCGTGAAAGGGAAGCTTAAATGGATCAGTTTCTTTTGCAAAGCTGTTGGTGGATTCCCTGTTATGGCTTAGTGGGGGCCGTTTTGACATTGCCCTGGTCAACAGGAATGGTACGGCGCACGGGGCCGCGGCCAGCCGCCTACTTCAACGTACTGATGACGCTTGTGGCTTTTGTTCATGGCATGCTGGCCTTTCAAGCCGTGCTGGGGCAAGAACCTAAGGCCTTAATTTTGCACTGGTTCAAGGCGGCTGACCTCGACCTTTCCCTGGCGTTAGAAATCTCCCCTGTGAGCCTAGGGGCAGCTCAGCTAGTAACAGGGATGAGCCTGTTGGCACAGATATTTGCCATTGGGTACATGGAGAAAGACTGGGCACTGGCTCGGTTCTTTGCGTTGATGGGCTTCTTTGAAGCGGCTATGAGTGGGTTGGCGCTGAGTGATTCTCTCTTTCTCAGCTATGCTCTGCTAGAGATGCTCACCCTTTCTACCTACTTGCTGGTGGGTTTCTGGTATGCGCAGCCCCTGGTCGTTACGGCTGCCCGAGATGCCTTTCTCACCAAGCGGGTTGGCGATGTGCTGTTGTTGATGGGGGTTGTTGCGCTGGCCAATCTAGCGGGTAGCCTGAATTTTCCGGATCTCTATGAATGGTCGGAGACGGCACATCTATCGCCCACGGTGGCAACGCTGTTAGGGTTGGCGTTGATTGCTGGCCCTACCGGCAAGTGTGCTCAGTTTCCCTTGCACTTGTGGTTGGATGAAGCAATGGAGGGGCCAAACCCGGCTTCGATCTTGCGTAACTCGGTGGTAGTCGCTTGTGGAGCCTATGTGTTAGTGAAACTGCAACCGATTTTGGTGCTTTCGCCAGTGGCCTCAACAGTGTTGGTGGGGTTGGGAACCATGACGGCCATTGGGGCATCACTGGTGGCGCTGGCGCAAATCGATATTAAGCGTGCTTTGGCGCATTCTACTAGTGCTTATCTGGGGTTGGTGTTTATTGCAGTAGGTACTCAGTGGACGAATGTAGCCTTTTACATTTTGTTTGCTCACGCGATCGCCAAAGCACTGCTATTCATGAGCACGGGAGCAATTATCGTGACAACCTCGACCCAGGACATTACCGAAATGGGGGGGCTATGGTCGCGAATGCCAGCCACTACCACGGCCTATTTGGTAGGAGCGGCTGGGCTAGTCGGGCTGTTACCGCTGGGTGGTTTTTGGGCCTTGCGCGAGGGAATCAATATTTATTGGTACGATAGCCCTTGGCTGGTGGCCATCCTCCTATTAGTGAATACGCTCACCGCGATCAATTTAACGCGAGTGTTTCGTTTGGTGTTTTTGGGGCCACCTCAGATGAAGACCCGTCGTGCCCCTGAGGTGCCCTGGCTAATGGCTGTGCCTCTCGTTTCTCTTTCAGTAACGACCTTATTAGTGCCGTTGATGTTGCAGCAACTGTATTTGCTCCCTGACCTAGACTATATCAATTGGGTGACGGTGCTGTTGATTGCCCTGTCAGGTGGGATTGGCTGTTTAATTGGGGCTAACCTGCGCCTCAGTCGCGTTTGGGTGCGCCCGATTCAAGCACCGCTTAAGTTTGTCCAGGATCTTCTCTCCTATGACTTTTACGTTCAACGGCTCTATGAGGTGACAGTAGTTTGGTCAGTCAGCACGCTGTCGCGACTGAGTGCCTGGTTTGATCGCTATGTGTTAGATGGGTTTGTGAATTTGGTGGGGTTTGCTTCAATTCTAGGGGGAGAAAGCCTAAAGTACAGCATTTCAGGGCAGTCGCAGTTTTATCTGCTGACTATTTTGATTGGGATTAGTGTATTTGGCGCGCTTTTAGCCTTTCTGACCCGCTAGGGCATGCTCTGGTTTTGTCTTTTTCTTCTGCCCTATTTATTTCTGATTTTAGCTGTACCCTATGCTGAGCTTTTTAATTGGTTTACCGATCCTGAGTGCTGTTGCCATTGCGGTTTTACCCAAGCCAATGAATGGTGATAATGGCCGGGCAATTGCCCTGTTGACAATGCTGATTGCCTTGATTTGGTCGGTTCTGCTGGGTTTTAAGTTTGATGTGGGGTTGACAACCCTTCAGTTTGAAGAAAACCTGTCTTGGTTGGAGCGATTGGGGCTGAATTACCGACTGGGGTTAGATGGGTTGGCGCTGCCCCTGGTGGTATTGAACAGTCTGCTCACCTGGATTGCAATCTACAGTACCGACCCAGAAGTAACGCGCCCCCGCCTCTACTACATCTTGATTCTGTTGCTCAATGCTGGGGTGGTGGGGGCATTCCTGGCGCACAACTTACTGCTCTTTTTTCTATTCTATGAGTTGGAGTTAATTCCTCTCTACTTTTTGATTGCTATTTGGGGGGGCGCGCGGCGTGGTTATGCCGCTACTAAGTTTTTGATTTATACGGCTCTATCGGGGATTTTAATTCTGGTTGGGTTTCTAGGGTTAGTGTTTCTGAGTGGGGCGAATAGCTTTGAGTATGATGTCACTCTGGCGCAGACATTGCCGGTATCGGCTCAGTTGATCTTGCTGAGTATTTTGCTGGTGGCTTTTGGCATCAAAATTCCGCTGGTGCCGTTTCATACTTGGCTGCCAGATGCCCATGTGGAGGCTTCGACTCCTGTTTCGGTGTTGCTGGCGGGGGTATTGCTGAAGTTAGGAACTTATGGGCTGTTGCGGTTTGGGTTGGGGTTATTTCCAGAGGCATGGGCGATCGCCGCTCGTTACCTGGCTACTTGGGCAGTGGTTAGCGTGCTCTATGGGGCGTTTACAGCGATCGCCCAAAAGGACATGAAAAAGATGGTGGCCTATAGCTCCATTGCGCACATGGGCTACATCCTTTTAGCAGCGGCGGCGGCAACCCCCCTGAGCACCCTGGGAACTGTTTTTCAAATGGTGAGCCACGGGCTGATTTCAGCACTGCTATTTTTGCTGGTGGGTGTGGTCTACCGTAAAACCGGAACGCGGGATATTGATGTGTTACGGGGGCTATTGAACCCCGAGCGGGGGCTACCGCTGATTGGTAGCTTAATGATTGTAGGAGTCATGGCCAGTGCCGGAATTCCTGGCATGATGGGCTTTATTTCCGAGTTTATGGTTTTTTGTGGCAGCTTTTCGGTCTTCCCAGTACAGACGTTGCTCTGTATGGTGGGGACAGGGCTAACGGCTGTTTACTTGCTGCTGTTGGTCAATCGCTCCTTTTTTGGCCGCTTGCCAGAGCAATTTGCAGAGCTTCCCTTAGTAGAGTGGCGCGATCGCATTCCCAGCTTAATTTTGACGCTCCTAATCATTCTTTGGGGGTTACAGCCCGGTTGGTTGGCCCATTGGAGTGAAACAACCCTAACGGCTTTGCTGGTAGGCCAGGGCGAACTAGCGACGCCGGCTTTGATTGCTCCAATTGATGCTTCAACCCGCTCACCAGCAGCCCTTTAGCTCAACCCCAGAGCTTCAGCCAATGGCTAGGGAAACAATCATCGTTGCTCTGTGAAACGATTGCTAACCGACCCTCTGATCTCCAACCGTAGAAACCGTCCACCGACTCTTGCCACCTATGACCATGGTTTCATCCTCCAATCGTATGCCCTCCAGTCACCCCCTGGCGGAACTCATCTACCGTCTAGAAGAAGGGGGTGCCCTTTTGCCAGATTCCCCGGATAACTTGTTGGAAGTCGTCGGCATCCTTAAAAGTTATGGACATGTGCTAGATGCTTATTGGCAAAATCTTATCTACATCGCCGATCACCAGTTTTTAGAGCTGTTTCCGTTTTTCAAATATTTCAACGGTGAAGTCTCTCTGGGGAAGCTGTTGCGCCATTGGTGGCATGACCGGATTAACTATGAGTTTGCCGAGTACTGCATGAAGGCGATGCTTTACCATGGTGGCGGCGGCTTGGATGCTTACCTAGATACTCCAGAGTTTGCTCAACAGGCTCAGGCCGCGATCGCAGCCAAGCTAAAGGGGAATTTCCTAATCGCTGGGATTCACCGGGTGTTTCCTGATTTTTTGCCAGAACAGGTTCGCCAATTTTGCTACTACAGCGCTTTAGGACAGTTTTGGCGGGTTATGAGCAAAATGTTTCTAGAACTGTCCGATCGGTATGATCAGGGCGAAATTCGTACGATCCCAGAAGTTGTTCAGCATATTAAGCAAGGGTTGGTAGAGGCTGCTGATAAGCCGATTACCTATACAGTCATGATTCACGGTCAGGCGTTTGACTTGCTACCGGCAAAGGCAGGGTTAACCTTTTTAATGGATACCGCCGTACCCTACGTGGAAGCTGTTTTTTTCCGTTCTTTTCCCTTTATGGGAACCGTTTCCTACAATGCCCAGGCCCAGCAGATTGCGGCAGAGCCAGAACGGTTCACCTATGGGGCGTTGTACGCCGATCCCTTGCCGGTAGGGGGAGCTGGAATTCCGCCGACGCTGTTGATGCAAGATATGACCCATTTTTTGCCAGACTATTTGCATGATTTTTACCGCAAATCATTGAGGGGAGAATCTGATGTGCGAGTACAGATTTGCGTCAGCTTTCAAAAGTCGATGTTTTGTGTCACGTCAGCTGCCATTTTAGGGCTAATGCCTCACCCACTCGACACGGAAGATCCAACGAAACGAGCACAAAACCGTCAATACCTGGAAGGCTGGATGAATCGATTACTGGAGTCACGATTGCCGAATGTGCAGTTGTGCCGCGTTTAGCTGCTGCTTCTTTCCCTCGTTGTTCCATCATCCCCCGCTGCCTCTCGCTAGGAGTTTTACTCCCGCCCCTCTTCCTAAATCAGGTGGCTACGGTTGCTACAGTTCATTCTGCTGCTGCCTTTACCTCTGAGCTTGGGCGATCGCCGCTTCTAGGTCAGCCTGCTCCAACGACGTCAGCACAAACACCTCTTGCACAGTTTTGCCCCGTCGAGCAAGCAGCTTATAGCCACCGCGAATAGGCAAAGATACCTTAATCACCAGTTTAGGGGCGTGGGCGCGAACACGGGCGATCACACCAGGGGTAATCGTCTGGATGTGGGGTTGTTGCGCTAATCGTTCCAGGACTGGAATCAAGCCATCCAGGTGGGTCGAGTGGTTCCAGACGAGGCGGCCCTGCGGTTGTTTTGCCATGTTCGGTTGAGGGTTTATGTCGCCTCTTTAATTCACTAATTCACTTTGCACTTCCGACGGTTTTTAGCTTCCAGCTCATGCGGCTTCTAAGGGAGCCATCGTTAAGCCCGCCCGCCGTAATTGCTCATGGTATAGCTCTGCCTGCTCTAATGGCCCAACCCAAACAATCGCTTGCCCTTCATAGTGCACCTGGTTAGTCAACTTCCAAGCAAGGTCAGGGGTCATATTAGGAATGTACTTCACCAGACACTCTGCCACATGCTGAAAGGTGTTGAAGTCGTCATTCAACACAATGATTTTGTAGTTGGGGTAGTGTTTTGGCACAACCTGAGCCGCCCGTTCAGGAGTGACTATCGGAGCGCTTGCCGTCGCGGCAACCCAAATCAGCGTCGTCTGCATAGTGGCGTTCGAACAGTTGATATATGCGATTGTTATACCCCATCCTAACCCCAGATGTTCAACAAGGGGGCTGATTTTATCGGGCTAAAATCTGGCTTCATACTCAATCACTAAACGGCTATCGCCGGAAAAGTCTGTTGAGCCACGAATCAGGGTGCGATCATTCAAGCGGTAGCGCACCCCAAACTGGGTGGGATTGTCGGTGGTTAAAATCTTCAGAACTGATAGGGAAACCGTTGGTGTGATATCGACGGCGGCTTCTGCCGCTAACCCAAGGGTGGAGGAGGCCGTGCGCGAGTCTCTAGAGTCGGAGCGTGTCAGAGTGGGGAAGAGGCGAAATTCGCTGAGGCCAAGGGCGTTACCAACCAAGGTTTGCACATTCGTCAACAGGGCAGAACCCGCCAGGTTTGCCAGGCCTAATACGCTATCGCCGCGTCCCAAGGTAGTGACAAAGCCACCCCCAATCAAGCTAACGATTTCGGTTTCAGAACGACTGGGGCTGCTGGTGAGCGTCAGGTTGTCAAAAATCTGATCGGCAGGCCCACTGACAATTGCACGCACTCTGATGGTTTGCAACCCGCCAAACTGGGTGGTCGGAATGGCACTCTCTGCAATCTCGGAGGAGATGGCGCTGGCGGGAATGCCGCTCCCCCGCACTTCTGGAACGGAAGCAATCAGGCGAACATTCAGGTTAGGGTTAAGCCCCTGGCTGGGGATAAACTCAGCCTGTTGGGGATAGCCCCGATCAAGGGTGAATTGGGTAGTGAATAGGTTCACCTGGCCCGCCGTTAGGCGAATCACCCCTTCTGGTTGCAGGTCATCTAGGGGGCCGTTGACGGTCAGGGAACCGACAGCAACAAAGTTGAGAATGGGAGGGCTGGTAACTCGTAGGCGATCGCCCAGTTCAATCCGCAGATTTTTTAACTCAACGGGCGAAGCCATGGTGGGTGCAGCATCGTCACTGGAAGCCTCTGTTGTAGGTGCTTGGGCCAGTAACACTTCCCCATCAGACACCCGAATCACCCCAGTCAATTGAGGGAGCAGTGCCGTGCCTAAGACTTCCACTCGCCCATTAATTGCGCCCCGGTAGAGACCCTTGAGATTGAGGTTGAGATTATCGAGGTTGACCGCAATGGTTTTACCAAAATCTGGATCGGTTTCAAGCAATGGCGCTACTAGGGGAATGCTCCCCTCGGCAGATACCTCACCCCGAGTGAAACGCCCCTGGAGAGTCTGGGTAATGAGGATGCGATCGTCATTAAATTTAATTTGGCCGTTGACATCCGTGAGCGGTTCTGGCAAAGCCCGAGCACTGATCGTTGCCCCCTCCAGACGAATAAACCCATCCACATCGGGGCGCAGCAGCGTGCCTCTAACAGTGAGCTTGACTTCACCCTTACCATCGACCCAGGCAACCTCACGATTCAATAAATTTAACAGGGTTAGCCCTTCATTGCGCACATCCACATCTAGGGCAATGTCACTACTTTTGGGGGTGACCTTGGCAAATTCAAACTTGTAAGGAAGGCTCCCCGCAATTCGTAACGGTTCGTTGCCGGTGACCAGAATGCGACCGCCAAAATCGAGGCGGGCATCACTGTATTGAAAACTGCCTTGGGCAGATTGAACCTCCGTGCCGTTGAGAGAACCGTCGGCTAGGGTAACTTCGCCGATCGCCTGGGGATTGTCAAATCGACCCGAAAGAGTTGCCGTGGCATTGAGCTTGCCATCGACCACGACTGAGCGCAGCGACTGGGCCAATTGCCCGCCGATACTTGCTACCGCAAACTCCTGAATGGCCTCAATCGGCACATTCACCATCCGAAACTGACCCGACTGCTGTTCTCCTAGTAATTGTCCAGAAAAGGCAATGACGGCGTCACCCGCCTGAATTCGCACGGGCAGTAAGGTCAGTACCCCTTCCGCAAAACTCCCCTGGGCAATCACCCGATCCGCTCGATAATCGCGCCAAAGCCAATCTTGTCCCTGTAGATCAAAAGTGGCATTGATGCCCCGGTTCAGTGACCCGGAAGCCATTATCTCGGCATCAAAGACGCCTTTCAATTCGCGCAGTGCTGGAATCGGTGCCTGCTGCCGTTTGGCCTCGGCGATCTCGAGCAACTTGCGCACCTCTGCCAGTCGTTGCAATTGTTCTAAAACCGTGGCATCGGCAAGATCCAGGGGTTCAATTTTTAAGTCTGCCTGATTACCGTAGCTAGGTTGCAGGGTGGTGCGGGCTAAATCGGTCAGGTTGAAAACCTGCAACAACTCCAGTACATCTTCAATGCGTCCCCGGGCGATGCGAAGTTGACCATCAAAGGTGGGATCAGTGGTCTGCAGATTGGCCGCAGCACTGAGTTGTAGCGTTGTTTCGCCACGGGTAAGTTGGGCTTCTTTGAGGGTCGCCACGCCGTTGGCAAAGCGGATCAGACCACTAAACTGCCTGGCTCGAAAGGTGCCGAAGGCCGGGTCGATAATACTGACGGAACCCGTGGTTTCAAAGGTTTTCAGATTGACGGTAAGGCCAGGGGTTGTGACGGTGCCGGATACAGGTAGGGGGAGAACCCCGGGGATATTGGCTAGGGCTAGAGGGAGTTTCTCTGCTTCTATCCGGAGGATATCTCCCTGGCCGCTCCCTTTGGCATAGAATTCGTTACCCCGGCGGATTTCAAAGGCAACGGGTTGATAGGTAGGGGAGAGGGTCAGGGCCAGGCGATCGCTCGCTCCGCTCAAATTCAGCGCGACGCCATTATCCACTTGTAGGGTGCCAGTGAGGGGGGACTCAAAGGCCTGATCATTGAGCCGGAAGCCCTTTAGGACAACGTCACCCGCCACCTTAGGAACCGCCGGTGAGCCATGAACCCGGCCCCTAAAATCCACTAGGCCAGCGTAGGAAACGGCGACCGGCAGCGGCAATTCTAGGGTTTGCAGGCTAAGGTCACGGGTGCGGACATTGAGATCAAAA
Organism: uncultured Leptolyngbyaceae cyanobacterium; assembly: GCA_938023035.1. Lineage (GTDB taxonomy): Bacteria > Cyanobacteriota > Cyanobacteriia > Leptolyngbyales > Leptolyngbyaceae > DSRU01. The sequence continues at coordinate 154,123 of CALIDI010000018.1, read as the reverse complement.
CCCGTAAGGGCAGGGGCACCTGCCCCTTCGAGTTGGGCAAATAGGAAGCCTGCCGCCGCAAAACCAGGGGCCAAAGCCTGGTCTAGCACAATTTTTTGACCATCCCAGCGGAAATCAGCCGTCGTGGGCCGGTTGATCAGAGATACCCCCTCTGATAGACGCACCTGCCCCTGGGCGCGAATATCCCCCGGGCGGAAGGAGGTGACCTGCCCACTGGCGCTGATACGACCTGCTAATTGCCCGCGCAGGTCGGGTGCAAGGCCAACAAGGCTGACGCGATCGCCCGTGACGGTAGCCTGCCAATCACCCCCTGCCGCCTGCACGGCTGCATTGACAGTACCGCCCTGGACAGGGATGACCGCAGTCGCGATCACCTCGGGTGCGGTCAGGGTGCCGGCAATATTGGCTGTTGCGGTGATTGGCCCCAGTTGTACCGGTGGGGAGTTTCCCTGGTTATAGGCGCGGGCGATCGCCTCACCAGATAGCCCATCTGCTCGCAGATTCAAAGCAAACTGGGGTTGATTGTCTTGCAGGCGAATCACGCCTGCACCGGAGACCGTGCCCCCCACAGAGGGCTGTGCCAGAAAATCGGGAATTCTCACCCGTAAGTCATCCACAGTGCCCTCTAGATCTACCCCTGCCGTAACGCGGCCAATGCCAAAGGGCAGCACCGTAGGCTCGACATAGGCCTGGGCCAGGCCATCGGCGGGGAGATCGTTCGCGCGAAAGCGCAGGGCGAACTCGGGTGTGCCTGCCCGCAGGCGGATATTCCCTGCCCCGGTGATGCTGCCTCCCTGTTGGGGGCGGGCGATTAGGTCTTGTAAGCGAATGTTCAAATCTTCCAGAGTGCCACGGATATCGACTTGGGCATTGATCAAACCAATATCAATCGGAGCCGTTTGAATCGAGGCGTAGGTGCGCGCAATCGGATTGCCCGGAACATTTTCTCCCTGAAACTGAAAGGCTAGTTGGGGTTCTGTAGCCCCAAACTGGACGGTACCCGTTCCCGTTACCAACCCCCCATCCGCAGGGCGCAGGGTAATCTGGCTAAAATCAACCCGGGCGCGATCGCTCGGCCCCGTGACCTTTCCTGTCGCAGTCACTCGCCCAATCGGAGGCAGGATGAGACTTTTAGCATAGTTCCGGGCGATCGCCTCTGCCAACACATCCCGCACCTGAAAATCAAAGGCCAGTTGAGGCGAACCCTTCAAGTTAACGGTGCCATCCCCTGTGACCTGACCACCGCCGCGGGGCACCGCCAGCACCTCTGAGATCACCAGAGATTGTTTTTCCGCCTCCAGGCGAAATTGAGCATTGAGCCGATCCACATCCACCTGGTCGATTTTGAGGGTACCCAGATTACGGGCCTTACCCGACAGCACCACTTGCTCAAAGGGGCCAGTAATGGTTACATCCGCTGCCACAGAGCCGGCCAGAGGCACTGGCGATTTCAGTTTCAGAGCCGTCGTTACGTTTGGCAGTGTCGTCGAAGGAAGCGTTGCTGTCAGGTCAAAGCCCCGATCCAAATCCACCGTTCCCTTTGCCTTGAGAGGAATAGGGCCAAATTGAGCCTGGGTATTCTCCAACCGCAGCCGTGTACTCTGTAGTCGGAGCGTTCCTGTTGCGGCTCGAATCACCGAGGGTGCCTGGGGAACCCGCAGATTGACGCCGCGAAATTCCGCTGTACCAGAGAGATTGGGCAATTTTTTGCGTGGATCCAGTTTCACTGCCACATTGGCATCGGCGCGTCCAGCTTGGAGATCAATCGGCAGTTTCACCAAACGATCAAATTCTGAGACCAAAAACTCTTCGGCCTGCACCTGTAGATTAATCAGGTTGGGTATCATCCCCTTGGGTACTGCGGCCTTCGACAGGCGTTGTAACTCACCCCTGAGTTTGACGCTCCCCCCCCGGGCAGATTGAGCAGTGGTTTCAAAATTGAGTTGCCGTCCGCGATCGGAAAACTGCACCGTCCCAGTGGCTTGCTGCAACGTCACGGGTAAAGCCGGAGACTTGCCATATTTGCCCCAGGGCATCAGGGTAATGGCTGCATCCCGAAAACGAATGCTATTGAGATCGGAACGGGCCTTTGGGGGATCGTCATCCTCCTTTGGCAATTCAATCGCCAGCCATTGCCCATCCTGATTTTCCTCCAGATAGATGCTGGGTTTCTCCACCTCAATATCTAGATGCAGATTGCGGGTCCAGAGGATTTTGGGAAGGTTGTAGCGAATTTCTGCCGACTCAAAGGCAATAGTGCCCCGATCGGTGGCAGTGGGGGGGAGGCTGGACGGCCCAATTTTTACCCCACCCAGGGTGAGGCGCTCAACTGCTCCGAACTTAACTGGCCGCTTCAGGGTTTTGCTCAGTTCTCGTTCGGCGATCGCCGGGAGTTGAGCCTTGAGCACCGAGTACCCGACCCAAGCGGCCCCCGTTAGACTGACGGCAACAATTCCCGTAGGAACCAGCAGGCGACGCCAGCGCCGACGAGAATGGGGCGATCGAGGAGGTTGATTTGGATCTGGCCCGGGACTTGGAGTGCGATCGGAATTCGGCGAATGTGTCATGACCCAAAACATTCAATCCAATATGATTGGGGAAAAATTCCGAGCCAATCTTACCGCCTATACAAGCGTATCTTGCTAACTCCGGCAAGTCTTCATTAGGATATATTGAGAAAAATAATGGCCTTGCTTCACAATTAGGGATGCATGGCCTTCACCCCCCTGCTTGAATGCCTGTCAGGGCTGTACCCTTTTCTCAATGGCAGAGGCCCTGGGGCAAGGGCGAATGGGGTGATTCCTACCCAGATTCAGCAATGTCTACCTTTGGCTGCGTTTGCCCTGGACTAGCTGCCAATCTGGTTGACAATTGGCTTAGGATTTGGCATATTTAGACACATCGCAAATTGCGGGTATAGCTCAGTGGTAGAGCGTCACCTTGCCAAGGTGAATGTCGCGCGTTCGAATCGCGTTACCCGCTTGATGGGTAAAGGTTATAGAGCTATCAGATAAGCCATTTTTTGGTTTAGCCTGTTGCTAGCTTGTATCGCTCATTTATACGCAAGATAGCAATTCAATAGAGCGTATTCTCAATTGTGTGGTTGATTTAAGTCACGCCTTGAAGGAGATGACCTGTTTCTATGGCGTCAGTGATCGGTTAACCTAGTATGCTGCGGATTCAGTTGCAAGCCCTTGAGGTGATACTTTTGCCAGAGAAGGCCGCCTACATCCCACAATCTGGACTGTTGCTGGTATCCGATATTCATCTGGGGAAATCTGAAACCTTTCAAGCCCAGGGTATTCCCATTGCCAACGGCGTGAATCAGGCAAATATTGAACGGCTACAGTGCTTGTGTGATCGCTGGCAGCCCAAACAGCTCATTATCCTGGGCGATTTATTTCACTCTCCACTTGCCTGGGTACCAGAGGTTCTGGATAGTTGGTTGGTGTTTTTGCAGCAGAGTAGTGTCAGGGTGAGGTTATTGCTGGGCAATCACGATCGCGCCCTGCTCACCCGGCTACAAACCTTACCAATGGAGTGCCTGACGACAGCAATTGAGCAAGATAACCTGGTCTTCAGTCATGAACCCGTTGCCATACCTGGCTGCTTCAATATTTGTGGTCATATCCACCCCTGCCTGCGCTTGAAGACCCGCTTAGATGACTTGCGTTTACCCTGCTTTCACTATGAACCTGATCGCCAATTGACATTACCCTCTTTTGGCGAGTTTACGGGGGGATATGAAATCACCTTAAAGCCGGGGGCGATCGCCTACGTGGTTGCCGATAATGCAGTTATTCCCTTTGAAGGTTAGCGATGGAGTCTTACTACAAGTCCGAACATTTGCCGAGCTTTGGCACCATTGCTGAAGGTAACCCGGAACTAGCGGAGAAATTTTTTGCCTACTATGGGGCGGTGTTTGCGGAGGGGGCACTCTCAACCCGCGAAAAAGCTCTGATTGCCTTGGCCGTAGCCCATACGGTGCAATGCCCCTACTGTATTGATGCTTACAGTAGAGAGTGTTTGCAGCAGGGGGCAGACTTAGAGCAAATGACCGAAGCCATCCATGTGGCAACGGCTATTCGGGGTGGAGCCTCCTTGGTACATGGCTTACAAATGCTCGACCACGTTCATCGCTTGACCATGTAGCCGGGTTTGATTCCTCTGATAGCTTCTCAGCCTTGAATCTGATTTCAGACATTCATCGCTTGCCCACGTAGCCGGGTTTGATTCCCCTGTGCACCGGTTCGTAGCAATTAACTGTAACTGTGTTGCATGCCTGTATTTTTATGGGCAAGCTAAGGCAAGGTTACCGAATGAGATGTCTGTAGAAACTATGAGTCAAGCAGTACAGACTGAGACGACATTTTCTCAAGACTTGCTGCAGCAAGGGATAGCATTGAGCCAAGAGGGCAACTATGCGGCGGCGATCGCCCAATTTGATCAGTTGTTGCAACAGGAACCCAGCAATGCCCTGGCCTGGTATGAAAAGGGGAATGCGCTGGTCGATGGGGCGCAGCTAGAGGCAGCGATCGCTTGTTATACCGAAGCCATTCATCTAGAGCCACAGACCCCCACTTATCACTATGCCCTGGGTTGGGCCGCCTACAATTTGGGACAACTGGAGCAAGCCACGGCTAGCTTTCAGCAGGTCATAGAACTGCAATCAGATTTCCCAAATGCCTACTATAGCCTGGGGCTGAGTTTTTATTGTCAAGGAGACTATGAAGCCGCGATCGGTGCTTTGAGTCATGCCTTAGAGCAGCATTCGGGCATTGCAGACCTCTGGTATAGTCAGGGCTTAGCCTTGCATGCCTCCGGACGCTACGAGGGTGCAGTCAAGCACTATAACCGTGCCCTGGAGCTAAATCCTGAGGATGCGGCCACCTACAGTTGCCGGGGGGCGGCCCTAATGGCACTGGCCGACTACGGTGCCGCCATGAATAGCTACGACAAGGCCCTCAGCCTCAACCCTGAGGATGCCGAAGCCTGGTACCAATGGGCCCAATGCAAGAAAAAGCTTGGTCAGGTGAAAGATGCCCTACTGGGCTATGAGAAAGCTCTGGGTGTTAATCGAAACCATGGAGAAGCCGCCTATGGGCGTGGGAGTGCTTTGCTAAAGTTGGGCGAGTGGGAAGGGGCAGTTGCCAGTTTTGATTGGGTTGTTCAACTCCAACCCGATCACTTTGAAGCCTGGTTTAGTCGCGGCATTGCACTGAAAAACCTGAAACAATTTGAAGCAGCGATCGCCAGCTACGACCAGGCATTAGAACTGCGGCCAGAGGATCACCGCGTTTGGGCAAACCGGAGTAGTGTCCTGATTAGCCTGAAGCGCTATGAAGAAGCCCTCGCCAGTTGCGACAAGGTCTTAGCACTCAAACCTGATGATGTCAATGCGCTGAATAACCGAGGAAATGCCTTGTTTCATTTGGGACAGCTTGAGGCGGCGATCGCCTGCTTTGAAAAAATTCTCGAAATTAATCCTGATGATGCCAAAGCCAAACAAAACCGCAGCGTGATTGTCAAACGGCTTCAGGGACATGGCCCCTAACGTCAGAGTTAATCAGATTTGAGCGGCTGCCGAGAACCCGTGCACTCTCACCAGTGAGAAGTTAGGCATCATCCTTTTCTGGGGATGACTCATTAAGAATACAGATGAATCAAGCGGTAAACCTGATCGCTCTACCCCAGAGACACGGACGGCACCGAGAGATGCCTCTGGGGCTGGGTTTCAGGTGGTAGAACCCTGATTCCTTAGCCTTTCTGTCATCTAGGCATGGGGTTAATTTAGGCCCACCCCATGAGCCATGACTTTTTGCCTTAAACCTGCTCACCACAAACATCAACCAAGTAGCAGTGAGAACGAAACCGCAAGCCAACCAATTGCTCGTAGAGAGGGTTGAGTTTGCAGAGAGGAGGGATGTGCACCACCCTGCGACCGAATATCACAATATCGCGCTCAAAGGGGCATTCTCCGGGGATTAATCGGTAAAGGAGATAGGCTAGGCGGCGATCGCGAATTTCCAGATTATCCAGATGATGACGAAAGGGCGTTAACCAGTCCCAGCGACCGTCATGGAAAGAACGGAATATTGGCAACAAACGGGAAGCATGATCAGACATAGAAATCCGAGGTTAAGCAGAATGGAGAGCAAATAGGGTGTAAACAGCCGGATGGCACAAAATTTTTGCCAGTCTAAATCTGAAATCAAAACCTTAAAGGGTATAACAATTCCGAGTCATGTACGGAAAAGATGATAGACTCTCGAAACTTAGATGCAGTGAGCTACTTAAAAGCGGGTCAAAAACGATTCAGAAGATACACGTAGAGATTTTGCGATCACCCTGAACTTCTCCTACCATACAAACTTCCGCCTCTACCTGCGTAAAGGGCTGTCTAAAATTGCCTCACCCTGGGTAAAGCTTTGATTAATAAAGCTCTGATTAACAAGCTCTGATTAACATTGTTTCTCGTTCCCTAGCTTAGAACCTAATACAGCCAGGCAGAAATGTCTGGGCTAGCCTCAGTCACGCTCATCTCCTAGCTCCTTCCCCATCCAGCAAGGAAGCCGGATTGAAGCGCTTGTATCTTGAGAGCGGGTGGATAAGTCCCAGAGTGGGAGAGGGGTATAGCCCTAACAGGCATTCAAGAAAAGGAAGGGAGGGCAGCCAGACTCATGCCTTAGCCGACTCAGCGTTTGCCAGAAATGCCGAGCGATAGCTCAGGTCAGAACGCTGCGGGCAAAAAGCCAGTGCTCAACTGCTAGACTAGGTCAGTTTTCTGCCTGGTCGTCGCCATCAGAGACACGGCGACAGCGATAGTATCAGGCTCGGTCAATAGCTGGTTGACTAGGAGCCATGTCAGTGGACTTCATTTCAATAGTCGCGGTTTTAACCACCAAGCGCGTTTCTCCAAAGCCAATACCATAGAGTTTTCATAGAGTTTTCAGAGGGTTTTCAGTGATTTTTCACTGTTTTGAGAGGGGGAAATTTGTTTGAATTAAAACATCTTTTGGGGTGGTTACGGATGGCGATCGCACCGCTCATCTAGTGTTGGTAGATGAATAAGGCGAATCGCTTTACCCAAAGTCAGCGAGACCTTCAAGCAGGCTGGTTGGCTGACCGTGTCTTCATATCGTCAATCACCCCGACAGAGACTCACTGCTTCCCTGAGATTGTCCCACCGTTTGAATTTTGAATACTGACATGAGTGCATTTTCCAAAAAACATCAAGAGAGCCATTCCCAGCCAGCCCTGAACGAAATTCAGTCATTATTCAGAGCCATTATGGAATCCGGCAAAATTAACCGAGTGACCCAACAACGGTTTATGCAGGCACTGCTGCAAAAAAAGATAATCACAGCCCATGACGAGGTTCTAATTAATCAGGTGTTTGACTTACTGCGTGCTGGACGGCTGCGAGTAGTTGACTGATATTGACCGAGCGTTTATGCCGCTTTGGTCAAAATGCTGTAGACAAAGCCTATTGCCCAACTACCTATGCTGGGTCGGCTTCTAGACTCGCCGTCGCCAAGAGAAACAGAGCCATGACTATAACCCCAAGTCAACTGCGACGCGATGAGCACAGGCAAAGCCAGAAAAAGCGACGGCATTTAAGCCCTGCCCTGGAAAGGTACTATCTCCCACACAGTAAAGGCCTGGCACTGAAGTTCGGTTAAAGGGCATGCCCAACAAACCAGATAACTTGCGAGCGGGAATCGGTCCATAGGTACCATCTATGCGTCCTAAAAAACGGCGATGGGTACGGGGGGTGCCAACTTCTTGATAATCCAGATACTGAGAAAGGCGAGGAAAGATCTGCTCTAGTCGATGAATTAACTGCTCGGCAGCGACTTCTTTTTTTTGCTGATAAGCCGTTGGCGACAAGTTCTGCCAGTCTTCCAACCAACTGGGGGTAAAGGTATGAATAATGTGGTGTCCCGCTGGTGCCAAATCAGGGTCGAGTAGGGTGGGAATTGAAACAAAAATAGTGCCTTCTGGAGCTTCTAGATTGGCCCAATCCTGTAGCAGGATATGGTGACACTCGGTGCCCGCTGGCAGGGCCTCAGCCTTCACCCCTAAATGCAAACTGAGAAAGCTGGGAGACTTGCGATAACGCCTTTGCCAGCGGCGCTCTGCTGGGGGCATTTGGTCATGCGGCAATAACTTTTCAAAGGTATCCCAGCGGGTGGAATTGGAAATAATGCGCTTTGCCCGGTAGATTTCCCCGTTGGCCAGTTGCACCCCTACGGCTTTGCCCTTTTCCAGCAAGATTTGGGAGACCCTCGCTTTATAGCGGATCTGGCCGTGATGTTTTTTTAAACCTTCCACTAATTTCTCGGCAATTTTGCCCACACCTCCTTTGGGGTAGTTAATGCCACCATAGTGGCGATCGCTAAAGACCATGCCCGCATTAATCATTGGGGTCATGTCAGCGGGTACCACCGACCAGCAATAGCACTCCATGTCAATAAACTTAAGCAGAACAGGGTCGTGGATGTAACGCCGGGCAATTTCTCCTACATTCTGCGGTAGATACTTCACCAGCCCTAGACAGGCCAAAGGATGCTGAAAGAAAACCCGGGCCAAGTACCGAGGTTCTTCCAGGGAAAGCAATTCCATCGCATTCAGGCAATGAAACACCTGCCAGCATTCCCCGTAAAATTGCCGAATCCCCTTTGCCTCTTGGGGAAATCGGGCAATCAATACTTGCAAAAAATTCTCATAATCTCGACTGACTTTCACATCCAGATCATTCGGCAAATGATAATGAATTTGCACGGGGTCAGGAATGGTTTCTAGGTGAGTTCCGACCGTGGCCAGGGCACGGGTTAATAAATTTGTGGTGCCTTGAGTCCCCAACCCAAAAATCATCGAAGCCCCGACATCAAACCGATAGCCGTTGCGCTCAAAGTAACCAGCACTCCCTCCTGGAATCAGGTAGCGTTCCAAAACCAGTACTTTCGCTCCCTTTGCTGCCAACTGAGTTGCGGTGACCAGGCCACCAATCCCCGAACCGATCACGATCGCATCCCAAACTTGGGGTATGGGTTCAACTGGAGCAGACGTTGTGGAAGGAACAGAAGCAAAAAGGGTCATGGAGGTTTGAGATTGCGTAAAAATAGCCAATCTCTAGTCTAACGGGAAGCGGGGCCGACTTATTGACCGAATCGCCAAACAAAAAGGGACTGGCTGCAATCGCAATCCAATCCCGCCTGCCGATCCTTTAGAGAGGAGAACACTGAAATAACCATAACCTTGTTGAAAACTATTGTCAATAGAATGTGTGATTTCCCAGCGGGGCGATTGGGCTATCCCTGATAGTTTGTCAAATTAAGTAAACTCCAGGTAAGCAGGAAATCCCAGTTACTGGACAAAAGGAAACAGTGGGGCGGTGCCCCGCCTGGGAACACTGCCGAAATCATCTGGAGGTTTAAAGGAAGGGGTAATCCGCTCCCAGTCAGAGGGTTTCCTCTTGCACCCGGTGGCTAGGGCGATCAATTTGCCGGGTAACTAGGGGGCGGCAAGCTGGTCGACTGACAAAAACTGGGCACCGGGCGGTCGAAACCGTTGCGACATCAACGCAGTCGGCCTGCGTTAGCTCTCTACCCTTACCGAAAACCTGCGTAGGCGGGTTTTGCCCCTGTAGGCGCGGCTTCGAGCCGCCAGCAAAAAAAGTTTTGTCAGTCAGCAAGGGGCGGCAAGTGAACCCAGGAGAAATTTTGAGAACCTGTATCAAGATGCTCGTCAAAATTTCTTTGCTGGAACGCTGGAATGGCAACCACTGGGGTAACTAGACTTGCCGGGCAAATGGCTTTAGCCGCCTGAATGAGTCTGCGTTTGACCGAAAGTATGCTTAAATGACTCTGATCCCTTGAGAGTGCCCTCGTACAATAGGGGGAGTTTTATTGCCTGCGGTTCCCGTTTGGCAGAGTAGATGCAGGGAATACTCAGTGCGCGCTTCTTAATCAGCCTCTCGTCTCTATCAAACTCCTATGACTTTGCAATTGCGTGTCTATGTTCCCCCTCATCCGCTGATCAAGCACTGGTTAGGGGTTGCACGCGATGCCACTACTCCGACAACCCTGTTTCGCAGTGCCATGACCGAATTAGGTCGTTGGCTGACCTATGAAGCGGTGCGGGAGTGGCTGCCTACCCGCGATGTGATGATTGAGACGCCTCTGGCTCCCTGCCCTGCCACGTTTATTGACCCTGAAATTCCCGTTGCGGTTGTACCAGTTTTGCGGGCAGGGCTGGCGCTTTTAGATGGAGCGCAGACCCTCCTACCCTTGGCATCGGTTTACCACATTGGGTTTGCCCGTGATGAAGAAACTCTAGAGCCAACTTGTTATTTGAATAAGTTGCCCCAGCAGTTTCATCCTCAAACCCGCGTTTTGATTACGGAACCGATGTTAGCTACCGGTGGCACGATGTTGGCCACCATGGCTGAGTTAACGCAGCGCGGTGTTGATCCTGCCTTTGTACGGATCATTTCTGTCGTGGCGGCCCCGATCGCCCTCCAAAAACTGGGGAGTCATTACCCAAGTTTAAATATTTTTGCAGCAATGATTGACGAATCCTTGAATGATAATGGTTTCATTGTTCCGGGTTTGGGAGATGCGGGCGATCGCACCTTTGGAACATGACAGAATAAAAAATATTGGTGGAGACGGTCTACAGCATGAGTCAACGAGATAACTTTGCAGGTGGCTTTTTTTTAGGTGCACTCGTCGGCGGGGTGGTCGGCGGCATTTTGGGTGCTGTTGTTGCTTCTCGCCTTTCGCAAGAGGATGACACCCTCGTAGAAGAGGAACCCTCTGATCCAAAGGCCACTTCTTCAGGGAGTCATCGCTCGGATATGGAACTGGCACGCCGCAAGCTGGAGGGTAAGATTGCTCAACTCAATGATGCGATTGATGATGTCAGGCAGCAATTGGGGGGTGTAAATGGAGTGAAAACCAAAAGTGAGCAACCTGCTACTCCTAACTCTGAGCTTTAGCAATCGGTCAAAATTAAGCCTGGCTTGGGTTTGACGTTGAGGTCTGATAGTGCGTTTATGCTGAAACGACCAGTCATGGTTTTGTCGGTTTTGGTCAATGCCTGGCCTAGATTCAGTTTGTCTTAAACGAAACCGCTGTCTTTGCATCAAGTGAAAAAGGATCGGGCCACCGTATTGACCCGTTCAGGAATGGTGCTTACTGTACCGGAGTCGTAACATTGCTGACTTGGGATAATTGTCGGGGAGCAAACACGTTGCTAACCAAGGTTAGGCTAATGGCACCAAACAGTAAAACAGCGGCGATCGCTATCATCGATTGAATGAAGAGTGTGGTTTCAGAGTTCCTTTCCATCATGGCTCCCTCCTTTGGGGAATGGTTAATGAAGATGCCCTTTTCAGTCAGATTGTTCTTTTCTATACTTCTATCATCTTGCTCTCTTCTAACTTCATCAATGATACGGGGTCTTACGGAATTGTGATCCATAACATTCTCTGATACGGGTACAATCACAGAGAGTAGAAAAAAACCGATCAAACATTCAGCAGGGTTGGCCTCTCAAGTGATCAAGATGCGTTTTTCTCAAAAATGTTTCTCCTGTCCGATCCCGTGAAGATGCGTACTTGTTGATCTAAATGGAGCTTTGGTCAGAAAGCTACGGATAAAAGGCAGTGTGCAACCGCCAACGCTGGGTGAATTGTCTGTTGTGCCGTCATTATCAGCAGCATGGCAACAGCGATGAGACCTCAATGGGAGAATGAAGGTGACCCGGTTTGTGTTGAGTCAATGGGCTAACGTATAATCCTTTAGCACTGCGCCTCAAGCCTGTGGAACCTCCAACGCTAAATCATGTGACCGCTGCCGCAACGCACCCACCTGGAAGTGATGCGGCCATGGGCTTGCCCTATGGTGACCCGGAGCGTAACCAAGTGAGGGTGGCCGATCAAGCTGCCCATTGTTGGTATCGGTTTGTCTTGTCTTATCCGCCTCATTTGGTGCAAACCTATCTCTCCCGCTTTGGTATTACCCCTCAACAGTGCGTGCTGGATCCCTTTTGTGGTACGGGTACAACGGTGGTGGAGTGTAAAAAGCAGGGGATTGCCAGTGTCGGTGTCGAGGCGAATCCGATGGCATGGTATGCGAGCAGCGTTAAAACCCAGTGGGGCTTGGATGCAGAGCAACTGGCCGAGATCGCGACTGACATTGCCACTGCCACCGAAGCGGCTCTGAGCCAGTCAGAGAACCATTGGCTCACCCTGCCCGCAGATAGCCAACAATTACTCCTCAAAAACTCGATTAGTCCCTTACCCCTCCACAAGACGTTGGTTTTGCTGGAGCAGATGGGGCTGTTCGCTGGCCAGGCAGCGAATGTATTCCCTACTCCAGGCTATGCTCATTGCCCTAGCTCCTTCTCTGCATCGGCAGAAGCAGATTATTCTCACCATCTGCGCCTGGCGCTGGCAAAGGCGCTGGTCACTGACATTAGTAATCTGCGGTTTGGCCCAGAGGTGGGGGTCGGTAAACCCAAGGCAGATGCTCCGGTTGTCGAGACTTGGTTGCGAGCGGTGAGGGCGATCGCTCAGGATTTGCCCACTCTGCAAGCCCTACCGGCTGCTACTGCCACAATCCACTACGGGGATGCCCGTCAACTGCCCCGACTCCTGCAACCCCACTCCATTGACGCAGTAATTACCTCGCCACCCTACCCAAATGAAAAAGACTACACCCGAACTACCCGGCTCGAGTCGGTACTGCTAGGCCTGCTTAAAAACCGGGCTAACTTGCGGGCGTTTAAGCAGAATTTGATTCGCTCGAATACCCGCAATATCTACAAGGCCGACACCGATGATGGATGGGTGTCGCAGCATCCAGAAATTCAGCGCATTGCCCAGACAATCGAAGCGCGTCGCTGTGAATTGGGCAAGACCAGCGGGTTTGAGCGGCTCTATCCCAGGGCGGTCACTCTCTATTTTGGGGGTATGGCGCGGCATCTGGCAGAGTTGCGCCCGCTGTTGCGATCGGGTGCTCAACTGGCCTACGTCGTGGGCGATCAAAAATCCTATTTGCAGGTTTTAATTCGCACTGGGCAACTCCTCGCCGAATTAGCTGAAGGATTAGGCTACGAAGTGCTGGATATTGAGCTTTTTCGAACCCGCACAGCCACGGCCACCAAAGAACAAATGCGGGAAGAGGTGGTTTTGCTCCGTTGGCCTGGCCCTTGGCCCGATCGCCCCTATCCCTTTGGTGTGCCTTAACCTATCTCTTCTAACACCATTCTGGATTTTGGATGTGTGGGGCGCTGGCCGAACGCTGTGCGATTTTGGCTGGTAGCAGCCCGGTGGCACACAGCGGGCAATCGGGTATCTGCCGCATTCTTTGTTTAAATCGATATAACATTACCCTGCCAGCAAGTCCTTGGGTGGGGAAGATGGTTCATACCCAGTCAGCGATCGCGCCACTGCTCCTTGAGGCGCTCAATCCGGTCGAGAAGCGTTTCATTCGACAGGCGGGAACTCCAGCGCTCGACTAATAGTGGAAAGGCAAAGGGCGAAGGGCGACAACTCTGGCACCACACAATTTTGAGCTGCTGTAACCGCTCTAGGGTAGCCGCTAGTCGCTGCACCTCCAGTTGTTCTCGCAACACTTCTTGCTCCGCCTGTTGCAGCAGCAGATTATCTGGTTCGTATTTAGAGAATACCTCGTAGAGCAGCGATGCGCTGACTTGCAACTGGCTTGTGGTTTTCTTCGCAGAGGGGTAACCCTGAAACACTAACCCTGCTACCTGGGCAATGCCGCGAAACTTACGCCCCATCAACTCTGATAGGTTAACACTGGCCTTAATATCGGCCACCAGGGTAGCACGGCTGAAAAACTCAGAAGAAAAAAGCTCTTGGAAAGGATAGTCCTTAGGAGCAAGAATTTCAAAGCCATAGTCATTCGCCGAAATCGTAAATGTTGCTGGTTTTTGATGAGCGAAGCGGTAGCCCCAGAGAAAGCCCAACCCCTCATGCACAAACCGTCCCTCAAAGGGAAACACATACAGATGTTGACCTTCACGGGTATGGCAGGACTCAATTAGTAATTCCTCTGCTGTGGGAATTTGAGCAATCCGCTCTTGAGCGGCGAGGATAGGTGCCAGACAGGCAATTTCCTCACTAACTGGGTCTGTGCTGTGAATGGCAGCGATTTCTCGACGCAGATGGCGGCTGAGGGTATCTGAGATCGCGAGGTTGCCACCGCCCCAAATGGGGGTGACCGTGGATTTACGGGTTGTACCCCTGACGTAGGCCACCATATCCTTCAGCATAAAAAACTCAAGCTGGCGACCTGCAAAAAAGAACACATCACCTTTCTTCAGACGAGAAACAAAGCTTTCCTCAACGGTGCCAATTTCTTTGCGGTTGGTATACACCAGCCGTACCAATTGATTGGAAGTGATGGTACCAATTCCCAGCCGATGCATTCGGGTAATCTGAGCGTTGGCCACTTTGTAAACGCCTTCCTGGCAAATTACCTTTTTATAGCGGGGGTAGGCTCCCAGGCATTTACCCCCCTGGGTAATAAACTCTAAAACCCAGTCAAATTCGGCATCGGTGAGGTGCTGATAGGCCATCGTTTGGCGGACAGCCGCTAGGGTAGAATCGCGCTCAAAGCCATCTCCACAGGCCAGGGTCACCAGATGTTGAACTAACACATCGTAGGGTTGCGGCAGCGATCGCCGCTTTTCCAGATCCCCTTTGGCTAAACCCTGGCGAAAAGCCACAATCTCCAGCAATTCCAATGCATTTGTAGGCAGAAAGAAAATTTCTGATTTGCCCTTGGGCACATGAGCAGAGCGCCCGGCCCGCTGCAACAACCGGACTACATTTTTGGCGCTACCAATTTGCACCACCCGTTCCACCGGCTGAAAATCGACCCCCAAATCCAACGAGGAGGTGCAGACCACCCATTTGACGGTTCCTGTTTTAACCGCCGCCTCGATTGCCTCCCGCTCCTTAACACTAATAGAGCTATGGTGCAGAGCGATGTACTCCGCCTTGTCAGGCAGGGCAAAGGTAAGGGCCTGATACCAGCGCTCAGCTTGGGAGCGGGTATTGGTAAAAATCAGGGTGGAGGTCTGGATGTCGAGTGCCGCCACTAGGTCTTCAAACATGCGTAAACCCAGGTGTCCAGCCCAGGGAAAGGTATCCACCGATTCTGGCAAAATGCTGCGAATGATCGTTTCCCGTTGCAAATCTGACTGGATGAGGACTGGCTCTACTCCTAACCCAACGGCTGCTTGAGCGGCTTCCAGGGGGTTACCCAGGGTGGCTGAGATGGCCCAGGTGCGTAAACTCGGTTGCAGTTGGCGCAAGCGGGTCAGACACAGTTCCGTTTGAGTACCCCGCTTTGAACTCAACAACTCATGCCATTCGTCTAGAATCACGCCTTGCAAGTGCTGAAAGCGCTCTTTTGCGCCAGGATAGGAGAGCATCAGCGCCAGGGATTCGGGAGTAGTGATTAGAATCTCAGGAAGATTTTTTAGCTGGCGGGCCTTTTGGGCTGAGGAGGTATCCCCCGTGCGTGACTCAACCCGTAAGGCCCAGCCCATTTCGACCAGCGGTCGTCGGATCGATTGCTCAATATCGCGTGCTAGTGCTCGCAGGGGCGTGATGTAGAGCAGTTGCAAGCCCTGACGAGGGGTTGCTAGCATTTCAGCGATCGCCCCCATGACAGCAGCATAGGTTTTTCCTGAACCCGTCGGCACCTGGATCATACCGCTCTTGCCTGCCAGGTAGGCTTCCCAGGTAGCCTGCTGAAAGGAGAGGGGCTGCCAGTTTTGGCGGGCAAACCATTGGGCGATCGGCTCTAACACGGCAGATTCCGGTAGGGTGGGGGTTTCTCTGGATTTACTATAGAGAAGGATGTGGGAGAGTGGAAGGGTTTTGTCCTTCTCGCCGCATCGTTTGCATTTTAGGGAATACTGGTTGTGCGGAGTTTCCAAGGATGTCATGTTCTATGCCAGAGTCATCGCCTGAACAACCGGAAAGGCTTACCTTTGAGCAGGATTTGGCGACTGTGGAGCAGGCTCTGCGAGACCTCAAACAGCGCCATACCCAGGTGCTACAGGATCAACAACGGCAGGCAGAGTTGGGCGATCGCCGCGAGCGCATTTATCAAATTCCTAACTACCGCGCTATTCCAGAATTGCGGACAGAACTCCAGCAGATTGAAGCCCAGTTAGGGGAGTTAGAAGTCAATTTAGAGAGTCGGCTGTTTTCCTGGAGCAGTCTCAAAAGACCCTTCTGGCAGATCGTGCGCTTTGGTGGGCTAGGCTTTGTTTTAGGCTGGGGCTTAGCCTATGCCACGCTGCGATCGCCCCAACTCCCACCCCCGCCCCCCTTACCCTCGAATGAGTCGGCCCCCTGACTAGGGGGCATAGCAAGGGCGGGCTTAGCCAGTACCCTGACGCAAGAGGAGACAGGTTGTTGGCGAAACTCGGTGCCACAGAGGCTAGTATTGAATGGCAGAAATTTCTGGACTAGCCTTAGCCATCTTCATCCCCTAGTCCCATCTTCCATCAAGGGAGCAAGGGAAGCCGGATCGAAGCGCCTCGCCCACTCCGGGAGAAGGATATAGCCCTAAGGGGGATTCAAGAAAGGGGCGAGGGGAGCCAGACAGATGCCTGAGTCTACTAGATTCAGTTCCCTTGACTGAGGGATGCATTAGAAATTGCCTAGATCTTTGGGTAATACGGCAACAGGGGGCATCATTCTCGCGAGTATCTGCTTCAGTACCATAGCTGTCCACTCAATGTCGGCGAGGCTCGTTTCACGACCCAACGTTAGGCGCAGGCCAGTGCGAGCGACGCGATCGCTATAACCCATGGCCAATAAAATTGGGCTGGGGTTGAGGGTGCCGCTGCTACAGGCCGAACCTGAACTAATGCCAATGCCTGCCAGGTTCATCTGTCGCACAATCGCCCGACCGTTTAGCCGGATGCCATCGGCTTCGGTTAAACAGAAGCTGACATGGTGAGGCAACCGATGCAAGCGATCGCCCGTAGGCACTAACCCTGGAACATCTGCCAGCAAGTCAAATAGGCGATCGCGAAGGGCGATTAACCGGCGAGACTCATCGGCAAGTTCTTGTAAGGCACAGGCGGCAGCGGCCCCAAAACCGGCGATCGCTGGTAAAGCCTGAGTACCCGAACGCAACCCCATTTCTTGCCCGCCTCCCCCCAGTAGAGGCATCAGGGAAACCCCCGGTCGCACGTACAGTGCTCCAGCCCCTTGGGGGCCATAGAGCTTGTGGCTGGAGAGAGACAGCAGATCAACGGGTAATGTCTTCACTTCAATAGGTAGCCGACCTGCAACCTGCACCGCATCGGTGTGAAACAAGGCTCCATGGTAGCGAGCGATCGCCCCCAAAGCTTCAATGGGCTGTAACGTTCCCACTTCGCTTTGACCGTAGATCACTGAAATCAGCACCGTGTTGGGTTGCAGAGCCGCTTGTAAATCAGCAGGGTTAACCCGCCCACTGCGATCCACCGGTAGCCGGGTCACCTGCCACCCCCAGCGCTCTAATTGCTCAACCGGACGGGCGATCGCAGAGTGCTCCACACTAGAAATAACCACATGCTGGGGGGTTGAGTACTGACGTGCCACCCCCATAATCGCCAAATTGTCAGCCTCCGTCCCCCCCGATGTCAATACAATCGACTCAGGTGCTGCGTTAATCAATTGAGCCACTTGTGCCCTGGCCTGCTCTAACACCAGGGCTGCCCGTTCTCCCCAGCGGTGTACGCTCGAAGGATTCCCCCAAGTGTGAGCCAACACCTGCTGCATTGCCGTAATCGCCTCTAATCGGGGCGGTGTTGTTGCACTATAGTCTAGATAAATTTGCATAGAATTAAACAAAGCAGCCTTATTTTTTTATAAAATTAAAAAACAGCCCTATTTTCTGATGAATCAAACATGATTGAAATACCGTTCATAGAATCAGAGTATAGGACAAGGTTCATTCGCTGAGAGAGTGGATCATAAACTTTGAGGAATCTAAATTCAGACGATGAATGACCGTACCAAAGCCTCTGCGACCAACCCTGGCCTGCCCCAGAGCAAACGTTGAGCCTGCCAAGAGACCTAGACTTTGAGTTAGACCTAGTTTGACCATCTATGACAAAAGCCGCCGGCTTTTGTCATAGATGGTTTCTACAATCAACCAATGCAGAACAGTGGATGAGAGCGCTGGCCAAATCAGTCTTCTATAAAAAATTACGTGTCAGTTTATATGCTGATTCGGTGTTACTTTTACCCCAACTGACTGAATATCTATTTAACCCCGCAGTGTAGACCAGCAAACAGATCTCAAGTAATGTCAGCAAATCCACTATAAATCAGGTTGGGCTAAAATCACCAACTGGCTAGATTCCACCGTTAAAAGTCCTCGGCCAGTATCGCTCGTCAGAGAGGGCAGATCTATGGTAGGATTTGCACCTCTAAGTCAATGGGTTTAGCTAGGCACGGTTGATGGGTTACGCTGGCATCTCGCCATCGTTGTCAGAGCCTCTTGGCAATTCCTTCAAATGTCGTTTAAGCGCGGATTGAGCGATGATGAGTGAACTCAGAAGCCAGCTAGTCGCAGCTCTTGATGAAGCCGAGTGGGACTGGTTAGAACCGCACGCAAAAAGAGATTCGGTCATTATTGTTAGTGCTGCCTTAAATTTGATTGATGTAGCTGAGGCGATCGCCAATGATAACGTGATCTATGTTCAGCGCTGGATTGCGGAGGCACTAATTCAAAAACCCTCCCCTGACCAATTGTCAAACTGGCAGCAGAATCGGGCCAAACGATTCAACGCCTTAATTGTGCAGCCCTATGTCCTAGTGCAAGAACTATAGATGTCGCTTGAACGAGCCGTATCAAGACGATTCCAGTTCAACGGTGAAATAGACGAGGTTACCGGTCTTCTATCTGGCTGGTGAAAGAATTGGTCGGGGCCTCTTTTGATGATGCCTAGCACTCCCTTCCATCGCTGCTCGAGCTCTCAGGAAAGCCGGTACCACGATGCATGGAGGGGATCATAAAAGCTCTAGGGAATTGTGGAAGTTTTATGGATCAACGCACCGCTTCTGAAGATACCCCAACGACAGTAGCTGGAGAAGGCACTACCGATCTTAGTGCTGAGCAGTATCGCCAAAAGATGCAACGGCGTAAGCAGGTGCAAGCCGAGCGATTGGCCAGCATGACCACAGAAAAAGGCTTAATTATTGTGAATACTGGCCATGGCAAGGGCAAAACGACAGCCGCGCTGGGGATGGTGTTGCGATCGCTGGGCCATGGGTTTCGTGTCGTTATCATTCAATTCATCAAAGGAGCCTGGGAGCCAGCCGAAAAAGCCGCATTTCGACCCTGGACAGAGACAACTCCGGAGCGTCGCCCCCTGCTAGAGTTTTATGCCATGGGAGAAGGGTTTACCTGGGAAACGCAGGATCGCGATCGCGATCGAGGACTCGCCCAAGCTGCATGGGAAAAAGCCCTCACCTACCTGCGCAACCCAGAGATTAAGCTAACGCTGCTTGATGAAATTAACATTGCCCTCAAACTCGGGTACCTGACCGTTGAACAGGTTCTTGCCGGCCTCGATGAAAAACCATCCCATTCCCACGTTATCCTCACAGGTCGAGGGGCGCCACCAGCGCTGATTGAGCGAGCCGACTTAGTAACGGAAATGACCCTAGTCAAACACCCTTTCCGAGAGCAGGGGGTCAAGGCCCAGGCTGGAATTGAGTTTTAGCTCTCGCAGGCCAAGCCCAACGAGAAACCAGAACCTGACTCACTCCTTGGAAAGGCTGAAAGCGAAGCATCACGTCTTTTGGGAGCCATGAATTTTGCTGTTGCCCCCCAAAAGCGTCAAACAATTCTGACCCCAACACAAAACAAGGTGCCGACCCTCTATCTAGGAGAGCAAGCACCTTGTCCACTTATTCAAGGAGATTTATCTTTAAGGTCTCTATTAAGCTGACCTCATTTCAACTGTAACCAGTATTGCAGTGGCAGAAGCCTTTCAAGGATTTCATAATATTTTTTTAATCTTCTTGAACCGCAATACTCCGTAACTTAGCAGGGAATAACTTTAGAGCGCTACATTTTTTGTAGTGTATTTGGAGATTACTTCATTCTCTGCGATGGTTCATTACACTTGGGGCAACCCTCGGCCTGTGGTAGAGCGCCGCTAAACCCGCGAAGCTAAGGGCTGCCTCATCCTTGTCTGCCAGCAACCTGAGCCAGATGTCTCTAGGCTTTTTAACACAATTTCAGGGAGAAAGCCGCTCAATTTTCCAGGAAGTAGGCTGACGGCGATAGCAAAGGCGATCGTGAAGACGACTCGGGCGACCCTGCCAAAACTCAATTTGATGGGGAATCACGCGATAGCCGCCCCAATGAGGAGGGCGGGGCACAGCTTGATGCTGATAGGTCGCTTCTAGTTCTCGATACCGTCGTTCCAAACTTTCTCGGTTGGCAATGATCTGGCTTTGTTCTGAAGCCCAGGCCCCCAATTGGCTGGCTAAGGGACGACTCTTAAAGTAGGCTTCTGTTTCAGCATCAGACACGCGTTCAACACTCCCCTCAACCCTGACCTGACGCTCTAACTCGTGCCAGAGAAAAACAAGCGCTGCCTGGGGATTTGCGGCGAGTTCCTGACCTTTACGACTGGTGTAGTTGGTGTAGAACACAAAACCCCGCTCATCCACCCCTTTGAGTAAAACGACTCGAGCGGAGGGTACTCCTGCCTTCGTTGCGGTTGCCAGCGTCATCGCATTTGGCTCTGGCACCTGAGCCGCAACCGCTTGGTCAAACCAAAGCCGAAACTGGTGAATCGGATCGGGATGAAGATCGGTTTCTAAGAGTGCCTGGCGACTGTAATTAACCCGGAGGTCAGCAATGGAAAGACTCATAGGGATTGCTTAGAAGCAGAACGATGATTTCATCACTGATCGTAAACTTCCCAATGGTTTTTTATTATCGTGGAAATTTCCTTCTACACTAGACGGGGAATCATTGTTGAGTACAATCCCATGACAACAGAACTTGACGTCGGCCTACCGAGTATTCGCCAGATTCAAAGCCTGATCAAAGATGGTACAGAGGTTGAACTCAAACTTTCAACCGGGGATTTATTGGCTGGCCGAGTGCGCTGGCAAGATCCTATCTGCCTTTGTATTGTGGATCAGTACGACCAAGATACGATTGTTTGGCGACAGGCGATAGTGTACTTGAAGCCCAGGCTCTGAGCTCAGTTCAGCTCGAAATCTATCATTTCGTCAAAGGTCAAGGAATGGGTCTAAATCTGGAGCCAGTTTCGTCAGGAAAGTCCGTAGGAAGGGATGTGTTTATAATTTGGGCTATCTACGGTGAGATGGTAAGGAAGATGTTGGTAGAAGGCTTTGCTCAACTAGTCAGGAATTGGTTGAGAGTGCGGGCCGACTTGGGCTTGCAAAAGCCTTGTAGGGCGACCTTACCGTTTTGAGGAAAACTTGGGAAAATTACTTCATCTGTTTATCGCTAGGGTGCGAATTTATTAAGGGCGAGTAAGATTCTGACGACTTGCTTGCGGGGTGCTGGCTTGGTAATGGCGGGGAAGGTGTATTGCTTTGAGTCCGCCTTACCGGTGCGCACTGTGCTGTCAAATGGGCAGATTGGTTGCAAGGAACTTGACTGGCTACAGGTCTCCTTAATAGGTCTCCTTAGAAGTAGGAGGGAAGTCGAACCATGACTAGACAACAATTGGTTCAGCCGCTCAGCTCTGCCCAATTGATTGATCGTAGCCTGGGATGGGTCGCAGCCGCTCCGGTTTTAGCCCAGATTCTCGGGAGTTTATTTAATATTTGGTACAACGCTACCTATGTGCAGCCAGTGTTAACGGCGGCTCAGTTGGCGGTGTTTTGGCAAACCGTCAAGTTGTTTAATGGGGTCGTTTATCCAATTGGGGTGGGGTTATGGATTTGGTCTGTGTGGTCTTTGCGGCGACCTTGGCTGGGGCTGTACGCCCATCAGCCGGTTAGTACTGCTGAGTTCATACAGACGCAACGGCGGGTGATTAATTTGCCCTGGTTTGGTGGCGCGATCGCTGGGGTGCTGTGGTTCCTCTGCATTCCTGTGTTTTTGCTAGCCTTGGCCCAAGCTCCGGGAGAGATCAACCCCCGCATCTGGTTTGATCTGCCGGTTTCCTTCGTGATTGCAGGTCTCATTGCGATTACCCATGGCTTTTTTTTAGTGGAGCTGAGCAGTCAACGCTTGCTCTACCCTCACTTTTTTCAAGAAACCCGCCCCTTTCAGGTGCCGGGTGCCTTTCCTCTCTCTCTCCGCTGGCGCAGTGTACTGTTTGCCCTATGTGGAGGGGTCTGCCCGATTGTTTCGTTGCTATTGCTGAGTCTGGCACCCCATGACGATATTAAGCAAGATGTCTGGTTTGCGATCGCCGTTGGCGGCCTAGGCATTATTTTTAATCTCAGTAGCGCCTGGATGGTCGAACAGCTTGTGATTGAGCCGATTAAGTTGCTCCAGCGCACAGCCGCCGCTGTCACTCATGGCAACTTGAATATTCGCCTGGAAGTATCACGAGCTGATGAATTTGGGCCTTTGATCAATGAATTTAACCAGATGGTGGCTCAACTTCAGGAAAATCGAATTTTGCAAGAAACCTTTGGACGGCATGTGGGGGAGCTGGCCGCCATCCAAATTTTGCGCCGCGACCCCAGCCTGGGGGGGATGGAGCAAGAATTAACCATTCTATTTGCAGATTTGCGCAACTTTACCCAGCGCTGCTCAACCCTTGCCCCTCAAGAAGTCGTTGCCCTGCTGAACCTGTTTTTGACTGATATGGTCGAAATTGTCGAGCGCCAATATGACGGTATGGTGAATAAGTTTTTGGGCGACGGCTTTATGGCCCTATTTGGGGTGGGCAGTTCGGGCGATCACCATGGCACTCAAGCGGTAGAAGCGGCTCTGGCAATGCAAGTGAGTTTAGCTAAAATTAACGACCGCCTGGAGCGCGAGGGTAAACAAACGCTATCTATGGGAATTGGCATCCACACCGGTCGGGCGGTGGTAGGCAGTATTGGCAGCAACCGCCGGATGGAGTATACCGCCATCGGAGACGCGGTGAATGTGGCCGCGCGGGTAGAATCCTTAACCAAGGTGGTTGGGCAGCCTCTACTGGTGACTCAGGCAACCCAAAAAGTTTTGCCGGCCAGGATTTTAACCGATGCCCTGCCTCCTCAATGGGTCAAGGGTAAGGCCGTACCCTTACGCATCTTCGCCGTGAAAAACCCCGGCCTAGATAGTGAAACGACTGTCAACGTTGGCTGATCACCCTCATTCCCCAAAGGCCACAGGTTGTGATCTGAACTTGGCTGCAATGAGAACTTCGCTGCCATAATCAGCTTGCTAGAATTTGGTTCGTTTGCAACAGTGCTGTGGCCGCAGCGGCTGCAAGCGGGCAGCTAAACAAAAACCCCTGCATTTCATAGCATTGGAGCGATCGCAAATAGTCAAGCTGGGCAGTTGTTTCAACTCCCTCGGCTACAACGCTGAGGTTGAGGCCCTTCCCCAGAGCAATGACCGCACTGACAATCGCCGCATCGTTAGGATCTACTATTAACTCTTGCACAAAGGAACGGTCAATTTTAATCGTGTCCAGAGGAAAATTTTTGAGATAGCTTAAGGAAGAGTAGCCCGTGCCAAAATCATCAATTGAAATATGAATTCCCAGCTTACACAACTGCTAGCGTTTTACTCCAGATAACCTGTTGCTTTGGGGTGTGGTCAAGGTTAGCTCTAAGCTCGCGCAAGCAATCCCTGATGATCTTCCCTGGAGCTTCCACTGATGTCGGCTCAGACGCAACAGAAATTCTCGGTATTCTAGATCACTTGTCAGCCAATGAGAGTGTAACAGCAGACAAGATCTGATGTTCTAGGCAATGAGGCCAATTCGTTCGTCTTCGTGCCGACTTTGGTCGCTAGTAGGCTCAGGCATCCGTCTGGTTCCCCTCACCCCTTTCTTGAATGCCCCTTAGGGCTATATTCCTCTTCCACTCTGGGAGAGGGGCTTCGATTTAGCTCCCCTGCTCTCTGGGTAAGAGCAGAGGCATAGCCTTGGTAGGCATTCAAGCAAGGGAGATGAGGATGACTAAGGCTAGTCCAGAAATTTCTGCCTTGCTGCACTAGGTCAACGTTTTTATGGCAAAAACTCCCGGAAGCCTTTCGCAATCGGGGGTATTTCTGTAAGTAAGACCATTTTGGATTTTGACCGTGGGTAAGCCTGTCAAACGATGGGCGATTTTGGCTAGTAGAAGTCTGGCAGCACCAGACGTTCAAGCGGGTATTTGCTACAGGCTTTGTGCCAATCGGTATAACCTTATCTCTCAGTTCAGACTTGCTGTTGCACCGCTGGGTTCAGTATTTTTCTGGACTGAGAAAGGCTGGCCTACAGCTAAAAAACTCTATTCGTAAGAATAGAAGACGAAGTCTGCGTATGGGTTCATTCACTGCAAATTGATGCAATCGGTGCTTTGATTAATAACCCTAAGTTGGGGGTAATGCTTAACCTTTATGCAAGATAAAAACAGTTCTCATCGGAACTTATCTCTGGGGCAGATCAGGGGCATTTTTTCACAGTAAGGCGAGAAAAAAACGGTTGATTCTAACACTTGGTGATATAACTCTGAGAACGCTTGAGATCAAAGACTCAATTCTCACGGTATGTATCCTACGCTCAGAGTTTAACTCTGTACCTAAAAAAATGATTCTGGTATGATGACGCGAGACATCCAATGTGATGTGGTGTGTGAGGAGTAAAAATGGTCAATCCTGTCGATTTTAATGGCAGACCGCTTCATTTCATTGGAGTTGGTGGAATTGGAATGTCAGCGCTTGCTTATATTCTGGCAAGGCGAGGCTTAGCTGTTTCTGGTTCTGATCTGCGCTTAACTCATATTACTCAGCGTCTACAGGATGAAGGAGTACATATTTTCTGGAGTCAGGCCGCCAGTAATTTAGAGTTTTTTCAGAAAAAATCTATTTCACGGGATTTGGTTACGGCTGTTGGTGGGGCAACGAATGGAACGCCTGTCTCAGAGAAGCCTTCTGGGCGATCGCGAACCGGGCGAGCTTACCAAAGCTGTCTCCTGCCACAGGTAGTCTGTTCAACAGCGATTCATCCTGAAAATCCTGAATATCAGGCAGCGATCGAGTTAGGTTGTCCTATTTTGCATCGTTCTGATGTACTGGCCGCTCTGATGGCTGAGTATCGCGGCATTGCGATCGCCGGTACCCACGGTAAAACAACGACTAGCAGCATGATTGGTTACATGCTGATGCAGGCGGGGATTGATCCTACCATTGTGGTTGGGGGTGAAGTCAATGCCTGGGGAGGCAATGCCTGGGCAGGCACTGGCGAATGGCTGGTTGCTGAAGCGGATGAATCGGATGGCTCTCTGGTCAAGCTACAGCCTGAGGTTGGGATTGTGACCAACATTGAGCTGGATCACCCTGACCACTACAGTAACTTGGATGAAGTTGTTGAGACATTCCAGGTTTTTGCCCAGCAGTGTCAGGTGTTGATCGGCAGCATTGATTGTGCCACGGCTCGCGATCGTTTGCGCCCTGCCATTACCTATAGCCTTGACCCTGCCTCAAAAGCCGATTACGTCGCCGATGAGATTCACTATACCGGCACTGGCACCACCGCTCAAATTTGGGAACGGGGCCAACAACTGGGCACCCTACAGCTGAGATTGCTGGGCCGACATAATTTAAGTAACGCCCTAGCTGCGGTTGCCGTGGGCCGATTACTCCAGCTCGATTTTGTCACTATTGTGGAGGCTCTCGGTCGCTTTGAAGGGGCGCGACGGCGGTTTGAACAGCGAGGTGAGTACGGCGGCATTCTATTTGTCGATGATTATGCTCATCACCCCAGTGAAGTCGAGGTAACGTTAGCAGCGGCCAAATTGCAAACTATTGGTTCTGGAGCTGCCAGAAAACGGGTTGTAGCTATCTTTCAACCCCACCGCTATAGCCGCACCCAGACCTTTCTAAAGGAATTTGCGAACGCTTTTGGTAGCGCTGATATTGTGCTCACAACCGATATCTACAGCGCTGGGGAGCTAAACCCTGGAACGGTTACGGGGCGGCAATTTGCCGAGGCCATTGCCCAAAACCATCCTCAGGTCGTTTATGAGCCAACGCTTGCATCGGTGGCAGAACGGCTGAAACACTTACTTCAACCAGGAGACATTGCCCTCTTCTTGGGAGCTGGAAACTTGAACCAACTAATTCCTGAGTTGATGAGCTTTTATCAGACTCAAGCATCAGAAACGTCCGAGCCACTCTGCATTTAGGCCCAAGTCGCTCTGCTTGCTGAATGAGCAATTTTGTTCGGTGCATCCTTCAATTTTCAGTCTGGAACCTAACTCAAACCCTGGCTTATGACTCTTTCATTCGATCCACCGAAGTTGGGCGGTCATCATGAAGTTTCGCTTTTTGTCCGCGAGGCTGCCGATTGCCGCCTATTGACTGATGACCATCAGCCGACTCAAATCAGTCAAGATTGTCTGATCAAACCGTTGGTCTCTTTAGCAGCCTTTACCTCTTTTCGGGTGGGTGGGCCGGCAGAATGGTACGTGGCTCCCCGAACTGTAGAAGATCTGCTGGCAAGTATCCATTGGGCGAACCAGCGACAATTGCCGATTACGATCCTGGGTGCGGGGTCTAATTTGCTGGTGAGCGATCGCGGTCTACCGGGTTTAGTGATTGGCACTCGTCGGCTCCGCTATTCTCACTTTGATTTAGACACTGGCTATGTCACGATGGGGGCTGGAGAGCCGCTGCCAAAACTGGCGTGGCAGGCTGCTGATCGTGGCTTGCGGGGGCTAGAGTGGGCCGTTGGCATTCCGGGAACGGTGGGTGGGGCCGTTGTAATGAATGCGGGTGCCCATGGCGGTTGTATTGCCGACTCTCTGGTGAGCGCTGAGGTGTTGCTACCCGACGGCACAATCACAGTGTTGACGGCCGCAGAGTTAGGGTTTCGTTATCGCACCTCTGCGTTGCAAAAGCAGCGAAACTGGCTGGTTACCCAGGCAACGTTTCAATTGCGGCCAGGGGGCGACCCGGATGCAGTTGTTCAGCATACTAGTCAGCATTTAGAGCACCGGCGCACTACACAGCCCTATCATTTACCAAGCTGTGGCAGTGTCTTTCGTAATCCTGGCGAGTACAAGGCTGGCTGGCTGATTGAGCAAACCGGGCTGAAAGGGCATCAGATTGGTGGTGCTCAGGTGGCTCAGCGTCATGCTAACTTTATTCTGAATTGTGGGAATGCGACGGCTACCGATATTTTTCGCTTAATCCAGCATGTGCAGCAGCAAGTGCAGCAACAATGGTCGCTGTTGTTAGAGCCAGAAGTGCGGATCCTCGGTGAATTTCAGGCAACTTGAGTGCAAACGAGCGATTGGTGTGCCCCAGGTTCTCTAACAGTGTCATAATGAATCAGTTGACAAAGGGTGTCTGCTCCTTGTCTAGTAGAAATCGGAAGTGGAGTGTCACCTTTGGGCAGCAAGTGGTTGGATTTAGTTTGTACAATTAATTAGGCGATCGCTATGTCAGGACAAGGACAGGGGTTTGGCTTTGGCTTAGGCAAAATGAAAGAGCTCACTGAAGCCTTTAAGAAGGCTCAGCAAGTGCAGGAGGGGGCCAAGCGCCTGCAAGAAGAGCTAGAGCAAATGGAGGTCAGCGGCGAAGCCGCTGGTGGTGCCATTCGGGTCGTTTTAAGTGGCAATCAAGAGCCGGTTCAAGTCACCATTGCGCCAGAAATAATGAATGAAGGGGCTGAAGTTTTGTCTGACCTGGTCTTAGCCGCTATGAAGGACGCTTACACACGCTCAACCACGATTATGCGGGAAAAGATGGAAGAGCTGACCGGCGGCCTAAATTTGCCAGGAATGTAGCCTCACAGCATCCGCTCGTTTTAATAGGGAGCCATATCACTTTTTATTCCCACCTTTCATTGGGGTGTGGCAATTTATCAATTGCGCGTCGGCAAGCTTCCTGTAGCTTGAGACTTGCTCAGAGGTGCTGAGGGCAAAGCCAGTTGATCAAGTGCTAATCCTAGGTGGACTTTCTAAGTCGCCGCGTTTAGCTGAGCAGAACTTGGCTGAAGCTGACTCGATGCCCCTACCCGGAGTTTGCCGAGTTTATTGTGGTGATGACTGTCGCTCACGGTTAAGCTT
The DNA here is from genome assembly GCA_938023035.1 of uncultured Leptolyngbyaceae cyanobacterium. Classification (GTDB taxonomy): domain Bacteria; phylum Cyanobacteriota; class Cyanobacteriia; order Leptolyngbyales; family Leptolyngbyaceae; genus DSRU01. Next base: position 125,853 of record CALIDI010000018.1, on the reverse strand, counting down.
TCATAGAACGATCAGAGTTTGCAGGACGAAGTCAGCTTATTGGTGTAACAGATGCCTTACAAGCTATTGTTTGTTTGCCTCGGTAATATTTGTCGCTCCCCTGCGGCTGAAAATATTATGAACCATCTGATTCAACAGGCTGGATTGAGCGATCGCGTGATCTGCGATTCAGCGGGTACTTCTAGTTACCACATTGGCAGCCCTCCTGATCGCCGAATGACAGCGGCAATCAATCAAATTGGCATTGCGATGCAAGGGCGAGCGCGTCAGTTTACCCCTACCGACTTCGAGACATTTGATCTGATTCTGGCAATGGATCGCGATAACTTTGCCAATGTTTGTTATCTTGACCCGGCAGGCAGATTCAAGCATAAAGTTCGGCTGATGTGTGATTTTTGTACGCATCATTCTCTAAAGGAAGTTCCCGACCCTTACTACGGGGGAACGGAAGGATTTAACCAGGTGATTGCTTTGTTAATGGATGCTTGTACTGGGTTACTCGCGTTTGTTCAGCAAGAGCTAGCGACCTGCCGTTAGAGTTCTTAACATCGCTGAATTTGGAGTTGACCCTGCTCACACGTCAAAAACTAGCAGACTATTGGGCGATCGCCCTATTGTGATCAAAACCTGTCAGTATATTGCGAATAATCCTATCAGGCAGAATCCGCTCGAGTTGCAAATTTGCCGCCATTTGGGCCAAGGTATCTAGGTTGGTTGAATCCGCCAAGTGGGGAATCACTCCCAAAATTGGCGTATGAGTAAGTGTTTGTATCAGTGAAATCGGTGCCCAGTCAGCTAGTTCAGCATCGGTACAGGGTTCAACACAGTTTAATACAATCCCCTTTAAATGGAGGCGCGCTTGGCAGGCCAAAGCCCGATTGGCCACAGCCTGCCCAATTGCTCCTAATCTGACTGGCACAACCAAAACGGCTGGCAAACGCCAATCCCAGGCAAGGTCAGCAACAGTTGTTTCATTAGTGATCGGGCAACCTAACCCACCAACCCCCTCGACCAGAAGAAAATCACTCTGGAGCCGGAGTTGCTCATAGTGCTGCCACAGGAGTTCTAGATCGACGTGCCGACCTTCGCGCTCAGCTGCCAGCGGTGGGGCGATCGCCGCCTGAAATCTCAAGGGAGCCACACTCTCTAAATCCAGGGAAAAGAGCTGGCTGTAAAGCTCACTATCGCCAACCCCCGACTGCACCAGCTTCAGAATCGCCAGTTGGCGATGGGGGTGGTATTTCCGCCAGTAGGCCATCAATGCCGCTGTCAAAACGGTTTTGCCTGCGCCTGTATCAGTTCCGGTAATCAATAATCCCATAGGGTCTTACTAAAAAATAAGGCGGTAACCATCATTGAGTGAAAGAGGGTACCTGAGAACCATCGCTTTAGTCAGAAAGCTCAAGATCAAACCAAGTGCTCAACCGCCAATGTTAACTAGGCTTTCTGGCTTGCCGTTCCCACAAGAAGCCTGGCGACGGTGATAAAAGTCAATGCCCTGCGACCGGACTAGATTAGTGGCATCTCTCTACCGCAGCTACAAGCACTTATTCTAACTGGTTATGCCAGGAGAGAAAATCTTACACTCAAAAATAGCTGCCATGACTTTACTGGCGATCGCACCAACTCTTACCCTCCCTTAAGTTAACGTAGGAAATCGACATCCCGAGAATTTTCTGAAATTGGGTTGCCGTCTAGCCTGCACAATGCTTCTAGGGTACTCAACCGGTTTATCAGGAGATTTATCAGGCGCTCGACCAAGCAAAACCAGAGTCAAAATCATCGGGTTTAACCTAGCTCGTCAAAGTAATACAGCTCCGTGGCACAAGGCCCCCACGCACAACCCTGAGGATAGAGAAAGGCGACCAGATATAGTCTGAAAGAAAATTAATATTTATTTATTATTGACAGGGATTTTATTAAGTTCATGTAAAAGATAGGTGCGACCTCTATCATTAGAGTATCGACTCAGTAAAACTGCATGCAGAGTAAATGACTAGGCTAAAGAGTAATTGCGTCTGAATAAGCTAGCAGTCACAGATGTATCCTAATGCGTCCTAAACCATTTGCAACTGTCTAACCGTATTTCATCGGCTTGTCAGCATTCTTCTCGTTCTCAATAATATGGCTCTCTAAATATGGCTCTCTATTGGATTAAGAGGTGATACATTTCTTGAGAATTTTCTGTCTGACGATCCTAGGTGGATTAATCAGTCGTCTATTTTAATGTTGTCTATTTTAGTTAACTATTTTAGTTAATGAGCAATTGAGTTCATTAGTAATCAAGACGAAACTTGATAGGGGCATTCTGTTTTATGGGTATGATTTTATGAGTATGATGATTTTACCTGATCCTTCCCTAGAAGGGTTACTATACAGCGAGTAAAAGCCTTTAAAAGCTCGAGTTAATCAATTTTTTAAGGTAGGTAGTTGCTCCATCTGTTACTGCTAGGTCACCATACCAATCTTTAACACGCACATAGGTAAGTGCAGGGAGCATTTTCATTACGTCTACTGAATGAAGTTGTTCTCGCTAAAGTGATGCTGCATTTTCATAGTGGATTGATGTCGCACTTTCATAGTGGACTAATGTTGGAAATGTTAGATGGGTGTGTTCCTATTCACTGAGCTGCATTTTATTTGGGCTTAGTTTACCCTGCAACATTAGAATTGGACATTGCTAGTGTATCTTAGTGCAGATATCTCTTCTGATTGCACATTAGCTTACAGCCAATATCCGATTAGGTATAAGCCTTTTGTTCGAGGTTGTATCTCTGACTTGGCTCTTAGAGCAACGAAGGATTCAGCGGATCTGTACTGAGTTATGTCTAGAGTAATTGGAGTAGTTTTTAATGATGCTTAAAACTATGGCCGGATATACCAGTAAAGTAAACCCTCGCATTGCTTTTTTTATCGGCTTTTTTGGCGGGGGTGGAATAGAGCGTGTGACAGCTAATCTCGCTCATAGCTTTGTGAAGAAAGGGGTACAGGTTGATCTGATCCACGACCCTAAGTCAAGCCCTCATTTATGGCGCATGCCTGCGGAGACCCGCTATATCGACTATGTGAATGCCCCTACACTGTATCGTAATTTGCCAAAGCTCGTACGCTATCTTCGTCAAGAACAGCCTTGGGCACTACTAGCAGCCGATCACTATGCGAACGAAATCGCTATACTGGCCAAATTGATTGCAAAGGTTTCTACCCGGGTGATTGTGACTGAGCATAATCAGCTTTCTAGAACTTGTCGCCGTGGATCCCGTCTAAAGGATCGTTTAGCCCCTGCGTTTGCTCAGGTGCTCTATCCCTGGGCCGATGGAGTGATAGCGGTATCCCATGGAGTTAAGACTGATTTGGCCCGAAGGGCTTCATTCCCGTTAGAGCGGATTCAGACGATTTACAATCCGGTGATTACACCTGAGCTATTGACCAAAGCAAAGGAACCAATTGACCATCCCTGGTTTCATTCCAAAGATGTACCTGTACTACTGGGTGTGGGTAAACTCGAAGCGCAGAAGGATTTTCCTAATTTGATTCGAGCTTTTGCAAAAGTACGCCAGGTACAGTCTGCACGCCTGGTCATTTTAGGCTGGGGCCCAGATCGTCCAAAACTAGAGGCCTTAATCAAAAGTCTAGGACTTGAAGCGGATGTTGACTTACCTGGATATGTTGATAACCCCTATGCTTACATGGCACGTGCTTCAGTTTTTATTCTATCCTCTGCGTGGGAGGGGTTAGGCAATGTTCTGATTGAAGCAATGGCAGTAGGAACGCCAGTAGTGTCAACAAATTGTGAGAGTGGCCCTGCAGAAATTTTGGCAGGAGGCAAGTATGGTTATCTCACCCCTGTTGGTGATAGTGCGGCTCTTGCAGATGCAATTTTACAAGTTCTAAATGGCCAACCAAAGCCAATAGACTCGATGTGGTTAAACCAGTTTAGTTCGGAGAGCGCTGCTCAGAAGTATCTAGATTTTTTGGGTGTCTCTACGGATAAAACAACGCTGACTTGTCAGTCATCCTCTTGCTAATTTCTTTTGCTAATTGCAAGCCACAACTAAGAGTGAGGAATTTTTGGTTTTCAATGACTCAAATCCCTTTGGGGGGTTGGTTGGAAGAATACTCGGTGTTCAGCAGGGTTAATTATGGGGCCTATCTGGGTATGTGAATAGAGTTGCGACAAAGATCTAAACCGGTGTCAAAGATTTAAACCACAGAGGAAAGCGATCTTCCCACGCGATCGCGCGCTGATTCAAAGCAAGTCACTGATCTCAAATGGGCATCGTCTATTTTTTGACAGTGTTTTGAATGGTCGTACCCATAGCTTTGAGGGCAGACTTGTCGGTGAGAAAGACCTGATTCGTTGGCAAAACGATGTGCTCTTGGTGCCTCTGTTCTAGGAGGAACCTAACTAGCTCACATTCTTTATCGTTTGATCAAGATAAAGATAGCCACAGCAACCACAAAGTAACCAAACCCTTTCTCTAAGTGTTTTGCCTGAATGAATTTGGTGAGGTAAGCCCCCCAAATCATCCCAATGCTAGCCGCGATCGTGAATGTCACCATCAAAGGAACATCGACAGGTACGCGCCCCAAATATCCGGCAAAACCGGTGACAGATTTCAAGGTAATAATGACCAGAGATGTGCCAACGGCTTGCTTCATCGGCATTCCACCCAATAGCACCAGCGCCGGAATGACCATAAATCCGCCGCCAATGCCCACAAACCCCGTTAAAACGCCGACTCCCAATCCTTCCAAGGGAATCGCGAGCCACTGGAGAACTCCTGCATGATGGAAGGATTTTTGAGACCAGGGTTCTAGCTTTTCTTCTGAGCTGGATTGGATTGAGCGGGATGATTTGCGAATCATGAAAAATGAGGCAACCAGCATCATCACCGCAAAGCTGATCAGTTGGAAGGTGGGGGTCACAATGGGAAGGGTGGCAATTCTAGCGCCTAAATAAGCTCCGACCATCGCTGCCGGAGCAAACAGAGCGGCTGTTTTAAAGTCAATGTTTCCCTGTCGCCAATGGGGGATAATGCCGACTAAACTCACTGCGCCCACAATGATTAAGCTCATGGCGATCGCAGATTGAGGCGGTACACCCATGACATAAATTAGGATTGGGGTTGCTAGGATCGACCCTCCCCCCCCAATCAAGCCTAGACTAATCCCAACTAGGGCAGCCAATCCGTAACCAATGACTGTAGTGACCATAATTGTAATCTTCTTGTATGGGTTTAATCGGTTTCAGCGCTGACTTAAACCCGTTGGTTATAAGGCAATTTGGCAAGCAGCATTCCCAATGCACAGGTATTCGTAATCCCAGCAAACACCAGCCCAGAGCCAACAAAACCACTGAGCAGCAAAAACCAGGGAGATACGAACGCACCCAGTACAGTGCCAATTACTACTAGAGAACCTGCCACAATTTGTACTTGGCGCATGAGGCTAATGGGCGCATTTTTGTTCACCTGAGTTGGATACCCTGCCTGCACCCAAGCCGATAGTCCTCCTTCCAAATGGGTGACTTCATCCATCCCTGCTGCGAACAATTTCTGTGCCGCTTGGGCGGATCGATTACCCGTCCGGCAGTACAACACCGTAATTTTGTTGTCATTAAAGGGAACACGATTCAGATCAAATCTTGACAGGGGGACTAGAATCGAACCGGGAATCTTTTCGCCTGCATGTTCAGCAGGCTCACGCACGTCCACTAACGTGACGGCTTGCCGATCTAAAAGCATCTTCAGAGAAGCAGGATCGATTGTCTTTAATCGATCCTGCACGGTTTGTTTTGAAAAGGTGGTGAGGTGGGTTTTATTCATCTTTGTCATTGGGTTCTCCTAATGGTTCCAAACGTTGGGTGATGTCGTCTATAAAAAATCACTTGATACTAGGGCGATCGCTAAAATTCAATTCCATCACCTCTGCTTGCTGTAAGAGTTCTTTAACAGTCATGCCCGGAGCAATTCCAGCCCGCAACAATCCAATGCTAGACAATCTCAACCCCAGTGAGCTGCACAGCGAAGCGGGTTGCAGCGGTTGATTCGATGTGGCTGAATCTGGATAGGAATCACCCAATTCGCCCTCACCTTAGTCCTCTGCCTCTGGGAGAGAAAAGAAGCGCTCTTACCCTTTTCTTTGATTGGGAGAAGGGTGTAGCCTTGAGGGGCATGCATGCAGGGGGATAAGCGCCATTCATCCTTTTGTTAAGCAATGCCGTTGACTCAATTTATTCAAAGACTTAAGTCACAAGCTCACTGCTCAAGCTAGAGGGATTTTTGGGAATAGGGGCACACTGCATTCCTGCCAATTCCACAATCTGTAGTTCATCGAGTAGAAATCCTTTCTCCTTTTGTATCCTCAAATTGATCACAGATTCAAATCTCTACTGAGATGTCTGATGTAACTAGTCTGGGCTGATTTTGACAGAGACTTTATCATTGATCGAGTAGGTATCAACGATCTGGGTCTCATTTGTTACTATGTTTTATTGCTGCATTTAAGTTGCCTGCGGGCTTTACAAAACAGGGTCTGCTAGTGGGCCACAAGTACGTTGCCACACTGTTCATTTGCTGGAACGGCTTCCATCATTTTTTTCGGATCAGGAAGATTCAGCCCATTCATAAACTCAATGAACTGATCGCGGGTTCGCCCCTTAAAGCGGGGATTCCACCGTTCTTCTTCGGCAATGGTAGAGACGGTGTGGCCCCGATAATCGTGCCCTGGATAAACGAATGTGCCATCTGGCAGTGTAAATAAATTCTCTGTTACGGAGTCGTATAGCGCCCCCGCATCGCCGCTTTGAAAATCAGTCCGTCCGCAGCCGCGAATAAACAGGGCATCGCCTGTGAGTACTCGATCGCCGTTCACCAGATACGCCATGTGACTGTCGGTGTGCCCTGGAGTGGCGATTGCCTGAATCTCGATCTCACCGATGTTCAAGACTTCTCCATGCTGGAGATGGCGATCAGCACAGGTAACCTGAGCTTTCTCTGGTACAAGGGTTTCACAGCCCGTCAACTCCCGCAGTTTGCCTGCCCCTGTGATATGGTCGGCGTGGACGTGGGTTTCCAAGCAGTATTTCAAGGTCAAGCCCAATTCATTAATCAGCTTGTAATCGCGTTCGACCTGCTCAATCACTGAATCTACCAAAACTGCTTCTTTGGTCTTGGGGTCAGCAATCAGATAGGTGTAAGTCCATGTGTCTTGATCAAACAATTGACGAAATAACATCGTTCTTTAACCTCGTGAGATGGTCTTGCATGGAAGAGTGTAAGTTCTAGGTGTCACCCGCTACGAATAGAATGGCGACGACAACAAAGATTGAGAAAATCGTGAGATAGCCAGTCATCCTGAACGCGATCGCCCCGTAGCATTAACCTGAGATAACTTACATTCATTAGATTACCATATAGTAATATGGTTGACAACTAGCCCGTGTCGAGCCATTCAGGCGGATTTAAAGTTTTCTTCAGGAAGCGCGACCATATTACTAATTGGTAGTGTGGTACATATAACTAATGGCTCATGGTGCCAACTTAATTCCCATTCCTTTGATTGCCTTTGAGGAACGACCGTGTCACCGACTGCACCGCAAACTCAATCGACGCAACCTACTGAACGGGTAAATCAAAATCTCTCGGCTCCTGAGGCGATCGCTCCTCCGGTGAAGCATCACCAAATCGTAGTCGTGGGAGGCGGGGCAGCCGGAATTACGGTTGCAGCCCAACTGCTGAAGCGCAACCGCGCCCTAGATATTGCCATTATCGAACCATCTGACAAGCACTACTACCAACCCGGCTGGACGTTGGTGGGCGGCGGTGTGGCTCCTATTGACAAATTTATTCGGGATGAAAAAGATGTCATTCCCAAGGGGGCAACCTGGATTCAAGCGCGGGTAGCGAAGCTCGATCCTGATCGCAACATAGTTATCACCGAAGCAGGGCAAGCCATTGAGTATGATTACCTGGTGCTCTGTCCTGGCATTCAAATTGACTGGCACCTGATCAAAGGCTTAAAAGAAGCGCTGGGTCGAGGCGGTGTCACCAGTAACTACTCCAAAGACTACGCCCCCTACACCTGGGAAACCATCCAAGCCTTCAAGGGTGGCAATGCTCTCTTCACCTATCCTGCTACGCCGATTAAGTGCGGCGGTGCGCCCCAAAAAGTGATGTATATGGCAGATGACACCTTTAAGCGCAAGAGCGGTGTCGGCGTCAACACGACTGTGATGTTTTGCACCGCCGGAGCATCGATGTTTGCCGTACCGGAATACTCTGCCGCTCTGGATAAGGTGGTCGCAAGACGCAGCATTGTCACCAAATTTAAGCACAACCTCAAGGAAATTAAGGCAGACACGCAAGAAGCCATTTTTGATGTCACTACGGATAATGGCGTTGAGGAAGTCAGCATTCACTACGACATGATTCATGTTGCTCCCCCCATGAGTGCGCCTGATTTTATCAAGCAAAGTCCGTTGGCTGGGGCTGGCGGTTGGGTAGATGTGGATAAAGCCACGCTGCAACACACCCGCTATGCCAATGTATTTTCCTTAGGGGATGCTTCTTCTCTACCCACCTCTAAGACGGCAGCAGCGGTTCGCAAAGAAGCGCCGGTCGTTGTCCAGAATTTGCTGTTTTTGATGCAAGCACAGCCAATGACGGCAGAATATGATGGCTACACCTGCTGTCCTCTGATCACTGGGTACAACTCAACGATCATGGCCGAGTTTGCCTATGGGGGAAAGCTCGCGCCGTCGTTCCCGTTTGATCCGACTCAAGAACGCTACTCGATGTACTTGGCAAAAGCCTATGTGTTGCCTTGGTTATACTGGAATCGAATGCTGAAGGGTAAAGGTTTTGAGGCAGATATGTTCAAGCCCATTAACCAGTTGCTCTGTCGCTAGGTGCGATCGCGCCGGGGTGGTAACGGTTCATCCCCTCAATGGTTAGATAGTCCTTTGAGTGTTAACGTGGGCGGTCTTGTCTACTACATTGGTTCGAATGCTAAGATCTTGTCCGATTACAGCAACCAAGCGCTAGAAGGCATTGCCTTGGATGCAAAAACGAAACGATTGGTCTGTCAAACAGTTCATCTTGAGAAGTGGTCGAAATTGCAATGAAGGATCTCAGCAAGCGTTAGCGGCTCTGTCTTAACTGCGACAATTGCTGAAGCTGTTGGCTCTGCTGTTCAACTTGCATAGTCAACACATCACAAACCAAATCGCACAGTTCAAACAAAAATGGATTGGCAATGCGATAGTAAACACAAATCCCGCGCTGCTCACGGGCAACCACCCCAGCTTGAGCCAGCATTTTTAGATGCTTAGAAACATTTGCCTGTCCCAATCCTGTTTCTTCGATAATCTCCGTCACATTCTTAGCGCCCGTTTTTAGGGTGCACACAATCTGAAGCCGACTCACTTCTGATAAAACTTTGAAGAAATTTGCCATCAGGCTCAACGCTTCAGGAGTGAGTTTGGAAATGCCGCACTCATCCACTGCCTGTGACACGTTTACCTTTCGTGCTTTTTCCGGAACAGCAACCGGTTTCTTCGCTGACTTTGTAGGCATGGAAGGCATTCCGCAAACTTGGTAAATCTATTACTTATCATTATATTGCCACACGGTAGTAGAGTTTGCATCCTTGAAAGAGTGCTCCCGAATCCAGCCGTATTGAGAGTAGGGATTTCTTACTGATTTTCGTGCTACCCCTAGATGGGCGCATGTCACTTTTGCCCTCACCCTTTTCTGGTATGCCCGGATTGCTCTAATCCCTTTCCCAATTTGGGAGAAAGACTCTGAGATGGCTTGGTTCCCCTTTTCCCAACCTGGGAGAAGAAGCTGGGAGATGATGACCTGCAAAGGTGACATGCACTCTTGTTGATCGCTGTGTTGTTGATCTCTGTGTCGAGTATTGTGAGAGGGCGATCGCCTTGGTCAGTCAATGAAAAAACTGGTCTCAAATATCGCTATCATAGCGAATTGCGTGGTTTGGAACTCCAACCATACACAGGGTCAACTTTATTACGGAAGATTTCTTCATCTCGCTCTGAAACATCCTGTTGACCAGAGTTATCCAAACCTGCAACAGCCAACAGGAAACTAGCAGAATGAGTAATCAGTTTACTCTGATAGGTTGATTTGTAGCGAAGATAGTCAAGAAAACTGGCAGGCTCTAACAAAGGCTTTTCGGGAAGAGTCCTGACTATTTCAAGGATCTGTTGCTGTTATACAGTACTTTTATCTATCGCTAAATCTCAGGGTTGGCTTGCTTCTATTTTATCCTGTCATTCAGCGACATATCTTCTACTAATTGTTCTTTTAGAGAGACAGGAGATTCCAATTCTTCTTCACTTTGATCCTCAAATGAAATTGAGAATTCCTGAAACATCAGGGATGAACCAACGCAAAGTCATGGTAGCATCCCTGCGCCTACAAAATTACAAGACAATTAATCGGATCAACACTTGAACTATCAACACTTGAACTTTCTTATGTAGAGAGCGGCTCCTCAGTAGTTGAGTTGCGTACGTCCCAACTTTGAACACCTTTGTAGGTACCAGGTAAACATTCTTCTTTCAGGATTTTTCCCGTCTTTGGATTGTACCAAGCAACAATGTATGTAAATGGAACTTCTATTTCTGCTTTACGAATGGTAGTCATTATCGTGACCCTTGTTTTGGGCGGGACTGTAAGTGGAATAGTTACTGTATCTTCATGAACTGTTCCAGACTCGTATGCTTGAGTAGCAGTTCTTGTCCAAGTCCCTTCAGCACTTAAGGTGAGTGATGTCTCTGTAGAGCTTTCAATTGGTCCGCCCTCTACTGCTCCAAACTTAGAGGTTTGCTTGATAGTAACAGAAGCACCTAACTTCAAAGATCTAGATTGCTGAAAAGTCAGTGTTTTTTTCTCAGAAGTAGTGTATTTAAAGGTGTAAGTATCCTGCTGTGGCACTGAAGAACCATTCTCGTAACTTCTTGGAGTAAGCCTTATAGGGGTTGTCTCTTTAGAGATTTCTGCTATTGCTTTTTCATCAAAAATAATGTCTTTGATGAAGTAAGGAGCACCAAATTGTAGGGTGATTTGATCGATCTTTCTTCCACTACGTCCACTGATAGTTCTTAGAAAGCCACCGTTCCCCTCTTGAGGGAAAACAAAAGGCTTACCACCTTTTCCACCAAAAACAGGAGATGCTGTTCCTTTGTCGGTAAAGAACTGGAGCCGATCAATCCTTTCGCCAGCCCTTCCTTCTACTCGCACAATCTGTTCGTCTTCGGGAACTTCCCACTCTTGCTCTTTTCCACCATCTCCTCCGTATTTGTTACCAGCAGCACCACTTTTTCCATAAAAGAGGCGAATTGAATCAACTTCGTCTGCACAACGAACAACCACTTTTGTAATGGAACCATGAGCGATCACATCAACGGAGTCTTCAAAAGGTCGCCCTCCAGAACCACCAAACGTTGCGCTTGACAATGGAGAGTAGAGGTCTGTTCTTAGTAACTCAACTGGTAATGAGCTTCCTGCTTGTTCTAATCGCTTCAATGTAAATGTTTCCCAAGGACCAATAGCATTACGATTTGCAATTAGCTTCTGTCCTCCTCCTCCTTCTGCACAAACATAATGACCGTTGTGACACTGTAGAGCGATCTTGCCACCGCCCCGATCAATGAGTTTGAAGCTCTCCCAGATGTCAATAACCTTAACTCTAGAATGTAATTCACCCCCTCCTCCGCCCACAGCAGTGACGTAGCAACCATTCACAGCCCTCAAAGCAACAACTCCGTTGCCTCTTTCAATCAAGGTGAACGTTTCCCAAGGGCCAACAGCACTACGGTTGGCAACCAAACTTTGGCTACCACCTTCTTCTGCGCAGACGTATTGACCGTTTGCTACTTGTAGGGTCACCTGCACCATTTGCTTTATCTCCTTAACTGTAGAGTTTGCCAATGCATGGCGGCCAAGATACAGCAAGTGAATTAGAGAAATCTTGCACCGGATTGCTGCTTTTGCACAAAATTGCTACGACTGGTAAAAATTTTTTGGAGTCACGCCTGTCAACCGCTTAAAGTGGCGATTCAGGTGGCTTTGGTGAGTAAAACCGCAGGCAACAGCTACTTCTGAAATTCCCATTTTTCCGTCTTTCAGCAAGAGCTTTGCTTGTTCGACTCGCTGCCGAATCACGTATTGGTGCGGTGTTAAGTTTGTCGATTGCTTGAATGACCGGCAAAAGTGATAGGGGCTGAGTTGGGCGATCGCGGCTAACTCCTCTAAGCTCAACTCCTGGTTTAGATGATCTCTGATATAGCTCGTCACTAGTTTCAACTGCGTGGGAGACAAGCCACCCAAATAGCGAACAGACTGATGGCTGTGGGCTGAGTAATTTCGCAGAATGTGAGCGGCCAGTGCCGTTGCCATTGCCTCTGCATATAGTCGTCCACCCAGTCGATGGGATGCTAAATCGGCTTTGAGTGCCAGCCCAATCTGAAGAATCAGGGGGTCATACAGGGGCTTTTGCGGTAGTAACTCAACCTGCGCCACCGCTAACAATTCGGTGGCGTTGCGAGTCAGCAGTTCTGGTTTCAAATTGATGGCAAATCCTTCGTGTGGTTGATTCCATACGCCCCAGTGGGCATGCCGCATGGGCACAAGGGTCATGCCTCCGTGAAAAAGCATCTGTCGTTGCACCCGACCTTTGGCAACCTCCTCGATTTGCCAATCGAGCTGAAAACCCTGCCCCAGTGTGACCGCGATCGCATAATGATCAAAACAAAGGTTTGGGGTTTCTCCTGCTGGCACAGGATGATGGTATTCAAAGCTGACACTGCTCCACCCCGCTTCGGCACTCGTTAACTTAGGGGGCGGGAGGAATTGTTCAGAATATCCTGGAGGGGGATCCGAATCGTCATGGGGCTGGTTTGACTTGGAATCAGACGGCAAGCTCAAGGGTGCTTGTGCCATTCTTAACGTTCTTTGCTTTGCAAAATTACAAGCTAAGGTCAGGATGAATACAGAAGCAAAACTCTTAACCAGGGAAAAGCTCCCGTCATTTTTTCGTTATCTAAACGTCCTAACGCATTTTTGTAGGGCTGTATTAATTCATTACAATAGGTTGTTAACGGTGTAACATTTTTCCTCCCGAGAATCAATCGGGCTTCAGTCATTGTCACAGATGATTGACTTTGGGGAAATTCAGGGCGATCGCTCGCCTCAAAAGGCGAGTGCAAAAACTCGACGGGAAGATCGCGACCTGGTAGTTAAGTCTTCTTAAGGGTTGTCAAGCTGCATGACGGCGATGATAGGCATGGGCGATCGCCCAGTGGCTGAGTCCCTTGGGGGTTAAGGGGGCAGCACTAGCAGCCGGAGGCATTCCTACTCTCCGGCCTCGCGTTAGTGGATATTGTGGTAGCGCGGAGCATTGGCGAGATTTCTAGCTGTGAGCCGGAGCCAGCGGGTTGTTGATGGGCTAGAAATCTCCTTACCTTCTCTTAGATCCTCTTAGATCAGTCGCCACAGTTCTACCCCCAGGTCAATGGTTGGGTTTTCTTCAGTGAAGCCTGCCGCTGTAAAGAAGATGCGGTTACCGGCAGCAGTGATATTGGCAGGGACAGGCCCAGTATTAAAGGCATTCGTTGTTAAGGGAGTCGTACCAGTGGTTGTGCCGTCACTCTGCCAGATGCGAGTATCCTGACTGTCGTTTGCTACGAAGAAGAGTTTGCCGTTGACGCTTGTGAGCGACTGGAGGTTGTCACTGCCAAAGGGATTGATATCCCGGACTTGACCTGTGATGCCTGCTGTTGTGGCTGACCAGAGTTGCTCATTGGGATTGGCTGGCGTACCGGCATCGACTACGAAGAAGAGGGTATTACCGGCTACTGTCAGGTTTCGGGGAGCGGCACCCCCACTGGGCAATGCCGTACCGGGTACTAATTCAACTCCACCTGCTGGGGTGGTGCGGTAGAGGCCATTTGTTGTGCCGTTGTTCGCAAAGAAGTAGAGAACCCCGTTCAAGTTCACCAGGTTGTTGGGGTTGGCATTTCCCGCACCCGGATTAATGTTACTGATGCGGGCTGTGCCAGCCGCTGTACCATCGCTGCGCCACAACTCGCGCCCATTGGTCGCATCTGTTGCTACAAAGTAGAGGATGTTACCGATCGCCACTAGGTTTTGCACAGAAGCTCCTGGCGCGATCGTCTGCACCCGGGTCGTCCCGGCAGTTGTACCATCACTGCGCCACAACTCGGTTTCGTTATTAGCGACAAAGTAAAGGGTATTGCCTACAAGGGTTAGCTGAGTGGGGTTAACATAGCCTGAGCCAACGGCAACGGCTGTATCGCCATCCAGCCGATAGACGAGACGATTCCCTTGAGCATTTGTTGCCTGGAAGAAGAGAGTGCCGTTGGGTAAGGCCACTAGGTTAGAGGGGTTTGAGCTGCCTGTTGGGTTGATATCCGTGACCAGGGTTGGTTCTGCGCCTGGCGAGGTCAAATTCAACCGCCACAGTTCGCGCCCATTGGTACCATCGTTTGCCGTAAAGTAAAGATTGTTCCCCACTACGGTCAGATTTCGAGGCTCGGAAGAAGCTGCACCCTCCAAGAGGGGATTAATGTCTGCCACCAGGGTTGTACCGCCTGCTGTTCCATCACTTCGCCATAGTTCCACCCCATTGAAGCCATCATCCGCTGTGAAGTAGATCACATTCCCCACCGGGGTCAGGTTTTGAGGAGCCGCACCCAGAGTCCCATTGGTTGCATTGGGGAAGCGGTTGATGTCTGTAATTAAGCTTTCGCCGCTCGATACCACAATCGGTATTGATGCCACCTGGGTTTGGGGGGTGCCTGTACCGCCGGTAAAGCCTAGGTCGTTAACGCTCACCAAGATGGGCAGTTCTGTCAATGCATCGCCCGGTTGGCCACTAGCTGGCGGTGTGTAGGTGAGGGTCGCGAGAGCTGCGTTGAGGGCAGTAATGGTGCCTTCAATGGTAATGGCTCCGCTGTTATTTGCGCCGTTGACAATGGTGAGGCCATCTAGGCTGGCTAAACTTAGCGTTCCAACAGGTTGCGGTGGGTTTGGAAGAACCTGCACCTGGAAACCTCTCAGGCTCACTCGAATCGGGTTATTGCCGGCATCGCGATCGCTCACCACAATGGGTGGAATCACTACGGGCGCACGATTCAGTGAGATTTGTGCTCCAGGAACCTGCAACTGGGGTGGATTATTCGTAGCCCCAACGGTAACTTGTACGGTTGCCGGGTTAGAAAGATTGATGCCATCCGTTGCCTGGTAGGTAAAGCTATCGGTACCGACAAAGTTGGCCGCTGGTTGATAGATGAAGGAACCATCTGCATTCAGGGTGACTACTCCGCCATTGGCGGTCGTCAGAGTCCCAGGATTGGCTACTGCCAGAACATCTCCATCGGGATCGGTATCCCCCTCGAGTACCCCGATCGCCCCAATTGTCAAAGGATTATTGGCATCGCCTGAGAAACTGTCATCATCAGCAACTGGCGGTGCACTGGTAACCACTACCGAAATCGTGGCCGTCTGGGTAATAAGGTTACTGCCATCGCTGATTTGATAAACAAAGTGGTCGGTACCCGCTGTTGGAAACTGATCCCCGTCTGGGACGTAGGTAAAAGTACCCGTTGTGGGGTTGAAATCCGTTAAGGTTCCTTTTGTTGTAGGAGTGGTAAGGGTAGCCGTTAATGTATCGCCATCGGGGTCGGATACAAAGGCTGGATCCAGCACCCCGGCTGTAGGAGTCAGAGTATTTCCACGGTTGACGGTAAAGACAGTGGGCTGGACGGTTGGCGCTGCATTGGCCGTTAGATTCAAGGTCAAGGTGGCAAGGGAATTAATACTTCCGTCAGAAACGGCATACACAAAGGTGGCAGTGCCGACAAAACCACCGACGGGTGGACGGTAGACAAAGGAGCCATCGGTTGCCAGATCAAGGAAACCTGGCCCATTGCTGCCTTCAAACTCTAGAGGAATGTTGACAGAAAGGGGGTCGTTATCGGGGTCACTGTCATTGGCCAGAATTCCAGGTGCGGCTATGGTGAAGGGGCGATCGCCGACCGCCGTAAAGGTTTCACCCACTGCAACAGGAGCTTGATTGGTCGAGATGGTGATAAAGGCAGTCCCAATTCCGGAGGTTTCAGTGCCATCACCAAACTGATAGGTAAAGCTATCAACTCCTGTCGCCCCCTGATTGGGTACATAGGTAAAGCTGCCATTTGCGGCTGGAGGAACGGTCAACTGTCCCAAAGATGGTTGCGTTAAAACAGTAATGGTTGCTGTCGTTCCAGGCACCAGCGCATCGTTATCCAACAAGCCGTTTTGGCTAGCTGGAGAAGGGCTGAGGGTTTGCCCCGAAGACACGACGTAATTGTCATCATTAGCCACCAAAGTCGTACTACCCGTCACAGTGATGGAAACTGTAGCGGTGTCGGTTGCGCCAAAATTGTCACGCAATTCATAGACAAAGGTGACGACCTGCCCCACCGTCGCAGCCGTGCCCACCGCAGGATTGTAGATAAAGGTTCCATCACTGTTGAAGGTAAGGGCACCACTGGTGACATCGGTAACGAGGCTTGTTGTAAAGGTTGTTCCTGGGTCGGGGTCAAAGTCATTACCTGTGACTCGATTAATCGCATCCACGGCTGAGAGGGTGCGGTTAAAGGCAATGCTGTAGGTGTCATCCTCAGCCTGGGGTGGACTGTTACCCACAAAGGTAAGGGTAACGGTGGCTACCGGAGAAGCAGCAAATTCATCTCGAGCCAGATAGGTAAAGCTATCGACTGCGCCGATTGTCCCTGTGGTCGGGCTGTAAACAAAGGAGCCGTCGGGGTTAAGGGTTACCGTTCCCTGGGTCGGTTGGGTGACTAGTTCCAGCGTTGTTGGGTCACCTTCTGCATCTGTCGGGTTGATGCCGCCATTACTGTCTACGCTGAGGGTGCCGCCTGCGACAACGGTATACAGCAAGTTTTGTACGGCAGGAGGCGTGTTAGCTGCCACTGTGATCAGTACGGTGGCCGTAGCGGTACCACCAGCACCATCACTAATCTGGTAAACAAAACTGTCAACTCCAGTAAAGCCCACTACGGGCACATAGGTAAAGGTGCCTGCGGTGCCGTCAAAGTTTGCCAGTGTGCCTGCCGGTGGGGTGATGATTGTGGCCGTCAGCGGATCATTGTCGGGATCTGAGTCGTTTAGCAGGATGCCGCGATCGCTCCCGACTGTTAGCGTAAAGGGTTGCACCGCTGTCGATGGCAAGGCCCGGAAGCTATTGTCATTGGCTACGGGGGGCTGGTTGGTAGCCGTCCCGACTGTGATGAAGACCGTCGCCGGGTTCAGGGAATTTAACTGGCCATCATTGGCAAAGTAGGTGAAGCTATCTGTGCCTGAGAAGCCAGTTGCTGGGGTGTAGACGAAGGTGCCATCGGGGTTGAGGGTGAGGGAGCCGCCACTGGGTGTGACTGTTTGGGTGGTGGTGGCAGTCAGTTGCTCCAGCGGCGTATCAGGATCCGTATCATTGGCCAGTACCCCTTCTGCCCGCAGGGTCACCGTCAGAGGGGTCGCAGCAGGGGTGGCGTAGTTGTTGTCATTGGCTACGGGGGGCTGGTTGGTGGGAGGCACGGTTGTAGTGGAAACCGTAATCAAAATGGTTGCCACATTGGAATCGACCAGTCCGTCATTGACCCTATAAGTAAAGGTTTCAACTCCAGAGAAGGCGGCACTAGGCGGTGTGTAAACGAAGGAGCCGTTGGGATTAAGTGTAAGGCTGCCACTGGCCCCCACGCTACCGACCAGGGAAGCCACTAGGGGGTCGCTGTTAGGGTCGCTATCGTTGGCCAGCACCCCTAAACTCACGGGAATAGTCTGGGGCGTGCTGACCGTAAAGGTATAGGTGTCGTTAGTCGCAACAGGCGCATTATTAGTGACGTTGATAAATACTGTGCCGTTCACTGTATCGATACCATCGCTGGCGGCATAGACGAAACTGTCAGTGCCAATAAAGCCAGGATTTGGCACATAGGTAAAGGATCCGTTGGTATTGAAGTTAGAAACAGTGCCATTAGTGGCGTTGATGCTGAGACTCAAGGTGAGGGGATCGCCGTTGGGGTCAAAGTCATTGGCCCTTACCCCTGGAGCCGCAACAGTAAGGGTAAGATTGCGGGAGGCATTAAAGCTATCTACCCCAACAACTGGTGGTTGATTGACAGCATCTCCAACTCGAATTCGTAGGGTGTCAAAGTCAGACAGAGCCGTGCCAATACCGGTATTGCCGCGATCGCTCACGGAGATTTCCAGGGTATCAAAGGCATTAATGAAACCAGGATTACCCCGATAAACCAAAGTTGCCAGGGTGTCATTAATCGCCCCGATGGTACCTTCAAAGGTAATCCGGCTACCCTGTGCACTTGTCCCCTGCAGGAAGGTAATGCCCGCCACAGGATTGACTGTCAACCGGCCATTCCCAACTCTCAAGCTGATCTCCATCAGGCCATCACCCACATCGGGGTCAGTAATAAAGATGGTAGGAATCGAGAGATTGGTATTTGGTGCGGTTTCTGGAATCTCACTCGGCAGATTAATTGCCGGAGGACTGTTGAGACCCACAATGTTGATGGCAACTGTGCCTGTCGTTGTTCTGGCAAAGCCTGGGCCCGTATTGCCATTATCTGAAACAGCAATCTGGAGGTTATCTGTCCCGTTAAAGCTGGGATCACCTAAATAGCGAAGGGTTTGCAGGGCGTTATTAATTGCTGCCAACGTTCCATCAAAAGTCAGTAAGCGGGTATTGTTACCGCTGACATTGGTCAGGCCAGTGAGGCTACCCAGAGAGAGCACCCCATTCCCCACCCCAAGTTCTACACTCAGAATGCCGACTCCCGCATCGACATCGTCGACCCGAATCCCAGGAATATTCGTTTGAAGGCCCTCACTGGTTAGCACAGCACTACCGGGCAGGGTGAGAACGGGTGCGTCATTCACCGGGCTAATGTTAAAGGCCAAGGTCTGAATATCAGATCGCGCCGTGCCATTCCCCGTATTGCCGTTATCGTTCACAGTGATTGTGATGGAAGCAGGGCCGTTATAGTTCGGGTCACCGACAAAGCGCAGGTTATTCAAAGCGGTATTCACAACCCCCAGAGAACCGCTGAAGACCAAGGTGCGTCCGCTACTATCGCCGACAAAGGTAACGCCAGGATTAGAGCTAAGGGAGAGTGTGCCATTGGAGGCAATCAGTGCCACGGTGATTGCCCCACCCGCCGCATCCGGATCGGTGATAGAAATTCCTGGAATGCCTGTGATTTCATCTTCGCGCACCTGAGGTGGAGTCATAGGAAGCGCGATCTCCGGAGGCTGGTTCACCGGTGCAACATTCAGGTCAAAGCTAGCTGTATTGGTCTTTTCGCCACCTAACCCCGTGTTACCATTGTCATTGACTATGACAACCACGGTATCTATCCCTCGAAATGCCGCATCACTGAGGTAGAGCAAGCTACTAAGGGCATTATTGACTGCTGTCAACGTTCCTGTTAAAAGCAACTGGCGAGCATTGTTGCCACTGAAGAAATCTAAGCCCACCGCAGAACCGAGGGAAAGATTCCCATTCTGTACCTGTAGAGTCACGGTAATGGATCGAGGATCTGCATCGGGGTCGGCTATGCTAATGCCGGGTATACCTGTACTGGCATTTTGATCCACTGCCTGGGTGGGGGGTACGGTTAACGTCGGTGGGTCATTGACTGGATTAATCGTGAAATTAAAGACATTACTGAAGCTGGCTCCCTCAGAGTCCGCCACAGTGAAAGTAAAGCTATCTGTCAGGGTCTCCGAACCATCATGCTCATAGGTCAGCAAGCCATTATCCAGATCAGCCTGGGTAAAGCTGCTCACCCCATTCAGGGCAAATCCATTCAGCCGCAGCGTGCCATTGCTGGGTAAGGTAGACACAGTATAAGTCAACCCACTGGCATCATCTTCGGTATCAGTTACTTGTAAAACAGCGCTGCCAATGGTGCCTAGTGCCCCCTCATCAACCGCCAGAGGTGTATTAACCGCTAGGACTGGAAAATTGTTGATATCAAAGACAAGGCTATAGTTACTATCTTCTCCGGTCGAGAAGACCCTTAGAAAGTACTGTCCTAGCGCTAAATCTCGAATAATTGACTCGGCTCCATTTCCAGACTGCGCTGAGCTTTGAATGATGGTTCCACCACTACTCAGCAGTTCCAGATCCAGGTTGCCCGTCAAACCTGCCAAATCGATGCGAATGCGACTCGGTTGGTCAATACTAAACCGATAATAGTCATTTAGGTCACTGGCTCCAGCAAACCCCGTGAATTCACCCACCGCTGAGAGGTTAGAGCCAACATTGAAGGCCGTTGCCAGACTATTTCCAATGGTATCGGCGGGGGAAGGGGTCGTTAAACCCAGGTTGTAGGGGGCATAGGCTCGCCAGGCCGTTGTTGTGACTGGGAGAAGAGACTGCACTGAGACGCGATTGGCCCCATTCATCTCCCAAACAACATTATCTCCCGTTTGAAAGTTGCGCCAGAGAATATCCGGGCGACCATCTCTAGTAAAGTCACCCACGCCTTGAATTCGCCAATTCAGGTTGACCACCTGAAGAAGAACCAGGTTTTGGGCTGCGGCAAGTCCCTCCATTAACCAGAGACGATTTTCTCCCGTGACTTGATTGCGCCAGAGAATATCTGGTTGGCTATCCTGGTTAAAGTCGCCAACGCCTTGAATTTCCCACTGGGTGGGGGTACCTGTATTGACCAAAGATGCAACACCAAGGCGTTCTCCCCCATTCATGTACCAGACAATGTTTTCCCCAGTGACATAGTTACGCCAAAGAATATCGGCCCTACCATCCTGGTTGAAGTCGCCAACGCCCTGCATCCGCCAATTGCTAGTGGGGCTGGTAGGCGCAACGTTGAGCAGCGGGATCTCTTGCACCAGATTTTCCCCATTCATCAGATGGAGGCGATTTTCCCCTGTGGTGGAGTTGCGCCAGAGCAAGTCTACATTACCATCGTTGTTCAGGTCGCCGGTCGCCTGCACCTGCCAAACACCTCCCCCTGGGCTGGGGGCTGGTTGGGCTGGGTTGATGGGAAATACGGCTTGTCTTTGGGTACCTTCCATATCCCAGGCGACCGTTTCACCAGTAGCGGTTTGCCGCCATAGAATATCTCCTGGAATGCCGCTGTTGCTGACAGCCGTAAGGGTATATTCGGTTGCTTCAGCCAGCCAGGTTCCCGAAACTTCGATAAAGTAAAGGCCAGGGTTTAGGGTTGTTGTGATTGATTCAGCAAAGTTTTCGGGATTGCTCGATTCCAGGGGCGTGCCATTGACAGTGACCAGGTTGCCATCCCGGTCTAAAATGCGCAGATCAACATTGCCAGAGAATCCTGAAATGGCTACACTGACGCTGCTGCGATAGGCCAGGTTGACTTGATAATAGTCACTGACTCCTGGCTCTGCTAGGTCTGCTCGTACCAGTGCCGTGGATGATAACGCGAGTCTTGTTGCAGTTACTAAGGAGTTTCCGGCATCATTTGGCATGGTAAACGCCCCCTCTAATAGCCTTGCCTGAATGGTGTTGATATTTTGCCCTAATCATTAGGATCCGATAACAAATGCTGAGCGACTTTGTCCCAGTCGGTTGCGTTGCAGGAGGAACCGTGAGCCGGCTTAGAAGCGCGCTTGCGCGGATACGGCAATGACAGCTTGCATCCTAAACCTTGGCTAGGCCTGGAACAGAGATGTATCTGTAGAAACGTCGGGGGCTAGACGGATAAGTGGGTTAAAATCCTGGTTGCCCATGACTGGGCCAAAGACTGGGAACCCCATAAAAGCTTCGCATCCTTAACCGGATGGTCAGGTCAGGGGCCTACTGACTCGCAAATTCCAGGTATTGCTTTTCTAACAGGTAGGCTCCATTAGTGAAGCGGACGCTCCAGTAGTTGCCGGGTTGGCGCCCCAAAATTACCCCTACCTCGCCAGGTGTCACTAGAGTTCTAGAGCGCAGCATTGGCATGGGGGCGGCTGTTTTGAGATAGGGGGGAGATGCAATCAACCGGACGCGATCGCCCACCGAAAAATCAGTTTGCATGGCGGTTTCCACAGCTCAGGAACTTGAATCAGAAGTGTAGCAGACACCGTTACTGAATTTCCCAGGCATTACCTAAAATGAAACGGAGGTCAGTAGGTGGGTGCAATGAGATATAAGGATGCGAGCAAAGGTGAAGGTCTGCCAGGGTACTCCTCACCCTCGTGATTGTCAGGTGCAATGAGATATAAAGATGCAGGCAAGGGTGCAGCCCCCACCCCCCTTGTTGATCGTTCATTAGACTGGGTGACTTAGCTCGTTGTCACTGAACATGGGGAGAGCAACTTTTGTGAAAACCTTCCTCAAGAGCGATCGCGAAGTCGGGATATTTGACCTTACTCTGATTAAATTTTGGGAACACTATAACTTAGAAGGTGCTAGGCGATGGAATGCTCCTTCTGTTTGATGCCATTAGTCCATTGCTGAAATATTCCAGAGGCAGTTTGAATGCGAGCGAGCGAACTCCTAAAGCAGTACGCAGCAGGAGACAAAGAATTTGAACAGGCCAGCCTATGGGGCGTGAATCTGACACGGGCAAATCTGAAGCAGATTAATCTGAATCGGGCCGATCTTAGAGGTGCAAATCTCCGTGGCATTAATTTGCAAGCCGCTTCCCTCGTGGGTGCCCACCTAGCTGAGGCCGACTTGACGGGGGCCAGGTTGATCGGTGCAGATTTGAGTCAAGCCAATTTAGAAGGCGCTAACTTAACGGAAGCTTATTTGACGGGGGCCAATCTCCGCCGGGCTTGTCTTTACCAGGCAATTTTGAATAAGGCAGATTTAAGCAATGCTTGTCTAGATGAAGCTGATTTGAATAATGCCCACCTGTGGGGAGCCAATCTCTGTGGTTCTAAACTGCTGCTAGCTTGTTTGCGAGCGGCAAATCTGAGGGGTGCTTATCTCTGTCAGGCCGTTTTAAGTGGGGACTTAAGCGAAGCGAATCTCAGTGGGGCCAATCTTAGTTGGACGGTGTTGACTGGAGCAAACCTAGCCGATGCAATTTTGAGCGAGGCGGAGCTGAATAGTGCCGATTTAACCCGTGCTAATCTCTGCGGAGCGAAACTGCGGGGGGCTGATTTGCGCGGAGCCGACTTGACTCAAGCGAATCTGAGCGGAGTGAATTTAAGCGAAGCAAATCTATCGATGTCAAAATTAGCCGGTACGATTCTCAATGGTGCTGTTCTTAGTGGCACTGATTTACGTGGCACAAACCTGAGCGAAACGGACTTAACAAAGGTTAGTTTACTGGGTGCTAATTTGCGCGGAGTGATTTTGCCCGATAATATGGCTTCGGGTTAAGTGTGATTGGAACAAGCAGTATGGGCGATCGCAACCGAGAAATACCAACGGTAATCTTTTTAGATGCCGTTGGTACGCTTTTTGGCGTGCAGGGGAGTGTGGGGCAGATTTATGCAGAAATGGCTCGCCAGTTTGGGGTTGAGGTGCCCGATGCAGAGGTGAATCGAGCGTTTTACCAAAGCTTTCGAGCCGCTGGAGCACCTGCCTTTCCCAACACATTGGCGGCTGAAATCCAGGAACAGGAATATATCTGGTGGAAGAATGTAGTAATTGCCACGTTCAACCAACTGGGTAAGCTCCAACATTTTCAGGACTTTGATCGCTTTTTTGCCCAGCTTTACGCCTATTTTGCAACGGCTGCTCCCTGGTTTATTTATCCTGATGTGGTGCCCGCCTTACAGCGCTGGCGCGCTTTCGATATTCAGTTGGGCATTTTGTCGAATTTTGACTCTCGGGTCTATGCGGTTTTAGATGCGCTTAACCTGTCTCACTTCTTCAGCTCTGTGACGATTTCGACTGAAGTAGGGGCGGCCAAGCCTGATGCTAAAATTTTTCGGGTAGCGCTGCAAAAGCACCTGTGTGAACCGGGCCGCACCTGGCACATTGGCGATCGCTTTGATGAAGATTACCAGGCGGCTTGTGCTCTGGGGATGCGTGGTATCTGGCTACATCGCAAAGCCTAGCAGGGGCGATTGCATTGCCAGGCCAGTACAGCCAGGCAGAGATTGCTGGACTCGTCTCAGCCACCTGTATCCCCTAGCCCCTGATTTCATCGATGCAGACAAGGAAAATCGAAGCCCCTCTCCTGCTGTGGGGAGAGGGGTGGAGGTGAGGGCAGACAGACGGCTGCCTTTGTCTACTACGGACTAGGCCGCAGTTGCAAAATTTCCAGGGCGGTGCAGGTGGTAGGCTTTAATATCAGAGGCGGTCATGGTGTTAGGTGGGTCTATGGCAAATGCTCCGCTTCGCTTCACAGATGTGCAGGGTCACTGGGCCCAAGCGTATATCGAAGCTTTGGCACAACGGCGGGTAGTCAATGGCTTTCCCGATGGTAAGTATCACCCTAACCAACCGGTGACGCGGGCGCAGTTTGCGGTAGTGCTGGATGGGGCTTTCCCGTTTCCGCCTAAACGTCCTTATCTTCCCTTTGCCGATACTGAAACCCATTGGGCTGTTGCGGCGATTCAGCGCACCTTTGAGCGGGGCTTTTTGTCGGGTTATCCTGATCGCACGTTTCGCCCCAATGCCACCATGTCCCGCCTGGAAATGCTGATTGCCCTGGTCGGTGGGTTGGGGCTTAAGGCTTCGGGAAATCTTTCTCTGCCAAGTCTATTTCAAGATTTAGCCGAGGTGCCTGCCTGGGCCATGACTGCGATCGCGGCTGCCGCAGAAGGCGAAATCATCGTGAGCTATCCCCATATCCGCCAGTTGCGATCGCAGCAACCAACGACCCGTGCCGATATGGCAGTGAGTGTGTACCAGGGGCTGGTGCGCTTGGGCCAAGCCGGGGCGATCGCTTCTGCCTATGTAGTACGCCCCAACCGACCTCAATTAGTCACCCCTAACCACACGCGCGAGTTTCGAGCGGCCTGGCTTACTTCCGTTTGGAATCGGGATTTTCCCTCCAATCGCACTCTCACCTCCCAACAACAACAGGCAGAACTCCTGAGTCTGCTGGATCAAATTCAAGCCCTTAACTTCAATGCCGTCGTTCTCCAGGTGCGCCCCGAAGGCGATGCCCTCTACGCTTCCCAACTGGAACCCTGGAGCCATTGGTTAACCGGTACTCAAGGAAAAGCTCCCACCCCTTTCTATGACCCGCTGGAGTTTGCGATTCGGGAATGCCACAAGCGCAACCTGGAACTACATGCCTGGTTTAACCCCTATCGTGCTCGCACTACAGCCAGCATTACCAATGTCCGTCCCCACATGGCCGCCACCAACCCTGAAGTGGTTTATGAGTGGGGCAACCAGCTCTGGATGGATCCCGGTGCCAAAGTGGTCGAAGACCGCACCTATGCCGTGATCATGGATGTAGTGCGCCGCTACGACGTAGACGGTATCCATTTGGATGATTACTTTTACCCCTACCCCATTGCAGGTAAAACCTTCCCCGATGACAAAACCTACCAAGCTTATCAGGCGGGTGGGGGACGGCTTGCCCGTGCAGACTGGCGGCGAGAAAATGTGAATCGGCTGGTGCAACGGCTTGCTCAAGGAATTCGAACCAGCAAGCCCCATGTCAAATTTGGCATTAGCCCCTTTGGTATCTATCGTCCAGGACAACCTCCTCAAATTCAGGGATTAGATGCCTATGAGGCCCTCTATGCTGACGCACTCAAGTGGTTACAGCAGGGCTGGCTCGATTACTGTGCACCGCAGCTTTACTGGCGGATTGATCCACCCGCACAGAGCTACCCGGTGTTGCTGCAATGGTGGGTAGATAACAATACCCGCCAACGTCATATCTACGTTGGCAATAACATTGCCCAACTCGATGGTCGCGCCTGGGAATTAAGTGAAATTACTCGCCAGATTGATTTAACGCGCCGCTTGAATGGGCAACTCGCTCTGGGCAATATCTTTTTTAGCATGAATGTATTGCGAGATAATCGCCAAAACATTCGAACCACCTTTCAGCAAGATATCTACCGTCAGCCCGCCCTGCCCCCCGCAATGAACTGGCTAACCGCTTCTGCTCCGCCGTTGCCCCAGGAAGTGAATGGGTCTAACCAAATCCTCACTTGGCGGGCAGATGCCACTGCCCGAAGTTGGACGCTCTACCGCCAGGAGGCGAATAACACTTGGCGATTGTTACAGGTTTTACCCGGAGGGGCCAATCGACTGGCCGTTGAGCCAGGCACCTACGCGCTATGTGGCGTCAATCGTCTCGCTCAGGAAAGTGCGGGGGTCGTCGTGCGTGTGGAATAACCGAATCCCGTTAGTGTTTCGATCGTGAGCGCTTCGATCAACGTTGGGTAGTGCCCTTATGTAAAGGACAGAGAAAAATCACTTCGAGCTGGCGATCGCTTGCTGAAAAGCTCCTGGAAAGGCCGGATGGTTCTTGCTAGGGTAGAATGACTGCGAAAAGTGTGCTGTCTGTATGAAGTGGTCACACCGTTGAGCCGGTGGCACTTTGGTCAGAAAGCTTAAACAACACCAAGGACTTAACCGCCAATGCATCGCAGGCTTTCTAACTCGCGGTCGTCAGGATAAGTATGGCGATAATGATAGCAGGCAGTTTCAACCTACAGCAGAAAACTGAATCGTGAGATGTATTTACCGTGAGATGTATTTGGCAACATTTCTCGCT
The DNA here is from genome assembly GCA_938023035.1 of uncultured Leptolyngbyaceae cyanobacterium. Lineage (GTDB taxonomy): Bacteria > Cyanobacteriota > Cyanobacteriia > Leptolyngbyales > Leptolyngbyaceae > DSRU01. The sequence continues at coordinate 99,107 of CALIDI010000018.1, read as the reverse complement.
TCAAACCCAACTGCGAAACCACATCCGCCACTGAAACTCTAAGGGAGAAAGGGGCAGCCCCAGATAAATCGGTAGCCAAAAGAGAAACGCAAGCCCAATCCCCAGGATAATTGCCAGGCTAAACCAGCGGGCTGCTGGCTCACGACTTACCAACCAGCGATCGCACAACCAAGCGAGCGCCATCCAGGCAAACACCGATGCCGAAAGGTAGTGGTAGAGAAATGTACACCGTGTCACCCGCATCCATGGCAACAAATTAGCCGCATAATTGACCAGTAAAAACAAGGGCACTCCCCATGACATCGTAGCAACAGGCGGGAGGGCTGACTCCCCATCAGAGCCTGGTGGTAGGGCCTGCGGCTCCGGTTGGAAATTGATTGCCCATCGCTTTAGCGCAGCGACCAGTTGCCCTCTCAAGCTCAGTAAAAACAACCCAATTGCGCCCAAAGACAGCCACCACAGCAGGGGGTTTCCCATAGAATGGACATCGTAAATCACTGTATCCTCAGAGGGGGGGAGTTTCCACTGCCCCGCTGGGAGGGGAGCATCCTTGGGGGTCACCTGGTAGAAATAGGCAATTGGGCGCATCATCAATAACCAGGTAAACCATGCCGAACAGTAGGGATGAACGTTGGGTTCGTTGCCTCCAACCCGCTGGTGATAACGCAAAATTTGGGTATTTAGCTCCAAAAATAAACCTGGCAAACTGGGAGCTAAAAGATCGACATTCGCTGAGCGCGATAGATAGGGACGACAAAGTCCCTGAGGGTCGGTTTGGCAGAGGAGCAGGTGGGGCAACCAACTAAGCGCGTAAAAAACAAAGGGCACCACTGCCAGATAAAGGGCAATTTGCCAAAGCGATAAGCGGCTTAACCGCTGCAACCAATTAGGAGCCTGAGCCGGCTGGAGGGGTTTGATGCGATCATCTCGCTGGGAAGACCAATACAGCCACCGGCAAATGACTTTAGCGATCGCAATCAGACCGTAGACACCCAGCAAAAACCATAGCCCATTCCACTTAACAGCGGTTGCCAAGCCAAAGGCAATTCCCGCTGTAGTCAACAACCCCATACGCAGAAAAGATTGAGAAGATTCTAGCGATAGGAGTAGCAGCCACAACCCTAATAAACCTAGAAGTAGTACGTAAGTATTGTTAAGAGCATAGCGAGACTCCACCAGTAACATGCCATCTAAACTGGCAAAAAGGGCAACTAGCAGCGCGTAGGTTCGTCGTTTTGAGAGTTGGTAAGCAATGCCGCCTAAAAGCAGCGGGATCCACGCCCCGGTTAAAGCGTTAAACCAGCGATAGCTGAAGGTGCTAAGCGGTAACCCCGCCTGGTCATTGACTGTATCTCGTCCAATGGGCATCAGGTTGCCTAACCAGATAGCGATCGCCAGCACATACTTGCTAAAGGGGGGGTGCCCATCAAAATAGGGAGTCTGGGTTAAATAGTTTTTAGCAAACTTGACGTAGTAAACCTCATCAAACACAAGCGTGTTAAAGCGTTCTAGCCCCCAAAACCGAAGCGTTAGGGATAGGCAAAGAATCGCAATCATACCACCTAAAAACCAGGCTTTAGAGAGATTTGGTGACTTCAAAAGCAACAGCTTCCCCACTTGCGCAAGCTCTACGCCCTCCACTTTGCCATAGCCCAGCGTAGATAGCTAGCGTCTTCGCTAACCGGGCGATGGCAATTAGAAGCATGCGCCAGGGGCGGTTTTTCCCGGCCATAGGGATTAGGATGAAAATCGAAAACGTGAATGGGCTGAAAAAATCCATGTTGCACCATGTTTCAATTCGCACCGCCGATATTTTTCGGGCGATCGCCTTTTATGAACAGCTTGGCTTTATCGTCAAAGAGCGGTTTACAACTGGCTATACCCTCGGTTGCTGGATGGAAGGCATGGGCGGGCGAATTGAACTCCTGCAAGTACCCCAGCCCCAATTACCGCCCGACCCCTTCGGAGATGAAACCTATGTCGGGTACTATCACCTCTCCTTTGATTTAACGTACCAGACCGATAGTCTACCAGCTTGGCTAAAAGCCTTGAAAACTCGACTTGACATCGCTGCCCAAGGCTCAGAAAGCAGACTGTCGCCTTTGCAGGTGCTACTAGAACCAACTCAACAAATGATTGGCGATCGCGTTTACGAAGTCGCATTTATTACCGATGCTGATGCTATGCCAATTGAACTCCTGCGACAACTAAATGGATAAAAATGGATAAAGCAGATCAACCCTTTCCCTTCAACAACTAAAAGCTTTGGCAGAGGCACAGCTAGACTCTACAAACCTGGCATCCCCAAAAACCTGCTTGCCCCAGTTCCATAGCAGAAAGCAGGAAGTAGGAAACAGAAAGCAAGGTCACAAGGAAAGCATGACGCAGGTTTGTGAACCCTAAGGCGTCTTAACCTACATGGCGAGGGCAATGGTTAAAGCTAACCCATGCATCAGCGCGGTCTACCAGAAGAGGATGGCCGACTCGAGTTATTAGAAATATAAGACGATGGCCCTGCTGAACGAGCCTGAGCCGCTCGACCCGCCTCGCTAGAACTACTTGGTGGCTGAAGTTGTTGCCGCCCATTGCGAATAACTCGTAGCATTTCTGCCAACTGGCGCTCCATATCCCCCAGGACGCGATCGGCATACTCATCGGCTCCTGCTTGAATCCCCTCACATTCTGCCAAAACTCGCTGCTGCATCTCCTCCAACTCTCTGTGAGCTTGTCGGCGCATTTCCTCAATTTCAGCCACCGCCTGCCGCTGTACGGCCTCACACTCCTGCTGCACCTTTTGTCGAAGCTGTTGGGCTTGCAGTTCTGCTTGGCGTAAGATCCCCATCTCATTCATAATCTGAGCAGCCTGCCGTTCAGCATCTGCAATAATTTCGCGGGCATACTGATCAGCCTGCGACAAAATTTCATCCTTATGGCGAACAATCTCTTCTGCTTCGTGAAAAGCCTCAGGTAACCCCATGCGCACCAAATCTAACTGTCCGAGAAATTGCTCCTCATCCACCAGAGTCCAGCGACTGATCAGGAGTCGAGGACTATCGAGAATCAACTCCTCCAGGTGATTCAGCTCACGTTGAATATCTATATTCCCTGGTCGAGTGATGTCTCCTCGACTGGTGCCATTGGCGGTTGCTCCTGAATGGGAGAGTCCACGATTGGGGCTGATACTGGCTGAGTCTTCGCGTAGCATCGGTAGATATCCAGAGCGACATGACGAGGAACAAAATGGTCAATAGTGCCACCAAAGCGGGCAATCTCTTTAACCAGACTACTGCTTAAAAAGCCGTACTCGGTTGAGGTAGCAAGAAACAATGTCTCCACATGATTAGACAGGGTCTTATTAGTATGCGCCATCTGTAGCTCTAACTCAAAGTCAGATAAAACGCGGAGGCCACGCAACAGAACTTTGGCTTGGCGCATTTTGGCATAGTTGACGGTTAGACCATCGAAGCTATCTACTTCAAGATTAGGTAAATGCGAAGTAGCTTGGCGAATTTGCTCCATCCGCTCCGCCACTGTAAATAATGGCGTTTTATTTGGATTTCGGAGTACAGCGACCACGACTCGATCAAACAGGCGACAGCCGCGCTCAATCACATCAAGATGCCCCAGGGTAATCGGGTCAAAGCTACCGGGATAGACCGCAAGCACATGTAGAAACCAGAACTACTCTGGCGATTATAGGAGATATGCTTCACTCAGGCATAGGATTCGCTCGTACCTAGAACTAGGTAAACTAGGCAAACCGTGCTCTAGACTAACACCCACGAGCCAGACTCAAAGAACTGACAAGCAGTCGGTGCTAAAGGTTTCATCCTAGAAGAATAGTGTTTCGTCAAGGATAACCCTGGGGGTGAAAATCTCCAAACAATATCCCCTGCACTCTGCCAAGTTTCCATGGACAACGTTGACAAACGATGAGCTTTCGTCACAATTCTCAGAGCCTCGCTAGCTGTCACATTCTGTCATCTAGACAACCCTGACGTTCTCAACATTAAAGCAGCGTTTCAAACCTGGGCCGTTGCCGGCAAACACAGCTTCTTTCCCAGAGATAACTATGGTTATACCATACGGATCAGAAAAAAGTTGGGAAACGCTGGTAGAGCTTGTTTTCAGCATTTAAACTCCACACCAACGAAGTTTTATAGCCGGAGAAACTCAAGTTAGGACAGGGTACGGGGGGAACCCTCTGCCTGGGAGCCGCGCCGCAGATTTGCGTTTTTTGGCGACTTCTTCAACTGGGGATCTTCCTGACTAGGAACTGCACCCCTACTTCTCCTTCGATGGCGTCAGCACTTTGGCAATTGCGATACATCATTGCAAACGGATGAGGCAAATGAATGGGCCAGGATCAGATGGTTAGCCGATTGCAGCCGATTGCAAAGGTCGCGAACCACATTCCCAACGCTTAGCGGATGCTTACGGCTTAATCGCCAATGTCCCAGGGCGATCGCCCAAAACCAGCGGGGAAGATCACCCATCGGTAAACTAGCAAGAGTAGGGGTTTAGGCAGTGTCCTAACGGAATCGGCGAGTGCTATAGGATGGATACAACACTGCTCATCCCGTAACGGGTGTTGTGCCCTAGTTCATTATGCTCAATCAACTGGCTGCTGCGTTTGAACGCAAAGACTACGAAACCGCTGCGCACCTTTTGCAAGAATTACAGAAGACGTCAGGTCAGGATGACTGGGTACGCTTTTACACAGCCCGACTCTGGGAAGCCACGGGGAAGACCAAAGCCGCCGCAGAGGCATACCGCCAGTTGTTACAACAGTCAACGCAGCCTAAACTTCTGGGGCAGGCTCGGCAGGGAATTCAACGCCTAGAGGAGCAAGCGCGATCGCAACGGCAGACAGCCATCGCGCAGCGGTTAACAGAGCCAGGGCAGTCAGCACCCGGCTTTTTAGCTATTGGGGCGGTAGCTGGCCCCCTGCGTGATCGGGCCATTCAAGGCTTGGGGCGGGTGATGGAGGTCGATGCCTACACAGCTAAAATGCTGCTACCCAATCGGGGCTGGCGGCTTTATCGCAGTGGCCGCCTCGCCGAATTAACAGTTTATGGGCAAGCGATCAAACAGGTGGAGGTTCCTGCCATGTGGGTGGGGTTACCTGAAATTGAGCAGATTCAAATCTTTCGAGTCAGCTACTTTCAGCCGATCGAGCCACAACCAACCGTTATCTGTAGGAATCAGCAAAATCAGTTGGGGCAGATTCGTTTTGACTGGGCCGAGGTGCGTCACCAGGTTTATGGTTTACTGCCAATCTTTGAGCAGGTACTGGATCTGGGCTATCGCGATCGCCCGATTTGGAGAGCCAGCACCCAAGACTATGCCCAGTTTTGTGATTTACATTTACCGCAGCGAGGCTGCATTTTGCGGTTGCATGATAGCGCCTATGCCTATGGCAAGGCAGAAACCGTTCCCATCGATTCAGTCGGGCCAGCTTCCTGCGATCGCGCCACCATTCGCACCAAGTGGAATGCCTTGCTTCAGCAGATCCGGCAATACGCTCCTGACTGCCCTGTATGGTCAGACTTTACCGCCTTTGGAGAATCTGCCGCAGATTTTGAAGGGCCACTGCGACGGCTAAAGTCCCATATTTTTCTTTCTCGTGATACAGATACCTATTGGGATGCCGCTTTCCACCTTTATAGTTGTCTGATTTATGCCAACGCAGACCGAGCCTGAGCATTATGTGATCATTTTCCTTGACAATAGCAAATAAAAATGCATCAGTATCATCTATTTGCTCTATCCTGGTTTGGAGGTTGATAGAGCTAGAGTCCAATCTGCTTTGGGAATTGCTTAACCAAAGCAAAATAAATTTCCCGGATCAAGAAACTGACTCACCGAAAGATTTGTCATTACTGAAGTAATTGTGCCACTTGGTTGGAGTTGACCGCATGAGACAATGGACTCTCAAATTGCTGGCTAGCCCTGTTCTTGTTGGTTCGGCTCTATGCTACTTAGTCACCCTGCACCCAGTGTTAGTTCAGGCAGCAGAGTTAACTAATCGTGATGGCACCCTACAGTCATGCACCATTCCAACAGCTTCAGAAACGAACCTGAAAATGACTTGTACTCGAGTCAATACCCAGACTGGAGCTTCTGTGCGGGAACTGATTGTTTTGCCGCGATCGCCCCAACGCGTTCAGACAGAGGCGAACCCACCCCTGCCGGATGATATTGAAGCGCTGGAATTTACAGAAGAAGAAAGCGACGCCGCCGCTGCCCTCTTTGGTTGTGATTGCCCAGTTTGCCTCAACGCCCTGCGCCAATTACGCAATCTTCCACCACTTGGGTAAATGCTGGGTTCAGCGATGAATTTATTTTCACCCAACAAACCAACCGTCTCTGCGGAGACCCTAGCACCTCAATTGTCCACAACTTGAGCGATTGACACTTAATCCAGGCATTCCGATTTCGATTAGCTAGTGGCAATGTCACGAACTGGGCTGTCTACTCTTAGAAACTGTGATCGTTGTAATTGGGGACTCCGCTCCAGCAATATAGAATTCATAAAGCCGCTGCTGCCATTAGTCGGGTCGATTGAGCGATCGAACTGGGTGTTGGTGATCGGGGCTGAGACCAGCGATTAAGTCAGGTGGCCAGGTAGGGAAAGGTTTCTGCCTTGGTTCTCCCTTGATGCAACGCCCGGCTATGCAAATGCCTGGCACTGTTCCCGGCGAAATCGGATCCATGAGGGGATCTGGCACAATCGTCGGTGTTTGGCACAATGTAAGGATATTGGCCAATTCCTAGATTGTTGTTCGATCCTGAAAAATATGACCCTTTTTACCCTGCGATCGCTCCATAAAGACTTTGGCATTAAAGAAATACTGCGCAATGCCAGCTTTAGCCTGGAAGAAGGTGACAAAGTCGGGTTAATTGGCACCAACGGTTCGGGTAAATCGACCCTGCTAAAAATGATCGCTGGGCTAGAACCCCCTGACAGCGGCGAAATTTGGGTGAATGCCAGTGCAAAGATTATTTACCTCCCCCAGCAACCCAATCTTGACCCAAACCGAACCGTGCTAGAGCAAGTGTTTGCAGATAGCGGCGAACAAATGGCTTTGGTGCAGGAGTATGAGCGGGTTTCACAGCAGTTAGCCCAGGCATCCGGCCATACGGAAACGTTAATGGCCCAGTTGTCGAGTTTATCGCAACGCCTGGAAACGATCGGCGCATGGGAACTGGAGACTAATGCCAAAGCAGTGTTGAGTCAATTGGGAATTCAAGACTTTCACACGCGAGTAGGGTGCTTATCGGGAGGCTATCAAAAGCGGGTGGCGATCGCCACGGCCTTGCTCTCACAGCCAGATGTCTTGCTCATGGATGAACCCACAAACCACCTAGATGCCCTCTCAGTGGAATGGCTCCAGAGTTATCTCAATCGGTTTCGCGGGGCCTTGCTACTAATCACCCACGATCGCTACTTTTTAGATCAGGTCACCAATCGCATTCTAGAAATTGATCGCGGCGATCTCTACGCCTACGCCGGTAACTACGCCTACTACCTGGAGAAAAAGGCCGAAGTCGAAGAGTCAGCAGCCAGCAGTCAGCGTAAACACGCCGGAATGTTGCGGCGTGAGCTAGAGTGGCTAAAACGTGGCCCCAAAGCCCGCAGTACCAAGCAAAAAGCTCGGATTGATCGGATCCGGGCCATGCAAGCCCAGGAGTTTAAGCAGAGCCAAGGAAAGGTCGAGATTTCTACTCCTGGCCGTCGCATTGGCAAAAAGGTGATTGAGCTGAGTGGCATTACTAAAGCCTATGGCGATCGCGTTCTGATTCGAGATTTCACCTACAGCTTTAGCCCTGAGGATCGCATTGGCATTATTGGTGGGAACGGGGCTGGCAAATCAACTCTGATGAACATCATCACTGGACGTATCCAACCGGATGCTGGGACGGTCGATATCGGCTCCACTATCCAAATTGGTTACTTTGACCAGCATTCTGATGATGTTTCTCAAAATGATCACCAACGGGTGATTGACTATCTCAAAAGTGTGGCAGAGCTGGTCAAAACGTCTGATGGCAGCGTGATCACAGCTTCTCAAATGCTGGAGCGATTTTTATTTCCGCCCAACCAGCAGTATGCCCCGATCCACAAACTTTCCGGCGGCGAAAAACGCCGGCTGTTTCTACTGAAAGTGTTGATGGGTGCCCCTAACGTGTTGATTTTTGACGAACCCACCAACGATCTCGATGTGCAAACCCTGGCAGTGCTGGAAGAGTATTTAGAGGACTTTAACGGCTGTGTGATCGTAGTTTCCCACGATCGCTATTTTCTCGACCGGGTGGTTGACACGATTTTGGCGCTGGAGCCAGGCGGCACCATTCGACAGTATCCTGGTAACTACTCCCTCTATCTCCAGACTCAGCGGTCAGTAGCTGCGATCGCCGAAGAGCAGCCAACGAAGAGTGTCCAGGCCGCACCCGTCGCCGCCAACAAAGCAGAAGTTCTATCCCAACAGGTAGCTAAGGCTGCTACCAAGACCCGCAAGCTCTCGTACAAGGAAACACGAGAATACGAACAACTAGAGGCGCAGATCGCTCAAATGGAAGCAGATCGGGAGACTGTGGAAAAACGCCTCTACAACCATCCACCCAGTGATTTTACCGAAATGCAACAGATGACTGAACAACTGGCCGAACTAACCCAGCAAATTGAGCGTGCAACTGAACGTTGGCTGGAATTAGCAGAACGAGCAATGTAACGCCGCCTGACATCCCTAGGAGAAACACGGCGGCAGTTGCCGCCCTCATAACGACTGAGGCGATTCTCTAACCATGGTTTTGTTTTTTTGAGATTGAGGCTTTTTGCAAATGTAATGGCTGAGGGAATTGTCTGAGGGACAAACTGCCCTCATTCCCCTTACTTGAATGCCCTTCAGGGCCATATCCCTGCTGCGCATGCCCTGCAGCTTACTCCCAAACTTGAGAGCAAGGGGAACCAGATTCAAAATCTCTCTCCCAAATGTGGGAGGGAATTGAGCAATGATCTCGCTGTTCAACTCCCTGTGCCCGCAGAATACGCAGGCGGCGTCTTCTTGCCCTAATTAACTTTCCGGCGCTTGGTTAACCCTCTAAATTTTTGGTTAACCCTCTAAATTTACTTGCCCCACTCCTAGTAGAAAATTAAGTATTTACACCTGTTTGTAAAGCAACGTTAAGCATTATAATACTTGAGCTGTGAGGAGTAGTGGTTAAAGCTGCACTTAAACGCGCTGGTTTACGGTATCATCAGCCTGGTTAATGAGTCTGTGGTCAGAATGATTGGAATGGGTTCAGACTCTAAAGGGTTCTAGTAACGTCTTGAAGCGGCTCTATGTCTCTACAGGCTAGTGCAGACTCCGATCTGGCTGGAACAATGCCCCGTTGCCGCTATGAGTTGTTGCCCACAACTTCTCCGTTGTTCCACTCAGAGCTTTGACTACGTGACACCTAACCTTGTTTCTCGTCCTTCGACTCGTCAGCAGTTGCCTTTCACATTGCAAGACGTGCGTGCTGCAATTCCAGCCTATTGCTTTCAGCCTAGTTTAGGGCGATCGCTGGCTTATTTTTTCCTTGACCTTGGCATGATTGCCGCCCTTTACTGGCTCGCGGCCACCATCAACCAAGTTTGGTTTTTCCCTTTGTTCTGGCTGATGCAGGGTACCCTGTTCTGGGCGCTGTTTGTGATTGGGCACGACTGCGGGCATGGTTCATTTTCGCGCTACCGCTGGCTCAATTATCTGGTGGGTCACTTAAGCCACACACCGATTTTGGTGCCTTTCCATGGTTGGCGGATCAGTCATCGCACCCACCATGCGAATACCGGAAATATTGACACTGACGAGAGTTGGTACCCAGTAACTGAGAGTCAATATCAGCAAATGGCCTGGTTTGAAAAACTGGCTCGATTTCACTTGATTTTATTTGTTTACCCGCTTTACTTATTTCGTCGATCGCCCGGTAAACAAGGCTCTCATTTTATGCCCGAAAGCCCACTGTTTCGCCCTCACGAGCGCTGGGGCGTTTTCACTAGCACCCTCTGCTGCGCCCTGATGCTCGGTATTTTGGTCGGCTTAGGGCTAAACTACGGCTTTATTTTCCTGCTGAATTACTACTTGTTGCCTTATCTCGTTTTTGTTGTCTGGCTTGATCTGGTGACGTTCTTGCACCATACCGATGCTGAGATTCCCTGGTACCGGGGAGACGATTGGTACTTTTTGAAGGGAGCGCTGTCAACCATTGACCGAGATTATGGCCTGATTAACCCGATTCACCATAACATTGGCACCCACGTCGCTCACCATATTTTTTTGAGCATTCCCCATTACCATCTACGGGAAGCGACAGCGGCAATTAAGCCAGTGCTAGGTGAGTACTACCGGGAATCAAAACAGCCGATCTGGCAGGCATTATGGCAATCTTACCGGCGTTGTTATTTTGTGCCCGATCAGGGAAGCAGGGTTTACTATCAAGCACCAGGCCACGATCGCCAATCTTAAGGAAGATCGACTAAAGCAAAAGGGTCAGGTAAGGGCGGATTTAGTCAACGCTTTGGCAGGCAAACAACCGCCATCAAAGCGATCCGCCCATAAAGAATTCAGCGGCTTTGATCGCAAGGGCCAGGTATGGCCATCACTAGAAAGAACCTGATAATAGTAAGCATGGCTATCATCGTCCTTCGCTTGCCGAAACCACATTGTTTTGGTTCAATACAAAGCTTTGGGAACTAGCAGAATGCATCAGTCACTGTAGAGATCGAGAAGATACGGAGAAACGTATGCGTTCCCCAAGATCTCTGTAAGGCTGTAAGGTTATCCTCAGTTTTAGGACTGTAGCCGAGGAGAGGGAGCAGGAAACCGAATCAGAAGGAAAGCATGACACGGGTTCGTGCATGATTAGGTATCTTCATCTGCACAGCGAAAACGATAATCCGCGAACCCTTAGTAGCGCTCTGCACAGGGATGTTAGAACATCTGGGTAAAAAGAAAGCTATGAGAAAAAAGCTATGAGAGCTTCGCCCCCAGTCAGGGATGAAACTTTTGCTTCCCAGCTTAACCTTCGTTTGTGCGGCTATAAATTTAGAGAGACGATGATTGGGTGCATGTCACTTTTGCCCTCACCCTTTTCTGGTGTGCCCGGATCACTCTAATCCCTCTCCCAATTTGGGCAAGAGACTTAGAGGTGGTTTGGCCCCCCTTCTCCCAACCTGGGAGAAGGGGCTGGGGGATGAGGGCCTGCAAAGGTAACATGCTCTCCGAGAATTTAACCCAAAACCCCTGGATTCTCAAAAAAATCAGGGGTTTTGGTAAAAAGAAACGGCTAGACAGAAAGGGAATTGTTAAGCGAAACAGGAACTTGTCGTCTTAGTTCTCTGCTTCTGCAGTGGCTTCACCACCACGAGACTGAGTTACCATCACGACCACCTGGTCGGGGTCATCAAGGGCTTCAACCCCAGCCGGCAATTTCACCTCTCGGATATGTAACGACTCTCCTACGCCAAGGTCTGAGACATCCACTTCGACCGCATTGGGGATACTGTTAGGGGCGCAGCGAATCCGCATTTCATTCATTTGGAGGTCAAGGGAACCACCTCCCAGTTTGACTCCCTTGGCTTCTCCGACAGGGTGAACGGGTAGCACGACGTCTAGGCTGTCATGGGTGCCGACGGCAAAGAAACTCAAGTGGTAGAGGTTGGCACTTTTCCAGGGATGGGTTTGCACTTCCCGGAGGAGGGCCTTACCAGACCAAGAAAGATCGGGAATACTTAGGTCAATCAAGGTATTGTTGACGGCGGCATCTCTGACCAATAGCTCAGCGGCTTTGGCTTCTATGGTCAGGCTGATTGATTCTGACCCTTTGTGACCATAGAGAACTGCTGGAACCTTCCCTGCACGCCGTAGAGCATTAGGCTTACTGTTTTCTGGCCGAGTTTGACACTTTAATGCGAGTTTCATGGTGTTTAACCTGTCTGGTTTTCTACAATTTTGTGGACGGGTTTCGTCGGGGTGCTTTCTCCCCAAGAGGGAATTGGGCGCACGCTCTTAGCTAAACCTGTAGGGTCTGGCTAACAGTGTTGGTGTAGGGCGAGCCGTCGGTATAGAGCAACGCTCGCTTTGGCCCATGAATAGGATCCTCGACAATGATGGTCTGGTCACGGCTGGCTCCAAGAGAAACAATTGCAATGGGAACGTCCATCAGCTCGGCCAAAAACTTGAGGTAGTTGAGTGCCCCCTGTGGCAAGTCTTCGAGGGAACGGCAGTTTGCCGTTGAGCGCTGCCAACCGGGCAAGGTCTCGTAGATTGGGGTGCAACGGGCAAAGTCTTTGGAGTTGCTGGGGAAGTGATCACAGCGATCGCCCTCCAGTTCGTAGGCGACACAGACTTTAATCTCCGCCAGTTCATCCAGCACATCCAATTTCGTAATCGCCAGGCAGTCTAACCCATTAATCCGCACGGCATAGCGTCCAATCACGGCATCAAACCAGCCGCAGCGACGCTTGCGCCCAGTGGTTGTGCCAAACTCAGCACCGCGATCGCAGAGCAATTCTCCGACATCCCCGTGCAACTCTGTTGGAAAGGGGCCTTCTCCAACCCGGGTGGTATAGGCTTTAGCCACGCCAATCACCCGGTCAATCATCGTTGGCCCAACCCCTGCACCCACGCAGGCACCGCCCGCCACCGGGTTAGAAGACGTGACGTAGGGGTAAGTTCCATGATCAAGATCCAGCAAAGTGCCCTGGGCACCTTCAAATAAGATGTTGCGCTTTCGCTGAATGGCATCGTAAATGGTCAGGGAACTGTCAATGACGTGGGGACGCAGGCGTTCTGCATAACCAAGGTATTCCTCAATCACCTGGTCAGCATTGAGGGGCGGCAATTCGTACAGTTTTTCTAAGATTACGTTTTTATATTCAATCGTCCAGCGTAACTTTGCTTGCAGCAGTTCAGGCTGCATTAAATCGATGATGCGAATGCCAATTCGCTCTGATTTATCGGCATAGGTAGGCCCGATGCCGCGCCCTGTTGTACCAATCCGATGACTGCCTCGGCGTTCTTCGGAAGCCTGATCAATAAGGCGATGGTAAGGCATGGTGACATGAGCCGTTTCGGCAATGAGCAGATTATCAGTTGTCACTCCCAATCGTTTCAACTGATCCAGCTCTGCAATTAAAACTTTGGGGTCAATTACTGTGCCGGAACCAATGATGCAATCCGTGTTTGGGTACAAAATCCCAGAAGGAATCAAGTGCAGCTTAAATACCTGCCCTTGCACAACTACTGTGTGCCCGGCATTAACGCCGCCTTGATAGCGAACCACGACATCCGCTGACTTGCTCAACAAGTCAGTAATTTTACCTTTTCCTTCGTCGCCCCACTGGGCACCAATTACAACAACGTTAGCCAAGGGTCTCTAACCGCACTTGAGTTTGCACAATCGTCTATTATCGGTAGTTAGGAAGACGAGTGTCAACTCGAAATTTAACTTTCTAGAAGGAAGTTGGCCACACGACCCGGTGATGAGAAGCATCACGACAACTGCAGCGGCGGCTGAAGATCGCGCCGCGCAAGCACGTCAGGACATTTGGGTAAAAGGAGAAATTTTGGGTAAAAGTGAAGAATATAGAGGCTTTGCTCTCGGCTAGGGCTAAGTTCTCTGAACTTATCCTAACCTTGGCTCGTGTTGCTGGCGCACTACTAGGATCGAAACAAGGGCTTCGATGTGAGCGGTCAGATGGGGCACTCATCTGACCGGTTCAATTGATATAATCTCTCACTTCTACCTGGAGTCTGCAATACCCCAAGATCGTATGAGTTGTTAACCGTGGCGGCGATTGGCGTTCATTATGATGGTGTCAAATTTATTTGGGATGGCGATGGCAGCGGCACAGCAGCTTGAGGTTGTGGTTGAGACGACAGGAGAGCGCTTAGATGTCTATTTGGCTGAAGAGTTTGAGGAATTGTCGCGATCGCGGATTCAAAAGCTGATTCACCAGGGGCAGGTGCAGGTGAACGATGTCGTTTGTACCTCTAAGAAGGAATTGCTTCATAAGGGCGATCGCCTGAGCATCACCATTCCTGAAGTTGAGCCATTACAGCTAGAGCCAGAAGCGATCGCCCTGGATATTCTCTACGAAGACGATGCCCTTTTAATTGTGAATAAACCGGCTGGGATGGTTGTGCATCCGGCTCCTGGGCATACAAGCGGCACTTTGGTGAATGCCCTTTTGGGCTACTGCCGCAACGCTCGGGGAGCATGCACCCTTTCAGGAATTGGTGGGGTGCAACGTCCTGGTATTGTGCACCGGCTGGATAAGGATACGACCGGCGCGATCGTCATTGCCAAAACCGACTTCGCCCACCAACACTTGCAACAGCAATTTCAAACCAAAATCGCCAAACGCACCTATTTAGGGGTGGTTTACGGGGTGCCCAAGTCTTCTACGGGGACAATTGATGCCCCCATTGGGCGGCATCCTGGCGACAGCAAAAAAATGGCCGTTGTGGGTGTGGATGAGGCAGGCCGAGCTGCTGTGACCCACTGGCAAATCCAGGAGCGTTTGGGCAACTACACTCTAATGCAGTTTTCTTTAGAAACAGGTCGCACCCACCAGATTCGAGTTCATATCGCTCACATCGGTCACCCAATTGTCGGCGACCCTGTTTATGGAAGCGGGCGATCGCTAGGAATTAACCTCCCAGGGCAAGCCCTCCATGCCTGGCGGTTACAGTTACATCATCCCGTCACAGAAAAACCCATTGAAGCGATCGCGCCACTGCCCAAATCCTTTCAGACCTTACTCAACACCCTGCGCAACCGTTGTCCCTAAACCCGCGGCCAAATTTTTGAAGCCCCTTCCCCCTCCCCATTGACTCCCCCCACTCCCCTATCCCTTCCCTGCTCCATGTCTGATCGTTGCAAGGGATTCATAAGATATTGGTGCATTTTTGCAGTTTTGGGATAGAGTAAAACATCCCAAATGGGAGTGTAAAAGCAGTTGCATTAGGATTGAAATCAGGAGATTTACTCCACTCATTCTGGTTCATTTTTACTTTTCTACTGTTTGCGTTTTTAACTATAGTTCTGTCGTCACCCAAGCAGTCGGGTCAGCAACCTATGCCTCAAGATGCTAACCATTCCTCCATTTTGCTTTCGGCAAAGTCAACTTCTTCTGTGGCGGCTGAGCCATCCGCACAGTCTGCCAAACCCGTAGGAGCAGGGGCCTTTTCGGTCGAAACTTATGCGGATCGGTTGATGGATGATTTATTTGGGGATGTAGAAAAAGCGCTTGAAATGCTGGTAGAGCAAACACAGGATAGCCGCCCCGCCACTCAAGAGCGTTCTGAACCTGCTAGCATTCCACCGCTGCAACCAGAACCCGTTGAACCCCCGCCCAATTTAAGCTGTGTGACGGAGCCAGTCACCCCTGTTGCGATTCAACTTCAGGAACATCGTTTGACAAAGATAACAGCCGAGTCTGAAGCCACTGCCCTTGTGCCGCCAGAACCAGGCGATCGCCCTCCTCGTGCCTATGACCGCTTACTCCTTGCTTTGGGCTGTTGTTCGCTGGTTGTTACCCTAGGTCTATGGCTTTTGAGTCAGGCTCCGCGACCAAAGCTGGCTCCAGAAACCGCCTTGCAAACCCAATCGACTCAGCCAGCGGCAGAAGGAGCGACACCTGAATTTGCCGAATATCTGCAACGATCACTAGAAGCAATTGAGCGCCGCACCCAACCTCAAAAAGTGGCTCTCGCTCCCTCTGCTGTCTCAAACCAGGCGACAGGTTCTTTGCAAACGGGTTCTTTGCCAACAGTGGCCGTTCCGGGTACACCGATGAAGGCCCCGGTTCAGCCTGCCCCAACTCCTATTCAAGCGCCGCCAGGGTTAACACGGGTGTATGTGCCAAACTATCCCATTCCGCCCCATTTCTTTCCCAACCGTGTGGCTGGTAGCCCTGTGCTAGCTCCGGCTCCGCGTCAGCCCCAAACCCTGGCAACGTCTCCTGCCCAGAGTGCTGCACCAACCCTTCAACAACCGGTTCAGGCCCCTACGCCCCTGGCGGTTCCAGGCGTCGTGCGGACACTCCGTGGCATTGTGGAAATGGGCGATCGCTCAGCCGCCTTGATTGAGATCAACGGGATTGTCCAGAGTTTTCGTTTGGGAGAGAGCATCGGCTCTAGTGGCTGGACTTTAGTCGAGGTCTCTAAGGAGCGAATTATTGTGCGACGGAATGGAGAACTGCGGTCTATCTCTGTTGAGCAAAGCTTTTAGAGAACGGCTCTCCGGTGTTCGCAGTGAAGAAAATCGCGCAATCGACTTTTTTCATTCCCCAAAATTTCTCATTCCCCAAAAACAGAAGGTTCGATTTTCTTGAAAATGAACTTTACAGCCCGCCAAAACCGCAAAAGGCCCTAGAGAATGGTGATTGTTGGGGTAGATCAAACCCCGACCGGCAAATTCGAGCACTAAAAACCGCGAAAGCCCCTAGAGAACGGCTAAGCTTAGGGTAATTTAGGGGGATAACCGCTGACAAACTGAGACCTCGACCCCCGGGAGTTTTCAATGGGCATCTTTGATGACTTCAGCCGATTTTTAGAAGAGCGGCTGGATGAGTATATGCGAGCAAACCCCCAGCTTGAACTCATGGTGCTGGAGGAAAAGTTGCGAGAGCAGGAGGAAGAAACTCTGCAACTCATGACAGAGCTTAAACGTGAGGAACGTCAAGTACAGGACAAAATTCTAGAACTAGCGCACGAAATTCAGCTCTGGCATACGCGAATTGAAAAAGCCAAAGCCGCCAATCGACTCGATCTAGCCGAACCTGCCCAGAAACATGAGGAAAACCTTTTGCGCCAGGGTAATCAACTCTGGGGGCAAATGGAAATGCTGAAGCAACGAATTCAGCAAACCCAGGAGTTGCAGCAGCAAATTCAACAGCGCCGCAAGGAAGTGCAGGCAAAGGTCGCTGCGAACCAGTCTACTTCTACGGCAGGCAGTCCACCCACTGGAACGCCTCGTTCCAGCTCGTCGGGAAGCACTCCGCCCCCCAGTGCGGATCGGCTAGAGCAGGAGTTTCGCCGTTGGGAAGCGGAGCAAGAGCTGGAAGAATTAAAACGCCGAATGGGACGCTAATCCAGGTTCTTTTCAAGCACCTTCCTGGTTGACTTTTTCAGCTTGTTCGGCAATCGCCTAATTGAAGGCATAGCCCCTACGCCTCCCTTTCTACCGTTGATTAGAACTACCGACTTAGGGATTCGCAACTAAATAACGTCCCTTTTTATTTATAGGATGTAGAGGAGAGCATGTCACCTTTGCAGGCCCTCATCCCCCAACCCCTGCTTCGCGTACCCTTCGGTCTGCTTCCAAGTTTGGGGAAAGCCTAGCCAGATTTGAAGTCTCTCTTCCACTGGGCGATCCCTTCCATAACAGTTGGCGAATCGCCTCTAAACCTGGGTTTAGAGGGAAGATCTACACCTTCGAGGAGCAAATGCAGCCTAGTCAAGCCACGCCAGAGGGTTTTCAGAAACCACGACCCAGTGACCTGTCTACACACTTTTTCCCAAGGGATAGCCCAAATTTGGGAGGGAATTTGGGGTGTGGCCTACTTCTCGTAAAGTAGGCAGGGTAAGTCGGCACGTCAATTAAACAAACTGCCAGTCTTGTAGTGCCCCAAACGCTTAGAGACTCTAGGGGCACTTCTCTGTGTCTCTGTAGTGAAAGCTCAGATTATGTAGCGATCGCCCGGTTGTTGGGGCTATTTGGGGTTAGGGGGCTGTGGGTGCTGCTCCCAACCAGGAGCTTCATCCCTGCACCCCGTCCTCGATCAAGTCGCTATGGATCGAGCCAGCCAAAACTCCTAGACTGCATATCTCCTAGACCGCATATCGAACCAGGGATCTGGCAATGGCAATAGCCAGGATTCTTGTCCTGTGAGCAGTATCACCGCACGGTTTACATTCTGATCACAGAGCTATGCTCTTTGTGGTCACAGAATGCTTCTGTCAGAATCACCAAGCAGTTCCCGACCGCATCACCGATGCAGCAGAAAAAACAACCGATATTAAGAACATCGAGTTCCTGAATCGGCCATGTTCACTATTTACCCCCTACCCGGTGCCACCTCAGAATTGTTTGCCCAAGTCAGCCAGACAGGTAAGCTTACTCTTGCCGATCGCTATGGGCTATTAGCCATCCTGCTAGACGAAACCAGCAGCGAAGAGGATCGGCAAATGCTAGATCGCTTACTCCATGCCTTACGTAAAGGGCGAGTGCAAGTCACCAATGAGCTTTCTAGCTTAAACGGGTAATGGGTTCAGTCAGCCGAGGAAAGTGGTAAAAGGTTGCCGCTGCCGGTCTCCCCGACTCAGCCTCTCCTTTACCCCTCCCTTACAGATTTATCCTTATTTTCCTCGTCCTCTCAATTCTCAAAAGCCAAAATCAATCATGATGACAACCCCTCTACTTGATGTTGTGTATGATGCGCTTGCTTCTGGCTGTCTATCTATGGCCCAAGAACGTCGCCTTAGCCAATTGCTCGATATGCGATCCTTTGAAGATATTGAAATAGCGGCAGTTGAGTGGTTAATGGATGCCCTCCGCTATGGAAATGTGCGCCCAATTGCCTGAGGGATGGGCTTTATCGTCGATGGTGATAGAACAGGGTAAGCCCGACTATGCCCAGTGGATTTTAGCCAGGTAGAGTGTTGGTCAGAAAGCTTAGGTCAAAACCCAGTGCTCAACCGCTGATGTTGGGCAAGTCCTCTCACGCGCCATCGTCATGTTTCTCGTAGTGACGGCGATAGCTTGCTAGTTCAGGTGTTTGAGCGATCGCAGTGATCTTAAAGTTCACTGACCAAGGTTAGAATCGCTGCACCCAGGTGCTATAAAAGGGAACAAACCCAAGTTTTGTTTAGAACCTGTCGTTTTTTTACAGCCACAACGACCCTTTTGAACTTGGGCAACGTTAAGCTCATTCATTGCATGCTCAGGATATGGTAGAAATTCGCGATCAATCACCTCAGTTACGAGCAGGTAGCACGCTAGATCGACTCCAGCAGGGTGAAAGTGGTTATTGGTTTGAGTATCCAGTCACTACCTATCCACACCATACCGACTATGCAGGTGTGGCATGGCATGGCACCTACATTGCCTGGATGGAAGAGGCTAGAGTTGCTTGTCTTAAGTCGATTGGCATTGATTTTGCTGACCTAGTTGCGCTGGGTTGTGACTTACCTGTCGTCGAGATGTCGATTCGGTATCACCAAGCTGTACGAATGGGGGATTCAGTCTTAGTGCGCACCCGCATGACAGATATGGAGGGGGTACGGATCAATTGGGATTACCAAATTCAAGCGGCAGATCGCCCTGAGTTATTTGTCACTGCTCGTGTCACCCTGGTGGGCGTAGACCGTGAGAAGGGCAAGATTATGCGGCAACTTCCGGCTACGGTTAAAAATGCCCTGGTGAAATTAGCCCAGTAACGATCGCAGCCTCCAATCGAGGAGCAGTTCTAAGTGTAATGTGAAGGCAGAGTTCGGGGGCGTCGGTTCTAAAGTGGGGGTTAATCCGCTGAAGAACGAGGTGTTTCTCCCAGAGGCACAGAGAATACAGAGTCATGCCCTGGCAACCCTCTGGGAGAACGCTTCAAGTAACACCATTCTGACTCCCTGGGGTGACTGATAGCACCGTAGGATAGTGATTAGTAAGCCCCAAAGCCGGTCAATACCTTAGGAATGGTCAGCACCAGGAACTTGAGGTCTTGCCAGAGAGACCAAGTGCGAAGGTAGTTGAGGTCGCAGCTATTTACCAAGTTGAGATCAAGGAGGTGCGATCGCCCATTGACCTGCCAAGCCCCAGTAATGCCAGGAAGGGCATTGAGCCGCTGCCGCTGAGCTGTACCGATCCGCACAGCATCATAGAGCGCCCAAGGGCGAGGCCCGACTAGACTCATCTCGCCGCGCAGCACATTCCATAGTTGGGGCAACTCATCTAAGCTCAGCTTGCGGAGCCACCGCCCCACAGGTGTCACCCTGGGATCATTTTTGAGCTTATGTAAGCCTGTTTGACGTCCCATAACTTGATGGTGGAGTTGCTCCGCATCCACTACCATCGTGCGGAACTTAATAATGCGAAAGAGTTTACCGCGCTCTCCTACGCGCCATTGGCTGAAGAAGATCGGGCCAGGCGATGAGATTTTAACCAGCAGCGCAATAATTGCCATCAAGGGGCTAAACAACACCAACAGGGCCGCCGCCATCCACCAATCAAAGCTACGTTTTAGCCACCAACCTTGCGGACAGAATTTTTGCGGCAGGTTTGGGGTAGAAGGCAACCTGAGATAGACAGGCTTCTTAGCTTGTTCACAGATATTTGCCCAAAAAGTGAGATGGGCAGCATCCATGGAAAGAGACAGTTTTACCCGGTCAACTGGGGATTTTGCCAGGCATGCCATCAGGCGATCAGTATGTTGCAGCGGTGGTAGCAAAATGCAATCTGGGCGCGGTGGTGTCAGCCAAACCACCAACTTACGCTGCCGCCAGATCAAAGCATAGCCCTGCGGAGACAGTCTTGGCTGCTCGGTCAGCGTTTGAGGAAGAGTTTGTGAATGCATAGAGAGAGTCATAAGCGTTAGCAAAGAACGAATGAAGAAAGAACAATGGATTTTGGGTTTTAGGTTTCTGGTTGCATGGGAACTGTGTTTGGGCCTGATTCATTTGATCAGTCAATGGTCGTGGCTGTTTGATAAACAGAATTACTGCGTGCCTGGTAAGTTGCACCATTCGCCACAACTCCGATAACGTTCAATCGATTGAGCATAGCCGTTGCCTGGGTTAACTCTGTGCGGGTGACCTGGTTAATGCGTCCCACCATCAGCACCCCACTGGAACAAGTAGCCACCAGCATGGCATCGACCAGACCTAGCACGGGCGGGGCATCAAGTAAAACTAGGTCATAATGCTGCTCGAAGTGGTTCATCACCTCGCGCATGCGGGGTGAACTGAGCAATTTAGCCGGGTCAGAGGGTGTTGGACCTGCGGTTAGCACCGAGATATTGCTGCGCAAATGAGAGCTTTGGGTATTGATCTGTGGTGGTAAGGGAGTGTTACTACTCAGCAGGGTTGAAAGCCCACGGTCGTTGGGTAGATTCAACAGTTTGTGCAGGCTGGGGCGACGTAAATCGGCATCAATTAACATCACCCGCTGATGCAAGCGGGCTGCACTAATCGCCAGCCCCAAAATCAAGGTTGATTTGCCTTCTCCTGCCAAAGCAGAAGTTAGCACCAGAGAATGGAGGGGACTGGTTAAACTCAACAGTTGAATGTTTTGATAGAGCAAATCCATCGATTCGCGAAACGGTGGCCACTGCACCACATTTGTAATGGCTGGGTTGAGGCTGGTAGCTGGTTTGCGAAAGGGTAAATTGATCAGTGGCTGATCCTCCTCGCTGGCGATCGCCAATTTGGGCACAACCCCTAATAAAGGAACCGGCACCTGCTTTTTCAAATCATCGGAAGTATGCACCGCATCATCAATCGCCTCACGCAAAAAGGCTGCCACGCCACCTAGCAATAGTCCGGCAATCCCTCCCAGGAGTAAATTGCGCGTCATACTGGGGCCTGTTTTTTGGCCAATCTGCGCCTCTTCCACCACCTGCCAATCAAAGCCGCCACGGGCAATCTCCAGGCCAATATCTTGCTGGGCCTTGAGCAGTTGTTTCAAGGTTTCTCGACTGAGATCTGCCTCTGGCTGTAACCGACCAAACTCCGCCAGCAGTTCTGGAAATCGCTTGAGTTCTTCACGTAACACCTGCTCAACAGTGGTCAAGCTGCGCTCCCGCGCCTCTGCTGATTGCAGCCCCACTTGAGTTTCTACCAATTGCCCAATCAAGCTAAGATCCAGCCCGGTCAGTTGCCCCTGGGAAAGTAACCCTTCACCACTTGCCGCTGGGGCTGCGCTGCCTAAAATGCGTTGCACTTCCGTTTGTAGCAGATTCACCTGGCGTTGGCGTAAATCCAGCACTTGTTGCACATAGGGGGTATTGTCCTTAAACCGGACACGCTGCTGGGTCAGGGCCAGTTCCGTTTTTTGAATTTCCCCTAGTAAGGTCTGGTAGCGCGCTGATTGGCTCAAACGTGAAGCGACTAAAGCCTGCTGGGGAGACAGAGCCACTTGTTGTTGCAGACTGGTGAAACGACTCCGCAACTCTTGCAACTGCACCAGATTCGCCTGCCGTTGCTGTTGCACCTGGTTTAACATATCGGTCTGAGCTTTACCCTGAAGGGCGGGATCCAGCAATTCCTGCTCCCGGCGGAATTTTTCCAGAGCTGCTTCTGACTGCTTCACCTTCCTTTCAATTTGTGGAATTTGTTGATTGACGAAGGATAGCCCCCGCACCAGTCGTGCTTTCTGTTGCTCTAGGTTGTAATCAAGATAAACCTGTTGCATGGTCTGCAAGACCCGCTGCGTTTTCAGTGGATCGTTGCTGGTGTAAGTGACCTGAAAGATTTTAGTTTCGCTATTTTTTTTGCCACTTTGGGCGACCTGCCCCACAGAGAGCGATCGCTTAAAGGCCACAACCCCCGCGGGATCATTGGGGTCAAACTCTGGGTATTCTGGCTGCAAAAGTTTCATTGCCCGTTGTACCAGGGCAGAGCTTTGCATCAGACTAATTTGTGTCGCCGTGTCCACCTCAACATTACTATCAGCAAATTCATTCTCAAGCCGATCCTGCCGGTAATTATCGGAGCGGCCTCGATAGTTTGGCTCAACTAATAGTTGTAGCGCACTGAGGTAAGTCGGTGCTTGTCGCAGGGTATAGAGTCCTGCCAGGGTGACAGCAGCCCCCATCACACCTAGTAGCCAGTAGCGCCGCCGCCAGACAATCGCAAGTAACTGCCCATAACCCGCATCAGTCTCTGGCGGATTCACATTCGTGAGAGTGGTTTGCATCCCTTTTTACTTCCTTTAGAGAGCTATGCTGTTGTCTGCAACTCCTGAATTTGCACCGATTGACTTAAATCAACCTGCGCTAAAAGCTGCTCGACCTTGCTAAAGAAGGCCGCTTCTGAGAACTGACTCACCGCATGCTGGCGAATGGCGTGATAATCCCAAGAAATCGTGGCGGCTGTGAGCAAAGTAGATTGGATCGCCTCTGGGGTCTGGCGGTTAAAAAATAAACCCGTTTTTCCAGGGATTTGAGTATCCAATACGCCCCCAGCTCCATAGGCAATTACGGGAGTGCCACTGGCATTCGCTTCAATTGGAACCAGCCCATAATCTTCCAGCGCCGCTACCACCACCGCTTGAGCCTCGGCCATGAGTTGAGCCCGTTTGGTATCCGTGACATGCCCTAAAAATTCCACGTTCTCCATGGCTTGAGCTTGCAGCCGCTCCCGTTCTGGCCCATCGCCGGTAATCCGTAGCTTCCAGCCCAACCAGTTAAAGGCTTCGATAATGATATCCAGCCGCTTGTAGCTGATCATGCGGGCAGAGGCAAGGAAGAAGTCAGATTTGCGATCGGAGAAGGTGAACCGATTGACATCAATCGGATAGTTAATCACCACTGCGTGCTTGCCATAGATTTGGCGAATGCGCTTGGCTACAATGCTGGAATTGGCGATATACAGGTCAGGTTCCTGGGCGTACTTCAGGTCATACTGCCGCATGACCTTAAACACCTTTTCTAGCAGCGGATAGAAGCGGCGGTAGTGGCTGTATTCTCGCAGGTAGCTTTGGGTATCCCACAAAAAGCGGGTGACATTGTGGCAAAAGCAAATGTGCTTGGCATCAGGTCGCTTGCGAACAGCTTTAGCAAAGCTGGTACTACTACTAATCACCAGGTCATAGGCTTGCAAGTCTAGCGTACGAAAGACCGGGTAGTAGAAGGGAGCCAGTACCCGAAAGTACTTCGTTGCGCCTGGCAAGTGCTGCAGAGCGCTTGTTCGCACTACGCGATCGCCGAGATCGATCGTCCGCTTAGGGTCGTAGAGAGAGGTGTATATATCTGCTTCGGGAAGCCGTTTGCAGAGTAATTCAAAGACTCGTTCAGCTCCACCGGGCTGTGTCAGATAGTCGTGGACAAGGGCGATTTTCATTGCTAGAGACCAGCTTAGTTTCAGACAGTATCTTGAAGAATTAGCTGCTTTCTGAGGACAGCAACTTGATACTCTCCGCAGGTTTAGTTGTCAGATTTCAACAGACTAAACATGAGGCTGGTAGGTGACCCAATCGGTTTGATTATCTATCTTTTCTCTGGAACCAATGAAATCTTGGTCATGGCTTTACAGATTCTTTAATCCGTCAGAGAATTAAGAGAGAAAACAATTAAAAATCGAGTGGAAACATGGGATAAATGGTCTCTTTCTTACAAAACTTTCCAAGTATAAAAAGAAGCAAAATAACGGAAACGAAGTGAGAGTATGTCACCTTTGCAGGCCCTCAGCCCCCAGCCCCTGCTCCCAATTTAGGAGAAGGGAGGCCGAGCCATCTCAAAGTCTCTCTTCCAAATTGGGAGAGGGATTTAGGGTGAGGGCAAGAGTAACATGCATCCGACGAAGTTCCATTATTTTTCAGATAGCTTGGTAAGAAGATAATCCCAAGAGAATGCAGTCAAATCGTGAATGAATTTCTTTTTCCAAACTCAATCGCAACCTAATTTGAGTAGATAAATACTCAGATGCTGAACATTTTAGACATTAGAGGCCAAAAATTCTGAGAATTCCAAGAATGCCTCCCAATGGGCTTAAGACAGAGCTAACGCTATCACTAAAGGCAGCCAATCCACTCTTTTTTACAACAACAATGTCATTATTGCGAAGGGGTGGGTTTGATTGTTCGCTAACAGCTTGAGCTAAATCAATGTCCACATCTCGTTTTACAACAGTACCGTTTGGATTCAATCTAATTAATGTGACAGAACGTTTTTTGGCTCTCCGATTAAACCCTCCGGCTGTCAATAAAGCTTGATTAAGCGGTGTATTTGGTGGCACTAAAATTGCTCCTGCTCTCTCCACTTCTCCCACCACATTGACAGTAATTTTTTCAGGTGAAAAACTGGCAGAAGCGAGTTCAGAGACTTCACTCTCATTCAGCTTACTTGCTACAGGAATTTCAATTGTATCTCCATCTTGCAGGGGTAAATCTTGCAGCACATCGCCTTCTTTTAAGAGCTTCCAAAAGTCGAGATTAATAACTTGAGTGGGGCCACTGCGAGTCAATCGGCGCACCTGCACATTGCGTACATCAGCTAATTGAGTAATGCCGCCAGCCACTTGAATTGCACGAGTCACACTGGGAACTTGCAACAGATTGGGATTAATCAGTTGATCGCGTTGGCTAATGTTGCCTTCAATCAGGGTGTAAGGCCCTGGTCGATAGACCTCTCCCACGACGGTAATCTTAAGAGGACGGTTATTTCGCGCGGCCAAGTTTGCCGCTGCGAGCTGGCGGGCTTCCGCCAGATCAACGGTGGCTGTTGCCGGAATCAAAATGCTATCCCCATCTCGTAGGGGAATATCTTGGGACAAATCGCCGGTTTGCACCAGTTGCCAGAGGTCAACGGTAAACTCTTGGGAAGCCGCTCCGCCGGCTACGGATGTGCGCCGAATTCGCACTTGGCGTAAATTGGCGGATTGGGTGAGTCCTTCTGCGAGTTGAATGGTTCGTGAAATGCTGGGAATGATACTCTCGCCTGTCCCCGCTGGGACACTGATAGTGTAAGAACCAGGACGGTTGACCTCGCCGGCGATCGCCACGCGCACTGGACGGGCGGACAGCAGCGTCAGGTTCACTACTGGCCGCTGCACTACGGCAGCATATCGCGCTGAAATCAGTGCTGATGCCTGCTGCATTGAGCGGCCTCGCACCGAGACATTGCCAACCAGCGGAAGATTCAGGGCACCACTGGGCAAGACCTGATATTCTGCACTAAATTCGGGAATGGTGAGGAAATCGATCTTGAGCCGATCGCCCGCACCGAGAACATAGTCATCATCAACGGGTAGCACTGCTTGGGCCAGCATGAGAGGAGCAGAGCCACTTGGCATAGCTTGTGCGATCGCAAAACTCCCACCCCCACTTAGCGATAGCGTGAAAACCGCCAACGCACCAAACCCGGCTAATCGCCCTTGTCCCGATTTCACTGGGGTAGCAATCTCCCCACTCACGATCGACTGATCGGTTCTGGTTCTCTTCGTTATTCGCAATACCTGGTTTTTGGAGCAGAATCTGATATTTGAATGACGCATAGCTTATGCACAGACAATCCTTTGTAGAAGTACAGGCACATGGATACGGATACAGCAAGCCTCAGTCATTGTTACGACGAACACAACTACTTTCCGGAAAGTTTGGCCAGAGTTATTTCGCTGCAAGCCATCCTGCGTGCTGTGGCCTGGGGTGCATGTCACTTTTGCCCGCCCCCTTTTCTGGTATGCCCGGATGGCTCTAATCCCTCTTCCAAGGAGGAAGAGGAACTTTGAGATGGCTCGGCTCCCCTCCTCCCACCAGGGGAGAAGAGGGGACTGCAAATCAAAAATCTGAGTGTGAAGCTTGCCCGTTCTGGGAAAGGAGTATGTTCAAATTTTGTTATTCAATCAGTTCCACTGGCCAAGGAACAAAAGGGTCATAGATTACGACAGATGAACGATGTTGCCGTTTTACCCCTTTAGCTCGCGCGCGATCGCGGCTAGACTAGCTACCAGCCTCACTCCAGTTTAAAGTTATCTGGTTCTTAAATTGGCCGCTTGATCGACCAAGTAATTTACTTAAACTTTGGTTGTATTTAATTTTCTCCTTCCTCTGAGGCAAAGTCATTGAAGCAATAGCCACCTTAACTTCTAAAAGAGTTTATAAGAATAGATTTCTTGCTGTGCCTGACTAACTTGCAATTTTCTTCTCTACTGATACTAATGGATAGCTACCGTCTGCTTGATTGTCATTTCTATGATCAGTTAGAAGCACTGGCAACCTTACGCCAGCTCTGTCAGATTGTTTACCGCACGAGCAGTGGCGAAGTTATTGAGGTGCAAGATCGAATTGCGGATATCTATGCCGTTAATCAGGCGGATTTTCTCAGGTTAACCGATGGTACTGAGATTCGTCTTGATTGCCTGGTATCGGTCAATGGTCAGTCTGTCCAGTTGATCTGATACTACCCTGGGTTTTGGATGGGTGGTTTTTAGCTAGCAGCAGCCCTGTAGCGTAAAGCATTGAATTGGGTATCTGCTGCACTCTTGGCGTGAGTTGGTGCTGAGGGGGTGGCTCGGCTCTTTCCTAGAAATCACCTAATGATAGTGATCCTCGACTGAAGTTGTCTTCTACTGATGCGGCCCTGTGAGGAAGGGGCCGTTGGGGCAGCGATCGCAACAGAGCCATCGATCCCCGACAACGGAGGGTAGGGTTATCAGGCGGCAGGCGCCAAAGCGCCTTGCCAAGCCTGAATTTGTTCAACGAGTTTCTGCGCTTCTCTGTCATCCAACTTAGAGAGAATCTCAAGCGAACGCTGGTAGTCAGCGATTGCCCAATTCCAATCTCCGGCTAAGTGATGAACCCGTCCACGTTCACCATAAACCTTTGCCTGAAACCGCGACTTACCGAGTTCTGCCCCATCTTGAAACCGGCTAAAGTGCAGCACGGTTTCTAGGGTTTCGAGGGCGCTATCATACAGACCCAGCTCACGAAACGTCACGCCCAGATTGAGCCGGGCATGGAGATTCGCAGGGTTTAGATCCAGCGCGGTTTCGTAATCAGCAACCGCTGCTTCCAGCGCCCCCAGCGCCGCAAAGCAATTGGCGCGATTATTGTAAGGCTGAGACAGCCCTGGATTGAGGGCGATCGCCTGGTCATAATCATTCAAAGCCCGCCTAACGTACCCCGACTGAAAGAATAACAATCCCCGGTTATTGTAGTGGCTGGCATTACTGGGATTCATGACAATCAACTGGTCGAATAGGGCGATCGCCTTGGCATATTCCTCCTCTCTTGCAAAAGCGAGGGCGCGTTGCCGCAACCAACGCTCCTGGTTATAATCACCCAGTTGTTCTGACCCTAGCGACTCCGACAGGGATGAGTATCTGCGAGATGACTGATTTTGAGATGAACAATCCGACTTTTTCTGTCCAATGCGCCCATTTCGGGTTACCAGGGGGCGGTTTCTAGTGGCTTTTCTGGTTGGGGCTGAGAATGGGCGACGAATGTTCATAGCAACTCTACTGTTCCTGATGATTAGATTAGAGAATTTGCTCTGCAAGCGGCTTTATCACTGTGTCACTTGTTGACTTGTCCTGTCAGGAAGAAAACGGAAAGTTTAAAGAATTGTCCTCAAAACGCTGAAACTGGTAATGTTTAGACTCAGAATAAACGGTAGAGGGTCATATCATTACGATGAGCGTTCAGAAGGTTTCTGCGCACAACGTTATGATTAAACCCTATCCCAGTCCAGGCCTAAAGTTTTATCTATAGAGAAACAACCGGTTTCAAGTTGAACTTTGTTTGACTACATCCACAATGCCGACAATTTCTGAAGGCGCGGTGAAACCAAAGGTAGGGAAAACCGACCCTCTGGGAAGAAACAGTTGGTCTGGCCCAACCCCAATTTATCAATGACGCACTCTCCGAATCGATTGACGCAACCTGAACCATGACCACTGCACCCACTCTTTCTAATGCTCCCGATCTCACGACTGCCGACTATGTGGTTTTAGGTCTAGCAACCTGCTTTCTCCGCAATGAGGATGGCGTTCATGCTGTCGAGGTGGTAGAACCTATTCCTTCGGCAGCGTTGGAAGCGATTGTTAAAGGCATTCCGACTTCCTACCGTTGGGCAACTGCCACTCCGTTGGGAGCAATCCTATCAGGAGAGACGCTAAATCTACCGGCTGAGTTCCCTGAGTCTAGTCAAGTTTGTGACAACTTTGCCGATCGGGCGATCGCGGCGGCCCGCACCTACAAAGCCCGCACAAAAGCTCAGGCGCTGATTCCTCTGGGGAGTACCCGCAGGGATTTTAACTACTCTACCGAACGCAAGCGCATCTTAAATTCTGTCCGTTTGGTTCATACAGAAGATAATGTGAAGCAGCACGAGCATACCCATAAGGTGCTTTAGTGAGTGACCAAAAGCACCTGCATCTGTAGTCAACTGCCTTTAGTCAACGGCTGAGTGCTCTTTCCTTGCCTTCATCCCTTGGCAAGCGTTCAGCGCGTAACCAACGGATAGTTGCTTCACCTTCTTTCTAGAAACTTCCTGAAATCAACCACTGCCTTAGCACCTTGATTTTTGTCCCCTTTTGATGGTGAACTGTACCCAGCGGTCAATGGCAACCAAGGAGGCCTCATGGCGTTAAAACTCTACGCAGGGGCGCGGAGTCGCGCCTCTATTGTTCATTGGTATCTGGAAGAATTGGGAATTCCCTACGAAATGGTGATGCTGGATATGCAGGCCGGGGAGCATCGGCAGCCTGCGTTTCTAGAAATCAACCCGATTGGGAAGGTGCCTGCTATTGTGGATGGCGATTTTAAGCTTTGGGAGTCGGGAGCGATTTTGCTGTACCTGGCCGATCAGTATGGAGGTGTCACAACCGCCGAGCAACGAGCGGCGCTTAATCAGTGGATTAACTATGCCAATGCTACCCTAGGGCCAGAGGTCTTTTCTGAGGCCAGTCGTGAAAAAGCACTGCCCCGCCATATGGGGATGCTCAATCAATGGCTCGGTGATCGCCCGTGGATTTTAGGAGACACCTTTACCGTGGCCGATGTCGCGGTGGGGGCCATGGTTGGCTATATCCCGTTGATGCTAAGAGTAGATCTGAGTTCCTACCCGGTGGTCATGGCCTACCTCAAACGCATCGCTGAACGACCTGCGTTCCAGAAAGCACTTGGAAATCGTAGCAACGCTTAGTCATACCGGGCCGCATTCACAATTTGACGGGCAAAGTCAATATTCTCAGAACCTCAGTGTTTGCAGCCTTCTGCCTGATGAGCGACATCGTGTACCCGGAAAATCGATAAACTGGAAAATTCACTCACTCAACAGCCAGTGATCGGGCATTTTAGCTGAATCTGACAAGAGTTGAGAAGTTTCAAGAGTTGAGAAGCTTTCTGGCTGGCAACGCTCCTGTACGTCACCGCTGACCCAAAACTGGCTACCACCAGCGCAGTTGCCAATAGCTGCGGTCTGGTTGGGTTGACTCATCCGTGAGCCACTCGACCGGTTTGTAAGTGCCAAAAACGCGATCCCACCAGTCTACTGCCAGACCAAAGTTGTGGTACCACATGTTGTACTTGTGGTGGACATAGTGAACGGGCATTGGCATCCAGAAGCATTTGGTCGGGTTTTCGTGCTGGAGTTGGTGGGCATAGGAGGAAAAGGCCGCAAACGCGGTCGCCCCGCTCATCCAGCCAACCCCAATGACAGGAGAAATCAGAAACGGCAGCAGCATCATCACCAGGGTTCCTTTAACATAATCGCGAAACTCCCACAACACTCCCTGGCCCTCGTTGCGACGATGATGGTCACGATGGCGCTTACCAAACCCTGGCGATTTGTGCATCCACCGATGCACCCAATATTCCACCAGACTAGCAAAGATAAAAGCCACCCAAAAGCTACCGGCTCCAACTATCAGCGTTTGCATGCTTAGATCCTCTGTATCGACTCCTTTGAATAGAAAGGGTAGCGGAAACTTTAGCCTAATGGAAAACCCCGTCGGATAAAAGCGCCAAGATTGTGATCGCCCCACCTAACGCGGGTTTTGATACCGATCTCGCAGAGTGGAGCCAGTATGGCCCGTTAACAGCCACAATACCGAACGCCCTGCATCCCGCAAAACCTTCAGGATTGGCTCTGAGGGCTGCTCTGAGGGCACTGTCACGGGTTTTAGTAAAATGCCCCGGCTGCCGAACACAATTTCGCCAACGACCTGCGCCCGCTGCATGTGGTAGTCGGAGGTAACTAAGTAAACATGATTAATCCCCTGAGCTTGAAACTCATCGACTAGAGTCGTAAAGTTAGTCACCGTGTCAACCGCTCGCCGGTCCAGTTGCAGACGATCCAGAGCAACGCCCGCGTTTGTAAAGGTCGTTTGGGTGGAACTAGGCCAGTCACCACTAGAAACCCAGATCGGCAAATCTGGATGCTGTTGGGCAAACTCGGCAGCAAACTGCTCCCGCTGGGTTGCGCCCCCCAGCACCAAAATCGCCTTTGGTTTAATCACAAAGCTTTGAACTTGGCGGTAGGCAATCCATGTTCCTGGCAGCAGGATAGAGAAAAGGAGCAATCCAGAACAATACCTAGAAATGATAAGCTTCCCGGGCTTTCGCCGGGAGCGAAGAGTTAGCTGTGTCACCTTTGTTGTCGTTGCCTTAGGGGGCATAACCTACTTATCAGCAATACCAGATGGGAGCATAACACAAGATCCTGCGAGAGAACGTTCGGGTTATAGTCTCTCTGAAATAAACGGGGTTGTAACGCAGAAGCTAGTACTAAGGCCTACCTTTGTATCACTCCAATGCTTTAGAAGCATCAGGACATTATTCGAGTTGCTCTGTAGGTGACATCCACCGAAGATTATTCCGCTGCCCGTTCTCTAGTAGGCGCATTCCCTCGTGTCTGAGCAATGGAAGCTTTCATGCGGGGGGTTTCTAGAAATACTTTGGCATCTTGCATCAGCCGATCGCCCCAGAGATTATCCTTCAAAAACTTTAAGTCGGCGTAGCGGCTATCCAGCTCAATGGCGGCCTCGCCTAAGGCCAACCCCTGCTCGCGATCGCCCTTCTTATAGAGGGCAACCGCAATCGCCAGGCGTGGCTCTGCTGCTTTGGGATCGAGATCCGCCGCTTTGCGCCAACTCCGCACAGCCGCATCTAACTGCCCTCGTTCATACTCCACCAGGCCAACATTATTAATGGCTGGCCAGAACTTAGGGTCTTGCACCATCGCCTTTCGATACTGGGTCACAGCCTCATCGTAGCGACGTAACATCAGGTAGGCATTCCCTAGGTCAAACAACGCCCCAGGAACATCCGGCTTGATCGCCAGACCCTTCGTTAAATAATTCACCGAGCTGTTGTAGTTACCTTTTTGAAAGTAGGCTGATCCCAGAGCAAAAAGCACCGAGGTGTTCTTCGCATCTAACTGATGCGATCGCAACAGCGCTTCAATCCCCCGATCCGTCTCATTAGTTTGTAGGTAAAGCCCACCTAGCAATGACCACACTTCAGGATTTTGCGGAATTAGCTGGGAGGCCAGAGCTACCCGTGGCAATGCCAGATCATACTGCTGCAACTGAGCCAACTGCAATGACTCTTGTAAAAGAGTGACACCAATTCCTTCTAACTGTTTAGTCTCTATCTGTAAAACATGAGGGGTTAAAGCCTGCGCCTTTGCAGGAAGTTGGGCCGAACTCCCTAAACCAAAAAGGGCAACCATAGAGACGAATGTCAGGTGTTTCAGCACGGTAGTAACTCTAGCGCTAGACTCGATTGTTTGCACAGCTTAACTTATTTGCACTCCTATGGTGGCACAAATCCTGAAAAAGATGGCTGAAGTTGTGCCAGAACCTCCGAATCTGCCTGCCTTATCCTCACAAGTTTCTCAAATTGTTTCTCTACTCTATATGAATGGGGCAAGTGATTTGTCCAGCATTACTCTACGGCTCTAATAGAATCAAGCAAAAAAATCAAGCGTTGCTGGAAGGAAACGATTATAGCGCTGATTCGTTGGCAACCTCTTCAGGAACTGGATACGCTGCCTCATCAAAGAGCCGTTGATGAAATTAGGAAATCAGAAGAGTCAGCTTTTTCTTAAAGAAGCCATCCAGTGAAGTCTGACAAATCAGTTTGTGTCGGTTATCGCCGGAGGTCATTCTTATGTTACGACATCACCTTCCTCAAGCTTATTGGTGGATTTTATTGTGGACTATCTTAGCGTTGTTTCTCCTGATGGCAGAGGCGATGCTATTTCCTCAACCTGTGCTAGCAATCATCCTTTGATGGTAGCTGTCGTTGACAGCGTTGCGCAGAAGGCTTAAGGCTGTGTCAGTGGTTAAGTAGGTTAAATAACTTGGCCTGACGAGTAGACTCAGGTATCCGTTTCGCTGCTTTTCCTCCTTTCTTGAATGCTCGTTAGAGAGATGCCCCTCTCCTAGCTGGCACCAGAGAGGGGCTTCGAGCTGCTTCCCCTGCTGCCTCAATGGGAGCAAGGACTGGGCAATGAAGGCGGCTTAGACCAGTTCAAAAATTTCCGCTTTGCTGTACTGCTTTACTAGGGCGGCTTTTTGCCCGGCTGGAGAGAGGTTTGATTTTGCAAAAAGGCCCTAGGAAGACTCTAGTTAGATCCCCAGTCAGGAGTCAGGATAGGCTTCTCAGTCCTCATCCTGACCGGGTTAATTGTGAGGATACCTTCTCAGGTTATCCCCGACTGCCTGCCAGCGTTTGTGTGGTCAGTTGGGCCAAAATTGCATCCACATTCTTACGGGCATCGCCAAACAACATGCGCGTGTTCTCCTTGTAGAACACCGGATTATCGACCCCAGCATAGCCACTGGCCATGCTGCGTTTCATCACAATGACGGTTTTTGCTTTCCACACTTCCATGACGGGCATCCCCGCAATGGGGCTGTTGGGGTCTTCTAGCGCACTGGAGTTGATCGTGTCATTGGCACCAACGACTAGCACTACATCCGTTGCTGGAAAGTCGTGGTTGATTTCATCCATTTCCAGCACGATGTCGTAGGGTACGTTGGCTTCTGCTAGCAGGACATTCATGTGTCCTGGCATTCGGCCTGCGACGGGGTGAATGCCAAAGCGAACGGTGGTACCGCGATCGCGTAACTTTTTAGTAATTTCAGAAATGGGGTATTGGGCCTGGGCCACCGCCATCCCATAGCCTGGCACAATTACCACACTGCGAGCATTCTCTAAGATCTCTGTCGCTTCTTCTACCTGAATCGGGTTGACCTCTCCCGCTGGTTGGCTGGCGGCTCCTGTCGATTGACTGGCACCCGCACCAAACCCACCTAAAATCACGCTGATAAAGGAGCGGTTCATGGCTTTACACATGATGTAGCTGAGAATGGCCCCACTACTCCCTACCAGGGCACCGGTGATGATCAACAGGTCATTTGAGAGCATAAAGCCCGCTGCTGCCGCTGCCCAACCGGAGTAACTATTGAGCATAGAGATAACCACCGGCATATCGGCCCCTCCGATCGCCAGTACCAAGTGCAGCCCTAGCACACCTGCGATCGCCGTCATGGCCAGCAGTGCCTGGAGGCTAGTTAGCAGTGGGCCACCCATAAACTCATAACCCAACCAAAGGATAACGGCTACCATCCCCAGGTTAAGAAAATGGCGGGCCGGCAACATCAACGGTTTACTGGCAATGAGTCCCCGTAGTTTACCAAAGGCAACGATCGACCCGGTAAAGGTGATCGCCCCGATCAAAATACCTACGTAGACTTCGACTTGGTGAATCGTTGCTTCAACACCGACTAGCGCAGTATCAGGGTTGAGAAAGTTGGCAAAGCCTACTAACACAGCAGCTAGACCCACAAAGCTATGCAAAATGGCGACCAACTCTGGCATTGAGGTCATAGCCACCCGCGAGGCTACCATTGCTCCAATGATGGCACCGGGTAAAATGACCGCGCCCAGTAACCCATAGGCACTCATCTGCACGCTGGCGATCGCCGTAGCGATAAAGGCAATGACCATACCCACAATGCCAAAGACATTACCTTGGCGGGCGGTCTCCTGGTTAGATAAACCTCCCAGACTAAGGATAAACAAAGCGCTGGCCGCAATGTAAGCCACCGTTAAAAGATTATTGGACATAGAAGTACAGAGTAGAAGAATAAGAGAATGGAGGGGGAAGGCGAACAGCCGACTGCAAACAGCCAATCGCTACTTTTGAAACATCTTCAGCATTCGTTGGGTAACGAGAAATCCCCCACTGATGTTGATGGTGCCGATGAGAATGGCGATCGCCCCCAAAATCGTTGTCGCCGAGGTCGATACCCCAGAAATTTGCAACATGCCACCGATAATGATGATGCCGCTGATGGCATTGGTTACGCTCATTAAGGGCGTATGCAACGCTGGGGAAACATTCCAAATCACCTGCCAGCCAACAAAACAGGCCAGCACAAAAACCGTAAAGTGCGATAAAAAAGAGGGCGGCGCGACAGATCCCAATCCTAAGAGGGCTAAGCCTGCCAGTACCAGAGTCATCAGCCCCCAATTAATTGAATGAGTCGGAGACGCCACGGGCATCTCAGCCGTCACGGGAGCCAGGGCTGGGGGTGGAGCAGCTGAAGGCGCAACGGGCTGTGGCGGTGGATAGGTGACCTCACCGTTATGCAGCACCAGGGCACCACGAATGACTTCATCCTCCAAATTTATCTGATATTCCTCAGAGCCACCCATATCTTCTAAGAGATGACAGAGATTGCGACCATAGAGCTGGCTCGACTGGCTAGCCATCCGAC
This sequence comes from uncultured Leptolyngbyaceae cyanobacterium, assembly GCA_938023035.1. Lineage (GTDB taxonomy): Bacteria > Cyanobacteriota > Cyanobacteriia > Leptolyngbyales > Leptolyngbyaceae > DSRU01. The sequence goes on along the minus strand of CALIDI010000018.1, from coordinate 63,615 downwards.
TGGGGAGATCCGTCAACCCAACAATGGTGACTCCCTGATATTGATACACCTCTCCAGGTCGTGTGACTTCGCAGTTACCGCCCTGCTCGGCAGCCATATCCACCACCACCGAGCCTTTTTTCATGCTCTCAACCATCTCACGGGTGATCAGCACAGGGGCTTTTCTCCCAGGAATCAAAGCCGTCGTAATGATGATATCCACTTCCTTAGCCTGGGCCGCAAACAAAGCCATTTCTGCGGCAATAAACTCCGGACTCATCACCTTGGCATAGCCACCCTGCCCCGTACCATCTTCTTGAAAGTCGAGTTCAAGAAACTCAGCGCCTAAGCTTTCTACCTGCTCCTTCACCACGGGGCGAGTATCAAAGGCTCGGACAATTGCTCCTAAGCCTCTTGCTGCACCGATCGCCGCCAGCCCCGCGACCCCCGCGCCAATAACCATGACCTTTGCCGGTGGCACCTTACCCGCCGCTGTAATCTGGCCAGTAAAGAAACGCCCAAAGTGATTAGCCGCCTCAATGACCGCCCGATACCCCGCAATATTGGCCATTGAGCTGAGGGCATCGAGCTTTTGAGCACGGCTAATCCGGGGGATGGCATCCATGGCCAAGACAGTGGCCTGGCGACGGGCCAATTGGGTCAGCAATTCTGGGTTTTGAGCTGGATAGATAAAACTGATGAGAGTGCCACCCTCAGGTAACAAGTCAGCCTCATGCTGATTTAGATTGGGATGCATCGCTGGGGGCCGCACCTTCAGCACGATATCCGCCATTTTCCAGAGGCTGGCGGTATCAGCGATAATCTCACAGCCAGCCTCTTGATAAGCTAGGTCAGAAAAACTGGCCGCAGCACCAGCACCCGCTTCAACTAATACATCGAAGCCTAACTTTTGCAAAATTTTGGCGGTATCTGGAGTCGCGGCCACTCGACTCTCATTCGGAAAAATTTCTTTAGGAATACCAATCCGCTTCCGACGGGCTGGTGCCTCTGCTTGGCATTGCCCATCCAGCTCTGGCTGTTTATCAATCGCAATAGTCATGGGCGTTTACGTCTGTATGGATAGAGTGTTGATCATTTCAGTGGGCACACCTCAGCCGCATTGGCTCAAAAGGGCCGATGCTCAAGTGCTCAGAATTGATGGGCCTGTCGTCGATACAAAAAATCGCCCAGCTTTGATTCAGAACTGAACTGAGGCGGTGATCCTGCGTCGCAAGTTTTCCCAATCTAGGAGAATCTCAGGAAGAAATGAGTCTTCTTTAACTTGTTTTATGATTTCCCCTTATGTATCGTTACTGAATAGATAAAAAATTACTTAGTAATAGTTTGAAAAACGCAGCATATCGTAATCTGGTGGAACTTGCAGGCCAATGTTCGCGTCTGCTTAGCAGGGCCGTTCGAAAATTCCACTCTCTGGGTGAGGCGTGACCTGTTACAGTCGTAGTAACTTTTTGCCAAGCTGTGTAGCCAGTATTTCGACACCCTTTCTATTGCCGTTGTTGTGAGTAAGTTATCTATGCTTTCCAGAGCTTTTGCAAAGCGTGTTCTGCGAGGGGTGGCGATCGCCACAGCCCTGACAACCGCCGTGCCTGCGATTACTCTCGCCCAGGGAGGTTCTGGGTTGGTGATTTTTGGGGGGGTTGACCGGGAAAATATCCTCAACTATCACTTAGACTTCGGTGGTCGGCGGGGGCAATACGAGCGTTATCGGCTCCGCATTCCCCAGCGCAAGGTCAAGCTGGCGATGAACCAGATCAACATTTCTTACCCCGATTACTATAAAGGGCAAATTGACCCTAAAAACATTGAGGTCTTTGTTCAAGGCGATCGCAAAAAGGTTCCAATTCAAGAAGTCATTTGGAATAAAGAAAACTTTGTGATTGAGATTTATCTAAAGGAAGCCATCCCGGCTAACAATCGGGTGGAAATTCACCTGAATAATGTGATTAATCCTTCCTTTGGTGGCACCTTCTATTTCAACGCGACGGCCATTTCTCCGGGAGATGCCCCCCTGCCCCGCTATCTGGGAACCTGGATCATTAGCATCTCCTAATCCGTGGATGGGGTTTATGCCCACTGCGATCTAGGCAGAGGTGGCGAGGTTAGCGTTACCCAGCCACCTTTGTTTTTATCTAAGAGGAAAAATTCAGTGGCAGCGGCAAAATCACAGCGCGACCCAGCGAACAATCGCACCGTTTACTCAGAATTTGGCCCTACCAGCAATCATGAAGCCCTTGAACGGGCTACCCCCAACCTACCGCCCCAGCAGCAACATTTGCGGGTAGAGGCTTCCCGGGCCGGGCGTAAAGGTAAAACCGTAACTATTATTCGGGGTTTTCAAAGCAATCCAGAGACCCTGACGAACCTACTGAAACAGCTCAAGACCCTTTGTGGAGCGGGTGGAACCCTGAAGGAGGATACCTTAGAAATTCAGGGCGACCATAAACAAAAGATCTTAGAATTTTTGCAGCAGCAGGGCTATAAGGCCAAGGGCAGCGGCGGCTAGAGAAGCCGCAACTTCAAAGTTTAACGTGGCTAAATCTAGATAGGAACCACCCCCTCGGGTTTCCCCCTTGACCCTCTTCCTTTGCCAAGGGAAGCAAGCGCGCACTCCCTTCTCCCCACAAAAGAAGCTGTAGGAAAAGCTGTGAGCATGAGGTTAAGCAGCATCGTTCAAAGTTTTCTAACAAGTCTGAATTTTGTAACAAAAGCTACTGTTTTTAGGCGCTGGTGTAAAAATGAGGAAGAGAGGAAGAAGCTACCTGATGCCTGCCTTACCCTTTGCCTTAATAGAGGAGGACGCCAGCTATGACCACAAAGAGAGAAATTATCATTCGCGAGTTGCGCCATCAGCTTTACTACAGCAATCCGGGGCCAGAGCGCGAGGCGTTGCGGCAAAAGCTTGATTTTTGGATGTATCACTATCGCCCAGAGCGATAGGCGATCAAGTGGTCTGAGTTGGGGTTGGTGCGCAGGGCGCTGGATTTCTTAAACTTTTTGCTGAGAACGGTTGTCCTGCAAGCCAGTCAATTGCGATAGAGTCAATTAAGATGAATCGCAAGATTGATTGCTATTTCCTTTTGATTCATGACAGACTCGGTCACCGCCAGCGATCGCACCCCCGACCTTCCAGAACGACTGGTCAAACATAAGGTACGCTACACCGATCATCGCCAGGTCAACCGCGAGGAATTGACCCCGATGATGCGCCATTACGCCGACCTCAAAGATCAGCATCCCCATGCCCTGTTGCTTTATCGCATCGGGGATTTTTTTGAGACCTTTTTTCAAGACGCGATTACCATTGCCCGTGAGCTAGAGCTGGTACTGACGGCCAAGCATGCGGGCGAAGCGATCGGGCAGGTACCACTAGCAGGGATTCCTCACCACGCTTTAGATCGTTACTGCGCTCAGTTGGTCGAAAAAGGCTATGCCGTCGCTGTTTGCGATCAGGTAGAAAATGCAGCAGATGCCCAGGGTCGCCTGGTGCAGCGGGAAATTACCCGGATTATCACCCCCGGCACGGTGTTAGAAGAGGGGATGTTAAATGCCCGCCGCAATAACTTTTTGGTGGCAGTTGTCATAGCAGGTCATCACTGGGGCTTGGCCTACGCTGATGTTTCCACAGGGGAGTTTTTGACCACCCAATCTCAAGAGTTAGAGCAACTTAGCCAGGAATTACTGCGCCTGCAACCGGCAGAGGTCTTGGTGCCCACCAATGCGCCAGATTTGGTGAGCTTGCTGCGTCCGGGAGAACGGTCAGACCAGTTACCAGACTGTTTGCCCCCGCAGTTTTGTTATACCCTGCGCCCCCAAACCCCCTTTGTCTTAGCAGAAGCTCGCTATCGCCTGTTGCAACGGTTTAAGGTGCGATCGCTGGAGGGGTTTGGCTGCGAGAATTTGCCCTTGGCAGTCCGGGCGGCGGGGGGGTTATTGGAGTACTTAGAAACCACCTCTGAGCAAAACTATCGAGGCATTGGCAGTGATCAGGAGAAAGCCGGGTCAGCTCCAAAAAACATGCCACTGGTGCATGGGGCTTTACACAAAATTCCCTTGCAAAATCTCTGCACTTATACCCTCACCGATTTTCTGGTGATTGATCACCAGACCCGCCGCAATTTAGAAATCACCCAAACTTCCCGAGATGGGATTTTTCATGGCTCCCTATTATGGGCCTTAGATCGGACGGTCACTGCCATGGGGAGTCGGGCTTTGCGGCGCTGGTTGTTACAGCCACTGCTGCGGATTGACGCGATTCAGGCACGCCAGGAGACGATTCAAGAGCTAGTCGAGCAGCGTGCCCTGCGACAAGAACTGCAAAAGCTGTTGCGACAAATCTACGACTTAGAACGCTTAGCGGGTCGAGCCGGGTCAGGAACGGCCAATGGCCGGGATCTAGTGGCCCTAGCTGAATCTTTTGAACGCTTACCCGATCTGGCCATTCTGGTACATCGGGCCGAGTCGCCCTACCTGCAAGCGCTACAACAGGTTCCTCCAGAGTTAGAAACCCTAGGGCGATCGCTACGGGCACACCTGGTTGACAATCCTCCACTTTATCTGACAGAAGGCAATCTCATCCGGTCAGGGGTAAATGCCCAGCTCGACGCGCTACGGCAGCAAGTAGAGGCCGATCAGGAGTGGATTCGGAATCTGGAAGTCGCTGAGCGAGAGCGCACGGGCATTGCAACGCTCAAGGTGGGTTATAACAAGACCTTTGGCTATTACATCAGCATCTCACGCGCGAAATCGCAGCAGGCTCCAGCCGGTTATGAACGGAAGCAAACGCTCTCGAATGAAGAGCGCTACATCACGGTTGAGCTGAAAGAACGAGAAAATCGCATTGTGATCGCCCAGGCAGAGATCAACCAGCTAGAATATGCGATTTTTACCGCCCTAAGGGCGGAGGTAGGTGAGTATACCGGATTAATTCGTCAAGTCGCCCAGGCAGTAGCAGCAGCGGATGTGTTGTCAGGTTTGGCAGAGCTAGCCGCATTACAGGGCTACTGTCGCCCCGAAATTCTACCAACGCGAGAGATTTCGATTATTGAAGGCCGTCATCCGGTGGTAGAACAATCCTTACCGGCCGGATTTTTTGTGCCCAATTCAGCCAAGTTAGGCGGCTCCATCACCGGAATTGCACCCGATTTAATCATTCTCACCGGGCCAAATGCCAGTGGCAAAAGTTGCTATCTGCGGCAGGTGGGGCTGATTCAGCTAATGGCCCAGGTGGGGAGTTTTGTCCCGGCAGCGCAGGCGCAATTGGGCATTTGCGATCGCATCTTTACCCGGGTCGGGGCAGTGGATGACCTAGCCACGGGGCAATCGACCTTTATGGTAGAAATGAACGAAACGGCGAATATCCTCAACCACGCAACTGAACGTTCTTTAGTGTTGTTGGATGAGATTGGTCGGGGCACTGCCACCTTTGATGGCCTGGCGATCGCTTGGGCCGTGGCCGAGCATCTGGCAACGACCATTCAGGCCCGCACCATCTTTGCCACCCATTACCATGAGCTTAATGAGTTGGCCTCGATTTTGCCAAATGTGGCAAATTACCAAGTCACGGTCAAAGAGTTACCCGATCAAATCGTCTTTTTGCACCGGGTACAGCCGGGGGGCGCTGATCGCTCCTACGGGATTGAAGCCGCCCGCTTGGCTGGGCTACCCCCCAGCGTGATTCAGCGGGCACGGTTAGTCATGAGCCAAATCGAGAAACATAGCAAAATTGCCCTAGGGTTACGTCAGGGTCATGCCGCTCAGCCCAAGGCCAAAGCCGCCAGTGGCCACTATGCAGAAAGCCCCATAGAACAGCTGGACATGTTTAACAGAGATAGCTAGTCATCAGTCAACGTTGGCTAGTTTCACCCATCGCGCGCAAAAAGCGCTTGAGCAACCCAATGACCGTTGCTGCTTGTTCTAACTGGGGCAAAACTCCGGCAGCTTCTACTATTTGTAAGGGGTGTACCCTAGGAGACAGACTGGCTAGCCGTTCCCCCAGACAAACTGGCGTAAACTGCGCTTGTTTACCCCAAACCAGGGCGGCAGGAAGCGTCAGTTGGGGTAGGTAACGAGCTAGATCAAAGTAAAGGTCGCCCCGCAAAAAAGCGAGGGCGGCGTATTGGGCATTCACCTGACAGGCCGAGGCGAGATAGGCGGCCACCATTGCTGGCGTTACCCGACGGGCATCCGCAAAGAGAAAGCGTTCAAGAAAGTTTCGAACAGATAGCTCATTCATCGCCCCAACGTTATAAATGGTCTGATCAAGAAAGGGGATTCCTACTATTTGCAGGGGAAGTCTGCGTCCAGCATCTTGCCCAAAGTCAGCAAACCCAGAGGGGCATGTCAGAAATAAGGCCCGAAATAATGACGGATGTTGAATGGCTAAGCGTAGAGCGATCGCCCCAGTGAGAGAAGATGCAACCACGACAACAGGCTGATCACAGGTTTGGGTGATGAACTCACGCACCGTCAACAGGTAATCTTCGACCTGATAGTCACGGACTGGATGAGCCGATGCCCCCCAACCAATGAGGTCAGCAACCATAACCCGGTAGTCGTCTAAAAAAGCAGGATACACCCCTGTCCATTCATAGGCAGAGGCACCTCCTCCAAAGTTATGCAAAAACAGCAAGGGAGTCGCCGGTTGAGCCGACACCTGCCAGGGGGGCCTTAAAGGAGTGTAATAGACCATTTTTCCGAGGCTTGTCTCTACCTCAACTTGGCCGATTCCAGGTGGGTGAAATTGCAGCATAGAAACACCAAAAAGAACCCGCTAGAGATGAGCTTACAGGGTATTTTGTCCCGTCAGTGGGGGCCTCATTCTTTTTGCAAATTTAGCGTTGCCGCACCGTAGGATATCTTCTGGGATACGTTCTAGGAACATGGCCAAAACGCCTGTATCGCCAAAGTGGCTGCCAGCTATCCCTCGATTCAGCCATGCCAAAATGTTTCGTATCGGGTCAGCCATAGCAGGTTGGGGACAGCCGATTACCCTTCCTGCCCTTGCAGATATAAAAAGGCTTCTACTTCTGCTGCTGTTGGCTGCGCCGCGATCGCTCCTAGGCGAGTAGCCGTCAAAGCCCCAACAGCACTGGCATAGGCCACCATCTTGTGGACAATTGTCGCATCATCCAAACGGTGGATGCCCTGCTCACACAATTGGTGCACAAATCCTGCCACAAAGCCATCACCAGCCCCAGTCGTATCTTCAACATCAACCGCAAAAGCCGGTAGCCGTCCCTGATGACCATTCACCCAGTAGGCACAGCCCGCTGCTCCCGCCGTTACCAAAACCCCTTCCAGTTGATCAACCTGGGCAGCAATTTCGGCAGGAAATTGAGTGCCAAACAGCCAATCAGCCTCCTCTTGAGAAAGTTTGAGAAAATCTACCCGAGTCAACAGCTCCTTGATGATTGCCGGTGCCGCATCCGGATCGGTCCAAAAGACAGGCCGCCAGTTGACATCCACCAAAATCTTTGAGTAGTTGGCTTCAGCTAGGTCAAGAACATGGGCGATCGCCGCCGCACTATCCGGATAAGCCAGCTCTAAAGTACCAAGCACTAAGTATTCGCACTCATCCAGTAAATCAGGGCGAATCTCCTGGGCCTGTAAATGGGTATCGGCAAATCCTGTTGTATCAAACTCCCCAAACCCGGCGAAGTGGCGATCGCCCTCAGCCGAACGCACCACATAAACCCCCCGGGTAGGAGCCGTAGGATGCCACTGAACCCCCGTTGTATCAACCCCAGCCGTCTGCAACACCTGTACAAGTTCGACCCCTGCCCTATCCTTACCAACACATCCAATAAATCCACTGGCTGTGCCTAATTTAGCCAAACCACAGGCGACATTAGCAGGTGCCCCCCCTGGGTAGGGAGTCCAGGAAGTGACTGCTTCCAGCGCCACTCCCGGTTGATCGGATAAAAAGTCAAACAACACTTCACCCAGACATAGAACACGGGGCTTCGTCACAGTTACTATCCTCTCTATACAAAATTGCCGTCGCTTGCCGTTGCTTGCACCAGTAGATTTGCAGTTACTTTACACTGCCCAATCTCTCAAACCACAAAGCTTTGCCAAATTCCGGATACGCACTCAGTAATTGAGAGATCCGTAATTACCCCCAGAAGTTCAATAAATGTTTATGCAAAACCCCTAGTTTCACCATAGAGCGAATGGTGTGAAACCGCTTCAATCAAAACAGAGTTCATCAGATTATGAATGGCTCCCTGTGATCCCCTCAGACTCGCAAGAAAGGCTTAACTTTGTTGTCTAACCCACCCGTCACGGAGAAATCTAACCATGGCTCTAGAGTTTACGGCAGACGATCAGCTTGTTTTAGAGCACTATCGCCTTGAGCGTTTCTGTAAACAGTTTGCAGAAACATTGCCCTACTGCCACTTCCATATTCATTCCCACAATCAGCTCACAATTCACTGCTTAACCCCCTGGATGGTCGATGTATTGCTAGCTCAGAGTGCGCGCTTACGCCGCTGCGCCAACCTTATACTAGGCGTCAAACATCTGTCTATCTGCTTTGCTCAAGAGGAAATTTACCGAGCCTTAACCACGCCAGTCACACGCCGACGAAAATTACGGAGTGCCTAGTACCACTGTGCCGAATTCAAAATAGCTCCAACTGGGAGTCGTCATACCATTTTGAATTGGCGATTTTGGGTAGCCGCTGCCCCCTTAGCGCCAGGCGTTCAGTCGGATATCAGATAATCGATTGTGTTCTTTATTTAAAATTGATATTGGGTTGCTATCAGGCGTTAACCTAACTAGCCCGAAAGACTAATACAACACCTGTCGGGTAAAGCCAAGCCCTAAAGATCAAAACAAGGCATTCTGCCAGCGCTGAGGTTTTGACTCATCAACCATGGATGTTGCAGCCACACAGGAGTTCGTCGATCTGTGAAATTGGATCAGCCTGGATCAGAAAATCTTACTCAAGCTCCAGAGCTTAAACCGCTCCCCCTTTAAGCATCAGAGGATGGTAAAGCGCTTTTATTTGGCGGTTCAGACGCAACGGCAATCGCCAGTTGTCGGTAACGACGGGGATCACCCTCCGCCAACACTAATCGTTCCTGGCCTTTGCGAGCGTACAACTTCTCTAAAATCAGTTGCCAATCTGTCTCCGATAGGGGAGAAGAGTTTGTCTCTACGGCGACTGAGCGCGTTTGAACCCGTTGCACCTGTTGCTGAGCCAGCCACACCCGTGCGCGCACGGCCATATGAGCATCTGCAACAGCCATTCGCTCAAATTGGGTCTGAATCTGAGATAAGGCCGCTTGTTCAAAGGCGGTTTGACCGTAGACGTGTCCTCTTTGCAGGGCCGTCATGAGAGACTGTAAACCCACCACAGCCGAATAACGAACGACCCACTCTTCATCCTGTTGAGCCACAAATAGTAAAGCATCGAGTGCCTCAGCCTGGGCAATTTCCAGCAGATGATCGGGGAACCAATGCCACTTCATACAGCCCAGGCCTTTGGCAGCTGCCCGCCGCACACTCAGAGCAAAATCTGCCGTAGCGGCTCCTAGTAAGGTGACGAGTCCTCTAGGATCACCGATACCCGCCAGAGCGCGAATTGCCCAGGCTCTAGCGGTGTAATTATGCAGATCTAATTGCTCTAGCAAAGCTGGGACAGCCGGTTCTCCCAGGTGGATCAGCCCATCAACGGCAGCAACGGCAGCTCCAGGATTGTTGTAGCTAAGAGCCGCAATCAAGGTTGGAATGCCCCCTTCTAAACGGGCATGGGCTAGTTTTTGGACAGCCTCAACCAGGGAAACAGAGGAATCTGCTGTTTCCACCGCATGAATCAGGGCAGCAAGAGAATCTGACATAACGAACAAGGAAAAAAGTGGAGGAATGGACGAAAGGTGAACCTAGAGGCAACTGACTGACTCTTGGCAAAAAAAGCAATTGGGTAAGACCTGTTAACAGGCTTGCCTGGTCGCTCTGGGCGACAGCGCCGGGGTAAACCAATACTCTTTTTATTCTCCCTCTTTGCGAGGCATCCTGGAAACGTTTAGTGCTTTAGTTAGGGCATTTCTGGTGGAATGATTTCAGTTGGTTGAAGCGAGGGCGTTAGGCAGGTGCCTGCGGGTATTTGGGTGACAGGGGAGCGATGAAAGATTGATCCTCTGCCAGGGGTTCTACGCTGCACTTCGTCCTCACGTTAGCTCGTACTACTATCGCTCTCTGATGACGGTTTGGCGAAGTAGCACTTGTGTCGTGCGATCGCATCTCTCTGCGACGCTTGGGAATAGTGGTCACTGTCAGTGAACCTTACCTCATTTTCACTCAAGCAGGAATAATTTGCCTGCTCCTCAGATTCAGTGGCAAATACTCAGATTTCTTGCCTCTACTCCTAATCAGCCAACATTCTAATCGGCCATAGAAGTGCATGAAGTGAGGAGCGAGCGCCGTCATTTGCTGACCTCTACAACTCAGTTGGGTTTCTGAGAATGTTGTATCTTTACATTACAATTCAATCCTTTCTTTAATAAAGATTGCAGTGACTTGATTCTGTTGTTAGAGTGTGCTGGTCAATAACAACAAGTGGATTCTCTGTACGACAACTGTCACTGGGTGAGCCGAAGTGTTGAGAGTCGAAATAAAGGGGGCTGTATCTTCAGCTAGAGATTTTACCCCTGGGCTCCTGGGCCATGACGATAGCAATAGCCAACGGATGACTCCCACTTGCTCTCACCTCAGACGGCGCTCGATCTCAAACAAAGCTGGATTTGAATCATTGCGACACGGATTCCCTGTTAACCGGATTGTCGCACTCGTCAATCGATAGGTTTACACCATTATCAACTTTGGGTTTAATGGCGCTTCGTCAGTTCTGTCATCACTGAGCGCATCTTAACCCTCACTATTGGAGGTTTCCACATGAATTTTCAAGGGAAAACCGTTCTCGTCACAGGGGCTTCGCGGGGAATTGGTCGGGCCATTGCGCTGGAGTTGGCTCATCAGGGTGCCCAACGGTTGATTCTAGTTGCGCGCACCAGTTCTCGCTTGGCCGATGTTGCTGCTGAAATTGAGGCAGTGGGTGTTGAAGCTGTGCCTTTAGCTCTAGACTTAGCCCAACCCATCCAGGTCAATATTGCGATCGCCCAAGCCTGGCGTGATTATGGGCCGATTCATCTCCTGATTAACTGTGCTGGTGTTGCCTATCAAACACCTTTTTTACAGGCTCAATTGTCCCAAGTACAAGATGAGATCGCCCTCAATCTGATGGGGATGTATACCATCACGCGGCTGATTGCTCGCCGCATGGCTGTGCAGCGACAGGGCACAATCGTGAATGTCTCTAGCCTGATGGGAAAAATCGCAGCTCCGACTATGGCTACTTACTCTGCCACTAAGTTTGCAATTCTCGGATTTACGCAAGCATTGCGGAGTGAACTATCTAGACACAACATCCGCGTCATCGCCCTGTTGCCCTCCCTGACAGATACGGATATGGTTCGCAATTTCCAGTGGTTTCGGTGGGTCATCCCGACTACGCCGCAAAAGGTGGCTCAAGCGCTTATCAAAGGAATGAAAAAAGGCACACCCGAAATTTTAGTGGGCTGGCAGAGTCATTTGGTGGTCTGGGGCAACCGTCTGTTACCCTGGCTGATAGAAAAAATTTCACGCTTTACGGCTCCCTACCCTGAGACCCAGCAAGATCGCCAACTCCTTAAGCAAACGATGGCGAATTCTCGCTAAAGTTCAATTGCCGAATCATGGCACAATGCAAACCCATCAGGATATTTTGATGGCAGGGGGGAATTAGGGAAACTTTTGTCCCAGCTAGAGATTCTACCCCTATGACCCCTTGACTTTAGTGAGTCCTCTTATATTGCTGGAAAGCCGATATAAAACTTGAAGAGCAGGTTAGAACAATCCTGATTGTTTAACCTATTGTCGTCATAACAGGCTATCCATCAGAGTCATGACTTGGATGGCTCCTGGAGATAGGTTCTGCGGCTCAGATTGTTGCAATTCCTTCTCTAATAAACCTTTGAGGGCAATCAATTTCAGGCTATTTTCGGCCAGGGTTTGAGCGATCGCCTCGGCAGCGGGCAAATAACCAATCGCCCCTAAATCGGCCAGTACGATTCGCCGTAGTTGCAGGTCATTGTTTGCCAGGGCGTTTACCAGACGTTCTGCATAAAGGCTGGCCTCAGCTCGGTCAGCAACAAGCTGATACATGGCCCGGGCTGCCGCATACTGAATCCGCGGTACAGCATGATCGAGAAACGGCGCAACAAGCGGAATCGCTTCTTTCGCTTCGAGGGTTCCCAGGGCTTCGAGGATAGCATCAAAGGGTTGGGCCAGTTGAGGAGGTTCTGGGGCTGGTAAGGTTCCCGGCACCTGATCTTGCAATAAAGCCATCAATTTGGGAATACAGGCTTCATCTCCTAGCATTTCCAGAGATTGAGCCGCTGCTTCTCGCACGTAAAAATCTGAACATTCCAATGCTTGAATCAGGGCCGGTACAGCCCGGCGATCGCCCAATTTACCTAAGGCTCTGGCGGCATTGCGTCGAAGCGGATAGCCACCTGCCATCGTACGATCAGCCTCATCGGTCAGGGCTGCCATCAACACATCCACCGCCTCTGGTGCATCGACCCGAAAACGGCCCAGCCACCAAGCCGCATAAACACGTAGGCCCAAGTCTTCACCCTGAAGATTGGCGATCGCCTGATCCACTGTGAGTGATGAATCATCCTGTAACCCAGAAACCGTGTTCATAAATCCTCAAACGTCGAGCTGAAACAGAAGACAGGAAAAGCACTACCTTCAAATAACTGAGAACTGTGAAGCGAATAGAGCCATCGGGATCAAGTAGGTCGTCCTAATGAACTATAACCAGGGAAAAGTAGGAACTGTTCCGCATAGTTCTCACAGCGATTGTAGAGTGGCTAACAGCAAACAGCAAAAACAATGCCCGGGAACCCTCACAAACATTAATCGGAGTCAATGGTCGTCAAGGTTCCCGGGCAAATGAACTCGCCTACTTAGCTCAATGCATTGATGGCGTAGTCAATGTAGGAGTTAGCTTCTACCGCAGGGTCTCCGGTCAAGCCATGGTTCGCTTTGATATACTTCAGAGCTTCCACATACCAGCTAGGAGAGAGATCAAACGTGCGGTTGATTTCGGCAATACCAGCAACCAAGTAATCATCCATGGGGCCAGTTCCACCTACGACGAGGCAGTAGGTCACCATGCGCAGGTAGTAACCGATGTCACGAACGCACTTATCCTTCCCTGTTTGGGTAGAGGCGTAGTTGGGGCCACTCATTGTGGTGGTGTAAGGAAACTTCTGGTAAACAGCGTTTGCCGCAGCATTTGCCAGCTCATTGGCCTTAGCACTGAGCACTTTGGCGGCTTCTAAGCCTGCTTTGGCTTGGCGAAAACGACCAAAAGCGGTTTGAATTTCGGTGGAGCTAAGAAAGCGTCCTTGCGAATCAGCTGCTGCGACTGCTTCAGTTAGAGGGGTTTTCATTGTCAGAGGTTCTCCAAAATAATCACGTCTTATGAAGTTGCCTGGCATTGACTAGCGGCTCCAGGCGAATAACAAAAACGGCAAACATGCAATTAAGCAACAGCCGCCGCGGCCTTATCAAAGTAGCTAGACACTTCAGCCATCAAGCTGGAGCAGTCGCCATAGGTCACGCCATTAGGATCGTTCGCGATCGCCAAAGCAGCTTCCTTCATCTTTTGCACACCCACTGCCACAGAAGCACCGGGGGTACCCAGGGCCAAATAGGTTTCGCGCAGACCATTCAAGCAGCGGTCATCGAGCACACTGGCATCGCCGGCAAAAATCGCATAGGTGATGTAGCGCAGGATGATTTCCATATCCCGCAAGCAAGCAGCCATCCGGCGGCTGGTGTAAGCATTTCCACCCGGAGCAATCAGTTGGGGCTGCTCAGCGAACAGAGAGCGGGCTGCATTCGCCACAATCGTAGACGAATTGCTGGTGATCCGATTCACCGTATCCATCCGCTTGTTGCCGTCAGCAACCATTGCGCTCAGAGCATCCAACTGAGCTGAGCTCAAATATTCACCCCGTGCATCCGCCTGGGAAACGACTTTTGCAAATGCGTCGAACATAAACCCAATCTCCTAAGATGTGCAAGTTGAGTATGAATCTGGTCACTACCGACCCTAGTCAGGCTTGACGAATAATCTGCGATTGCAGACTAAACCAAACCCGCTAGTAAGCAAATGACCAAAGAAATGACTTTTACCCTTCAGCGCTAAACGAAGCCCTGAAAACTGGGAATTTTTTACATTTCTTAAACTAAGCTGAAAATCCTTAGCGACGATGAATCACCGAAGTTTGGGCATCCATTTCGTAAGTTTTCCAACATCTCTGTTTATACTATGTCGTTGAATCGTTGTTTATTACAAATTATAAATAGAGGCCCGCAGGTCTAAAACCCTTTATCTATCAGAATCGTTCCAAATTGAGTGAACCCTTTTCGAGGGCGATCGCTTTGCCAGAGCCGTCTCGTTGGCTAACACACACATCTCTGTCACTTGATTCAGCCACCCGCAACGGAGAAAAGAATCCGAAGAAGGAAAATAAAGAAATATTACGAAGGTGAAAATTCAGGTAATAGGGTTCTCGGTTCTGAGTCTCGATGGGGCCGTTACAAGGGGTATATCGCAGTGCGAACGAGCCTTGGAACGAGGTGAAAGGGGGAAACCCTAGCTAGGGGAGAAGCTCCCATATCCCTTTTTACTCAAGCGTTCTACCCCGCATGCAAGTGCTATAGTCCACTCTAGTCACTCTACCGAGAAAAAGTAAAAAGTGTGGATGCTGCTTCAGCCCATTGTACTGAGCCAATAAATCCAACATTTGAACCCAGCATTTCAGCCGCAGAATTTCGTTCAGTGACAGAATTTCGTTATCCTGAATTTCTGCTCATAAAAGCGACCGCCGCGAAATCGATGAAGTGAGTGACGTTGCAGAATCTGGATAGAAAGCAGCCAATTCGCCCTCACCCTAGCCCTCTCCCAAAGAGAGAGAGAACAGGCTCTAAAGCTTTCTTCTCCCAATGGGAAGAGAAGAATAGCCCTAACAGGCATTCAAGAAAGGGGATGAGGGCAATTCATCCCTCCATTGAGCAACGCCGAATAAATGGCCAGAACAACTTGGGTGCAGTCGAGAAGCCCCTCACCGCTTATCTAAAATTTCTCTAAAAAATACTTTAGAAAGCCCTCTAAGGCAGTTCTACAGAAGCAGGCTTTGCAATGTGGGGTAAGCCCCAGCCCAACTTCTCGCGGAGCAAATGAAAAAACTCTGGCGGGCGTAACCGGATAAATCGGGCTGCATAGGGGGATTTCAGAATCTTGACTTGGTCATCGGGCAAAATGTAACAGCCCCCATTACCATCCACCACCATTACCATCCGATTCGGTGTAGCCGGAAAAATTGTGACCTGCTCGGTGTTTGCAAAGACCAGTGCCCGTGATGCCAGGGAATGGGGACAAATCGGCACTAACTGCAAAACTGGGACATCAGGCGTAACTACAGGCCCGCCTGCTGAGAGAGAATAGGCTGTTGAACCAGTGGGTGTAGACACAATCACCCCATCGGCAGCAATATCTACTGGAGCATGGCGACCAATCTGTACCTCAAAGTGACACATGCTCGTGAGCGGCTCCCGATGAATCACCATTTCGTTGAGGCAAAGGGCTTCCCACAGCACCGTAGCCTCACGCCATACCTGCACGGTTAGCATGGTGCGCTCTTCTACCTCGTAGTTACCCTCCAGCACGGCTTCTAAAGCCTGGGGCAACTGGTTCAAGTAGGTTTCTGTCAGAAACCCCATATGGCCTGTGTTGACGGTTAATAAGGGAATATTGTAAGGGGCAATCTGCCGAAAGGCAGACAAAACGGTACCGTCTCCACCTAGGACGATCGCAAGCTGCATTTGATGATCAAACCCAGGGGGGTTGAGCTGCTCAATGGGCGTATGGCAAACAGGACTTTCAGGGCGTGAGTAGCCCAAAATTCCTCCCACCCCTGTCGCCAGACAAACTTCCCAGCCACGCAGCTCTAGCTTGCCTCTTAATGCTTCCGCAGTTTGACAAGCAATGGGTTTCACATCGTTATAAATAATGCCAGCTTTGGGCACGGTGCAGCAGGGGGCAGGGGTCAAGGGTCAAAAAACAAGAATTTTTAGGGAATATAACATCAAAGTTCCCTGGGCGATCGCATTAAAAATCAGTGCAAATGTTCCCAGTCATTAGAAGCGCGGGTAAGTGCGCTCTTTATTCATTTGCTTTTTCTTAGCCTTGGGCATTTGCGCCTCTAGTTCCTTCAGCTTTTTCAAAATCCGGCCAAAGTATTCCTGCAAATAAGCTTCTAGCGTCGTTGTTTCAGCAGGATCGATACCAAAAACTTGATAAACAGCTTCCATCGGCGCGCTTAAAGGTTTGCCGCCTGCGGCCACCTCAGCAAAGGCCAAACGCTCCGACACATTCCAGGTCCATTGAAAAAAGCGCGTAACTCGCCGCATTGCTCGCAACAAACCTAATGGCATCCGCGAAACCTTGGCCGTCTTTCCGGAAAGGCGTTCACATAAGCGGATAATTTCGTAGGCCCCCCATGCCCGCGACCCGACAACTGGAAAAGTCTGGCGCTCTGTCTCAGGCACACTTAATGCTCGCACAGCAAACCTAGCAATATCCTGAGTATCCATGTAGGCCGTCGGGGCTGTTTCACCCATAACCCAAACCGCCTGATTTTCCAAGATCGGGATGGCGTACTGGCCAATTAGCCCTTGCATAAACCCACAAGGACGCAAGATGGTGTAGTTCAAGCCCGACTCTGCCAAAAACAATTCAACACAGTGCTTAATATTCATTAACGGTACATTAGGATACTTCTCAGCATCGAGAATGGAGAAAAAGATGAACCGCTGAACATTGGCTGCTTTTGCAGCTTGAATGAGATTGACCTTGCCATCCCAATCTACTTCTCGAATGCTGGCCGAATCGGTTGCCCGAGTCGTGGCCGCATCAATGACGGCATCTATTCCCACAAGCGCCTGCGTCAGGGTATCGGCTCGGCACAAATCTCCCGGTGCAAGCTCGGCTCCCCACTCTTTGAGAAAGGCCGCTTTCTTAAAACTTCGTACCAAACACCGAACTTCGTGCCCTTCATCCAGTGCCCGCCGGACAATTTGCCGACCTAAAGTGCCTGTTGCACCGATAACGAGTAGCTTCATGGGAATATTAATATGGATGTTAACTTTTCGTAAGATTCTATCATTAAATGTGAATGCTACCTGGTAGATTTGCCTGAGGCACTGGTACCGGGTTGTGACGCAAACGGCTCCTGCGTTAGGGTAAGGAAAGGCTCAATAATAAGATGACACTCACTGAGCAAAATCCAACGGATGTTTTACCCCAAGCGATGGAGAATTCACCTAAAGAGATTCAAGGCTATTTGTTAGTGTATTTCCCCTGAAGACGGCTCCGATGCTTGCAGGCGCTGGCCTGTGCAGGGAAGAATGCATAAGGGATAATGGGTAAAATTCCCTACTTCTAATTCATCTGTCCTGATACAGAGTTACCTCTTTAGCTTAGAAGAGCTTAGAAGTGTTTTGGCTTGGGAGTATCTTGATTTCTCCGCGATCTGCTGAGGTTTAAGCTTTGCGAGCATCTCCCCAGTCCTACAACTTGGTGGAGTTTTATCTTCTTTATCTGGTTTATCTGGCGTTCTACGAGTTGACCTTTTATGGCCAAATCCCATCCTGCGACGACTCAAACCACTCATCCCCGGGCAGACTCTACTGAGAACCTTCTCTGTGCGATTCAACATCCTGTGGATTTGGGTCATTTTCGGCAAATTCAGCAACATATCTTGAGTCAAGAGAAGGCTCAAAGAATGGCTGAATTTTTTAGCCTGTTGGGTGATGCGAATCGTTTGCGCATTGTTTCTGCGTTGGCTAACCAGGAACTTTGCGTTTGTGACCTAGCTGCTGCCGTTAAGATGTCAGAATCGGCTGTCTCCCATCAACTGCGGACACTGCGATCAATGCGCCTAGTCAGCTACCGTAAACGGGGGAGAAATGTGTTTTATGCGCTCAAAGATAGCCATGTCCTTAATCTTTATCGAGAGGTTGCAGAGCATCTGGACGAATCGGATAACTCATGATCGAACCTGGCTTAATCTTTGCCGGAAGCGAGTATAGAGAGGGTGAGGTGAGTTGCACACCGTGGGCTTTCTCCTTAAGGGGAAGGTGAGTATTTGCGGCCTATCTCGGCAATAGGTTTGATCTGCCCACGGGTTGACCTCTGAATTTATTCTTCGCCACCTTGCAATTTGAGTAGCAAAAAGCCGACACCTAAGCCAATCATTACTAAGGCAGGGGCGAGAATAGCAGTACCGAAAATTTCTCCCATTGAACGGTTCTCCCTTGAATTATGAGTCTTTTGGTTTGTTATCAGAGGTTTGATTGATTCACCTCTTGCTTCTTAAGAATTTTAAACCAGATTGGTTGCACTTCTAGAATGATTCATTGGTCACCCATGTCCACTTTTCCTCGGATTGTAGTGCCTTTAGGTGATCCTGCTGGCATTGGCACAGAGGTTGTTTTGAAGGCGCTTGCATCCCCAGAGATTGCCCAGATTGGTGCATTGACCCTGGTTGGGACGCGATCGCTGTTACGGCAGACCTATCAACACCTGCAACAACAGCAGCCTAACCTTGCCCTTGCCGATCCAGACCATTGGCCCTTGTTGGATGTTGGGTTAGCGCCAGAGGTCGAGGCACAAATTTGCCTCGGGCAAGGTAATGCCGCCAGCGGGCTGGCTAGCTTTCGTTATTTAGAAACCGCAATTGAGGCAACTCTGGCGGGGCAATTCGACGGAATTGTGACGGCTCCGATCGCGAAAGCGGCCTGGCAAGCCGCAGGCTACTCCTATCCAGGCCAGACAGAGTTATTGGCAGAGCGGGCAGGGGTTGAGCGGTTTGGCATGCTCTTTGTAGCGCGATCGCCCTACACTGGTTGGGTGCTGCGCACCTTACTCGCGACGACCCATATTCCTCTGCGCCAGGTGCCCGATACCCTGACTCCAGAACTGATGACGCGTAAACTGACTTTACTGATTGAGTGCTTGCACCAAGATTTCGGCATCGCGCGTCCCCGGATTGCGATCGCCGGACTCAATCCCCATAGTGGTGAAGCCGGACAGTTGGGGAAAGAAGAGCAGAATTGTCTTTACCCCTGGTTGCAGGCAATGCAGACAGAATTTAAAGGGGTTGAGTTGGTGGGTTTAGTGCCACCCGATACGCTTTGGGTTGCCCCTGGCAGAGCTTGGTACGGCGATCGCCCAGTGGTAACCTATGATGCTTACCTGGCCCTGTACCATGATCAGGGCTTAGTTCCCCTCAAGCTTTTGGCCTTTGATCAAGCAGTCAATACCACCATTGGGCTTCCATTTGTGCGAACCTCCCCCGACCAT
Organism: uncultured Leptolyngbyaceae cyanobacterium; assembly: GCA_938023035.1. Lineage (GTDB taxonomy): Bacteria > Cyanobacteriota > Cyanobacteriia > Leptolyngbyales > Leptolyngbyaceae > DSRU01. The sequence continues at coordinate 44,132 of CALIDI010000018.1, read as the reverse complement.
GGCACCGCCTTTGATATTGCTGGGCTAGGTATTGCCAATGAGAGCAGCTTTAAAGCAGCCATTGCGGTAGCCAGCACTTTGTGTCAGCAACGCCAGAAACAAAGTGAAATGATAAGGCTTGCTTAACACTAGGCTGAATTTTTGAAAAGTCCAATGAATGAATCTTAAAAAAACAGTGAAACCATGCAAAGTTGCATCGCCCCCCTAAAGATTAAGAAAGGTTTAGTCAGAGCTTAATGACTTTAATAACGCTTCTTAACACAATCTTCTGAGATTTAGCTAGACAATAATGGGTGGGTTCAGTATACAGAGCTACATTTTTTAGCGTTAAGCTAGTGAAGGGACAACCTGGTTACTCTCCCGCTGTTTTCTCTAGCTAGAGATGGATAAACGCTTTATGCCAGCGGGGATATTACCCTGGAAGACCGGTGTTTGTTATAGAAATCAAATCCAACAACATTAGCTCAAGAGGGTGGTTATGCTTCAGTCCGTTCAATACTCCTTAGATGTCATTCAAGATGAAGCCCGTGAGCTTGTCAAAAAAGGGCTGGTTAGTCGTAGTCAACCAATCTATACCCTCTGTCAGTTTATTCCTCCCCGCGACTGGGTTTGCGTTGAGTGCGAGCTAGAGCGTTGTGATTTTTTACTGCGCGATCGCATTGCTGACTTGATGGGGCCAGAAACTTGGGAAAACGACTGAGTTCAGTTCCCATTCACCATCCTTTTTCTATAGAAAATACTTGCAATCATCTGCTAGGCAGAGACTGATTCACCCTGCGGCAAGCTCTGGGGGCGAGGTAGGGTAACGGTGAATGTGCTTCCCTGGCCGACTGTTGAGTCAACTTGAAGAGTTCCCTGGTGGGCTTCAATAATACAGTGGGATAGGTGTAGTCCCAGGCCACTACCCGGGCGACGGTGGTTTCCCTGGGTAAAGCACTCAAACAAATAGGGTAAATCAGTTGCCGGAATCCCTTGTCCTGTATCGGTTACCGCCAAAGTAAGATGATCAGAATTTGCCTGCAAAGTGATGATGACACCGCCATGATCAGTAAACTTAAGCGCATTCCCCAGCAGGTTTGTGATCACCCGCCGCAGCTCGATGCGATCGCCCATTACCATTGCTTCCTCTGCGGGGAGGTCGTTTAAAAGATTGAGGCTTAAACTTTTTTGCTGGGCTAAAGGAGTCAGTTCGGCAATGACTTCTTCAGCCAGCTCAATTAGATCTACCGGCTTGAGCACCAGCGTTTTACGCCCAGCCTCATAGCGATAAACTTCGAGCAAAGAATTGACCAAATGCAGCAGATTTTGGTTGCTGCGCAGCATCACCTCAATGGCTTCTGCCATGGCAGGGGTCAACTCTCCTAGCGCTCCTTCTTCTAATAGATGCAGCATTCGATCCGCCGCAATCAAGGGGGTACGCAGATCATGAGCCAGACGCGAAACAAAATCCTCTCGCTGGTAGGCAATGCGATCGCGTTCATCAACGCTGTGCTTTAACCGTAAGAGCGATCGCACCCTGGCCACTAGTTCATCGACATCGACTGGTTTGCGAATAAACTCATCCGCACCAAGATCTAGCCCTCGGACAAGGCTAGGCTGGTCATGGGCTGTAATCAGCAGGATCGGCAAAAACGGAATGTCCGGGTTTTGCCGAATTCGCCGGGTCACTTCATAGCCATCGATTCCTGGCATCATGACATCCAGCAAGAGTAAATCCGGAGGCGACTGGTGAATCCGTTCCAATGCCTCTGCGCCACTATTAGCCGTACTAATTTCATACCCCTCCTCTTGTAAGAGGGTCTGAATTAAAAAGCAGTTATCTGGTAAGTCATCAACCACTAAAATACGGCTGGGTCTGCCCGGGTGCCCAAGTAAGTGGGCGCAGGGGTTTAGCTGCCCGGGTAAAGAAATTGAATGCATCGACTAATCCCTTAAGGTTATGCCAGCGGTAGAGAGGTCATGTTGCCCCTAATGAGTAATTAAGCTACCTGAAAAAAGAAATAAAGTGAGCAACTCTGTCATGATTTGCACCTCTATTCCTCTAAATGCTAGTCAATTCAGAATGAACCCCTACTCATTTGGAGAGTGTTTGAAAAGCGTCCGATGGTAAAAACCACAATGCCACAAGTCAAGTTTGCTTTCGCAGACTTCAACCAACCGGGGCTTTCTGTAACCTGAGAAGGCAGGTTTTGTCTGGATAGCCGCGACTTTAGACTTTAGTCGCTAGGGTGGCTTTTAAATTATTTTCTAAAACTCTTAAATTCTCTTCTAAAACCAGCCCCGCAGTTTAGAGCGAGGGGATCAAACTAGGTGCGTGCCTAAGCATCCTCTCTAGCTGGGGAGGTTGGCGAAATCAAACTAGAATCGAGAATAATTACCAGAAGGTTATCACTCATCTAAGGCCAACGGATTTTTTGCATGTCTTCTTGTAGAAAAATGCCGTCCAGCAAAGCCCCAAATTGCTAGCTCAAGCCTTCGGTTAAATTTTGGTAGTCTTGACAGACCACTTCAGCAGTGTCAACGTAAAGAGGACAGATTAGGAATCCAAGGTGACTGGATGACTCTGACAAATAATTGATCCGATCGCGCTATATTGAAGTGTCACCGCCCCAAAACCTAAACCCACATACGCAGATTGATAGGGATTTTATTCTTGTTCCGTAGGGGTAAAGGCGTCTGCTTGCAGGCTTTAGTTGTTCGCTTTTCACTGCCTAGCTTGGATCTGGCCGAATCTGGGGCTTCAATCGAAGAGATCTAGCCTTCAGCAGTCCCTTTCTTGATTGCAAAGGATGAGGAGCCGATTAAACCAAATCCAGATTGCAACTCATAGAGAAACGACCAGTCGCCTTTACCTGTGGATCATCCGTGCATCCGGCTAAGGTTTACTGACTTTCTCTTAATTCGTTAGACTGATGAGGTAAAAACTGACTGACACACTCTGATTTATCAAAGCATGGGCTGGGCCAAGCGAAGGTCGATGCAGGTATTGCTCTCTGGGCTGGGTTTCAGCAAATTTCTCCTGTAGAGGCTCAACAGTTGTCTCCAAAGGCGCTGGCATACCTGGGAGATGCCGTTTACGAGCTTTATGTTCGACATTACTTTTTGATGCCGCCTAGACGGATTCAGACTTATCACCAGCAGGTTGTTGCTCGGGTACGGGCAGAAGCCCAAGCCGACTACCTAGATCAACTGTTACCTTACCTTACCGACACCGAACAGGAGATTTTGCGTCGAGGGCGCAATACATCTGTATCCAGTTCGCGTCGGGTTGCACCAGAAATTTATCAACAGGCAACGGGGTTTGAAACTTTAGTTGGCTACCTTTACCTTACAGATCCTGCTCGTTTGGTCGTCTTACTTTCTCAACTGAACTTTTAATTTGCTAGTTCTTTAGATTTGCTAATTCTTTAGAGGTCATTGCTGTGAAATCGAAACGCCCTCACTCTTCTGCTCGACGACAACGCCCGGATCGACCTTCTGGCCAAAAACCAGCGGCATCCTTTAAATCGCGCCGATCAGAATCAGAGAGACCCGTTCTCAAAGCCCGCCGGCGAGAACGGCGTCCAGCATTGGATGAATGCCCTGACTCAGCAGATCGTCCCTTTAAGGCTCGTTTTCCTAAGCTACGCCAACGAGATGGCCAGAGTCAGCATCCAGAGCCCGATCGCCGGGAAGCTTCTCGCCAGCCTTCGGATAAATATAGCCCGCATCCAGAGCCAGATCGCCGGGAGTCTCGCCGCCTGTCTGGTCGAGAAACGGCACCTATGATGGATCATCCTCGCGCCGGCTTTGCCCTGATCCCGAATTCTGTAGCCACTCCTGACGAAACAGATGAGGGGGACTTGGTCTACGGTAGGCACCCGGTTCTAGCGGCTTTGATGGGCGATCGCAGCTTGCACCGTGTTTGGGTCACCACCCGGCTACGCTATGATTCCCGGTTTCACTCACTACTCCATCAGGCAAAGGCGAATGGCACTGTCATCGATGAAGTGGATATTCATCGCCTAGATCAAATCACCCATCGAGCCAATCATCAGGGGATCGCGGCGCAGATTGCCCCTTACGAATACGTGGAATTAGGTGATTTAATTGTTCAGGCAAAAGCTGCAAATTCTCAGCCCATTTTGATCGTAGCGGATGGAATTACCGATCCCCATAATTTAGGAGCGATTATTCGCACGGCAGAAGCCATGGGTGCCCAGGGGCTAGTGATTCCCCAACGTCGGGCTGTTGGGGTTACCTCTACAGTGATGAAGGTTGCCGCTGGCGCACTAGAATCATTTTCTGTGGCACGGGTGGTGAACTTAACCCGCGCTTTGGAAGAGTTAAAAGCTTCTGGTTATTGGATTTATGGTACCACGGCAATGGCGACTGACGCTTTACCTACAGTTGATCTCACAGGCGCAATCGCACTGGTGATTGGTTCTGAAGGGGAAGGGCTGAGTATGTTGACCCAACGCGTCTGCGATCGTCTGATTTCAATCCCCTTGCAGGGTAAAATCAACAGCCTTAACGCTTCTGTTGCGGCTGGTATGGTGCTTTATGAAAGTTATCGGCAACGGATTGACTCGACGACGGGCGATCGATTACAAAAAGCTATGACTCTAAAGTCACGAAATGTGACAGTGCATAACAAAATCTGAAATATTAACGCAGTAATATAGGTTCTGTGACGGATGGCAGAGCGGCTGACTTTGGTGGAGAAGCAAAATAACAATGGAATTTTTCACAAGTCTGTTAAACACCTTGGGATTCGCCTGGTGGGTTGAGATCGGCACCGATCATCCTCGTTGCATTTACTATTTTGGGCCATTTGCTACTGAGGCAGCAGCAGCAGCCGAAAAGGATGGCTACATTGAGGACTTAGAAAATGAGGGTGCCCAGGGCATTCGGGTTGCGGTAAAGCGTTGTAAGCCTACAAAGTTGACCATCTTTGATGAAGTGGGTGAGCTACCTCAAAAGGGTATGGCCACCCAACTCAGTGGACAGTTTCAATAGCGGCTTGATCTAGACCCGGCGGATGCAGCTTTACTGTGGGCTTTTGTCTTCCAGCTTGATAGAAAGGTTGCTTCAGGTGGTGGCCGAAGATTTTCTGGTGCCGTGAGCAATGCAGTCGTCTATGACAGGCAAAAGCAAAAGTAAACAAACCAAAAATCTACCTTAATTTTTGCGGTTTTGGCCGTTCTATCCGTCAAAATTCTGATTGTTCTGGTTTAGCTGAGGGGTGTGTCTTATATCTCTATATTTGCCAAGTAATTTCAAGGTCTGCCAAGTAATTTCAAGCTCTTTGCTCTCTGCAAGCTTCCGGGTTTACCCCTGTGAGAGGTTTTAGCTGGCACGCGCTAGGTCATGACTTGAGCCAGCTTTACCGGCTCGTTGGTTTGCGTGAAGATTTTGTTTGATTTTGCAGCTTTTTCTCGTCAGGGGGCAGATTATGGGGGAAATTGGTAGGGACTGTTTTTTCTTTGTGATTTCTCTCACTCAACTTTGCAGAAGATGTCACACTAGTTGGTTATTATCAGTCACTGGTCAGTTTGAGGGATTTTAGGATACTTAAGGGTGTTGAAATCCCCTGTTAAAGTTATGGAAGCCCAAGCATTGACCTCGTTGCCCTCCCTTAAGGATGTTGCTGAGCACATTTTGAGTTCCCGCCGGATAACCCGCCAGGACCAGCGCCTCCTTTTGGTATTAACAGCTAGCAGTTCTGAAGATCTCGATTTAATTAGCCAGGTATTTGATCGATTGCGCCGAGGTTTATTAAAGGTCGTTGACTAAATGCGCTCAGATTGGCAACCTGTTAAGTTCCTAATTGAAATCATTGCCTTACAGATGGTGGTGATTGGTATGGCGATTACTCTGGTTCTGGCTGTCTTTTAGGAGACTGTAGGGATCAACTAGTGGGATTCCCTGGTGTTACCAGACGGTTGAACTTTAGGGATATCAGGGAGGAGTAGAGAGGTGGCCAAGAGTGAGATTATTCATAGGGATTACAGCCACATTTATCCACATTTATGTTTTGGCAGTTGTTCGTTTGTGGTGTTTCGCTGCCTGATTGAGTGCTTTTTTTGGGTTAATGCCGGTGTTGCTTTCCTCCCTTTGGCGGTTGACTGGAAGTTAGTAATGTCTTAAGTGGGTTTTACACCTGGATTTAGTTAGGAATGCGTTTTGTATTGCTATCGCCAGGTTATTGGGTTCATTAGGGGTTAAGGGGGCTGTGGGCAACGCTTACAGTCATGGGTCTCACCTCTGAACCCGGTTGTCTTCGATTAGGTGGCGATGGCGATCGCTGAAATGACTATCGTTAGGGTTAACTTTTTAGATTCGTAAGCCAAGTCCGAATAAAATAATCTGTCTCTCCATAGAAAAAACTAGTCTGGACTTTAATGAGGCTTAAGTTAAGCTGGCTTGATTGGTTTAAGGGAACTTCGGATCGGTCTTTCACTCTATGATGACTCTTTAAGCTCTGCAGATTTTATTATTTGGCGTAATGATTTCAGTCGTTTGTTATTTGTTCTCTGGGTGATAATGTTGGCATGGACCCTGAGAAACTTCCCATAGAACTCCGCGATCGCATCAACCGCGTTTTACAGTCTAAAACGGATGATTTTTTTGAGTTAGCCGATATTTTTGGGTTTAACCCCTTAACAGATTTTGCTGGCGCTGACTTAAGAAATGTTGATTTACGAGCGAAGCGCCTAGTCGGAGCAATCTTCGTCACCACAAACTTTACTGGAGCGAACCTGCTTAGCACTGATTTAACCGGAGCCAATTTAACGGGGGCTAGGTTAGTGGGTGCTCAATTAACCAGTGCACGCTTGAGTAATGCCCTTCTCACTGGTGCAAACTTAAGCAAAGCACAGGTAATTCGTGCTTCTTTAGTAGGGGCCGATCTGCGGGGTGCAAATCTTACACAAGCGACTCTTAGTTATGCCGACTTTCATCGCGCAAACTTAAAGGGCGTGATCATGGAGCATGCAATTTTACAAGAGGCCAGGTTTACCCACGCTGATTTAAGTTCGGCGAGCTTGGTATGTGCTGATTTTCGGGATACCAGTCTGTTTGGGGCTAATTTGGCGAAGTCTGATCTCCGCTGGGCTAACTTAACCAATGTTGATTTAGGCACCTGTGATGTTGAGGCCGCCCGCTTTGGTAATAATTCAGGATTGCACGCCACTACTTTGAATGAGTTAGAGAGGCGTGGAGCCATCATTGAGTAATAGATAATATTGACGGGATTCAGGTAGGCGATCGTCAGCCAATGCTCTAGAGCTTTTGAAAGTTAGGCACTCCTGATCTGCCAGCCACGCTTTAAGATCTTAGACTCTTGAAAAGAGTAAGCCTAAGTAACCTTTTAAGTCCTGAGTTCGGCGTAATTGAGCTATGAAATTAGGGGGAGAAGCGAAGCAGTGTCCAGAATGTAGCTCGACTCGGATTAGTAAAAACGGGAAGCAGAAAGGTAAACAAAATCATAGATGCAAAGGAATGTGGACGGAATTCTTTGGTACCTATTCTCTCCCTGCTGGATACTTGGATGAGTTTAAGAGGGAGTGCCTCTAAATGTATGTCAATAGATTAGGATTTCGCGCAATTGAACGAGTCAAAGGAGTCCATCATACGACCGTCATCACTTGGGTCAAGCAAGTGGGGCAATTACTGCCGGATGCCTATGCACCTGAAACGGTTCCTCAAGTCGGTGAACTGGACGAATTAGAAACGTTTGTGGGGGCTAAAAAAACAAAATCTGGCTCTGGATGGCAGTTGACTACTTCAAGCAAGGGATCTGAGACTGGGTTCTGGGCGCTATGATCGTCCAGACGTTTGAGCCGTTATGGGTCGTTGTGGCAACGTGGCAGTGCTACTTTTATGTCACCGATGGATGGTTGGTGTATCTGGGGTTTATCCCAGAAGGTGACCAGATTGTGAGCAAGACTTATGTGACCCAAGACTTACATGGCCAGAGCGAAAGGAGAGAACACTCGTTTGCGCTATTATCTCGCTCGACTACATCGGAAGAGGTTGTGTTATTCCAAACCCTTAGAAAGGCTGGCACATTCCATTCGATTGTTACTTCACTACCTCAAGTTCCGAGAGGTGCCCGTTCCTTAGTCCATCGCAGACTGATTCAGCAATGCCTTGAGTTTTTTATTATGGCGATCGCCAAACTGGCGAGTCTAGCACAGCAAGGCGGAAACTTTTGGCCTGGTCTAGCTACTCTTATCCTCTAGTCTCTTCTGCCATCAAAGGAGAAAACTAGTCGCATCGCAGTTCCTCTAGAATAAAACCCACTGCTCAACCGTCAACGCTGGTTAGGCTTTCTAGAGCGTTGCGATGAGAAACAGGGCAATAGCTCTAGTAGACCCTTTCATTACCTATCGAAGATGGGCCATGTTGGGTCGCACCTTAGCGCGAATGATGACAGTTGTAATGTTGTCATGTCCGTTAAATTTATTGGCGAGGTCGATCAGTTGGTTGACTCCTTGCTCTAAGTGTGACTGGGAACTTAATAACGGTTCAAGGTGCGTCTTGCAGTGAGTCTCTAATAGGTCATTGTCGGAAAGTCCATCAGAACAGAGCAACAAGAGCGCATCTTCATTCAGCTCAAAGTAGTGAATATCTGGCTTAACGAAGTTTTCGTCGCGGGGGCCAAGGGCTTGAGTTAGTTGGTAGGCATCAGGGCGGGCATAGGCAATATCTGGATCAACCCCCCGTTGAATTTCGCGCTGCCCCACTTCATGATCAACAGTGAGCTGTTCTAAACCGCGTTTACGGGTGTAGCGGTAGATACGACTGTCTCCCACATGGGCGATCGCCGCTTCTGTGTCTGAAATTAATGCCATCACCAGAGTCGTACCCATACGCCCAATACCGGAGCGGGCATTTTGCTGATTGACAGCATAAATGGCTTTATTTGCTTGCAAAATCGCCTCATGAATCACTTCTGATGTGGGAAGTTTGCTGCCTTCCGTAAATGGATGCTTTTGCCAGTGTTGCCGAAAGAAGCGGCGGAGCGTATCGACTGCCATTGCACTAGCTACTTCTCCGTCGGCCTGACCACCCATGCCATCACAGAGAATGTAAAGATTACGGGCATGGATGGTTCGACCAGAAGGGCTTTCGATGCGAGTTACTTGCGTTTCAATGCCAAAATAGTCTTCATTGTGCCGTCGCTGGCGCCCCACATCCGTCCGCCCGACATCATCCAGACTAAACAGTTGCATCGGCAATACAATTGTCGGGTCGCTGTCTGATTCAGAGTCTTCTTCTGATGAGAAGACTCCTGGTCCCTCTAAGTGTGTTATGGCGGCAGATTGCTCAGCATTCGGCGAGGGGACAGCGGTGACTGGCAAATCGTCTGTATCCGTATCCATAGCATCGTCATCTGTCATATCAGCAAAACTCGCAAACTCTGAAGTCGCGGGGGACTCTATTTGCAACTCGTGGGCGATCGCCTCGATCCGCGAGCGTAACTCCTCAAAGGTAGCAACTTTTCCCTGATTGATATCCGCTAATAGAAGTGAAATATCACCAAAATGAGTCCGCTGAGACTCATCAAATAGACGCAGCCAGACTCGCCCTAAGTCGGTCAGAGTAAACTCAACGCCCGCTGGGTTGAAGTAGAGTCGCTGTACACAGAGGGCATCATCATCCCCGATGCACAGATTTTCCAGCTCTAGCAGGCTTTGCTGACATTGCCAACTGGCCAACGCCTCCCATAGCTCTGCCATTTCATACATCCATTGCAAGACCTGGAGTTGTGCCATTTCAAGAGAGCTGTCTTTCCACAGCTCAATTAGTTTAGGCAGACCGCTACGGTCTTCTAGCAACAAAATTTCTTGCCCATCCTGATACCAGGCATCGTGGATAGCCGGAATCGCATGTTGAAACTGACTACCCAGCTCTAAATAGGGTTTTGCACTAGTTGGTACGGCAAGGGCATTGACACTGAAGCCACTGCCAGCTTCCTCCGCTTCTTGACGAGCCAAAGACTCTAGCAAAGACAATTGCAAAGGGCGACAATCAATCACCTGTATTTGCTGCGGTATCTCAGGGCTTTCTGAGGATGCTTTCAGGAGTCGGTAGCGCTCGGTCGAATCCAGGTAGCCACCTGCAAGCATACTAGTAGCAGTTTCGTTTGTTTTAGGCACACCAGAAAGAATTGCTCGCCACACCACACCTGACATTGCGCCACAAGACTGGCAATTGAGCGCCTCAAAAGGAACCAAACTACCACACTCAGAACAAGTATTTTGGGTTAATGAAGCACCGCACTCTTGGCAAAACTTGTTACTAGTGGGGTTTTCAAATCCACATTGTGAGCAGACGAGCATAGTCTGGTTTCCTTCAAATCCCGGCTAATGGGCACAATACTTTATAGTCTCTATAGTGATGAAAAATGTATCAATCAAATCAGGGTTTTATCGGGAATGACCCACCTATCATCCTTATATTATCCTTAGGGAATATTTCAGCCTGACAATTCTGGTTGATTACCCAAAGTTGAAATCTGACTCATGAGAAGGGGCTTACTACCAGTTGGGTGATTCAATTCTAGGTCTTAGTAAGCTCAACTCTGCACCTAGTTATCTGGGGTATATTATAGATGGCTATCAATCCCGATTCAGGTAAGTGTCAGGGATTACTTATTAATATAAGCGTTACCATTTAGCCTTTCCAAATTCCTATATATATTTTTCCGCCAACTCTTTTAGCTTATCCCATCTACTTTTCTGTAAAGGCGATCATGTCGGTTGTGTTATCTTGCCTGCAAGCAAGGCGGTGCCATAGGCGGCTTCGGTGTATTCAGTCTGGGCGACCGGAACTCCTAACCAGCGCCTGCGAATGGCTAGCCAGGTTTGGTTAGTGGCTCCGCCACCAGCGGTCAGTACCTGTTGCAAGGGGCTAGCACCCAGATCGACTAAAAGTTGGTAACCCTTGGCTTCAATGCGAGCGATTCCCTCTAATAAGCCCTGTAAAAAAGCCACGGGATTCTCTGGGCGTGGTTCTATGCGGGGGAGAAAATAGGGGTCGTTGATGGGGAAGCGCTCCCCTGGTTGCAGAAGCGGGTAGTAGTTGAATGGACTGGGTTGTTGCGGATCCATCTGGGCGCTGAGAGTGGCGAGTTCTGTGGGGGTAAAAAAATGTTTGAGTACGGCCCCGCCTGTATTAGAGGCACCTCCTACTAACCACAGGCTCCCCAAACGATGACTGTAGATACCATGGGCGCGGCTACTGACAGGTGCTTTACTGAGCAGCTTCAACACCAGGGTTGAACCAAGGGAGGTGACGCCGACTCCAGGTTGGTTGGCTCTGCTTGCCAGAAAAGCGGCAATGCTATCGGTTGTGCCGGCGCAAACCTGACACTCGCTGGGTATGCTCAATTGCGCCGCAATGTTGGCTTGTAGGGGGGCGATCGCCTGCCCAGGAGGGACAACCTTTGGTAATAATGTTGGCTCAATTGGCTGCGCCAGTGAGGCCAGAACTTCTGCCATCCAGGCAGGATACGTCAAACTCTGAACGTCATAGCCGAGTTTTAAGGCGTTGTGGTAATCCGTAATTCCCAACTGTCCATGCAGTAAAAACCCCAACCAATCTGCCTGATGCAGCAGGTAATGAGCCTGGGCAAAGTAGGGCTGGCGGCTAAACCATAGCAACTTGGTCAGACTGGAGGTTGCACTTAGCACAATCTCTTTTGGGGGGGCATCTGGATAGGATCTCAACCGGTCTTCTAACTGAGGTAAGACTTCCTGACCTCGCCCGTCGTGATAGAGCAAAATATCCCCCAAGGGCTGCCCAACTTGATCGCAAAGCACTATGGTGGAGGATGTGCCATCAATGGCGATCGCCCTAGCCTCCTGACGATACTTTAAAGGGATTGTGGCCAACAGGTCGAACAAGGCCGTACGCCAACTGGTGGCCCAATCTGATACAGAGGGCGGAAATGAGTAACTTTCCTGAAAATGCAGGTAGCCCTGCGGATCAATCACGGCTAGTCGCACACCAGAGGTGCCAAAGTCAATGCCAATTGAGTAGGCCATAGAGAATCAAGGGGAAAGCGGGCAGCCAGCCAACTGAGTGTGGACTTCGGTTAGACTCCGTTGGCTGGGTTGAGTCAAAGGATTCTAGGTTTTCGCTGTGGGGTAGCGGCTGGAGGTGATTTAAGTCAATCTTAGGCTTGTCAAACCTCAAACTAAGAGATCAACACGCATAACGCCCTTCAAAATGCAAATTGAAAATGAGAAAGCTCTACTGAAAGCTAGCTTAAACTTTTAACGCTTACTTTTTGATGAGTTTTCACTCCTTAGCACTCTCCTGCTCTTAGCACTAAAGGGTTAAGACTGCTTTACAAATACATGTCGATCTTTGCTTAGCTTCATTAAAATTCGCTCTTAAATCTTTCTTGTTGTTTTCTATACAGTGGTTAGATATGTCCTACACCTTTGAGATTTTAGGCGTTACGCCAGTCATTCATTTCTTTCAGCATCAGCAAAGCGTTTCACAAAAGTCAGCTAACACGGGAGTGGAGTATCTCGGTTCTTTTACCTGTACTCTGGATGCTGTATTAGATGTGATGGAGCCGGTTACCCTCAAAAACGGCTGGGAATGGGATCAGGCCGTTCACACAGTCATTCAATTTTGGGTCAACAATGCTGACAGGATTCATTACTGGAAGCTGCGCCTTCGTGATGCCGGGGCGCAGAGCCTGATGGTATCTCGCCTAGGCTCTGCGCGATCGCTACAAAATGAGTTTGAGCGCCTGTTTCAGCAAGGATCCGTCAACTAAGCACTGGAGGAGCAAGCCTAGAGGCTTGATGGATTACTCTTTCGAGGGGGACGATAGCCGCTCAAGGGGGCTTGTTTCAACTGAGCGACCCACGCCCGGGCCAATTTTAAGCAAGTCAGGGGTGGGGGTGCGTCGGCGTTGTTGGTGTTGGTGGATTTGTTGCTCAAACTGTAAACGCCCCTGCCGGAAGAAATCTTGCGAGTCAATGCGGGTTAAATCCTGCACTATGGAGCGAGGCAGCCGGGGAGGGCTAATGTCTGGCGCGGCGATCGCTGGCGCGGCAAAGCCACCACCAACGAGAAAAGCTAGACCAACGCCTTTAAGTAAGAAGGGTTGCTGCATCATCTTTACCCAAACGCTGTTGTTACCTCCATTCTAAGAAGATTCAGTCTTTGAAAGAGATCCACGCCCCGACCCTGGCTGATGCGCTGACGTGGGGTTAGAGTAACCCTGGATTCAATGCAGACCACTCCACCTGAAAAACCTCAGCAAACGCCAAGATCACCCGCGATCGCACTTGCTCTAGAGTGATATTGGGCAAAAATTGGGCTAGACTGCCGACGGGGCGATCGGCAATGCCACAGGGTACAATCCGCTGGAACCCAGATAGGTCAGGGCAAACATTGAGGGCAAACCCATGCATTGTCACCCAGCGGCTGACCTTGATCCCAATGGCTGCGACTTTGACCCCCCCCACCCATACTCCGGTCATCCCATCAATGCGTTCTCCCTTAAGTCCAAAGGGTACCAAAGCCTGGATCAGGACCTCTTCCAACTGACGGAGATACCAGTGCAAATCCATCCGGTAGCGATGCAGATTGAGAATAGGATAGCCGACCAGTTGACCAGGGCAATGGTAGGTGACTTCCCCGCCCCGCTCAATCTGCACAACCTCATGGCGAGAATTGGCTCGGTCAAACTTGAGAAACCGCCAATCAGAACCCTGGCCGAGGGTATAAACGGGGGGATGTTCAAGCAACATCAGCACATCCGGTAGGCTTGCATCGGCCTTCCGCTGGTCTACGAGCGATCGCTGCCAGGCCCACGCCTCTTGATAGGGCACAATCCCAAAGACCTGCAAATCACATCGACCCATTACAGCAATGCTGATTAAGTATGACCCACCGTTTTTTATGGTGACTCACTTTACGGCTAAAATCATCACCCCGTCTGTTGATTTCAAATCAAGAATTATCAAGCTCTGCAACACATTCTCAAAGAAGAGGTCGGCCAGAATACAAAGTGATAGGGTTAAGTTACAACCCAGATAAAGACGGGTTAAGTCACAACTCACTACTTAATTTCGGGAGGAAACTCCATGAAGCTTGTTATCCAGGGCAAAAATATTGAGATCACAGAAGCAATCCATGAATATGTGACTCAAAAAATTGAAAAGGCCGTGAATCATTTTCAACATTTAATGACGGAAGTCGATATCAGCCTATCTGTTGCCCGGAACCCTCGGATTACCTCGAGCCAAACCGCAGAGGTGACCCTTTATCTCAATGGAGCTGTTGTACGGGCTGAAGAGAGCAGCGAAAATCTCTATGCCAGTATCGATATGGTTGCGGACAAGATTGCGCGCAAATTACGCAAATATAAGGAGAAACGCCAATCCAAACAACAGAACCCTTTGAAGACAGCAGCAGCCCTAAGTGATCATCCAGTGGTGACCGACTTAGTCGGTGACCTTGCCCCTAAATTACCAGAGCAAGTGCTGCGTACAAAATACTTTGCGATGCCGCCCATGACAGTGCATGAGGCTTTAGAACAGTTGGAATTAATTGACCATGATTTCTATATGTTTCTAAATGCAGAAACAAACGACATTAATGTCGTTTACGAACGCAATCATGGGGGCTATGGCCTCTTGCAGCCGCGGTTTGTCAATGGTCATCGGAATGGAAATGGTTCGTCTCACCACGAGACGGGTAGTGGTAAACACCATTCCACTGGGGCTGGCAATTCTGCGAATCACACCCGTTAAGGTTCTTGAGTTATTGTCTGGAGTTGATTGCCAAGACAGCCCTCCCCCCTGTAGGGAAGAGGGCTGTTTGTTGTTTGGCCGTATTAAAGCTGCTTTAAAAGGGCCTCCGTCTCGAGCCGGAAGCCCACCCTGCTTTTAGACCGATTTCGACCGATTTCAACAAAGAATGCGGTAGATACCCGACTGCACGCTCGGTGCTACAGGGCTGCTGCAAACCAAACCTGGAACCGGGTTACACTCTCTGAGACTTGCGGCGAGCTGTCACTAGGCCACCAAAGGCAAGCAAGGTTCCCCCAAGAGTCAACGGTTCAGGGATAGGGGTTGTCGGATCGGTCGGGTCATTGGGCACCTCTACCGCCGCTGACACATTAAGAATATCAAAAGCCCAGGCATTGGTGCGCCCATTGCCCGTGACATCGCAAAAAGCAGGCTGACCACAGCTGGGCAAAGCCCCAAAAGCGGTAGCTGTAAAGTTGCCCTGCCCCTGACGAGTAAAACCATTGGCCAAATTGGGGCCAGTGGCAAAGTTATCAAACTGCATGACCGCAACGGTGTAATTGCCAGGAGCCAAGGAAACCTGAAGGAATGTGTCGTAGGTTACATTGGTGACTGGATCAATGGGTACATTCGGAAGACTGCCGTCATCATTTTGAGCAATGAAGGTTCCTGCCGCGTCAAACAGGGCCAGAATTGGGTCAAACCCGCCCCGTGGGACAACTGTTCCATCTGCTTGGGTGCCACCCGCGTAAGAGTAACTTCTCAAAGTAATGTCGGAGAGCGCGCCAACTGTAAAGTTAAAGAGTTGAACGTCGTCATCCCGTTCAAAGCTGCCGCGGAAGGAAAAGTCCGCAGCCTGAGCGGGACTCATGGAGAACATAACAAAACCCGCGATCGCACCAAAACCGGCACACCGCACAAATGAAGTAAATGGGGGCATAA
Source organism: uncultured Leptolyngbyaceae cyanobacterium (assembly GCA_938023035.1). GTDB lineage: Bacteria > Cyanobacteriota > Cyanobacteriia > Leptolyngbyales > Leptolyngbyaceae > DSRU01. The sequence continues at coordinate 28,425 of CALIDI010000018.1, read as the reverse complement.
TTCCTCTAAAGCTAGATAAAGATAAATGTTTTCGTCGATTAACAGCAACTCTTCAAGCCGCTCTATCTCAGAGCGCTTACTGTCAAAAAAGCCTGAAATGGCTAGAAGCACTAAGACCAAACGTCAGCAAAGGGTCTCGAACCGCTCCCTCTAGGACAAAGATCGTGAGCCAATTGAAACAGCAACCATGTACAGGTTAATCGAAGCAGCAGGTGAATGAAAAATCCGCTGCTTCAGAAAAAACTAAATAAGTAACAGAAAGCACTAAAATACCTCCCCTGCAGTATACCTCAGGAAATAAGTAATTTCCGCAAATGTTATATTTTTCAATCCGTATAATTACGGTTTTGATTTTCTAACGTTCCGGCGGCTTCTTCTTCGGCACGGTTAGCAGGGGCAAATGTCGATGGGTATTGGCCGGCGGCAAAAGGTAGAGGGCTTCGTCGGGCCGATTGGAATCAACCGGTGGCTGTTTGGCGGCAAACCGTTGTGTCTGCCACCAGCGTAGGGCGATCGCCACACCCGCTAAACCAAGGCCAAACCACAGTAGGGAAACCTGCTGACTGACTCCGCCCAAGAGGGCATCTACTGCCCCAATTGTGACAGCGAAGGCAATGATGGGTTCTCGACGATAGAGGGATTTCAGCATTGGTGTGGGTTAATATCAGTTCGTTTTAATCAGTCTCGCTTTCGTCAAACAGCTTAGGGCACTAGGGCAAGGGCAGCACTACCCCCATTCTAAAACTTAAGTCTTTAACACGGCTCTAAACGGCTCAGGCTCTGAGAAAGTGGCACAATACCCAATTCTCAATTACAGATTCAGTAGGTAGTCCTTACTAACTGTATTGAGTGTATGAACTGTGAGAAGGAAAAAGTATAAGCTGCGCCCGCCCAGCGAGGGGTTAAACCTCCTCAACTCCGGAAATCATCTTCGATTTAGTTAGGCTCAGATCCTTAAGTCCCAATCACGTACTTACGCCACTCTTGATTCAAACCATTTTTGAGATGTTTGGAAACCTCGAAATAAAGGCCACTATAAGGCTTACGGGGAGGCACTTCAAGTAGCATTCCGGCTTCTCTGGGCGTGCGATTTCCCTTCTTCACATTGCAGCGCACGCAAGCCGTCACGATATTCTCCCAAGAGTCGTTGCCACCGCGCGATCGCGGGATCACATGATCTAACGTCAAATCATCACCCGTATAGCCACAGTACTGGCAACTGTGACCATCACGATGGAGCAGATTACGCCGAGTAAGGGGAATTTCTTTGTAGGGAACTCGCACATAATGCCGCAGACGAATCACAGTTGGCAATGGAAAGTCAGCATAGACATAGCGACCATTATGTTCAACCTGCTCGGCCTTACCCTTTAACAACAGCACAATTGCTCGCCGCCAGCTTGTAATATTTAGCGGCTCATAGGAGGCATTCAGCACTAGAACCTTGCTCATTCAGCCCCGGTTGAAACAAAAGTTTTACAGATACTAACATTCCTACAACTCAGTTGAGGAGTCTTTTTATCCCTAGGACTTTTTGTCATCCTCAAACCGAACAATGTCATCTTCACCCAGATATTCTCCATTTTGCACCTCAATCATAACGAGGGGAATAACTCCCGGATTTTCTACCCGATGCGGGGTGCAAGTTGGTACATAGGTTGACTGTTTAGCAACCAGTATCGTTTCTTTGCCGTCGCAAATCACTTTTGCCGTTCCAGAAACAACGATCCAGTGCTCGCTCCGATGGTAGTGCATTTGAGTGCTAATGTGATGGCCGGGATCCAGCTCAATGCGATTGATGCGGTAGCGTTCGCTTTCTTCTAAAAGGGTCATTTTGCCCCAGGGCTTAATCCTTACTTCGCCAACTTCAGGATAGGAGATGGCAAAGGGGACAGAATCGGTTACTGGAGAGTTTGGGCGATCGCTCATAGGTTTGTCGCAGCGAAAAGAATTTCCCCTCTATCATGCCGCATCTTTTGGGCAGGCGTGTAGCTGATCTAGCCGCCCCTAAAGCCGGTTTCAGCGATCTATGACAGAAGTCCCAGCCTGACGAGTGCCTCCAGCGCCGCTTGTTTTTCGGCTTCTTGCTTGCTACCGCCGCTGCCTTGGCCATACACCCTACCCACAACTCTGACCTCGACAGTAAACTGCTTCGCATGGTCAGGGCCAGTTTCGGCGATCGTGTAATACTTTGGGGCTTCACCAAACTCGACCTGCGCCCACTCCTGTAATCGACCCTTCGTATTCATTGCAGCCTTTGCCTGCAACCCCTGTTCTACCGCCAGACGAAAGAACGGCAGCACATAGGTTCGCAGAGCACTCATGTCTGAACCGCTATCCAAAAAATAGGCCCCAACCAAAGCTTCAAAGGCACTGCTTAGGAGTTTAGGATTTTGCCGTCCCCCCCTCTGTTCTTCTCCCCTGCCAAGACGTAAATACTGTCCCAGGTTCAACATCTGGGCAAACTTAGTCAATTGAGGGGCATCCACCAAAGCAGCTCGCAGGGGGGTCAAAATGCCCTCAGATTCTGTGGGATACTGCTGATAGAGAAACTCACCACTCAAAAAAGTCAATACCGCATCCCCCAAAAACTCAAGCCGCTCATTATGGTCTTGGTCGGGGTGTTCGTTCACGTAGGAGGTGTGGGTCATTGCCTGATGAAACATCTGAGGCTGCTGAAAGACAGGTAATTGAAACATCTTTGACGAATCTAAGTAAGTTGCAACTAAATGGAAAATGCTAGCAGAGGGAGAGGGGTAAACCCCTTCTGACAACTCATGAGGCTGGGCTACTTACAAGACAGAGTATAGATACTGCTGAATCTGGATAGGAATCTCCCAATTCAATTCACCCTCACCCCGGCCCTCTGCTTTTGGGAGAGAAAACAGATTCTCTCACTCCTTTCTCTTAATTGGGGGAAGGGTATCGCTCTAGCGAGCATTCCAGCAAGAGGGATGCGGGCAAGTCATCCCTTCGTTCAGCACCACCGAGTCGTGATTGGTATCCGTGACAAAATTCACTATGCTTAGAGGCTGAACTGTTGGAAGAGACCAAGACTCCCTTTCTTCAGTTTAGCCAGATCACTCACAGCCCCTGTTATCTTTGCTAGAGACGCCCCCAATCGTCCTCTCCTGGCATAGGTTAGGAGGCTTTACCATTTAGGGCAGTCCCAAGCAGCCTGACCCAAACATCACCATCGACCCATGGAACATTCGCCGATTCCCGTCAGTATTATTTTGGGCACTCGACCTGAGGCCATCAAGCTTGCGCCCGTCATTCAGCAGTTTAAGGCCGCACCGTTGTTTAAAACCCACGTGATCTTAACTGGGCAACACCGGGAAATGGTGGATCAGGTGATGCAACTATTTAACCTAGTGGCCGATCGCGATTTGGCGATTATGCAGCCGCAGCAAACACTCACCAATATCACCTGCTGGAGTTTAGAGGGCTTAGAGCAGCTCTTTCAGGAGTTGGGGCCGCGCTTAGTGATTGTTCAGGGAGACACCACTACGGCTTTTGCAGCAGCTCTGGCTGCCTTCTATCAAAAAATTCCGGTAGGACATGTGGAAGCTGGATTACGCACCGATAGCATTTACAACCCCTACCCTGAAGAAGCCAATCGGCGCTTAATTTCTCAAATTACAACGTTACATTTTGCTCCCACGCGCCTGTCGATGGAGCACTTACAAAAGTCTGGGGTGCTGGGCGCAATCTATCAAACGGGTAATACCGTGATTGACGCATTACTTGCTGTCGCAACCCAAAATCCCCCCTGTGAGATCCCAGGTTTAGACTGGAGCCGCTATCGCACTTTGCTGGCAACAGTGCATCGGCGAGAAAACTGGGGCGCGCCCCTGGAGGATATTGCGACAGGTTTGCTCCAAATTCTAGAAGCGTTTCCTGATACGGCGTTATTGCTACCGTTACATCGCAACCCGACTGTGCGTGAACCGCTGAAGGCGCGATTAGGAAACCACCCCCGGGTGTTTCTAACTGAGCCGTTGGATTACACCACGCTGGTGGGAGCGATTCAACGCTGTTATCTCCTATTGACCGATTCTGGCGGTTTACAAGAAGAAGCCCCAGCGCTGGGCAAACCGGTGCTGGTATTGCGTGAGACCACGGAGCGCCCAGAAGCAATTACGGCGGGAACGGCCCGTTTAATTGGGACGCAGCCCCAGCGATTGCTGGCTGAAGCAGGGGAATTGCTCAGTAATTTTGCTACCTATGAACAGATGGCAACGGCGGTGAACCCTTTTGGGGATGGCCACGCTTCTGAACGAATTTTACAGATTGTGACGAATTTCTTTAAAGAGAATTCTTGAGGATGGGGGTAGCAGCCATTACAATCCCGTTTGTAAGGGTCTGTTAGGTTATTAACGCAAACATCAACCATGAGCGTACTCCCGTGGGAGCAGCTTGCATCCAAATTATTGAAGGAAACCCCCACCTGCGATCGCTGCTAGGCTGGCATCTCCAGCAAGTAGGTTATTGGGTTTGTCAAGCGGCTGACCTGCGTCAAGCCCGTGAAGTGTTCCAAAGCCGTCAGCCCAACCTGGTGATATTGGATTCTGACTTACCCGATGGAGATGGAATTGAGTTTTGTCGCTGGTTATATCAGCAACAGTCCACGTTGATCTTAATCCTATCGGCAAAAACGACGGAGGCCGACATTGTCACTGGGTTGCGGGCAGGGGCCGATGACTATTTGAGCAAGCCCTTTGGGATGCAGGAGTTTTTAGCTCGGGTAGAGGCATTATTGCGGCGGCGGCAGGCAGCAGTTCCGCCCGTTTCTTTAGACTTTGGCGATTTGCAAATTGACTTGGTGCAGCGGCGAGTCAAGTTTAAGGGCGATTTGATTGAGCTGACCCCGCAGGAGTTTAGTTTGCTATACGTCTTAGCTCAGGCCGGGGGAGCACCTTTAAGCCGCTCTGAGTTGTTACGGCGAGCCTGGCCCGATGCTATTGATAACCCTCGCACGGTCGATACCCATGTGCTATCGCTGCGCAAAAAGGTGGAGACCGATCCTCGTCAACCCAATTTGATTCAAACTGTGCGGAATGTGGGCTACCGGTTTAATCTTGAAATGCTGTTACCTGTGCATTCACCCCATCGAGAGCTAGCCCCTAACCGCAAGCCAGCGGTGCCTGCGCCAGCTAGGATGATTGGGCGCTAGTAGATTCAGGCATCTGTTTGGCTGCCCTTACCCTCCTTTTTCTTGAATGCCTGTTAGGGCTATCCCCCTTTCCTGGAGCAGTAGAGGGGGCTTTGATTTGGTTCCCTGCTTCCGTTTACACGGAATGTAGAATATCGCCTTGGACAGACAGCTTAGGACAAATCCAAGTCAGCTGCCCTAGGGCTAGATAGGCTTGCTGACGGGCTGCGGCAATGGTGGCGATGGCAACGGCTATCAAGTACGGGGGCATGTCACTTTTGCCCTCACCCTTTTCTGGTATGTCCGGATTGCGTTAATCCCTCTACCAATTTGGGAGAGAGCCTGAAAAGGTGACATGCTCTCAGTACGGGGTGCGTTTGGGCTTCAAGCGGCCTAAACGGCTGGCTGCTTTCTAGTGGTTCAATCGTGGAAGGCGTTGCTTTCCTATTCGGTCGGTTAAATGTTGCATAGCAGCGTTAACGATTTTTCGCAGAGTAGACTCGTCCTTTCCAGGCTCCGCCTTTGCCAAGCCAGTGGCGGCGGGCTGAGTCGAGTGTCATCAGGGTATAAAGCAAGGCGATCGCGGGTAGGCAAAAACTATAGATTGGGTGATTGCGATAGAAGTGCAGGGTCGGCCAGTAAGCGATCGCCATTAGCCCATAGCCCGCGCCCCCAGTGATCGCTAGCCAGAGGTTACCCGTAAGCAGGCCAGCCAAGGCAGCCAGGGGCGGGAGTAAATAGACCAGCGTCATGCCCACCAGGGTACCCGTCAGCCAAACCGGTGAATAGTGGAGTTGGGTATAGGCGGTACGGGCTACCATCTCCCAAATTGTGGCCAAGGTGTTGTAAGGCCTCAGACTGCGGGTGCGATCGCTCAAGCCTAGCCAGATTGGTGCAAAGGGTGGGTTTTGAACGCGCTGCGCACCGCCAAACTTAATCGCAGTTGCCAGTGCACAGTCATCAATCAGGGCGGCTCGAATCGTTGTGAGGCCTCCGATGCGCTCTAGGGCTGTTCGTCGAATTAGAATGCAGCCGCCCGCAGCCCCAGCAATTGGCCAACGGGGATGGTTGACCCAAGCAAAGGGATACAGCTTCTGAAAAAAGAAGACAAAAGCAGGAATCAGCCATTTTTCCCAAAAGCTCTGACAGCGCAGGCGTACCATCACAGAGGCTAAATCCAGCCCTGCCTGAGTAGCATGCTCTACCAAGTAGCGCACGTTAGCCAGATCGTGCTCAATATCGGCATCGGTCAGCAGGATGTAGTCGGGTTGCTGTACCTGGGCGGCCTCGATGCCCTGCTGTATAGCCCAGAGCTTGCCAGACCAACCAGCCGGGAGTGGCTCTGCGGCTAAAAGTGTCAGAGCTGCGGAGCGGTTGGCGGCGAGAGCGGTCTCCCTAACAACCTGAGCCGTACCATCTGTACTGTGGTCGTCCACCACAATCACTTGCAAGGAGCCAGGATAATCTTGCAGAAGCAGCGATCGCAACGTGACCGGTAACAGCTCCGCCTCATTGCGCGCTGGAACCACGGCACAGACGCGCGGGAAAGGGGCAATCAGCGGCGATTGCTGACCATGTTCCAAAACGGGCTGGCAACGCCAAAACCCACCCCAAAACCTCAATAAAAATAGCCAGATCAGCAGTGACAAGAGCGCCAATCCCAGAAATACCATGCGTTCGTCTCCTCAAACGATCAAGGTCGGTCACCCAGTCAACCCACCCAACAGAGGTGAATCTCAACAATTGAGCCAGTTATTCGCTGATCGGTTTGGTCAGGCTGCTAGTTTCAAAGCCGACCACCTCGGCCAAGGTATAGAGCGGACGGTTTTTCACCTCCTCATAGATGCGCCCAACGTATTCCCCTAGGATACCGATGCTAAAAAGTTGTACCGCCCCCAGAAAAAAGATAGCGACGGCAATAATGGCATAGCCCGTCAGCGGTGAGGCAGGATAGGCAATCCGCCAATAAATGACAAGAACGGCCATGACCAGAGCCAGACCGGCTGAAAACAAGCCCAGGTAAGTCGATAGGCGCAGGGGAACTGTCGAGAAGGAGACTAAACCGGTAATCGCTAACTTCAAGGATTTGCGGAAGGTGTATTTTACTTCTCCGGCGTAACGCGGGTCGCGCTCGTAGGGCAAAGAGATCTGACGAAACCCCACCCAGGAACGTAGCCCCCGCACATAGCGATTACGTTCTGGCATTTGATTGAGCAGGGTAACGACCTTGCGATCGAGCAGGCAAAAATCCCCCGTATCCAGGGGAATCTCAATGTCGGCCAGACGTCTAAGTAACCGATAAAAGCCGTAGGCGGTTAACCGTTTTAACCAGCCTTCTTGCTGTCGCCGGGTTCGTTGGGCGTAAACCACTTCATAGCCCTCTTGCCATCGGGAAACCATCGCAGGAATGAGTTCTGGCGGGTCTTGTAAGTCACCATCCATCACAATCACTGCCTTGCCTCGGGCAAAGTTTAGCCCTGCGGTTACAGCAATCTGATGGCCAAAGTTGCGGCCAAACCGGAGATAGCACACTCTTGAATCTTGTCTATGCAGTTGTTGCATCAGGATAGGGGTGCGATCGCTACTGCCATCATCCACCAGGATTACTTCGCTGATTCCCTCCATTGCGGCCATCACCGCCTGCAATCGATGGTAAAGCATCGGCAAATTGGTCGCTTCGTTATAAACAGGCACCACAATCGAATAGGTCGGTTGCATAGAAAGCTGAGAAGGTTCTTAGCAGCAGATGGGTTGTTCACAAAAGAAACGATGACCGGTGACCAATCCCAGAAAAACACTCTTCGAAATTTTATCGGGATGATGTGTAACAGGGTGCCACTAAACTCGTACATTTTGACATGCGGCGAGCGGGTCGAACGATCAGCGATTTTAGATAGCAAAAGCCCCGCTAAGCGACACATCCTAACTTCCCTCCCAAATTCTAGGAGAGGGGCTTTGAATCTGGCTCCCCTACTCCCCGGTGTGGGCGTAGACCACAGGGTGCGTGCAGTAGTGGTATCGCCCTGACGGGCATGCAAATAAGGGAGAATGAGGGCGGTTCAGCACTCAGAGAATCGCCTCAGTAGTGACAAAGGGCCGATTGGCTGTGGGTTGCCAACCCAGGCAATCATCCCTGACAGATCACAGCCCGATCAGTGCCCCAATTTATTGGGAATCCCTTCACAACCACCGGGAATTGTACGACGAGTCTTTGTGCCACCCCAGGCACAGCAATAGTAGCGTTGTTCGGGCGACAGTTGCATAACGCCAGAAAAATCCGCCCCTTCAATGACGGCACCTGTATGTTCACCCGTCCGGTAATTAGGAGGAACGGTTTGACTGCGAGGAGAGGCCATCTCAACATCGCCGTAAAAAAAGCGAGTACCGTTGAGGTCAGAGCCGGTTAAATTAGCATCCACCAGAATTGTTCGCGCCAGGTTTGCCTTAACCAGATCGCAACGGGCCAAGTTGGCTCGAATCAGATTCGCCTCACTCAGATCGGTCCAGCGTAAATCGGTATCGGATAGATCCGCTCCGGCCAACATCACGCCCAAATCAATCACCCGAATGCCATGCAGCCGATCTTCGGCGTAGCCCCCCGCCCCATCTAAGATGGCACGGCCCAGCCGTGCATCCCGCTTCAACGGTGAGAGCAGCCGCGCCCGCGATAAAAAGCGAATGACTTTTGCTTTGCCAGAGGCATCCACACTGCTGAGAATGGCCGCCGTTCGCCCTTCGGCGATCGCCCGCTCCTGGGGCCAATCTTCTAACAAACCTTCTTCATCTAAAACCAGCTCTGAAACCCCTTGAAAGTAGCTATCAATCGTCTGTTGCTGGGTAATGATGTTTTGTTGAATTGTGAGATTCCGCGAGATCACATACTGCCGCCAGGCGATATAAACGGCCAGCACCGCAATCAGAATTTGACCCAGCGCCCCAAACACCTCCCCCAGTGCTCCAACCGCCTCCCAATTAACAGCTTGCACCTGTTGCCAGAGCCAGCGATAAAATCCCAACAAGCTCAAGCCGCCCAGTAACGCCAGGAAGATCCCAACCGTGCCGATTAGCAAAGGGGTTTCATCTTCAGTCAAGAGTTCCAGCACAACAGGTTGGAGGGGTACCCACAACAACCGTAGAGAAACCAGAATGGCCACCAGCGCTCCGGCAAAACCGGCCCAGGGAATCCCCAGCAGCAACCCAGTTGCCATCACCCCCAAGGCCAAGATGACGATCGCCGATTGGGAGAGGTGCCCTGAAGGGGGGCGATTGCCCCGTTTAATCATAGCCATCGCCTCGGAAGACAAGCTCCGACTCACCTGGCGTGAGACAATTGTCTCAGTCGCAGAGGTCTGTCCGGCAAAATCGTCAGCATCATCGAAGTAGCCATGCGCCCCCTTTCCAGCCGCCACGTTACTACTTTTTGCTGGGGAAGAACCGATGCCAGAAGTCTCAGAATTATTCATCACACCTTTGGGCAACTGTTGATCAATTAATAATTGAGTTGATTGCCACGAGTTCATCGCCATCCTCTACCCGTCCCTGCAACAGACAAAGCCACAGGTTCAAAATCTATCGTTTAGCTATTTAGCCAACTTGAGCCGATCGAGATTACTCGTGTATGCCTATCTTAATCGCTGAGTAGGGCTTGACCAGCATGAGAGAATCAAGATTTTCCAGGAGAATAAGTGAAATTCCGCTTTCCTCGTGCAGATTCTCTTAGCCCAGGCATAATAGACTTTCGTTAATTGCAATCTCGGTTCTAGAGAAATGCTTGCCCGGTTAATGGAGTGGTGGAAAAAGCGCTTAAAGCAATGGCAATTATTGCTGTTGAGTTTCTGCCTAGGGGTTTGCCTTTTAGGGTGGGGTGCCCCATCAGCCCAAGCTCAGTCGGTAGAAGAATTGCGGCAGCAGCAACAACAACTCGAGCAAAAACGCTTACAAATACAGCAGCAGCGCGATCGCCTACAACAACAAGAAAACGCCGCACAACAAAAGCTCCAGAGCCTGCGCCAAAACATTCAAGTAACGGATGAGCAAATTCAGGCGAACGAGGCCAAGTTAGAACAGGCAAACCGCGAGCTTGCAGAAATTGAACAAAAACTGCTGCAAACTGAAAACAGTTTTCGCCAAAAGCAAAGGGCAACAGCGGCACGGTTGCGGTTTTTGCAACGCCAACAGGTCGATCGGGGTTGGGCGGTTCTGCTGCAAAGTGAGAATATCAGTGAATTTTTAGCCCGGCGTTACCAACTCAAACAGGTCTACATCGCCGATCGCAAAATGCTGGCCAGTTTACGCCTGGGTGCCGATCAGATCGATCAGCAACGCAACCAGGTGGCAAAAAAGAAAAATGAGGTAATTCTGCTGACCCAGCAACTCTATACCCAAAAAGCCCAATACCAGAAACAGGCGAGAGCACAGCAAACGATGGTTGAGCGCTTGCAGAACGATCGCCGCGCGATGGCTGCCGCCGAAATCCAATTAGAACAAGACTCTCGCAATCTTACTGTACTGATTCAGCGTAAACTGGCCGCCAGTCGTACCACCGTTCGTGGGAGTGGGCAAATGGTCTTTCCAACGAATGGGGTCATTACTAGCACCTTTGGCTGGCGCGTGCACCCGATTTTGGGTTACGAACGGTTTCACGGTGGTATTGATTTTGGGGCCGATTACGGAACTCCAATTTATGCTGCTGATCGGGGGACTGTGATTTTTTCAGGCTGGTATGGCGGCTATGGCAATGCTGTGATTGTGGATCATGGTGACGGTATGACAACGCTTTATGCCCATGCCAGTGAACTCTATATCAGTGAAGGGCAAACGGTTGAGCAGGGTCAGGCGATCGCAGCAGTGGGTTCAACCGGATTTTCTACCGGCCCCCATCTCCACTTTGAAGTGCGGCGAGAGGGTGAACCGATCGATCCAGCCCCTTATCTGTAGGCAAACGTCCTGCTCTGAATTCATGCTGATAGGCTAGTTGGGGCAGTCAAGCGCCCCGACCCGATTAGCTCGATGTATCAATTAGCGAAGAATCGAGATAACGCTTCAGCCGCAGTGCTTCTAAATGGGTTGGAAGGAGCCTACACTTCTGTCGATCCTGATCAAGGGAGGCTGATTTTTCCAACGCCTTAGACTCCTCCGTCAATATCGAAGGGTTAGCCAAGCCAGTAGTTAAGGTGCTGAGATGGGGCAATGTAAAGTAAAAGCTACTGCCAACATCAAGCTGCGACTCGACCCAAATTTTGCCCTGATGGTGATCCACAATCTTTTTGCAGGTGGCTAAACCGATGCCGTTTCCAGGATATTGCCGAGTAGAGTGTAACCGCTGAAATGCCTGGAAAACGCGCTCCATTTCTTGGGATGGAATCCCAATTCCATTGTCATGAACGCCAAATAGCCATCGATCGCCCTCGAGGGTCACTGAAATGCGAATATGGGGAGACACTTCTAGACGAGTAAATTTAATAGCATTACTAATCAAATTTTGAAACAGTTGCACAAGCTGAGGCTCACTGCCAGCAACCTCCGGTAAGTCTGCATGGGTCAAAAGCACAGAACGCTCTGCGATCGCGGCATTGAGATTTGTCCTGACTTGAGCCAAAACTCGATTGCAGTCCACCGGGGCAAAAGGTTGCACCTGCTGCCCTACCTGAGCATAGGCCAGCAAATCCTGAATCAGATGCTGTAAATGATTGCCCGAATCCGCAATGCAGGCCAGATATTGCTGCGCCGTTTCATCCAGAGAATCGCCATATTTAACCGACAACAATCGAGCAAACCCAGAAATACTCTGTAACGGTTGTTGCAAGTCATGGGCAACCCCGTGAGCAAAATGCTCAAGCTCCTGGTTGGAGCGGGCCAATTCTTCATTCAGCTTTTGCAACTGCAACTGAATCTGCTGCCGCACTTCTAGAAAGACTTTTCCCGCTCGTAACGCGCGATCTCGCTCATTGATCTGCTGCTGCAACCGCACACTCTGACTACTCAACTGAGCTTGCAACCGGCACAAACGCAACTGATTTTCAACACGAACAGAAACCTCTTCCATAGAACACGGCTTTGCAATGTAATCGGCCCCTCCCACTTGAAAGGCTTTTACCCGATCAGCCGAGTCATTCAACGCACTGATAAAAATAATTGGAATCTCACGAGTACGAGCATCCGCCTTAAGCTGCAAGCAAACCTCATATCCATCCATCTGAGGCATATTGATATCTAGCAAGATCAAATCGGGCGGAGCCGCCCGGGCAGTTTGCAGGGCAAATACCCCGCTCAAAGCGCTGCGAATTTCGTAGCCCTTATGCGTCAACATACGAGATAACAACCTGAGACTATCAGGCACATCATCTACAATTAAGATGCTGCCAGCTTGAGACTTTATAGAATGACTGTTCACGACTGAATGCAATTGAGTAGGAGATGCGAACGGAGAGAACCCAGAATTTAGAAGCATGCCGACCAGGCCAAGGTAGATGCGCTTAACCAACACCATACCGTGGAAACCGCAGAAGAGGCTGTGATCATACTCAGTAACCCAGTGTGAGAACGCCGCCCTGTCAAATCACAAACCGTGATATTGCGGAGCCATCTCACCGTAAAAACCACAACGCCACAACAAAAACAGTAGCGCATCCCTCAGCAACCCACTCATCTTTCCAGGGCATGGACGGTGTCATCAGAGTTCCAACAATCATCAGAAATTCTCGGTTTTAGTACTTATACGGTGCAAGTTAAAATCTAAACTTTAAAAGTGGAAAACTTGGGGAAAATTTTCAGTAGATCTTTCAGGAGCATCAAGTCAGGGGGCATTGAGTCACCCGAAAAACCACGTATCAAATAAAACATCAACTCTGGTAGTCACTGACCTGTCTGACTTTACCAGCCCATGCGCAGAGTAAGTGGCCGAGCACAATTAAATTGTAGCCAATTTCGGGGGTGGAACCCCCTACCCAGAGACGCTGCTCCCACCTTTCCCTAACCCTCAATGGACTCAGTAACCGGGCGATCGCCGTATCCGACTCTACGATTTCCCTAGAGAAATCAGCCCAGAATCGCCTTTGACAATACCCATACCAGTTGCAAAGCTGGCACAGATTCCAGATAAACTATCAAGTGATTACACTTAAACGCCTATCAGGTGGTAGCTTCTTTTACTCAACTACTCAACTTTTCCACCTTTATTCATTATGCTGTCAACAAGGTAATGAAGTGTCACCTTAGTTAATGGCCAAATGCCCTTCTTTGGTCAGCCTCCCCAGACAGTTGACAAATTGTGACCTAACTGTTGCCCATGGCAATGCCTTGCGGGTCACAACCTCAAAGTATTCAGATATTGAGCACGCAGCAGCGATCGCCCCAATCGTTTGCGCATTCCTATTACCAGCTTAACAGCAGCGATTTGTCAGCCCCATAGCAATAGACACCACTGCTGTTCCTGCCTGAATGAACAAACCAAAGCGGTAAAGTCTTTGGCACAATCGCCTGAGCAAGGGTTAGCATTATTGCGCTTATGAGAATTCTTTTAGTTGAAGATGATGCCAGCATTGTCGAGTTGTTAACCGCTGCCCTGGCTGAGCAAAATTACGTTATTGATGTTGCTAGCGATGGAGAAGCCGGCTGGGATCTGGCTCAGACCTATTCCTACGATTTAATCCTGCTCGATATTGGTTTACCTAGACTCGATGGGATCAGCTTCTGCCAGCGCCTACGTGCTGACAATCATTCTGTACTGGTGCTGTTATTAACCGCACGGGATACGACCACTGATCGACTTTTAGGGCTAGACAGCGGTGCCGATGATTATGTTGTCAAGCCCTTCAACATTCAGGAACTAGCAGCCCGCATCCGCGCCCTCCTGAGGCGAGGCCGCACCGCAGGTACGCCCATTTTGACCTGTGGCCGCTTACAACTCGATCCAAGATCCTGTGAAGTCACCTATGGCGAGCAACTGCTGCGGTTTAGTCGTAAGGAATATCTCATCCTAGAGCTTTTTTTACGCCATCCCCAGCAAGTATTTAGTCGCAGTATGATGATTGACCGGCTCTGGTCATCCGGCGAAGACCCGCCTAACGAAGATACCATTAAGTCTCACATTAAAAATATTCGGCGTGAGCTCAAAACCGTGGGAGCCAATGATTTAATCGAAACCCTCTACGGACAAGGTTATCGAATTAACCCGACCTATCTGGCTGAAACTTCCCCCGAACTCCTCACGCCTCAGACCAGTAGTCGCCCCGAAGAAACGCTTGAGGCCATTGCAGCGGAAATCTGGGAACTGACGAAAGATCGAACCCTCGAACGGGTGGATCAATTAGTAAGTAGCGTTCAAGCTCTCGCCGCCAATACCTTGGACGAAGAGCAATATCTTCAAGCGAGGCAAACGGCCCACAAGCTTGCAGGTTCCCTGGGAACGTTTGGGTTTAATTTAGGATCGCAAATCGCTCGACAAATTGAAGAGTATTTTGAACCAGCGCTGAATGTTCAGGTGCAATCAGCCCTTGCGGTTCAAGTTGAGCCTCTGGTCATAGCGTTACGACAGCAGCTAGAACAAGCCCCTAACCCTTCCAGCTTAGAACCCGACTCAAATAGCTTAGTCATTCACTGGCCATCGCCGCAGCAATTTAGCTTGCTGGTCGTTAATGAGAATAGTCAAGCGGCCAATCGTTTGGTGATGGCGGCTACTGGGCTTAACATTCAGGCAGCGATCGCCCCTGACCTAGAGTCAGCGCAGGCCCAGCTCCAAACAATCGCCCCCGACGTGATACTGATTGATGTTGCCCTGCTTACCGAAGCAAATGCTGCACAGGTGGCCGCATTTCGGCAACAAAGCCCAGTGCCCTTAATGATGATGACGGGTAACGGGGCAAGTACCCGCGATCGACTGCTAGCGCTACGTTTTGGCTCTCAGTGCTTTATCCCACGGGAACTAGAACCAGTGGAAACCTTGCAAGCGATCAGGGTAACCCTAACAGCTCCAACCTCCCCTCCTGCAATCGTTTTAGCTGTTGACGACGATACCCAGATCTTAATAGCCATTCGACTGATTCTAGAACCTTACAACATCCACTTGACTTGCCTGGATGACCCGGCCCAATTCTGGGAAACGCTCACCCATCTCCAGCCTGACCTAGTCATTGTTGATTGGAATATGCCTCAAATCAGTGGGATTGAACTCTGCCAGTCGCTTCGCCAAGATCCGACTTGGAACTGGTTACCGGTAGTTTGCCTGACCTCAGAAGCTAGCTCCGAAAGTAAACAACAGGCATTGAGTGCAGGGGTTGATGACTACCTGATCAAGCCGATTATTCCAGCAGAACTGATCCTGTGTCTCTTAAATCGGCTACAGCGATCGCGGCAAGGGAAACCCACCTCACCGCAAAATTTGTAATTTCTCAGTCGGTAAAACGCGATCGCGACCCCTAAAACCTAGAATGGGCTGGTTCAAAAAAGTAAAACCGCATTCTGTGAGAAGAGTGCATGTCACTTCTGATATTCCCCTTCTCCCAGGTTGGGAGAAAGGGTCGGGGGATGAGGGCCTGCAAAGGCGGCAGGCTCCCAAGCTCTGTGAGCTTATCCTCAGTTGTGTAGCTTAGTTGAACCCGCGATCGCAAGGTTTCAGTATTTCTATCATCTTTAGTTTCTCAAATTTTAGGTCATACTAGAGAATAATTGAGTACATGCAGCCTAAATCGCCCGCGTTAACCCTAACGTCTTACTTAGACGACGGATGTGTCAGAATCAGTCACTTTATAAGTACGGTAAAGCTAGCAGTCGGAATCACGTTGTCGCATTTTTTGGAGGTAAAGCTCTCACAGGGTCTGTCCTGCCTTTTATCCCTCACCCTCAAGCTCTTGTCCAGAATGAGAGAAGTTGTTTGAATCTGGCCCTCCTTCTCCTGTTCTGAGAGCAGGGGTAGAGGCTTTAGAGCTTTGCTCTGCCCAAAGAGTGGGCAAATTTGCAGAACTGGGATGCACTCGTTCTGGCGCTTTTTTAGCCCCAATCGTTGCGACCCAAGAGCATACACCTTCCGAAAAAAATTACATAAACAGACTTGAATGCTATCAATAGAACAATGGCTGCTCTCATCATATTGCCGGAGAAATTGCCGTGTCAGCTAAGCGAGTTCTGATTATTGATGACGAGGATGACATTAGAGAAATTGCCCAAGCTAGCCTGGAACTGATGGCCGGTCTAGAAGTGTTGGTTGCTTGCTCAAGTCAGGAAGGGTTACTAAAGGCAGTGGCAGAACAACCCGATGCTATTTTATTGGATGTTATGCTGCCAGATATGGATGGGGCGAGTACATTTCAGCAATTGCAGGCAAACCCAAAAACTCGTCATATTCCCGTGATTCTACTTACAGCACGAGTACAGCCCTCTGACCAAAGTCGGTTTGCCGCACTGGGGGTAACTGCGGTGATTACAAAGCCCTTTAAACCAGCAAAGCTAGCAACCCAGCTATTAGATCTGCTCCACTGGGAGCAGACTCGTTCCTCAAGTTTGTAGAATCCGGCTTCATTGAGAAATTCTTGACCTTGGTTCACCCTTGGTTCACTGGAATATGAGTTTTTTGCAAAGACTCCAAAATTTATCCCAGTGCTTTTTCCGTGATGTTCTATAGTTCCTCTAGATTTAATGAAGGTTTCCAGTAACTTTTGGCTTAGCCTGGTTTTCTGAGAAGTATCGCTAATTATTAATTATATTGATGACGCAGGTAATCAATCAGTTTTTGTAATTCGTCTAGTCTTCCATATTCAGGCTCACAGCTTAAATAACTGAGTCGAACCGTCTATGGGTAGCCGGTAGGGTTTCCCTCCTACTGATGGGCTGATGCTTCTTTTGGTTGATTGGGTATTTTTATCTAAATCCTATGAATAACTTGCGCATTTCCTGGCTGCTCCCTGTCGCATGGTTTTACTGGCAACCCGCACTCGCTGAGTTTACTCAACAGTTTCCAGAGACAACCGTTTACACTGGGCTTTTTCCTGGGTTTGCCCGAGGGCTAGAGGGAAAGCTAAAGGTCGAGGTTGTTGGCCAGTTTAGGGTGATTGAAATTAATAAAGATGAGGGCAGTTACGGCGACAACTTTACTTATTTGTCTCCTGGAATTGTTGGACACCTCCTACGCTTACGTCCCCATGTGGTGATTACCAGTTCCTTTGGCATCTGGACTATCCTGGCACTGATGCTCAAGCCATTGCTTTGGTATCGGGTGATTATTGCCTATGAGGGCAGTTCTCCGGGGGTTGACTATCGCCACTCCCCCCTGCGATTGTTTGTGCGTCGGGTGATGGTACGGTTGGCAGACGCCTGTATTACCAATAGCCGGGGTGGAAGGGCTTACTTACTCGATTGGTTGCAAGCAAGAGCGGATCGCGTCTTTGTGCAGCCGTACGAAATTCCTGATGAGAAGACTTTGCCAGGAAGCACGGGTGAGGTCAATCTTGATGTCTTTGTTAGCTTAAAGCGACCGATCTTTTTGTTTGTTGGGCATTTGGTATCCCGTAAGGGTTTACCTCTCTTGCTCGAGGCTTGTGCTCGGTTAAAAGCGCGGGGTTACGACCATTATACTCTGTTGGTTGTCGGCAGCGGAGAACAACGGGCAGAACTAGAGGCTTTCTGCCAGGCTCATCACCTTAGCGATCGCGTGCAATGGGCTGGGCGCATTCCCTATGACCAGATTGGTACCTATTTTGAGCAGGCGGATGTGTTTGTTTTTCCCACGCTGGAAGATACCTGGGGTGTGGTGACCTTGGAGGCCATGTTGCTGGGCAAACCAATTCTTTGCTCCAAGGGCGCAGGGACTTCAGAGCTGGTTGTGCATGGGGAAAATGGCTATGTCTTTGCTCCCCAAGATCCTCAGGAGTTAGCGGATTTGATGCAGAAGTTTCTAGATGATCCAGCGGCGATCGCGACCATGGGTGAGCGCTCAAAGCAGATCATGGCGGAATATACCCCAGAGGCCGCCGCTCAATGTCTGGCTCAGGTGGTACAAACCGTTATGGGTTAGGCGACCCTGCTCGGCGGGTAGAACCTAGCTGGGTTCCCACTGTCATTTAATTGTCAAGCATTGGCTGAAAACGAATGAGCGCACCCAAGATTTCTGTCTTAACTCACGATATCGGCGGAGGTACGTTTACAAACCTCTGTACCGCACTAATTCGAGGATTTCAGGAGCTAGGAGCCGACTGTCAACTGGCAGTTCTCAAAGCCAGTGATGCAGAAATGGCCCGCTATCCAGATGTACCGATTGTGAGTCTGAATGTGCGGCGCACGGCCTTTTCGTTACAATCCACTGTGCGCTATTTGCGAGCCTATCAACCCGATTTGCTCTTTCCCATGCCCTGGTATTTTAATGTGGTGGCGGTTTGGGCGCGTTACCTGGCAGGCGTTTCTACAAAGGTGGTTCTAGGAGAACATAACATCATTAGCTTAGAAGCTGGCATTGAGCATCGAGATAAGCCCCATTTGCGATTTTTGCCGGTGTTGATGCGCTATACCTATCCCCATGGGGATGGGCTGATTGGTGTGTCAAAGGATACGATTACGGATTTGGTAGAGACCCTTAAGATTCCGGCAAAGATTCCGATGCGAGTGGTGTTGAACCCAATTAACCGCGATCGCGTGGAGCAAATGGCGCAAGCACCGATAGATCACCCCTGGTTTCACCATCAGGATGTGCCGGTGATTGTGACCGCTGCACGTTTAGCGAAGCAAAAACAATTGGATGGGCTGTTGCGGGCCTTTGCTCAGGTGAATCAGGTCATGCCAGCTCGACTGGTCATTTTAGGGGAAGGCCCATTGAGGGCTGAACTAGAGCGTCTCTGCCAGGAATTGGGTGTGGCCGAGGCCGTGTGGATGCCGGGCTACGACACTAACCCCTACCGTTATATGGCGGCGGCGGATGTGTTTGTGCTGGCATCAGCCTGGGAGGGGTGTCCGATTGCATTGCAGGAAGCGATGGCCTGTGGGGCACCCGTTGTCGTCACCGATGCCCCTGGGGGCATGAAAGATATTATTGAACATGGAAAACACGGAGTGCTAGTGCCCACTGGGGAACCACAGGCGCTAGCTGGGGGGCTGTTGCAAATTTTGCAAAATCCAGACCTAAAACAGCACTATCGTCAGCAGTCTCTACGGCGATCGCAGGATTTTCATTACCTCAACACCAGCCGCCGGTACCTTGAGTTTGGCCAATCTCTTCTGCATGCCAGCTCGCCCGTGCAGGAGGTTAGAGTGCCATGAAAGTTTTGATCTCGGCCTACGCTTGTGAACCCGGACGCGGTACCGAACTGGGAGTTGGTTGGAATACGGTACGCGAGGTTGCCCGCTATCACGAAGTTTGGGTATTAACCCGCCCCGATGACGGACGCGAAGCCATTGAAGCTGAGCTAGCCCGCAACCCAATCCCGAATCTGCACTTCGTTTACTTTACCTTGCCCATTTGGGGTAGCGGCTGGAAGTGGGGGCAGGGCGCATTCCAGATCCACTACTACCTCTGGCAAATTCAAGCCTATTTTGTGGCTCGCAAGTTGCATCAAGCAATTGGCTTTGACATTGCCCACCACGTTACCTTTGTCAAGTATTCCACCCCTAGTTTTCTTTGCCTGTTACCCATTCCGTTTATTTTTGGCCCAGTCGGTGGGGGCGAAACCGCCCCTCAGTCGTTTTATCGAGACTTCAGCCGGAAGGCCAAACTCTATGAGTTTCTGCGGGATCTCACCCGCTGGCTAGGCGAGATTGACCCGTTTACTCAGCTCACAGTGCGGCGGAGCGCCCTAGTGTGGGCGACAACAGCAGATACGGCCAAACGGCTAGAAGCCATGGGCAGCAAAAACGTAAAGGTTCTTTCTCAAGTGGGGTTGCTTCCCGAAGAAGTGGAGCAATTGGGCCAGTTTTCTATCACTGACCCAGTCCCCCTGCGGTTTATCAGTATTGGCCGCTTTTTACACTGGAAGGGGTTTCATTTGGGGCTACGGGCCTTTGCCCAAGCGAATTTGCCGCCGGAAGCCGAGTATTGGTTGGTGGGTAAGGGGCCAGAATCGGCAACCCTGCGAGCGTTGGCCAGCGATTTAGGTATTGCTTCTCAGATGCAGTTTTTAGATGAAATGCCCCGTGCCGATTTGATGCATAAGTTGGGAACTTGCGTGGCTCTAGTGCACCCTAGCCTGCACGATTCGGGAGCGTTTGTTTGCTTAGAGGCGATGGCTGCCGGGCGTCCGGTAATTTGTCTAGATCTGGGCGGGCCAGCGGTACAGGTGACCGAGACCACTGGCTTCAAAATTCCGGCTGAGAACCCAGAACAAGCGATCGCGGGGATGGCAGCAGCCATGCGACGATTAGCCACAGAGCCGGAGTTGCGATCGCGCCTGGGAGCCGCTGCACGTCAGCGGGTCAATGAGTGGTTTAACTGGAAAACCAAAGGTCAAGTTTTGGTGGGTGTTTACGAAACCATGCGATCGCAGCAGGGAGAACAACATGCGGATTCTAGCGGTTCATAACTATTACCAGCAGCCTGGTGGCGAAGAGCAAATCTTCAACACGGAAGCAACACTGCTGCAATCCTATGGCCATGAGGTCGTGCGCTATACCCTCAATAACGACCAGATCGCGGGGATGAATTCCCTGGTGCTAGCTAAAAATACTCTGTGGAATCAGGCTGTCTATCAAGAGCTGCGATCGCTAATCCGGCAGGAAAGACCTCAGGTTGCCCATTTTCACAATACCTTTCCCCTAATTTCTCCAGCAGCCTACTACGCCGCCAAAGATGAGGGGGTCGCTGTGGTTCAAACCCTGCATAACTATCGTCTGCTCTGTCCTAATGCCCTCTTTTTCCGTGCCGGGCGCGTTTGCGAAGACTGCCTGGGTAAACCCTTTCCCCTACCGGGCATTATCCATGGCTGTTATCGTGGCAGTCGAGCTGCCAGTGCAATGGTGGCAAGCACCATCAGTTTTCACTCCCTTTTGGGTACCTGGAGTAAGGCCGTCGATGTGTTCATTGCCTACAGCCGGTTTGCGATGCAGAAGTTTATTGAAGGGGGGTTACCCGCAGAAAAACTTGCCTTTAAGACCAATTTCTTGCATCCGGCCCCCGATCCTGGGGAAGGTAAGGGAGGCTATGGGTTGTTTGTAGGGCGACTGTCAGTAGAAAAGGGGCTGGGAGTGATGCTAGACGCTTGGCGCCAGTTAGGAGGCAGAATTCCCCTCAAAATTTTGGGAGATGGCCCCATGGCCGGGTTGGTCAAAGAAGCAATGCAAGAAATGCCTGAAATTGAATGGCTAGGGCGGCGTTCTCTGGAGGAGGTCTATGAGTTTGTCGGTAACGCCGCTTTTTTAGTGTTTCCCTCTGAATGGTATGAAACCTTTGGCCGCGTGGCGATCGAGGCGTTTGCCAGAGGCACCCCTGTCGTCGCCTCCAATATCGGCGCGATTACAGAATTAGTTGAACACCAGCGTACCGGTATGCACTTTCGCCCCAGCGACCCGGCTGACCTGGCAACTCAGATTAACTGGCTACTGAACCATCCTCAGAACCTTAGCCGAATGCGCCAGGCGGCGCGTGCTGAGTTTGAAGCAAAATATACCGCTGCCGATAATTACAAACGCTTGATGGAAATCTACCAGACGGTTTGTCTCAAGTGTTTGTGAAGTTGGGGCAGTCATCTCTTCCTCTTGGGGAATATGAGGGCTGCTTCGGAGTTAGGGGGGCATGTCACCTTTGCAGACCCTCATCCCCCAACTCCTGCTCCCAACCTGAGGGAAGGGGAGTCGAGCCATCTCAAAGGCCCTCTCCTAAATTGGGAGAGGGATTTAAGGTGAGGGCAAAAGTGATATGCACCCTGAGCTGGGGGGCTACTCCAAAAACTGCACTCACCCTAGTTCGCACGGCTATATCGAAATTTTATTGACTCCGTGAGCCAGTCACCGTTCATCTCTTCGCTGTTCGTTAGTGTGTTTCTAGGATCTGTAGAATCTGTTTTGCTGCTTGAATCGATGCGCTCTGACTTTCATCAAATCTTCGTCGCTGCTTCGCGATGAAACCTCCTGTGTTTGGTTGGCTCAGTTGTTTCTAGAGCTGGAATTCCTATGGTTTTTCGACGGCAACAGCGATCGCTCCAGCGGTTTTTAGCATTAATGCTGCTGGCTTCTCTTCTATTCATTGCCTGTTGTGCTGGCGACCTCGCCACAGTGACAAGTGGTGAACCCCTTGCCCGGAAAGTTGCAGCATCTGCGCCAGTGACTTTTCCTCAAGATGCCGGGGTGGTTAATGTCAAAACCCAGTACGGGGCTAAGGGCGATGGTATCACAGACGACTCAGCCGCGATTCAGGCTGCGTTGAACGCCCACCCCAACGCCATGCGGATTATTTATTTACCCAGGGGCACCTACCTAGTTTCTGATACACTCACCTGGCCTGCGGGCACCAGAGGCGGTGACGACTACAAAAACGTGATTTTACAGGGACAAAGCGAACAGGGTACGGTCATCAAACTTAAAGATCGTAGCCCCGGCTTTACCAATGTCAATAAATGCAAGGCAGTTATCTTTACTGGCCCAGCCCCAGCGCAGCGGTTTGGTAACTCTATTCGCACACTCACTGTCAATACAGGCAGCAGTAACCCAGGCGCTTGCGGTATTCAGTTTAACGCCAGTAATCAAGGCTCTTTGCGTCAGGTCACAATCCGCTCAGGAGATGGGCAGGGCGTGAACGGGTTGGATATGAATTTCGCCGATGAGATTGGCCCTCTACTAGTGAAGGAGGTTACTGTTCAGGGCTTTCAGTACGGTATCCGGACAGGGTTTAACGTGAATAGCCAGACGTTTGAGCATGTGGTTCTGGAAAATCAGCAGATCTATGGGTTTTACAATACTGGCCAGGTCATCAACGTGCGGGGGTTGACCAGCAAAAACGCAGTTCCAGCAATTTACAACGGTGGTGGGCGATTCACCATGGTCGATTCTCAACTCCAGGGCACAGGCGCGGCGGCCAACCTGCCAGCAATCAAGAGTGACTATGCCGATGTTATGGTTCGTAATGTCAAAACGTCAGGCTATCGGGTGGCGCTTCAGGTTTCAGAAGCAACCACTTTACCGGGGCCAGACATTACAGAATTTGTTGCTGGGGATCTGATTCTTAGCCAGTTTCCATCCCCATCCTGCAGCCTGAACCTGCCGATTCGAGAAACCCCAGACGTTCCCTGGGATGACCCCGATAAAACGCCCTGGGCCAATGTGGTGGCCTATGGAGCTGTTCCGAATGATGGCCAGGATGATACCGCAGCGATTCAGGCTGCGATCGATGCGGGGCGCACAACTGTTTATTTCCCCGTGGGTAGCTACAATTTGCAAGGAACAGTATTGATCCGCCATCAGGTTCGTCGTTTGATTGGCACAGAGGCTTACATTGAAGTGCCAAAGACCGTCAACCCAGGGTTTAAGATTGTGGATGGTCAGGCCCCTGTTGTGGTCTTTGAGCGCATACGCTCCTGGTATTTTGGCACCCCCACGGTGGAAAATGTGTCTTCTCGAACGGTTGTTGTTCGCGATGCCACGGACGTAGCCCTAAAGCTAACGGGGCCAGGAGATATTTACATTGAGAATCTTGCTACCAGTGCTTTGACCATTAATGGTCAGAGGGTCTGGGCCCGTCAGTTAAATATTGAAAACCTGGGTACCAAAATCATCAATGATGGGGGCCAGCTCTGGATCTTAGGGCTAAAGACAGAACGAGGAGGGACGCTGATTGAAACGCACAAGGGGGGCGTAACGGAACTCCTGGGAGGGTTTGCCTATACGACGACAGCAGCGGCTGATGGCCAGCAAAATGAGCCGATGTTGATTAATCACGAGTCAAATATTTCTATGACTTTAGGCGAAATTAACTTTGGCGGTGGCCCTCCTTACACCATCTATGTTCGAGAAACACGGAATGGCCTCACCCGCGACTTGCTAGCAGAGAAGGTGCCTATTTATGTCGGTGGCGGGCGACACCTTCCCCTTTATGTCGGCTATCAGAAAAATCAAGCGAAGTAATTGGAACTTTCTTAGCTTCCAGAAGCGGCGCTTGCGCGATCGCCCCGTCCATTGACTTCTTACCAGCCCCATCCTGCTAGTCAAGTCCCATTTCTACAGATACATCGTGGGATAGCTGGGTAACATCGCCTCATCTTCCTCCCTAGAGGCAGCCACTTCTTGCCTACCCTGCGGTAATGCCCCAGAGCCATCTATGATTGTTGTGCCTGGGGTGCTTGCTTCAATGATAGAAGGCCCAGGCAAAGGACTGACGGAGGGCATAGCCTGGGAAAGTTTGTTTTCATTAAAGGGTAGATAAAAGAACGCGATATTTTCCATAGGACACCGGTATTAAATAGGTAGATAAGCCACAAGACGATGTTGAGAGTGGGCAGTTCCGTAAAAGAGCCTATGTCTGCCTATTGGCAGATCCAACACTGGTCAAACAACTTACATAAGTCTTCGACCAGTTGCTCAGCCGTCCGCAGATTTTTGAAACTTTTTGTTAAAGAATCGTGAAGCTTCGCGGTTTTTTCCTATTTTTTCTTTATCTCCCATTAATTTGAGCAGCAGGATAGGGCAGGTAAACAACTGAGCGCAGCAGAGTGCCCCCTCTGAAACGCCGCGTTTCTAGCTCAGAAACAGTTTGCTCCACCCCATCAACACCGGATGCATCCAGCCAGCAAAACCCCATGAAAGATTACAAGATGCTTTTATTTCCTATGGCCGGGCTGATAGCAAGCAGTTTGCGATTCACTTACACCAGCGCCTGACTGACCAAGGCTACAAAATCTGGTTCGATCAAAATGACATTCCTTTGGGGGTTGATTTTCAAAATCAGATTGATGCTGGCATTACCGCATCTGATAACTTTTTGTTTATCATTGCGCCCCACGCAGTGAACTCTCCCTATTGCCTGAAAGAAATTGAAGCAGCGGCGCAGTTGAACAAACGGATTATTCCCTTACTCCATGTCGAGCAGATTGATCAGGCAACTTGGCAGCAACGCTATCCAGATAAACCCATCGCAGCCTGAGAAGCATACCAGGCAAAAGGATTGCATTCTAGCTTTGTCAATCTGCATCCGGCGATCGCCCGCATGAACTGGGTCTATTTCCGTGAGGGCATCGATGACTTTGAAACATCCCTGGCGGGGTTGGTTGAGATTTTTTCACGCCAGAAAGATTATGTGCGCCAACATACCCATCTTCTGATACAGGCTCAGGAATGGGAGCAATACCAGCGACAATCGAGCTACCTGCTAGTGGGCGAGGCCAGAGAAGCGGCTGAAGCTTGGCTCAGAACCCGTTTTGATCAAGAGCAGCCCCCCTGTGAACCAACTGATTTGCATTGCGAATATATCTGCGAAAGCACAAAAAATGCTGATAACTTGATGACCGAGGTCTTTCTCAGTTTTGCTGAGGCGGATGGGGCAACGATGCAGAGGCTCGCCCGTCATCTCCAACGGCAGGCATTTACCCTATGGCGAGGGCAATCTGATGTGACGAGTGGCGACGAATATCAGGAGCAGATTCATCGAGGGATTGAAGAAGCAACTAACGTCATTTTTTTAATGTCGTCGGTTTCAGTAAAATCGCCTCTTTGCCTGGGGGAAATAACCTATGCTTCTAGCTTAAAAAAGCGGATAATTCCGATTCAACTTGAAGCGATCGCAGCCAATGAAATACCCGCGGCCCTCCAAGGGATTCAAACTATCACGCTAGACCCCAGCCAGGATGAAGCCGCCTATCAAAAAAAGTCGCTGATTTGATTCGAGTACTGCGCCAAGATGCTACCTATTACGAACAGCGAAAAATTCTGCTATCAAAGGCGTTGCAGTGGAAGCGCCAGAAATATAATCCCAGTATTTTGTTACGTGGACGCAACTTGCAGCAAGCCCAGGCATGGCTTGAAGCCGCTCGTAACCATCCACAAAATCCCCCAATCCCGATTCTGGAGGAGTTTATTACTGCAAGCACTCAACTGCTTCCCGATACGGCTCTTGATGCATTCATCTGCTATTCTCGCGCTGACACTGATTTTGCCCGTAAGCTCAACAATGGGTTACAGATTCAGGGTAAAGCGACTTGGTTTGATCAGGAGTTAATGAGTAGCACAACCCAGGCCCAATCCGATGGATCGCGCGACTTTCAAGCAGAGGTAACCAAAGGAATTGAACAGGCCCATAACTTTTTGATCATCCTTTCAGCCAATTCGGTTTACTCAACTCGTTGTCTCGGGCAGCTAGAGCAGGCCCAAAACCTAGGTAAACGAATTGTTCCCTTACTATTGCGAGATATAGAAACGGCGATTCTGCCTCCAGTGCTGGTTAAAGTACCCTGGGTGGATTTTCGTAAGCATGGTGGTGACTTTTTTACTAATTTTGGTGAATTAACCCGTAGCCTGGACGCCGACCCGGAGCATGTGCGCCAGCATACGCGACTGTTGCTCAAAGCCTTGGAATGGGAGCGGGAGGGTGAAGATGACGACTACCTGCTGCGGAGAAAAGAATTACTGCTGGCAACTCACTGGCTGAGACAGGCTCCAGGTAAAGAACCGGCTCCGACTGATTTGCAATGGTCGTATATCCAACAGAGTGAGGCCCTACCGCACCGTACCCTAAAGCCTATAACTGCCGCCCTTACTAGTTTAGCGGCGGGGGCTATGGTGTGTTTATTGCGGTGGGGTGGGCTGTTGCAAGCGGGGGAACTGGCCGCCTATGACCAGCTCCTGCGATCGCGCCCTTCAGAACCCCCCGACTCCCGAATTACCGTGGTGGCCGTGGATGAAATTAGTATTCAAATGCTGAATGATCGCTATGAACCCGGACGGGGGACGATCCCGGATCCGGCACTGGACGATCTATTGCGGCGACTCAATCAACATCGACCTCAGTTGATTGGCCTTGACTTTATTCGCGACTATTTTGCTCAGCCTGGTTTGGCAAAACGGGGGTCTGTCAACTGGGTGTGGAGGAGGACAATATCGTCAGCAGCAGTCTGCGGCCCATGCCAGAGTTGCCACCAGAGCGGGTAGGGTTTGCTAATCTGGTGAGCGATCGCGGCAGCTATATCCGACGCCAAAATTTAATCCAGGCTCCAGATGGGGTAAACTGCAATACCCTAGAGGCCTTTGGGCTTTTATTAACGCGGCAATACCTTGAAACGCTGGGTGTGGGCTATACCTCACCCCTAGATGAAAATAATGAGCTGACGCAGGTGGTGCAATTTGGCAAGGTGCTCGTTCCTTCTTTATGGGATGGCACCGCCTATAGCCAAAAACAGGTGGCAGGTGGCTATCAGGCCATGGTGAATTACCGTACCCCGGGCGGCGATGCCAGTAAGTTTGCCACGGTGGTTAGCGTTAGGGATGTCCTGACAAATCGAGTCGATCCCAACTTAATTCGCGATCGCTATTGTGCTGATCGGATATACTGCTACAACTATTGCCAAGGCCGACTACTTCAACACACCCTATGGCGACATGCCGGGGGTAATGGTGCATGGGCAGATGGTCAGTCAGTTGGTTAGCGCTGTACTAGATGGGCGTCCCTTAATTTGGTGGCTCCCGCAGTGGGGTGAAACGCTCTGGATTTTTGCCTGGACATCTGTGGGGGGGTTAATTGGTTGGCGATCTCCCCGATTGTTGGTACTGCTCGCCACCTTAGGGAGTGCCGCAGTCTTACTCTACCTATCTTGCTTCGTTTTACTAACAGCAACCGGCGGCTGGTTGCCTCTGGTTCCAGCAACCCTTGCCCTCTTGGCTGCCAGCTTTGGAGTAGGCTTCTTAACCTACCGATTGCGTCACTAGCACTCAGACGTAGAAATTTAATCAAACCCGATCAGAAAAGGCTTTGCCCACATACATATACCCACATACACATACATGTAGAAGGACAAACGCTAGCCATAGCCACTAGATTGAAGACACGGGTAGAAGGCTTCACCTCCATTCAGGGGAGCAAGCCCCCCTATCCGCCTTCGCCCAAACGTCCTGATCGACACTCGTAGCGCCGTAACAGATCACAGAATGGGCAAACTGCCAAAGGAGTCGCTAAAACACCGAGCAGCTCTGAATTCCATCTGGCAGATTTCTGCATCGATCACCGAGGCACTGAAGGAGATTGGGCCAGGATCCGATCCACCCCGTCTGCTTGCAGCGCCAGTTCTCCCTTCTGCCGCTGGTAATGAGCCAACGCCTCCGCCACCGCCAGCATTCGTCGCCGCTGGTCTCGGCGAATCCCCCGCTCCGTATTGCCTAAA